>NZ_LMRB01000001.1:0-919966 GCF_001424715.1 Microbacterium sp. Leaf436
ACCTGGACGATCGACCTATTCCCCCTCAAAGACTCACTCGGCAACGGCGTCGGCGGATTCCGCACCATCGCCACCATCACCGTCACCGCCAAAGCCCCCACCGACACCACGGGTCCGATCTTTATCAGCGGGTCCGTCGACAAAACGACCGTGAGCCCCTCCACCGGCGATAAGACCATCACCGTCACGGTCAAAGCCAGCGACCCCTCCGGGGTCAGCACCCCCACCATCTCCGCCAGCAGNAAAACGACCGTGAGCCCCTCCACCGGCGATAAGACCATCACCGTCACGGTCAAAGCCAGCGACCCCTCCGGGGTCAGCACCCCCACCATCTCCGCCAGCAGCAACGAAACCGACCAAAGCGCGGGATTCGGGGGCATGGACCTCGCCGCAGGCACCGCCACGAACGGCACCTGGAAACGCACCATCACCTTCCCCGCCACCGCGGCCCCCGGGACCTGGACGATCGACCTATTCCCCCTCAAAGACTCACTCGGCAACGGCGTCGGCGGATTCCGCACCATCGCCACCATCACCGTCACCGCCAAAGCCCCCAGGCCCCCGGGACCTGGACGATCGACCTATTCCCCCTCAAAGACTCACTCGGCAACGGCGTCGGCGGATTCCGCACCATCGCCACCATCACCGTCACCGCCAAAGCCCCGACGATCTCCGCCGGGTCCGTGAAAGTCACGGGTACAGCGAAAGTGGGGGCTATCCTCACCGCCGCGCCCTCGTCCTGGCCCGCGGGCACGACGTTCCGCTACAGCTGGTCGGCCGACGGCACAGTGATCGCTGGGGAGAATGCCAAAACCTTCGTTCCCACCGCGGGGGTCGTGGGCAAGAAGATCACGGTCCGCGTGACGGGATCGCTGGCGGGCTACTCCTCCAGCTCCAAAACTTCCGCCGCGACAAATCCGGTCACGAAGGCCACTCTGACCTCGGCCCCGCCCACCATCTCCGGGGCAGCCAAAGTTGGTAGCACGCTGACAGCGAAGGCGGGGACGTGGACTTCCGGGGCCGCACTGCGCTACCAATGGTTCGCGGGCGCGCAGCCTATTGCCGGCGCAACGAGCGCCACCTTCGTACCAAAGGCGGCGCATGTCGGCAGTCGCCTGAGTGTCCGTGTGACGGGGACGCTCCAGGGCTATGTGAACAAGGTTGAGACCTCAGCCCCGACCCGGCCGGTCACTCGCTGACTCTCGGATACTGCGGGTTGGCTGGGCCGGCGCGCCGACCCGCACAATCGCCGCATCAGGCGGGCTCAGACAGGTGTGGTTCCTCGCGGCTGCCAGACAGCGCTACTATTTGTTGACTTTTAGCAAACACCTGGCGCCCGGCTCCGCTCGATCGAGCCGCCCGCCGACCCTTCCCGATGAGGCCCCGATGTCAGACATCACTCGCAATCGCCGCGCGCACACCGCCGGCACCGACACGGTCATGACCCACCGCATGATCATGTTCGTCATCTTCGGCCTCATGGCCGGAATGTTCCTCTCCGCCCTCGACCAGACGGTCGTCGGCACCTCGATCCGCACGATCGGCGACGACCTGCAGGGCTTGAGCCTGCAGGCGTGGGTCACCACCGCCTACCTGATCGTCTCGACGATCTCGACGCCCATCTACGGCAAGCTCTCCGACATCTTCGGACGCCGTCCGTTGTTCCTGATCGCCATCCTGATCTTCATCATCGGCTCGGTGCTCGCCAGCTTCTCGACCTCGATGGTCGAGCTGGCGGCCTTCCGCGCGATCCAGGGCCTGGGCGCCGGCGGCCTGATGTCGATGCCCCTGGCGATCATGGGCGACATCCTCGCCCCGCGCGAGCGCGCGAAGTACCAGGGCTACTTCCTCGCCGTGTTCGGCATCTCGAGCGTCATCGGTCCGCTCGTCGGCGGCCTGTTCGCCGGTGCCAGCGAGATCCTGTTCATCACCGGATGGCGCTGGGTGTTCCTCATCAACGTGCCGATCGGCATCATGGCGCTGGCCATCGTCTGGCGGTTCCTGCACATCCCCAAGCAGCCGCGCGGGTCGGTGCGCATCGACTGGTGGGGCGCCACCACGGTGATCGTCGCCCTCGTGCCCCTGCTGCTCGTCGCCGAGCAGGGCCGCGAGTGGGGCTGGGGCTCGCCCATCGCCCTCGCCTGCTACGTGATCGGAGCACTCGGCATCCTGGCCTTCGTCATCGCCGAGACGAAGATGAAGGATGACGCGCTCATTCCGCTGAAGCTCTTCCGCTCCCCCACCTTCTCGATGGCGACGGTCATCGGCGTGCTCGTCGGCTTCGGCATGTTCGGTGCGATGCTGACCCTGCCGCTGTACCTGCAGCTCGTGCTGGGCTCCTCGCCCACGCAGAGCGGCCTCGAGATGCTGCCGATGATCCTCGGCCTGATGGTCGCCTCGATCGTCAGCGGACAGCTCATCGCCCGCACCGGCCGCTACCGCATGTTTCCGATCCTCGGCACGCTGCTCATGTCGGTCGGCTTCTTCCTGCTGACGTTCCTCAAGTACGACAGCCCCTACTGGCACGTGGCCATCGCCATGCTCGTCATCGGCCTGGGCCTCGGTCAGCTGATGCAGACGCTCACCATCGCGAGCCAGAACTCGGTCGGGGTGCGCGACATGGGCGTGGCCACGAGCGGGTCGACGTTCTTCCGCCAGATCGGTGGAACGCTGGGCACGGCCGTGCTGCTGTCGCTGCTGTTCACGCTCATGCCCACGAACGTGATCGGCTCGTTCTCGGACCGCGCGACCCTCACCGACGCGCTCGACGCCGCCCTCGACCCCACGGTGTCGTCGGCACCGGCGAACGAGAAGATCATGTCGACGATCTACGGCCCGATCCTCTCGCAGGTCACCGCGGGCACGACCGCCCAGGTGCAGGCGGGCGTGCAACAGGCGACGGATGCCGCGACCCAGGCGGTCGCCGCTCAGGTCGCCGCCGGGCAGATCCCCGCCTCGGCGCAGGCCGCGGCGACGCAGACCGCCGTCTCGCAAGCCCTCTCGGCCGCGTCGGCGCAGATCCAGCAGCAGGTGCCGGTCGCGCGGATCGGCACCGACGGAACGGTGAGCCTGGACTTCTCGAATGCCGGCGAGCGCTCGGCGTTCGTCGACACGGTGGCGACCACGCTGGAGGACCAGTTCGCGGCGGGCGGCGACACCTCCGCGCTCGGGGGTGCCGCCCTCGACGACACGTCGTTCCTGGTGGGCGCCGATGCGCGACTGACCAAGCCGTTCCTCGTCGGGTTCAACTCGTCGTCGACGACGGTCTACTGGGTCGCGATGTCGGTCGTGCTGCTCGCGTTCGTGCTGTCGCTGTTCTTCCGCACGCCGCCGCTGCGTGCCAAGTCGGCGCTGCAGGAAGCCGCCGATGAGCGCCGCGGCAAGGACGACGAAGACAAGCGCGCCGAAGAGGCCGCCGCGCAGACGGGTGCGCTGATCGCACCCTGACGCGCGTGAGTCGACGAAGGGGCGGGGAGTCACGCGGACTCCCCGCCCCTTCGTCGTCGTCAGGCCTGCTCGCGCGCCCGCAGGTCTTTGCGCAGGATCTTGCCCGACGTCGACTTGGGGATGACGTCGATGAACTCCACGCGCCGCACCTTCTTGTGCGGGGCGACCTCCGCGGCGACGAACGTCTTCACGTCGTCCTCGGTCAGCTCGCTGTCGGGGCCGACCACCACGAACGCCTTGGGGATCTCCTGCTCGTCGTCGTCGAGCACGCCGATGACCGCGGCATCCTGGATCTGCGGATGCGAGAGCAGCAGGGCCTCGAGCTCGGCGGGGGCGATCTGGTACCCGTGGTACTTGATCAGCTCCTTGAGGCGGTCGACGATCGTGAAGTATCCGTCGACGTGGTGCACGCCGATGTCGCCGGTGTGCAGGAACCCGTCGTCGTCGAGGGTCTCGGCTGTGGCATCCGGTCGGTTCAGGTAGCCGAGCATGACGTTCGGCCCGCGCACCCAGATCTCGCCCGGTGCCGTCAGGCCGTCGTCGCCGTGGATCTCGAGTTCGTCGCCCGTCTCGGGGTCGACGAGCTTCGCCTCGACGTTCGGCAGCAGCACGCCCACCGAGCTCACGGGCATGTCGCCGCCGGCGGGGATCGCGTGCGACACGGGACTGAGCTCGCTCATGCCGTAGCCCTGGAAGAAGCGCGCGCCGATGCGGCGCCCGGCGGTCTCGGCGGTCTCGCCGTCGAGGGGTGCCGCCCCCGAGAACACGCTGTGCACGCTCGAGAGGTCGAACTCGTCGACCAGGGGATGCTTGGCCAGCGCGACCGCGATGGGCGGCGCGATGAAGAGGAAGGTGCACCGCTGATCCTGCACCGACCGCAGGAACTCCGTCAGGTCGAACCGCGGCATGGTGACCAGGCTCGCCCGCTGCCGCAGGGCGAGGTTCAGCAGCACCGTCATGCCGTAGATGTGGAAGAACGGCAGCACCGCCAGCACCCGGTCGGCGCTCGAGATCTCGATCACCGGCCGGCACTGGTGCACGTTGGCCACGAGGTTGCGGTGCGAGAGCATCACGCCCTTCGGCACCCCGGTCGTCCCCGACGAGTACGGCAGCACGGCCACGTGCGTCGACGGGTCGAAACGCACCTCGGGCGGCGTGCGCCCCTCGCCCAGCAGGGAGCGCAGGTCGAGGTGTCCCTCGGCGCCGTCGAGCACGATGACGCGGTCGTCGTCGAGTCCCGCGGCCCGGGCGGCGGCGAGCGCCTGCGGCAGCAGCGGCGACACCGTCACGAGCCAGGTCGCCGCCGCGTCGCGCAGCTGCGTCTCGATCTCGCGCGCGGTGTAGAGGGAGTTGATCGTGGTGACGACGGCGCCGAGTCTCAGGATGCCGTGGAACACCGTCGCGAAGGCCGGAACGTTCGGGCAGAGCACGGCGACGACGGTGTCGGTGTCGACCCCGCGTGCGGCGAGAGCCCCGGCGAACCCGTCGACCTGGGCGCGGAGTCCGCCGTAGGTCGTCTCGGCGCCGCTGGCCGGGTCGATCAGGGCGACGCGATCGAGATCGTCGTCGGCGAGCGAGCCGAACAGGTAGTCGTAGATGCTCTGGTCGGGGATGTCGATGCGCGGGAAGGGGCTCTGGTACACGGTTCTCTCCTTCGAAAACGGTACGGCCGACAACGGTACGGCGAGGTGCGGTGCGTTCATCCTGACAGCGGACGATGACCCTGTCACCCGATGACGCCGAGCAGCACTCCCCCGGCGGCCCCGACGAGCACCACGGCCCAGGCCGGTGCCCGGAACGCCGTCAGCAGCACGAACCCGAGCGCCGCGAGGACGAACGGCCCGGGCCCGGTCACCGCGGTAGTGAAGACGGGGCTGTAGAGCGCCGCGGCCAGAATGCCGACGACCGCCGCATTCGCCCCGCGCATCGCCGCGCGGACGCGGGGTCTCCCCCGCAGGGCGTCCCAGAAGGGCAGTACCCCCACGAGCACGAGGAAACCGGGCACGAAGATCGCGAGCAGCGCGATCGCGGCTCCCGCGACACCGCCCGGTCCGACGTCCGACACGGCGCCCAGGTAGGCGGCGAAGGTGAACAGCGGGCCGGGCACGGCCTGCGCGGCGCCGTACCCGGTGAGGAAGACCTCGGGCGACACCCAGCCGGTCTCGACGACCGCGGCCTGCAGAAGGGGCAGCACCACGTGGCCGCCGCCGAACACGAGCGCCCCGGAGCGGAAGAACGCGTCGGCGAGCGCGACGGTGCCCGAGCCCGTCACCGCGACCAGTATCGGAAGCCCGACCAGGCCGGCGGCGGCGAGCACGAGGCAGACGACCGCCACCCGGCGCGACACACCGAACGGCGCGAGAGCGGCCGCGGGCGGCTCGGCGACACCGCGCAGCAGCCACAGGCCCACGATGACCCCGATGACCAGCGCGCCGATCTGCCCGAGTGCGCCGGGCGCGATGAGAGCCACCGCCAGGGCGATGACGGCGATGCCCGCGCGGCGGGCGTCGGGGGTCAGGGTGCGCGCCATGCCCCACACCGCGTGGGCGACGATGGCGACCGCGATGATCTTCAGCCCCGAGAGCACGCCGTCGCCGACGGGACCGCCCACGAGTGACGCGCCCGCGGCGAAGACGACCAGGATCACGGCCGAGGGCAGCGTGAAGGCCACGAACGCGGCGAGCGCGCCGAGCATCCCGGCGCGCTGCAGACCCATCGCAAAGCCCACCTGGCTCGACGCCGGCCCCGGGAGGAACTGGCAGAGCGCCACGAGGTCGGCGTAGGCGCGGTCGTCCATCCACCGCCGCCGCGCGACGAGATCGTCGCGGAAGTACCCGAGGTGGGCGACCGGCCCGCCGAACGAGGTCAGCCCCAGGCGCAGGAAGGCGAGGAACACCTCGCTCACGCGTCCCGGTCGTTGCATGGCCGGATCCTCTCGCCCCGGGGGAAACACCGGGTGAACCGTTACGTCAGCGGCACCCGCAGCAGGTCGTCGACCAGACGCAGGGTGAGGGCGGTGAGGTCCTGATCCGCGGAGACGTCGGCGCCGAGCACCGCGTCGCGGAAGCGCTCCACCTCGGCCACCATCGGGTTGGCGGCAGCTACGACGTCGATGACCTGCGGCTCGGCGTCGCGGGGCGTGATCGTCAGGCGTCTCGGGGCGTCGATCGCATCGATCGAGAGCGAGGCCGTCTCGCCCTGGATCTCGCTGGGCAGTGCCGTGTCGGTGATCTTCGACCAGGCGACGTCGGCGACGAACCCGTCGTAGGCGGCGAGCGCGCTGCCCAGCCCGTCGGTGCCCGAAGCGATGCCGACGCGCACGCCGTGAATGCTCCGCGGCGCCCCGAGAAGCCGCACGAGGGCGTGCAGCGGGTACACGCCCAGGTCGCGCAGGGCGCTGCCCCCGAGCGCGGGATCGAAGATGTTCGTCTGCTCCCCGGCGAGCACGTGGTCGTACCGCGCGGAGCGCTTCTCGTAGCGCAGCGAGACGCGGCGGAGGGTCCCCAGCCGCGGCAGGGCGTCGCGCACGGCGGCCAGCCCCGGGTCGTACGCCGTGCGCATCGCCTCGAGCAGCACGACGCCGCGGGAACGGGCGTGCGCGACCGCGGCATCCCAGTCCGCTGCCGTCAGCACGGCCGGCTTCTCGACGAGCACCGGGATGCCGGCATCCACCGCCGTCCGCACCTGTTCCGCGTGCAGCGCGTTGGGGCTCGCGAGGTAGACGGCGTCGACGTCGGCGGCCGCGAGCAGGTCGTCGAGGCCGACGGCGGTCCCGGGCGCGCCGACCGCGTCGGCGAACTCCCGCGCGCGTCGGGGGTCGCGCGAGGCGACGCGCGAGACCTCGATACCCTCGACCTCCGCCACCGCCCCGGCGAGACGCTCGGAGATGGTGCTGGTGCCGACGATGCCTATGCGGATCATGCCCCCATTGTCGCGCGAGTCCTCGCGCCCGCCCTCGCACCCGTCCTCGCGCCCGTCGAAACCGTTCATCGGCGCCGTGAACCGTCCCGATAGGATCGGCGCGAATCGCCACCCGAGCCCGAGGCACCATGACCACCACCCGAGCCCAGCACCGTCGCCGCTCCTCGAGACGCGTCCGTGCCCGCCGCACGCTCGTCGCCGCCGTCGCGGTCGCGGTCATCGCCGCCGGCGTCACCGCTCTCGCTCTGACCCGCGGGCCCGCCGCCCCACCCGTCGCCGACGAGACCGCCGTGGTCGAGACCCCCACGAGCACCCCGACGCCGACCCCGCCGGCGCTGAGCGCCGCCCAGCAGCTGCTCGCCACCTCGACCGACGCGAGAGCCTGCGCGGTGTCGTACGAGGGAGAAGGCATCGAGATCGCCCCCGTGCTGCAGACCGAGGGCAACCGGTACCAGGGCCTGCCGATCCCCCGGACCGCCGGTCGAGTGTTCGCCGGGTGGTACGCCGCGGCCACCGACGCCGCCGCACTGAACCTCTCCGCGCGACTGAACGGCGCCGACCTGGTGTCGTGCACCGATCGCGAGCGCACGCTGCACGCCGGGTGGACCTCCCCCGAGGCGAACACGGCCGAGGCCGCCGGCATCCCGATCCTGATGTACCACCAGTTCACGCGGAACCCGCAGGGCGAAGACACCTGGCTGCGTCTGAACTACGCCTACGTCGGCGACTTCGACGCGCAGATGGCGTACATCCAGCAGTCCGGCTTCTACCTGCCCACGTGGGACGAGCTGAGCGCGTTCATCGACGGCGCCCTGTACCTGCCGAAGCACTCCGTCATCATCACCGACGACGACGCCGACAGCTCCTGGCTCGAGCTCGCCGCACCGATCGTCGACGGGCGCAACCTGCTCACGACCTCGTTCGTCATCACCTCTTCGCGCACCGAGCCCACCCCGAACCAGTTCGTGCTGCAGCGCTCGCACACCCACGACCTGCACCGCGCCGGGGCCAACGGCAAGGGCCGCATGGTCAACGACGACGTCGACACGATCGCCGCAGACCTCGAGAAGTCCGCCGAAATCCTGGGCGCGAAAGAAGTGGTCGCCTACCCGTTCGGTCACTACAACGACACGACGAAAGAGGCGGTGCGCAAGGCCGGCTTCGAGATGGGGCGCACCGTCGAGCAGGGGTACGTGCGCATCGGCACCGACAAGCTCGCCCTGCCGGTCGTCCGGATGAACTACGGAATGACCGTCGATGACCTGAAGGGGTACATCGGCTGATCAGGATGCCGATTCCCGACGTTTCCGAGGGGATTCCCGTGCTTCGCAGGGGTGGGCATCCGCAGTCTCCCAGGTAACTCGGCCACAATGCCCAATTGAGCACGCGTCGGCCGGTCTACGCTGTGTACTTCTGTCTCACCGAGAAAACGCGAGCACCTATGGACCTTTCCGTCATCGTTCCGACCTTCAATGAGGGTCCGAACGTCGCCGAACTCGTCCGTCGTACGACGCAGGCGCTCCTCGGTCGCGACGTCGAGATCATCTTCGTCGACGATTCGACCGACGACACCCCCGACATCATCCGCGCCGTCGCCGCCGCCGCGCACGTCCCGGTGCGCCTCATCCACCGCGACGACCCCGTCGGAGGCCTCGGCGGCGCCGTCGTCGACGGCATCCGGGCCGCTGCGGCGGACTACTGCGTCGTCATGGACGGCGACCTGCAGCACCCGCCCGAGGTCATCGCCGAACTCCTCGACCGGGTCGAGGTCGGCGACGCCGACGTGGTCGTGGCCTCGCGCTACATCGCGGGCGGCACCTCCGACGGGCTCGCCAACGCGGTGCGCACCACGGTCTCGCGCGCGTCGACCCTGCTGACCAAGTCGATGTTCCCGAAGAAGCTGCACAACTGCTCCGACCCCATGACGGGCTTCTTCCTCATCGACCGTCGCTCGCTCGACCTCGAAGAACTGCACCCACGCGGCTTCAAGATCCTGCTCGAGATCCTCGCCCGCAAGCAGATGCGCGTGGCCGAGGTCCCGTTCTCCTTCGCGCCGCGCTTCGCCGGTGAATCCAAGGCCTCGTTCAGCCAGGGAATGCGCTTCCTCACGCAGCTGACCATGCTGCGCTTCGGCCGCATGTCGGCGTTCGCCCTGGTCGGCGGCATCGGCGCGGTGGCCAACCTCGCGATCATGTGGGCCCTGGTGGCCGTACACGTCGAATACATCCTCGCCGCGGTCATCGCCAGCGTCATCACCATCGTCGCCAACTTCCTCGCGCTCGAATACCTCGTGTTCGCCGACATGCGAGCCGAGTCGGGGCTCATGCGCCACCGGTTCGTCAAGTCGTTCGCGTTCAACGGCGTCGAGGCGATCGTGCGCATCCCCGTCATCGCGATCCTCGTCGAGCGCGCGCACATGCCCAGCGTCATCGCGGCCGCCCTCACGCTGGTCGCGGCATTCGTGGTGCGCTTCGTCTTCCACGCCCTCGTCGTCTACGCGCCCAAGAAGAGCCGCGTGGGCAAGGCGGTGCGGGCCGTCGAGCCGCTCGAAGACGAACTGACGGCCTGATCCGATCGGCGCTCGTCGCCGTGCGGCGGCGTACGCTGGAAGCATGTCCAGCGAAGCTCCCATCCGTATGTTCGGCGCCGACTGGTGCCGTGACTGCATCCGCACCAAGAAGCAGCTCGACGAGCTCGGCGTCGCGTACGAGTACGTCGACCTCGTGGCCGACCCGGCCGCGGCCGACGTCGCGAAAGAGATCTCCGGGCGTACGAGCATCCCGGTGGTGCTGTACCCCGACTCCAGCCACCACGTCGAGCCCTCGAACGCCGACGTCGAGGCCAAGCTCCGCGAGCTGTCGCTGATCTGACCGGGTCGGCATGACCCTCGCCACCGCGCGTCCCACCCGCCGCGCGCTCACCGGCGTCGCCGGCACGGCGCTTCCCGCCTTCGTCGATCACCACGTGCATCTGCACCTGATCGACCCGGAGGGGTTGGCGGCGCGCGGCATCGCCGGGGTCGTCGACCTCGGCGGCGATCCGGTGGCCCTCGCCCGTCGCACGACGGGCCTGCCCCGCGTCGCCTACGCGGGAGCCTTCCTGACAGCGCCCGGCGGGTATCCGCGTGGCCGGGGATGGGCTCCGGATGCAATCGTGCGCGACGTCTGGGACGCCTCTCTGCATCCGGGAGTCGTCGGGGGCGCACGCACGGCGGTCGACGAGCAGGCGGACGCCGGTGCGTCGGTGATCAAGATCGCCCTGCACGCCGACGCGGGACCGGTGGTGAGCGACGACGTGCTCGCCGCCGTCATCGTGGCCGCCGCCGAACGCGGTCTCGCCGTCGTCGCCCACGCGCAGGGTGCGGGACAGGTCGAGCGGGCGGTCGAGGCCGGCGTGTCGGCCCTGGCGCACACCCCCTTCGATACCCGCGTCTCGCGCCGTCTGGTCTCGCGCGCCGTCACGGCGGGACAGGCGTGGATCTCGACCCTCGACATCCATCGCGGGGCCGAGCGAGAGCACGCGGTCGCCAATCTTCGCGCCTTCGCCGCCCGTGGCGGACGCGTGCTGTACGGCACCGACCTCGGCAACGGCCCGTTGCCGGTCGGTCTCAATCGCCGCGAGCTCCTCGCCCTGCACGAGGCCGGCGTGCGCGGTGACGCGCTGATCGCCGCTCTCGCCGACCCGTGGCCCGCCACCGTCCCCGATGAGGCCGTGTCGACGTTCGTCGCCGGTCCCGCCCCCACCGACCCCGACGACGTGCCGACCTGGCTCAGTCGCGGAACGGTCGTCCCCACCGAGGAGCTCCCCCGTGCCGACTGATTCCGCCCTCGACGCCGAAGCCACCGCCCTCGACGCCGCCGATCCCCTCGCGGCGCATCGAGACGCCTTCGTCGGCGCCGAGAGCTCGCTGGTCTACTTCGACGGCAACTCGCTCGGACGACCGCCCCGCGCCACCGCCGACCGACTCGCGCGGTTCGTGACCGACGAGTGGGGCGGTCGCCTCATCCGCGGGTGGGACGAGGCGTGGATGGAGCTGCCCTTCGTCATCGGCGACCGGATCGGCGCGTCGACCCTGGGCTCGGCGGGCGGCCAGACGGTGATCGGCGATTCCACCACCGTGCTGCTCTACAAGTTGCTGCGCGCCGCCCTCGACGCGCAGATGACCGCCGACGCGAACCGCGTCGAGATCGTCGTGGGGCGCGACGACTTCCCCACCGATCGCTACCTCGTCGAGGGGATCGCCGCCGAACGGGGTGCCCGGGTGGTGTGGGTCGAGGTCGACACGGCCCGGGGAGTGGATGCCGACCTGCTCCGCGCCGTCGTGGGCCCGCGCACGGCCGTGGTGCTGCTGAGCCACGTGTCGTACCGTTCCGGGTTCCTCGCCGACGGTGCCGGTCTCACCGCGATCGCCCACGACGCCGGCGCCCTCGTGCTGTGGGACCTCTGCCACTCGGCGGGTTCCGTGCCGGTGGAGCTCGACGCCTGGGGCGCGGACCTCGCCGTGGGCTGCACGTACAAGTACCTGAACGGCGGGCCGGGGTCTCCGGCGTTCGCCTACGTCGCCGCCCGGCACCAGTCGACGCTCACCCAGCCGGTCCAGGGGTGGATGGGAGCGGCCGACGTCTTCTCGATGGGGCCGCTCTACCGCCCCGCCGACGGCATGCGTCGGTTCCTGTCGGGGACGCCTCCGGTGCTGGCGATGATCGCCCTGCAGGACACCCTCGATCTTCTCGAGCAGGCCGGCATCGCGGCGGTGCGCGCCAAGTCCGTCGCCCTCACCGAATTCGCGCTGCGCGTGGCCGACGGCATCCTGAGTCCGCTGGGTGTGCGGCTCGCCTCGCCCCGCGACCCCGCCGAGCGCGGCGGCCACCTCACGCTCTCGCACCCGTCGATGCGCGCCGTGACCGCACGGCTCTGGGCCGACGACGTCATCCCCGACTACCGCGACCCGCACGGGCTGCGCATCGGACTGTCGCCCCTGTCGACGAGCTTCGCCGAGACCCTCGCCGGTATGCGTGCGGTCGCCGCCGCCGTCGCCCGCGAGGGGTGAGAAGGCTCCGCATCGGGCTTTCGCCGGTTCCCGGCCGGGACTCGGACGCTCGCGAGGGATAGCCTCGGACGGTGATCGATCCCCTCCTCGCCATCGTCGCGGGCGTCGTGGTCGTCGCGCTGGTGACGGTCATCGCTCCCCGCTTCAACGTCGCGGGCCCGCTCGTGCTGCTCGCCATCGGCGCGGCCGTGAGCCTGCTGCCGTTCGTCCCCGCCTTCGCGGTCGACCCCGAGGTGATCCTGATCGGGGTGCTCCCACCCCTGCTGTACTCGGCCGCGGTGCAACTACCCGCCATCGAGTTCCGCCGCGACTTCGCCCCGATCGCCGGGCTGTCGGTGCTGCTCGTCGTCTTCAGCTCGATCGTTCTGGGGCTGTTCTTCTGGGCGGTGGTCCCCGGGCTCGGCCTCGCTCTGGGCATCGCGCTCGGAGCGATCCTCAGTCCCACCGACGCCGTGGCGACCTCCATCGCCAAGCGCCTCGGCATCTCGCCCCGCGTGGTCACCATGCTCGAGGGCGAGAGTCTGCTCAACGACGCCACCGCCCTGGTGCTCCTGCGCACGGCGGTGGCCGCCGTGGCATCCGGGTTCGCGTTCGCCGACGCCCTCGCCAACTTCGCGTGGGCCGTCGTGCTCGCCCTGGTGCTCGGCGCCGTCGTCGGCTGGGTGAACCTGCGCGTGCGCGAGCGCGTCACCAACTCCGCCGCCAACACCGCGCTGAGCTTCGCCATCCCGTTCATCGCGTACCTGCCCACCGAGCACCTCGGTGGCTCCGGTCTGGTGGCCGCGGTGGTCGCCGGCATCGTCACGGGCCAGGGCGCCGCCCGGCGGTTCACCCCCGAGCAGCGCATGAGCGACCGACTGAACTGGCGCACGATCGAGCTGATCCTCGAGGGCGGCGTCTTCCTGGTGTTCGGGCTCGAGCTGAAAGACATCGTCACCAGCAACCTGCGCGAGCACGAGGGCCTGTGGCACGGCACCTGGCTCGCCCTGTCGGCCCTCGGCATCGCTCTCGTCGTGCGCGGCCTGTACGTGTCGGGTCTCGTCTGGGTGCAGGGCCGCCGCAGTCACGGCCTCTGGCGTCACCAGGACCGCGTCGAGGACGCGCAACAGCGCCTCGACGACTTCGAAGAGGCGTACCACGCGGGTGAGCTCGACACGCAGGGTCGAGCCGACGACCCGGCGCGTGCCGCGCGGCGCATCGGCTGGATGCGCACGCGCATCTCGCGCACCATGGCCGACCTCGACTACTACCGCGACACGCCCCTGGGCGCGCGGCACGGCACGGTGATCGTGTGGGCGGGCATGCGCGGGGTCGTCACGCTGGCCGCCGCCCAGACGCTGCCCGAAGACACGACTCAGCGACCGCTGCTGATCTTCGTGGCCTTCCTGGTCGCGCTCTTCAGCCTGGTGCTGCAGGGCATCACGCTGCCCGCGGTGGTGCGGACGGTCGGGCTGGCCGGGGAAGGCGGCCAGGGACCGTCACGGGAGGAGCAGCGCGCGCTCGACGCCGAGCTGCGCGACGCCGCGATCGCCGCCGTGCAGTCGGGAACCCTCACCCGACGCGACGGCGGCACCTTCCCCGCCGAGATGGTCGAACGCGCCGGAGCGCGGCTCACCCGGCCGCCCGACGACGAGGCGACCAGCCGGGTGCGCGACCTGCTGGAGCTGCGCCTGGCGTCGCTGGATGCCATGCGCCGACGACTCGACCGCCTCAGCCGTGACGGCCGGTACAGCACCGCCGCCCTGCGCCACGCCCTGGCCGAGCTCGACGCCGACCAGCTGAGCCTGGAGCTGCGCATCGACGACGGCACCGACGACTGATCCCTGCCCCCAGCCCCCGCGCGAGTCGCCAGGATTTGTCGCTCTCGGGGGCACGGAAGGGACAAATCTTGGCGACTCGCGCGGGGGGTGGGAGCTGGAATAGGCGCGACGGCTGGTGGGTTCTCCCCCACGCGCCTGCGGTCACCGCGAAAGCCGTGGTGACTCGACGGCGGGAGAGAAGTTCGTTCATGAGCAGGTTCACCGGCAAAGTCGCACTCGTCACCGGTGGGGGCAGCGGCATCGGCGCGGAGATCGCGCGGGAACTCGCCGAAGAAGGCGCCTCGGTCGTGGTCACCGACATCAACCGCGAGGCGGCTGACGCCGTCGTCGCGCAGATCACCGACGCGGGCGGATCGGCTGCCGCCTTCGCCCAGAACACGGCGAAGTGGCAGGACTCCGAAGCCGCCGTCGCCTTCGCGAAGGAGACGTTCGGCGCCCTTCACCTGGCGGTGAACAACGCCGGCATCGGCGCCGCCCCGCAGAACATCGGCGACTACGACATCGAGGCGTGGGACCGCGTGCGCGCGGTCGACCTCGACGGCGTCTTCTACGGCCTCCGGTTCCAGCTGCCCGCGATCGTCGGGGCCGGTGGCGGCGCCATCGTGAACATGGCCTCCGTCCTCGGATCGGTCGGCATCGCCCAGAACGCGGCGTATGTCGCCAGCAAGCACGCCCTGGTCGGCCTGACGAAGGTCGCCGCGCTCGAGTACACCGCGCAGGGCGTGCGCACCAACGCCGTCGGCCCCGGGTTCATCGACACCCCGCTCGTGCGCTCGAGCCTGTCGCCCGAGGCCCTCACCCACCTCGAGAACGAGCACGCGACGGGTCGCCTGGGCACCGACGCCGAAGTGGCCGCGCTGACGCTGTTCCTGCTGAGCGACGCCGCCTCGTTCATCTCGGGCAGCTACCACCTGGTCGACGGCGGCTACTCGGCCCACTGAGCCGACCGCTCCCGGGCCCGTCGCGCGCATCGCGACGGGCCCGCGGTGCGTCCGGCACGGCGAGGCCTGTCCCCCGATGGCTGGACGGAGGGCATCCGGGCGGCCGTTTCCCGCAAGAACCGGACACCGACACGAGAGTGCGCCGGGGCGAGCTGACTGATTCCTCGCGGCGTACGGCACAATGGTGACGGAGGTTTCCATGAGCGATCCGATCCCGACGATGCCGTCATCTGCGGATGCCGCCGGGACCAGCCCCGTGCCCCTCGTGCACGCCGCGGCCGAGTGCCCGAAGTGCTTCACCGAGCTGCAGAGCGACCGTGACTGGTGGCGTGCCCGCCCCGCGGGCTCACGCCTGGTGGGGCTGGTCGTCTCGCGCCCCGACATGCCGACGGTGGTGCAGCAGCGCGACGATCTCACGCGCTTCGGTGTGCCGATCGAGGGATTCCGCCACCCCGCGCCCGAAACGCTCGAGGGGTGGGCGAAGCGGCTGGACCGATTCTTCGGAACCCTCACGCACGGCGACGTGCTCGTGGTCGCGAGCGTCCACGCTCTCGGTCTCACGCGCGAAGACGAGACGCGCGCGGTCGCCGACCTGCGCCGCCGCGGAGTGATGGTGAAGGTGCTGCCGCACGGCGACCGTCACCTGCACGACGCGTCGCTCACCGCACCCGCCTGACGCGGTCGGCGCCCCGCGTCTGTCCGACGCGGGCAGCGCATCGCATCCGTTCGCGCGCGGTCCCGCCCGCCGGGCGGAGCCTCACGACTCGCGTTCGGTCGACGTGGGCCCGCGCGTCACTCCCCGACGTACCGCGCCAGATACTCGCCCGTGAGCGTCGAGCGGGCAGTGACCAGGTCGGCCGGCGTGCCCTCGAACACCACGGTGCCGCCGTCGTGACCGGCGCCCGGTCCCAGGTCGATGATCCAGTCGGCGTGCGCCATCACGGCCTGGTGGTGCTCGATGACGACGACCGTGTTGCCGGCGTCGACGAGGTGGTCGAGCAGCCCGAGCAGAGTGTCGACATCGGCCAGGTGCAGGCCCGTCGTGGGCTCGTCGAGCACGTAGACGGCCCCCGACTTGGCCATCGAGATCGCCAGCTTGAGACGCTGACGTTCACCGCCCGAGAGCGTGTTGAGGGCCTGACCGAGCGTCAGGTACCCGAGGCCGACGTCGTTCAGACGAGCAAGGACCGCGACGGCCGGTCCGGTGACGAGGAACTCCGCCGCCTCGGCGACCGACAGCGCCAGCACCTCGGCGATGTTCTTGCCGTCGAGGGTGTACTCGAGCACGGCGTCGGAGAAGCCCGTTCCCCCGCACAGTTCGCACACGGTCTCGACGGTCGATTGGAACCCGAGCTCGGTCACGATGACTCCCAGGCCCTTGCAGGCGACGCATGCGCCCTCGGAGTTGGCGCTGAAGAGCGCCGGCTTCACACCGTTCGCCTTGGCGAACGCCGCGCGCACCGCGTCGAGGATGCCCGTGTAGGTCGCCGGGCTGCTGCGGCGCGAGCCCTTGATCGCCGATTGGTCGACCACCACGACGTCGTCGAACGACGGCAGGTGGCCGTGGATGAGCGAGGACTTGCCCGACCCCGCGACCCCGGTCACGACCGTCAGGACGCCGCGGGGCACATCGACGTCGACGCCCCGCAGGTTGTGGTCGACGGCTCCGCGGATGGGCAGGGCGCCGGTCGCCGCGCGCACCGCGGGCTTCAGCCGCGCGCGGTGGTCGAGGAACCGGCCGGTCAGGGTGTCGGAGGAACGGAGCCCCGCGACGTCGCCCTCGTACTGCACCCGGCCCCCGTCGCGCCCGGCGCGCGGGCCCAGATCGACGACGTGGTCGGCGATGTCGATGACCTCGGGCTTGTGCTCGACGACGAGCACCGTGTTGCCCTTGTCGCGCAGTTGCAGGAGGGTCTCGTTCATGCGCTGGATGTCGTGGGGGTGGAGTCCCGCCGTGGGCTCGTCGAAGACGTAGGTGATGTCGCTGAGGCTCGAGCCGAGATGCCGGATCATCTTGGTGCGCTGGGCCTCGCCACCCGAGAGCGTGCCGCTCGCGCGATCGAGCGACAGGTAACCCAGACCGATGCGCACGAAGGCGTCGAGGGTGTCGCCCAGCCCCTCGACGAGGGGCGCCACGGAGGAGTCGTCGATCGTCCGCACCCAGGCCGCGAGGTCGGTGATCTGCATGGCGGCGGCATCGGCGATGTTCACGTCGCCGATGCGCGAGGAGCGGGCGCCGTCGTTCAGCCGTGTTCCCGCACACGCCGGGCACGCGACGAAGGTGACGGCGCGATCGACGAAGGCCCGCACGTGCGGCTGCAGGGCGTCGCGGTCTTTCTGCAGCATGCTCTTCGTGATCTTGGGAACGAGTCCCTCGTAGGTCATGTTGGTGTTCGCGATGCGGACCTTGGTCTGCTCTTTGTAGAAGAAGTCGTGACGTTCCTGCGCCGAGTACTGCTCGATCGGGGTGTCGGCGTCGACGAACCCCGACTCGCTGAACACGCGCACCATCCAGCCGTCGGCGGTGTATCCCGGAACGAGGATGGCGCCCGCGTTCAGCGACAGCGTCTTGTCGACGAGCTGGTCGAGGTCGATGTCGCTGACCTTGCCGAGCCCCTCGCACTCGGGGCACATGCCCCCGGTGATCTCGAACGAGCGTCGCTCTTTCTGGCCCTTGCGGGCGCCCCGGGCGACGGTCACGGCCCCCGCGCCCGAGATCGACGGGACGTTGAACGAGAACGCCTGCGACGACCCGACGTGCGGCTGCCCCAGGCGGCTGAAGAGCATGCGCAGCATGGCGTGCACGTCGGTGGCGGTGCCCACCGTCGAGCGGGCGTTGGCGGTCATGCGCTCTTGGTCGACGCGGATGGTCGCGCTGAGGTTCTCGAGCGCGTCGACGTCGGGCCGCGAGAGCTGACCCATGAACTGCTGCACGAACGTGGGGTAGGTCTCGTTGATGAGCCGCTGCGACTCGGCGGCGATCGTCCCGAAGACGAGCGATGATTTGCCCGAGCCGCTCACCCCGGTGAACACCGTGAGCCGACGCTTGGGAACGTCGAGGTCGACGCCCTTCAGGTTGTTCTCGCGCGCGCCGCGCACGCGGATGACGTCGTGCGCATCGGGGACGGGGTCGCTCATGCGGCGCTCCTTCGAGGATCGGCCCCGGGTGGGCCGCCCCCAGTGTGGCGCAGACCCCCGACATCCGCGAGGCTCCCCGCACGCCGGCCCCGAACGACCACGGCCGGTGGAGACGACGACGCCCCCACAGCCGGAGCTGCGGGGGCGTCGATCGAGGAGAGGTCAGCCCTGCGCGCGACGGTTGGTGCGCGGCGAGCGGGAGCCGACGACCATGCCGGTCGTGGGGGCGCCGGATGCCGAGCGGCCCGCGCCCTGCGGACGTGCGGCGCCGGCACCGGCGCGCTGTGCGCCGCCTGCGCCCTGGCCACGGCCCGCACCGGAACGCTGACCGCCACGACCGCCCTGGGGAGCGCGTGCGCCCGATGCGGCGTCGGCCGCCGGGGCGCCGGCGCTGCGACGACGACCGCCGCCGCCGGCACCCTGGGCGCCACCGCGGCCCGACGACTGCTGGCCCTCGCCGCGAGCGGCGCGCTTGCGCTGGGCGTTGGCGCCCTGCGAGCGTCCGCCACCCTGCTGCTGCGGGGCGACGACGGGCTCGGGCTTGACCCACTCGGCGACCTCGCCGACGAGCGCGACGACCTCGGGCGAGGTGGAGGTCACGACCGTAGGCGTGGCCGAGATCTTGGCCTTGCGCAGGATGTCGAGGGTGTCGCGACGCTGCTCGGGGAGCATGATCGTCACGACGTCACCGGCGGAACCGGCGCGGGCGGTGCGGCCCGAGCGGTGCAGGTACGCCTTGTGCTCGACGGGCGGGTCGACGTGCACGACCAGCTCGACGCCGTCGACGTGCACGCCACGGGCGGCGACGTCGGTGGCGACGAGCACCCGGGCGCGGCCGTCGCCGAAGGCGGCGAGGTTGCGGTCGCGTGCCGGCTGCGACAGGTTGCCGTGCAGGTCGACCGAGGGGATGCCTGCCGCGGTCAGCGCCTTGGCGAGCTTCTTGGCCTGGTGCTTGGTGCGCATGAACAGGATGCGGCGGGCGGTACCCGAGGCGAGGGTCTGCACGAGGCGGTTCTTCGCCTCGGTGTCGGCCGGCGCGAAGACGTGGTGGGTCATCGCGGCGACGTGCGAGTGGGCCTCGTCGACGGAGTGCAGCACCTCGTTGCGCAGGAATCGCTTGACGAGCTTGTCGACCCCGTTGTCGAGCGTGGCCGAGAACAGCAGGCGCTGGCCGTCGGCGGGCGTGCGCGAGAGCAGACGGGTCACGCCGGGCAGGAAGCCGAGGTCGGCCATGTGGTCGGCCTCGTCGAGCACGGTGATCTCGATGTCGCCCAGGTTGGCGAAGCCCTGACCGATGAGGTCCTCGAGGCGGCCGGGGCAGGCGACGAGGATGTCGACGCCGGCGGCGAGAGCGTCGACCTGGCGCTTCTGGTTCACGCCGCCGTACACGGTGGTCGTGGTCAGGTCGAAGGCGGCGGCGAGGGGCTTGATGACCTCGTCGATCTGGTTCGCGAGCTCGCGGGTGGGCGCCAGCACGAGAGCGCGGGGGCGACGTCCGCGACGGCGATCGCTCGTGGCCGCGAGGCGGGCGACGAGGGGCAGCGCGAAGGCGAGGGTCTTGCCCGAGCCGGTCTTGCCGCGGCCGAGCACGTCGCGCCCGGCGAGCGTGTCGGGCAGGGTGTCGGCCTGGATCGGGAAGGGCTCGTTCTTGCCCTGGGCGGCGAGAACGTCGATGAGGGGGGCGGGCACGCCGAGGTCGGCGAAAGTCTGAGACGTCATGAATACTCCTGCCGGCGCGCGGGCACGCACGGCGGTTCGGGATGCCGCGATGCTGCGGCTGCAATGGGCGAAGGCGCCGGGTGGCGCATCCGTTCGCCGTGAAGGTCAAAGGCCCGAGAGAGGGGCCGGTGCGTTCGACGACGCTGGGAGCGGAACGCTCCAATCGAACAGCCTACCGCCTGGAGTGGCGACACGCGGAATCGGCGACTCCGGTCGGCCTCAGTGCGACGCGCGCCAGCAGCCGGCGACGTGGTCGTCGACCATGCCGGAGGACTGCATGAGGGCGTACATCGTGGTCGGGCCGACGAAGCGGAATCCGCGGCGCCGCAGCTCTTTGCTCATCGCGGTGGATTCCGGTGTGACGGCCGGCACCTCGGCGAAGGTCGCGGGCGGCGTGTGCCCGGTGGGGGCGAACGACCACATCAGCGCGTCGAACTCGCCCTCGGCCAGGGCGGCCACGATGGCCGCGTTGCCGATCACCGCCTCGATCTTGCCCCGGTGGCGGATGATCCCGGCATCCTGCAGCAGACGCGCGACGTCGTCGGGACCGAACGCGGCCACGACCTCGGGGGCGAAGTCGTGGAAGACCTCGCGGAAGCGCGGGCGTTTGCGCAGGATCGTGATCCAGGCGAGCCCGGCCTGGAAGCCCTCGAGACTGAGCTTCTCGAAGAGCGGGCGATCGCCGCGCAGCGTGGAGCCCCACTCCTCGTCGTGGTACCGCTGATACTCGGCGTCGGAGCCCGCCCACGCGCATCGGACGACGCCGTCGGCGCCGGTCACCAGGTCGGTCATACGCCCAGGCTAGAGGGGGCTGCCGACACGGCGGGGCGCCGGCCCGACAAGGCGGTCACGAGAGCAGGTGACACAGCCGCGAACAGGCCGATCCGGGGGAGATCGGCCTGTTCGCGCGGAGCTTGTTCTCGCCGCGGAACGCCGCTACTTCGCGGGCTTCTTCTCGGGAACGGGGGCGTTGCCCGACGCCCGCTGCGCGGCGTAGTACGACGCCGCCTCGTTCTGCCGATCGTCTTCGACACCCGACGCGATCGAGGCGCGGATGTGCTCGGGACCGTAGCCGAAGGCGTCGACCAGGTCTTGCGCGTGCGGACGCAGACGCGCGCACAGGCGGTCGATGTAGCTCGACACCGCGGCACCGCGCTGCGTCGACAGGCGCCCGTTGATGAGGTACCAGGCGAGGTGCTTCTCGATGAGCTGCAGACCGAACAGGTCGCGCAACCAGGTGAGCACCCGCAGGGTGCCGTCGTCGTCGATCCGGTTGATCGCGTCGGTGAAGGCCTCCCACTGCAGGAGCTCGCCGTGCGCGCGCGCCGCCTCGATGAGCTGCGACTGGTTCTCGTTGAAGAGGGCGGCGGCGTCTTCACGCGACAGTTTGGATGCCGGGCGCAGGCGCCCCGCGATGTCGGCGATCATCTGCTGCACGCGGCCGGCCAGCAGCTCGTGCTGCTGTTCGGCGCGGAGCCCCTTCTCGACCGAGCGCGCGGTGGAGCCGAAGTCGCTGACGGCCTGGCCGAGCTGGCGCATGCCGGCACCGTGGAAGAGCTTCCCAGCGGTCTGGCCCACGGCGAAGGCGGCGAGCTGCTTGGCATCCTTGCCCTTGAACGACCGGGCGTAGTCGGCGAGCAGACGCTTGCCGACGAGCTGCAGCAGCACGTTGTTGTCGCCCTCGAAGGTGACGTAGATGTCGAGATCGGCGCGCAGGCCCACGAGACGGTTCTCGAACAGGAAGCCCTGGCCGCCGCAGGCCTCGCGGGACTCCTGCAGGGTGTCGAGCGCGTGCCAGGTCGACAGCGGCTTGAGGGCTGCGGCGAGGGTCTCGAGGTCTTCGCGGTCGGCGTCGGTGTCGAGCGCGCCGCTGAAGACGCCGTCGAACTTCTGCAGGAATTCGTCGTGGGCGAAGATCTCGGCGTACGTCGTCGCCAGGCGCGGCAGCAGACGCCGCTGGTGCTTGCCGTAGTCGAGCAGGGTCACCTCGGGGGTGCCGCTGCCCGAGTCGAACTGGCGGCGCTGGTTGCCGTAGGTGATGGCGATGGTGAGGCCGATGGCCGAGGCCCACGCGGCGGCCCCGTCGAGCGAGACGCGGCCCTGCACGAGCGTGCCGAGCATCGTGAAGAAGCGGCGGCCGGGGCTGGCGATGTCGCTCGAGTAGGTGCCGTCGGCGGCGACGTCGCCGTAGCGGTTGAGCAGATTCGTGCGCGGGACGCGGACGTGGTCGAAGTGCAGACGGCCGTTGTCGATGCCGTTCAGGCCGCCCTTGAGGCCGTCGTCCTCGCCGCCGATGCCGGGCAGGAAGGCGCCCGACTCGTCGCGCAGCGGCACGTAGAAGCAGTGCACGCCGTGGTTGACGCCGTTCGTGATGAGCTGCGCGAACACCGTCGCGGCTTTGCCGTGCAGGGCGGCGTTTCCGAGGTAGTCCTTCCACGCACCGCGGAAGGGCGTGTGGATGACGAACTCCTCGGTGTCGGCGTCGTAGGTCGCCGTCGTGCCGATCGCGGCGACGTCGGAGCCGTGGCCGGTCTCGGTCATGGCGAAGGCGCCGGGGATCTCGAGGCTCATGATGCCGGGGAGCCACTTGTCGTGGTGCTCGGCGGTGCCGAGCTGCAGCACGGCCGAGCCGAACAGGCCCCACTGCACACCCGACTTGATCTGCAGGCTGGGGTCGGCCGCCACCAGCTCCTCGAAGCCGGCGATGTTGGCCCCGTTGTTCTCTTCTCCGCCGAAGCGCTTCGGGAAGGCCCGGTGCACCGCCTTGTTCTGCACCAGGAGGTGCAGCTGGCTGAGCGTGCGCTCGCGGTGGGCGTCCATGCCCAGCGAATCGTCGCGCCACAGCGCGGGATCCTTGAGCATCTCGCGCGCCTGGCGGCGGGTGTCGGCCCACGTGCCGAGCAGCAGGTCGGTGACCCGCTCGGTGTCGATGCGCGCCTCGGCGGCCTCGGCGGCGGTGTGCGGGGCGGCGGGGGCTCCCCCGACGGGGGTACGCGTGCTCGTGGCGGGCGTGGTGGGACGGACGGCGGCGTCGGTCATTCTCGGCACCTTTCGACGTTGCAAAGGAATACCCCCACGGTAGGTGTCCCACAACGCCCCGGCAATCGACCTGTGGGATGTACACAACTCGTCCGGCGGACGTCGGGCCCGGAGGTTGTGGGGGGTCACCATTTCCGAGGATGCGCTGACCGCGCGCCGGAGGCGTCGGCAGCACCCACCGCGTACTCACCCTGCTCGACCGCGGGCGTCGACCGCTGGAGCTGGGCCGCCGCCGCCGGTGAAACGGCGCCCTGTCGTCCCGTCAGTTCGCGGCGACCACCGTGAGGATGCCGTCGCCGTACGCCTCGCGCTTCTTGGCGCCGATGCCGGTGATGCCGTCGAGGTCGCCGGTCGAGGCGGGTCGCGCCGCCGCGATCGCGCGCAGCGTGGCGTCACCGAAGACGATGTACGCCGGAACCCCCTGCTCGCGAGCCTTCTCGGCGCGCCAGGCGCGCAGGGCCTCGAACAGGTCGCGATCGGCGGGCGCGACGTCGTCGGCGCTCGACTTGCGCTGCCGGGTCGAACCACCGCCGCCGCCCGTGCGCCCGAGAGCATCGCGGCGAAGGGGAACGGGCGACTCGCCCCGAAGCACCCCGGCCGACGCCTCGCTGAGCGCGAGCGTGCCGTAATCGCCCTGCGCGGCGATGATCCCGCGGGCGAGGAGCTGACGGATGACGCTGCGCCAGTCCTGATCGGACAGGTCGGCGCCGAGTCCGTAGGTGCTCAGTCGGTCGTGCCCCTGCTGGGCGATGCGCTCGGTCTTGGCTCCGCGCAGGATGTCGATGAGGTGGCCCGCGCCGAACGCCTGGCCGCGCTCGCGCTGTAGACGCACGATGGTCGACAGCAGCTTCTGCGCCGCGACCAAGCCGTCCCAGGTGTCGGGCGGGGTGAGGCAGGTGTCGCAGTTGCCGCAGGGGTCGGACTTCTGCCCGAAGTACTCGAGGAGGTTCTGCCGACGGCATCCGACCGTCTCGCACAGCGCCAGCATGGCGTCGAGATGCTGCCCGAGGCGCATCTTGTACGAGCGGTCGCCCGGCGACTGGTCGATCATGCGGCGTTGCTGCACGACGTCGCCCAGGCCGTAGGCCATCCAGACGACCGAGGGGTCGCCGTCGCGGCCGGCGCGGCCCGTCTCTTGGTAGTAGCCCTCGACGGACTTCGGCAGGTCGATGTGCGCCACGAAGCGCACGTCGGGCTTGTCGATGCCCATTCCGAAGGCGATCGTGGCGACCATGATGACGCCGTCGTCGCGCAGGAAGCGCGACTGGTTCGCCGCCCGCACCGAGGCGTCGAGACCGGCGTGGTACGGCAGCGCGTCGAGCCCCTGCGTGCAGAGGTACGCCGCCATCTGTTCGACGCTCTTGCGACTGAGCGCGTACACGATGCCCGCCGAGCCCTCGGGCTGCGCCTTGATGAACTGCACCAGCTGACGACGCGGGTCGACCTTGGCGTCGATGCGGTACTGGATGTTCGGGCGATCGAAACTGGCGACGAAGCCGCGGGCGTCGCGCAGACGGAGACGTTCGACGATCTCTTGCGCGGTCGCCGTGGTCGCGGTGGCGGTGAGTGCCATGCGCGGCACACCGGGGAAGCGCTCGGCGAGGTCGCCCAGCGCGAGGTAGTCGGGGCGGAAGTCGTGACCCCACTGCGACACGCAATGGGCCTCGTCGATCGCGATGACGCTCAGGCGTCCGCGCGACAGCAGCCCCAGCGTCTGCGCGCCGTTGAGGCGCTCGGGGGCGACGTAGAGCAGGTCGAGCTCGCCGGCGAGGAAGGCCTGTTCCACCGCCTGCCGCTCGGCGGGGGCCTGCGTGGAGTTGAGGTACCCGGCACGCACACCGTTGGCGATGAGCGCCTCGACCTGGTCGTGCATGAGGGCGATCAGCGGGCTGACGACCAGGCCCGTACCCGGGCGCACGAGGGCGGGCACCTGGTACGTGACGCTCTTGCCGCCGCCGGTGGGCATGAGCACCACCGCGTCGCCGCCGTCGACGACGTGCTGCACGATGTCGGCCTGATCGCCGCGGAACGCGTCGTAGCCGTAGACCTCGTGCAGCACCTCGCGCGGATCGCGTCCGGTGAAGTCGCGCACGGCCGGGAGCTCACGGGCGGTGCC
Organism: Microbacterium sp. Leaf436; assembly: GCF_001424715.1. NCBI lineage: Bacteria > Bacillati > Actinomycetota > Actinomycetes > Micrococcales > Microbacteriaceae > Microbacterium > Microbacterium sp. Leaf436. The sequence continues at coordinate 25,192 of NZ_LMRB01000001.1, forward strand.
CGTCGCGACCGCGGCGCGGGCGAACCGCGAATTCACGGCATCCGTCGGCGGCGGCGGGGCGTCGAGGTCGTCGGGCGGGGCGAACAGATCGGGGTCCCAGTCCGCTCCCGCGTAGGGGTCGTCGGGGGTGTCGTACGACTCGGGCGGCGCGTCGGCGTACGACTCGGGTGCGGCGCCGGGATATGTCACCCCTCCACGGTAACCGGCCCCACCGACACCGACACCGCCCCGACCTCCATCGGGGGAGGCCGGGGCGGTGGGGAGGAGGGGTGATCAGCTCGTCGGCGGCGAGAAGACCAGCTGCGAGGCGACGAGACCGTGCTCGCGGCTGACGATCTGCGCCCGACCCGGCGCTGCCCGCTCGGGCTTGACCCGACCGATCAAGGCACCCTCTTCGGGGTTCCCCCCCAGCAGGATGCCGGTCACGCCGAGATCGGTGAAGCGCTGGATGATCGGGTCGTAGGCCGCTCGGCTCGCGCCGCCCGACCGACGCGTCAGTATGACGTGCAGACCGAGGTCGCCGGCCTGCGCCAGCAGCGGCTGCAACACCGCGAGAGGGTTGCCCTGGCTGGTGGCGACGAGGTCGTAGTCGTCGACCAGGATGAAGCCCTCGGCGCCCTTCCACCAGCTGCGTTCGCGCAGCTGCGTGGGGGTCACGTCGGGGCCGGGGATGCGCGTGGAGAAGTACTGCGCGAGGTCGTTCATTCCACCCGTGGCCAGGTCGTGCGAGGTGAGATAGGCCCCGAGGTATTCGTCGGGGATCTCACCGAGCAGCGCGCGACGATAGTCGACGACGAAGATCTTCGCCTCGGCGGCCGTGTACAGGCGCTGGATCTCTTTCGCCACGCCCCGCAGGAGCGCCGACTTGCCCATTCCCGAGTCGCCGTAGACGAACAGGTGCGACTCGACGCGCGGGTCGACGCCGAAGGGCGAGAGCTGCGCCTCCTCGATGCCGAGCAGCAGGCGCGGGTCGTCGGGCGCGGCGAGCGCGCGCACCTCGTCGAGCGAGATGGTCTCGGGGAGCAGTCGCATCTTCGGGCCGGGCTCGCCGTGCCAGGCGGCGGCGACCTTGCCGATCATGTCGGCCACACCGTCGGCGAGGGTGCCCGCGTCGCCGGAGCCGTCGATGCGCGGCACGGAGGTGAGCATCTGCAGCTTGGTCGCGCTGAGGCCACGGCCGGGCTGGCCCGCGGCCACGTTGGCCGCCTGCTTGCGGTCGACGTCGGAGTCGGTCGGGTCGCCCAGACGCAGCTCGACCCGCGTCTGGATGAGATCTTTGAGTGCCGCGCGGATCTCGAGCCACCGGTTCGCGGTCACCACGACGTGCACGCCGAAGCTCAGGCCGCGCGCGGCGATCGTCTGGATGCGGGCTTCGAGGGGCTCGAACTCGGCCCGGAGCGTCGACCACCCGTCGACCACGAGGAAGACGTCGCCGAAGCCGTCGTCGAGCCGCCCGTCGCGCCGTCGCGAGCGGTACGTCTCGATGGAGTCGACGGCGTTTCGACGGAAGTACTGCTCGCGCGCGTCGAGCACGGCCTCGACCTCGGCCACCGCGCGACGCACGGCCTCGGGCTCGGTTCGCGTGGCGACACCGGCCACGTGCGGGTGCCGCTGCATCGCCGTGAAGCCGCCGCCGCCGAAATCGAGCACGAAGAACTGCAGCTCCTGCGGGGTGCCCGTCAGCGCCAGCGCCGAGACGAGGGTGCGCGCGAGCGTGGACTTGCCGCTCAGCGGCGAACCGACGATCGCGACGTGACCGGCCGCACCGCCGAGCGAGACCGTGAGGTGGTCGCGGCGCTGCTCCAGCGGGATGTCGACGACACCGATCGGCACGGTGAGGGCTCCGGCGTCACGCCACCGGCGCGAGACGAGGCCCAGCACGGGGTCTTCCGCCAGGTCGGGCATGAGCTCGTCGAGGGGGGACGGTTCGGCCAGCGGCGGCAGCCACACCTGGTGGGCCTCGGGACCGCGGTCCTTCATGCGGTCCACGGCGATCTGGAACGTCGACCGCTTCTCGGCGACGGGCGCCGAGATCGCCGCCGGCGCGGCATCCATCTCGATGTCGGTGTCGTCGTCGGGCTGGGCCATGGCCGTGAACACCTCGACCCGCGCGGGCCCCGACGAGACGGCGTCGAACTCGTCGACGGCGACGCCGGGATTGCCCCTCGGCCGCCCCGACACGTACGCCGCGCGGAACTGCACGAGGTTCTCGGTGTCGCTTTTGAGAAAGCCCACGCCCGGTTCCTGCGGCAGCGTGTACGCGTCGGGCGTGCCGATGATCGTGCGCGACTCGGCGGCCGAGAAGGTGCGCAGACCGATCCGGTACGACAGGTACGTGTCGAGCCCGCGCAGCTTGCCCTCTTCGAGGCGCTGGGATGCCAGGAGCAGGTGCACGTGGAGCGATCGGCCGACGCGCCCGATGTTGAGGAAGCTGTCGACGAACTCGGGTTTGGCCGACAGCAGCTCGGAGAACTCGTCGACGACGACCAGCAGGGCCGGGAGCGGAGCCAGGTCGGAGCGCCCGCCGCGGCGCGCCGCCTCGTACTCGCCGACGTTGGCGAAGTTGCCCGACGCGCGCAGCAGCTCCTGACGGCGCACGATCTCGCCCTGCAGGGCGTCCTGGAAGCGGTCCACCAGAGCGAGCTCGGCCCCCAGGTTGGTGATGACGGCCGAGACGTGGGGCATGTCGGCCATGCCCGCGAACGTCGCGCCGCCCTTGAAGTCGACGAGGACGAAGTTCAACTGCTCGGGCGAGTGGGTCATCGCGAGCGCGAGCACGAGGGTGCGCAGCACCTCGGACTTACCCGAACCGGTCGCCCCCACCATCACGCCGTGGGGCCCCATACCCTGCGAGGCGGACTCTTTCAGGTCGAGGATGAGCGGCGCCCCCGACGGCTCCTGACCGATCGGGACGCGCAAGCGGTCGCGCTCGAGGCGCGGGCTCCACGCCTGGTCGAAGTCGACCGCGCGCACGTCGGGAAGGCCGAGCAGTTCCGTCAGCTCGGCCTGACCCTGCGTCGTCGGCGCGTCGACGACCACCATGGGCGCGGGCCGCAGCGGCATGAGCCGGCGCGCGGTGGCCTCGGCCTCGGCGATGGTCATGGCATCCGGGTAGAAGGTCTGCGCGCGCCCCGCGCCGTCGATGAACTCCGCGGGCGCGACGACGGCCGCGGTCTCGCCGCGGCGGGGCCGCACGGGAGCCACGGTCTCGGCGAGCGCCACGCGCGCGATCGACGGATCGTCGAGCTCGTCCCACCGCGCGGGCAGGTCGATCACGGTGACGCCCTGCGCGCCCTCGAGCCCCGCGAACGAGGCGTGCGCCATCGTGTCGACACCGTCGACGACGAGCACGACGTGCGGGGTGACCCCGCCGCCGGGCGCGAACCGCGGACGACCGGCGAGCTGGGTCGGCAGCATGTCGACGAGCTCGTCGAGCGAGCCCGAGATCATGCGCGCGGGGCCGAGTCGGTCCTGCACCCGCGACGACATCGCGTGCGGCAGCCACTTCACCCAGTCCCAGGCGGCCGTCTGCGCGGGGCCGGCGAGCACCGCGACGATCACGTCTTCGGGATCGTGCAGCGTCGCCGCCGAAGCGACGAGCGAGCGCGCGAGGCTGCGCACGGCGTCTTCGTCGGCGCCCACGAGCTCGATGCGCGCGTAGTCGCCGAGGGGGAAGCCGAGAGGAAGGTCGCGCTGGATCTCGTGCGTCAGCATGAAGCGGTGGGCGGCCGAGGCGGCGACCGGATCGAGTTGCGCCAGGGGCGGCAGCTCGGGTGCCTCGAGGGCGAGGCTGAGCGGCTGGTCGGCGACGCCGATGCGCGCGAGGAGGAACGTCTCGTCGCCCGGCTGGCGTTCCCAGACGCGGGACCGCTCCTCGGCGATGTAGGGCAGGGCGGCGGGAGCGGGCATGATCCATCCGCCGTGGCGACGCTGCTTGCGCGCGGCGACCCGCACCGTCTCGCGGAGGTCGGACAGGTACGCGAGGTACTCGCGCCGATTGCCCAGCACCTCGGCGTTGCGCTGGGCGCGCTGACGCCAGCCGTTGACGGCGACGAAGCCCAGCGACGACAGCAGGAACATGCCTCCGATGAGGAAGCCCGTCGGCCCGCTGTTCGAGATGGTGACCATCACGATGGCGCCCACGCTGCCGAGCATCGGCAGGAGCGAGGTCAGGATGCCGCTGCCGCCCTCGTTCGGCACGAGCTCGGGCGGCGGCTGCAGCACGATCCGCCCGTTCGGCAGCGACGGCGGGGCGATGCGCGGACCCGTGCTCACGCGGGACCTCCGATCAGGCGGCTGAGGGTGAAGACGCGTTCGCCGAGGCGCACGCGGGTGCCGTCCTCGAGCAGGGTGCGCGCACCGGGAGGGAGGGGATGGACGGCGCCGTCGTCGTCGATGAGCTCGGAGCCGTTCGTCGATCCGGCGTCGATGACCCACGCCACCTCGCCGTCGTGTTCGAGGCGCAGGTGCGTCTTGGAGATGAGGCGGTCGGGGTCGTCGACCGCGATGAGCACGTCGCCGGTCTGATCGGCGACCGGTGCGCGCCCGAAGTTGACCGCGGCGGGGAGTGCGAACTGCGCGCGCTGGCCGGTGTCGAAGACGACCAGCAGCTCGGCGCCCGTCACACCGGTGCGCGGAGTCGGCGCGGCGTCGCCGTCACCGTCGGCGTCGACGGTCGCGGCCGGAGCCACGGGGGCCGGGCGTGCGCCCGCCGACGTGGGCGCCTCGATCGCGATGAGCGGGGAATCCCACTCGGGGGCGGACGGAAGCGCCGCCACGCCGGCGTCGACGCGGAGGGGTTCGCGCGGTGACGCCGGTCGCGCATGGACCGTGGGCTCCGACAGAGCGCGGGGGTCGTCGGCATCCGGGGCCTTCTCGCCCCGCGGGACGGCCAGAAGGACCGTTCCCGCCGCGCGATCCGCCCACGAGCGTCGCCGACCCGAGCGGTCGAAGGCGGCCGAGGCCACGACGACCCACGCCCCCGCCACGAGCACCAGCCCGCCGAGCACGACGAGCAGGCCGCGCACGAAGGCGCGCCCGGCGCCCGGGACGAGCGGCGCCTCGATCCGCGACGTGCGCACACCGAACAGCAGCGCACCGGGGGTCGACCCCCGACGCGCCTGCAGGATCCACAGGCCCAACAACGCCTCGGCCGCGACCGCGGCACCGAGGACGGGAGAGCCGAGAAGCGATGCCACGCCCGCGGCGATGACCACGAGGGCGGCGTCGACGCTGAAGGCGCCCACGCGCACCCCCACCGTCGCGGGCGCGCCGAACGGCGGCGTCTGCGTCATGTCGCCATCATCGCACGCGCGATCTCGATCGCTCCGGCGGCGAGCATGCCCGCCGGGAGCGACAGAGCCGTCGCGAGCGCCTCGAAGACGTCGCCCGTGCGCGACCAGCCGAGGGAGCGGAAGCCGCGGCCGATGGGCACCGTCAGCAGCGCGCACCCGAGACCCACCGCGAGGCAGATGCCGGCGATCACCACGAGCAGGCCCGACGAGATCGCGGGGAGCAGCGCCACCAGCACCGCAGCCAGGACGACGGCGGCTCCCGCTCGCTCGACCCAGCGGAGGAACGGCACGGTGCTCTTGCGCGAGCCGAGCAGCAACGCCAAAACGACCGTCGTCGCCAGGGCGATCCGCCCGCCCAGGATCACCGGGTCCTCGGAGGGGAACGACGGCAGCGCGGTGAACGCGCTGGCCGCCCCCGCCAGGATCAGCAGCAGCACCCCGATGGTGAGTCGCGCCGTGGAGCGCTCGACCAGGGCGTCGGCATCGGCCGCCTCGATCGTGCGCACCTCGTCGGGCAGGCTCTGCCGCACCGTCCACCGCGTGGTCTGGAACCGGGCGTAGTCGACGAACGTGCCGGGCGCGACGTCGACGAGGCTCGCCTGCAGCACGCGCTGCGCGACGGGGACGAGACCGAGCGTGACGGCCGCGGGCGCCGTGGGGTCGAGATGCAGAAGAAGAGAGAGGCCCCAGACGCCCGCGAGCACGCCCACCACGATCGCGGCCGTCCGACCCTGCGCGCGCAGGGTCTCGGGAGCGCCGAGCACGCCGATGACGCCGGCGAGGATCGCCCCGCCGAGCAGCCCGGTGAACACGGCCACCGACGCCGACGACGCCGGCACGTCGGGGACGACGGCCACCCCTCCCCCGAACGCGAGCGAGATCAGGGCGACCACGGGAACGAGGGTCGACGTGGTCGAGCGGGCCGACAGCGAGAACGCGGTGGCCGAGGCCAGCGCGGCGATCAGCGCGACGACCGCGACCGGCACGCGGACCGACGCCGGAAGGGCGTCGCCGCCGAGGAGACGCAGAAGGGCCAGGATGCCGCCCCCCGCCGCCAGCACCGACCACACGGCCGGTGCCCGACGGGCGAGAACGGGCCGCTTCGCGTCGGCGGTCGCGGCGGCGAACGAGGCCGCGGGATCGACGAGGACCAGGACGGAGCCGTCGTCGAGGGAGCGCATGGTCGTGGACCGATCGATCTCGCGGCCGGCGATGCCCACCACCCGCACGCCGTCGCCCGTGACGGCCGCGGCGCGCAGGACGTCGTCGACGCTGGCGTGCAGCGGAACCACGAGATCGAACCGCGTGGCGCCGTCGACCAGCGCGACACGTCGCCCGTGCACCACCTCAGCGCTCAACGGTCCCCCTCGTTCTCGCCGCCCGTCCGCCTCGGAAGGCGCGGGAACCGCACCAGCGTAGCCGCCCGGCACCGGCCGCGTGGTCCTCGACGGCCGGGGTGTGAAGATGAGAATTTTGTCATTTTTGGGTTTGCGCAAGAGGCTTGCCGTGACCCCCTCCTTTACGTACATTCAGTGGGTCGGTGGGGGGCTCCGGTTGTTCCATCGATCCCGCGTCCGGGTCCGATTCCCGTGCGTGAAGACATGATCCGCAACGCCCGGGCGCGCCCGGAGGAACAACGAGGAGACAGACGTGGCAGATCTCATCGCAGCCCAGGAGGGTGCGCTTCGTCGCGGAGCCGAAGCGGTCAACACCGCGAAGTCGGGCATCGACGAGCAGGTTCGCAAGGTTCGTACCGAGCTCGACCAGGTGGCCGGCTTCTGGACCGGCGCCGCCGCCGGTTCCTACACGCAGCTCATGCAGCGGTGGAACGAAGAGACCACCAAGCTCAACAACGTGCTCGTCACGCTCGAAGACGCTCTGCGCGGCACCGAGCGCGACCAGGCGGCCTCGGAAGAGTCGCACCAGCAGACCATCGGCAACCTGGGCTCGCTGCTCGGCTGACCCCGCTCGACACGAAAGAAGGAACTCCCATGCAGTCCATGTCCGTTCGTCCCGAGCAGGTCATCGCCCTCTCCGGTCAGATCCGCAACGGTGCCTCCGGCATCCGCACCCGTCTCGACGACCTCGAGTCGCAGGTCGGCGCGCTGCGCGCCTCCTGGGACGGTGAAGCGCAGACCGCCTACGACCAGGCCCAGGCTCAGTGGACGCAGTCCATCACGCGCCTGAACGAACTGCTCCAGCAGATCGCCGCCAAGACCGACGAGATGGCCCAGGGTTACACCTCGACCGACAAGTCCGCCGCCGGCCGCTTCGTCTGAGTCGCATCGAGCCGGCGGTCGCGACTCGCGACCGCCGGTTCTTTCGGCCCTGACGGGCTTTCTTCTGCGGCGCTGCGCCGCCGTCGGAGTCGCCCGCACCGCCCCGGCCCGGCGTCGCGGGCGCGGAGACTCCGCGCATCACCCTCTTCTGACCTCGAGAAACGAGTGATCCCATGTCTGACATCGGCTACGAAGGCGACCTTCCCCTTCACAACTCGAGCACGCTGACGACATCGACCGATCAGCTGCCGTCCGCCGCCGTCATCGCGATGGTCGAAGGCAACTCGACCGAGGTCCCCGCGGCCGCATTCACGTCGCACCTCGAGCAGCGCGCCCAGATGCTGGGTATGCGCATCGAAGAGGTACGCCAGTACGTCCAGCAGAACGCCGAGGCGCTCGCTCAGGCCGTCACCACGCTCCGCGATCGCGACGAGATGAACGCCAGCGACGCCACCAACGCCCTCTCGCTGATCGACGCGGCGGCGACGCCCCCGTCGGCGGGCAGCCGATCGCCGTTCTCGAGTCGGAACATCCCTCTGTGATGAGCGCGCCCCGTTCCGCGGGCCGCGCCGTCGGCGCCGTTCTCGTCGCCACCATCGTCTCCTTCGGCGCCGCCTCCCCCGCCCTCGCGGAGGGCGAGAGCGACAACCCGCAAGAGAACCTCGCGTTCTGGTACTCCACCTACGGCGTCGACGCGGCGCACGCGGCCGGCCTCACCGGCGCGGGCGTCAAGGTCGGAGTCATCGAGAAGCAGATCAATCCCGACCTCCCGGTGTTCGAGGGACGCAACCTCCGCATCTCGGACTTCCCGATCTGCTCCAACGCCCCCGAGGTGAAGACGGCGGATGCCAACTCGGCAGCGCGTCACGGAACCACGATGACCGCACTGCTCATCGGCAACGGAACCGGGTCGGGCAACATCAACGGTGTGGCCCCCGACGCCGACGTCACCGTCTACGGATACGGGCCCGAGAGCGACGAGCGGTGCGACGTCAACTCCGACGAGGACATCAGCGAATTCGGATTGGCGGTCAAGACCGCCGTCGACGACGGCAACGAGATCGTCTACACGGCCGTCGGCCAGCCCTGGGACGAGCGGGACGCCCCGGTGATCGCGTACGCCGTCGCGAAGGGTGTCGCCGTCGTCAGCGCCTCGGCGAACCCCAGCCAACTCGGCGACTCCGAGACCTCGGTCGGTGCGCTCAACGGCGTCGTGACCACCACGGCCATCGATCGCGAAGGCCACATCCAGAAGAGCTCGGACGGCTCGGACTACGTCATCACCCACACCACCGTGGTCGCCGGAGGGTTCCGGATCCCCGGGGTGGGGCGCGAGGGCGACTGGTCGGCCACCGGATCGGGGACGGGGTCGTCGAACACCGCTCCCCTGGTCGCGGGAATGCTCGCGTTGGCCGCCCAGAAGACGCCCCAGGCGACGGGGAACCAGCTGGTGCAGGCCCTCATCGCCACCACGAACGACGAGGTGCACACGCCGGCCCGCACCGATGACGGCTACGGCTACGGCGCCGCTTGGCTGTCGTCGCTTCTCTCCGTCGATCCGCTGCAGTACCCCGATGAGACCCCGCTGATGGACAAGCCCGCGGGAATGCCGACCGCGGAACAGATCGCCACCGCCAAGACGCAGGGCTACGTCGCCCCCGCTGCGCGGTCGCGCAGCTTCGACGCCTACGGCGACGAGCCCAGCGGCTTCGACATCGGGGCGCTCGTCCCCTGGATCATCGGCGCGGTCGTCGGGTTCGTGGTCCTCGCGATCGTCATCACCATCGTCATCATCACCATCAGCCGACGCCGTAAGGCAGAGGGAGGAAAGTCGTCATGACCGGAGACTGGGAACTGCGCCTGCAGCGCCTCGCCGAGGGTGGCGTTCCATGGGACGTTCCGACGCGCACCGAGTTGGTGAGCGGCCTCACGGCGCTCAAGAACGTCCTCGATCGCGTCGCCAGCGACCCGGGCCTGGTGGGACGAGCGGGAACGTCGGCGCAAGCGGCTTTCAGCTCCACCGCGTCCGAGGTCTCGAAGCAGATCGGCTACGTCGAAGACGAGATCCCCCGATACCTCGCTGATGCCAACGACATCCGTTCGCGCGCGCGGGACTCGCTGGCCTCGCTGCCCGCCGGGGAGATGACTCCCGGGCAGGAGATCGCGGTCCGCGGGGCCGCCATGGGCTCCACCTTCATGCTCGGTCCCGTGTCGTTCCTCGCGGGCGAAGGTGCCACCAACGTCATCAACGGCTACCTGGCGGATCGACGCGAAGACGACGCGAGGACGAAGTTTCAAGCGCACTCCGACGAGCTCGACCAGATCTCGATGACCAACCCACCACCGTTCAACCCGACGGCCACGCCCGACGACGATCCGTCGCCCGCACCGACGCCCGGCTCGCAACCCGGACCGGGACGCGTCGGCGGTCGGAGCATCGAGCAGTACCCGAATTGGGACGTGTCGCCGCTCGGCCCCGGCGGCGGCGGTAGCAGCGGGGGAAACGGCGGCATCGACATTCCGCCCCCCTCGACGGGTGAGACCCCCGGCGACTACGAGACGCTGCCCGGCACTCCCTCGGGCCCGAGCGAGTACGGTCCTTTCCCGAACGGCCACCCCGACCTGCCGACCGGCCGACCGCCGATCGACCTCGAGAACATCCCGCCCGACCCGACTCCCGACGGCCCGATCTCGGGCTCGCCCACCCTTCCCGGCGGCATCCCGAGCCTGCCCGGCGGAGGAGGCGGCGGCGGCGGACTGATCGGCACCCCCGGTGGTCCGGGCGCGGGCCTCGGCTCGGGCCTGTCGGCCGGACTCGTCGCCGGCGGCGGCGGCGCCCTCGCTCTCGGTCGCGTCGGCGCCCCCACGGGGGGCGCCGGTGGCGGCCTCTTCGGCGGCGGCGGCGCCGTGGCGGGTGGCGGCGGCGCCGGCGGGCGCGCAGGCGGACTGCTGGGCAAGACCCCCGGCGGGGGCACCGGCGCCCGCGGTGTCGGTGGACTCGGTGGCGTCGGCGGCGGCGCAGCCGGTTCGTCGACGGCACGCGGCGCGGGCATGCGCGGTGCCGGCATGGGCGGAGCGGCAGGCGGCGGCACGGCCGGTGGTGGCACAGCCGCCGGCGGAGGACGCCGCGGTGCCGGTGGAGCGGCGACCGCCGCGGGCGGAGCACGCGGCGCGGGCGCCGCGGCCGGCGCGACGCGCGGCGCAGCGGGCGGCAACCGGGGCGTCGGTGGGATGGGCGGACCGGGTTCCCGGTCCGACCGAAAGGACGAGGCGGCACGCGGCCTCGGTGGCCCCATCGCTCCCCGCATGGAAGACGACGAAGAGATCGGTCCCCGTTCCGAGAACGCCCAGGCGGGCGGTCGCGACGGGTCCGACAGGAGTGAGGACAATGTCTGATCGCATCTCCGCGGGCGAGGGCGCCCTCGTCCGAGGCGCCGAAGTGGTGGCGGGCACGCACGCCGACATCGCCGACAGCGCCCGCCGGGTCCTCGCCGAGCTCGACGAGCTGCGCGCCAACTGGACGGGCGACGCCGCCACGGCGTACGGGGTGCTGGTGAACGAGTGGACGGCCGGGGCGAACCGTCTCAACGACGTGCTGGTCACCCTCAGCGCCGCCCTGACCGCGACGGCGCGTGACCAGGAAGCCGTCGAAGAGGCGCACAGCACGACGATCCACGGGCTGGGCTCACTGCTGGGAGGCGAATGAGATGAGTGATCTCCGCGTCACACCCGAATCCCTGCACGCTGCGGCCGGCCGCTTGCGCGCCGAGAGTGCCCGCATCGACGCCGCTCTGAGCGGCCTCGATGCCGAGGTGTCCCGACTGCGCGGCGAATGGGAGGGCACCGCCCAGGTCGCCTACAACAACGCGCAGCAGCAGTGGAGCGCCACCCTCGAGCAGATGAGGGACGCCCTGCACCGCATCTCGACCGCCACCGACAACATCGCCGACGACTACGTCACGGCCGACCGCGCGTCCGCGGCGCGCTTCGGCTGAACGCGTCGACCGGGCACGTGACCGGGCGCTCCGATCGGACGCGCGGTCCCGTGCTCGGCGCGCGGAACGCCGTGCCCCGACGATAGGATTTCGGGGTCTGACCGCAGGGGGCTTCGGTCCGGAAAGAGGGGGCCGCGGATGGCTGACGTCATGAACGCCACACGGGCGCTGCTGCGCCTGTCCGTGCAGAGCGAGGGCCGCCGGCTCGACATCGCGATTCCCGCTCAGGTGCCCGTCATCGAGTTCCTGCCGGGCTTCGCCCGATCGCTCGGGGTGCTCGATCCGTCGATGACCTCCGCCGGCTACGCCCTGCAGCGAGCCGACGGCACCACCGTCGATCCGTCGCGCGGGGCCTCGGCCCAGGGCATCGTCGACGGAGAGGTGCTCACCCTCGTGCGTGGCGGGCTCGTCGCTCAGCCGCGCGTCTATGACGACATCGTCGAGGCCGTCATCGACGCCACGTCGCAGCAGAACCGGCCCTGGACGACGCGCGACAACGCCCGCACGGCCCTCGCGGTCAGCCTGGCCCTGCTCGGCGTCTGCGCGGTGCTGCTCCTCGCCGCCGGCCGTGCCCTCCCCTTCGGCGCCCTGGTCGCCGGTGGCGGCGCGGTCGTGCTGCTCGTCGTGGCAGCCGTCGTCGCGCGGCTCGGCCAACGCGAGGCCGGCCAGGGCCTGGGAATGGCGGCCTCCGTGTTCGCGGCGGTGGCGGGGTTCCTCGCCGTCCCGCCGGCGTTCGACATCTGGGGCTGGCCGCTCGCCGCCGCGGGGGGTGGAGCCTTCGTGATCGCCGGCGTCGCTCTGGCCCTCACCCGCGACCGCGCCGAACTTCAGCTCGCGCCCCTGATCGCCGGCGGGGTCATCGGCGTCACGGGCACCTTCGCCGCCTTCTTCCCCGCCGCGACCGTGTGGACGCTCATGGTCGGCATCATCGCGACCCTCGGCGGCGCACTCCCGTGGCTCGCCCTCGGAACCACTCGACTGCGCATCGTCTCGCCGCAGAGTGACGCCGAGATGTTCGCCGAACCGGAGCCCATCGACGCCGACGACGTCGCGGAGCGGGTGGCGCAGGGCAAGCGCATCCTCATGGCCCTGCGGCTCGCCCTCGCCGCGTCCGTGCTCCTCGCCGTCCCCCTCGTCGCCGCGCAGAACGCCGCGGGGGCGCTCCTGGGCGCCCTGGCCTTCGCCGGCATGATGTTCCCCTCCCGGCAGACGTTCGCGCGAGCGGGCGTGCTGACGGTGATGACGACCGGCATCCTGGGTCTCGTCGTCTCGGGCGTGGTCGCCTCGCTGACGCAGCCCGACCTGCGTGTGGGCATCCTGGTCGTGCTCGCGATCGCCACCGTCAGCGTGGTCACCGTCACCCTGCTGGCTCCGAAGACGCGCCTGCGGCTGATCCGGATCGCCGACACCGCCGAACTGCTGGTGCTGGCGTCGCTGCTTCCGCTGTCGGTCATCGCCTCCGGTCTGGCCTGACGTCGTGGCCACCAAGGGCGACCTGATCGAGGCGCAGAACTTCTCGCGCCGACGCCTGCTCACCGCGTTCGTCAGCGGCGCGCCGGGCGGCAAGGAACTGCAGCCGACGTCTCCGCTGCGCGCGGTCATCGCGGCCATCGCCCTCACGGTCATCGTCGTGCTGGTCGGCGTGTTCTACGGGCTGATCCGCCCCGGCCTTCCGACGGGATGGGAGAACGGCAAGCTCGTGCTCGTCTCCGACACCGGGGCGCGTTTCGTCACCGTCGAGGGCGTCCTGCACCCCGTCATCAACACGGCCAGCGCCCGCCTGCTGCTGCCCGCGAGCGATTTCGGCGTGATCTCCACCGACCAGGCGACCCTGGCCGGCACTCCCGTGGGGGACACCCTCGGCATCACGGGAGCGCCCGACGAGATCCCACCCGCGTCGGGGCTCATCAACACCGGGTGGAGCGCGTGCGTCTCCGACGTGGCCGGCCTCGACGTGCGCCTGTCCACGGCGAGCGGTCCGGCCACCGAGACCGACCGCGCGGTCGTCGTCTCGGTCGACGGCATCCTGCACGTGGTGCTGGGGGGTCGCAGTTTCGCGGTGTCGAGCAGCGACGCCGACGCCGTGCTGCGCGCGGCCGGCATCTCGGCGCTGTCGCCGGTGACGGTGCCCGCGGCGTGGCTCGATCTGTTCACCGCCAGCACGCCCCTCACCCCCCTGACGCTGCAGAACTACGGCGCCTCGGTGCCCGGGACCAACCTCAAGGTGGGCCAGGTGATCCGGCAGGCCGGTTCGGCCGACGACGAGCGGTTCCTCGTGCAGACCGGCGGGGTGCTCGAGGCGCTGACCCCCCTCGCCTGGCAGCTCTACCAGCTGGGCAGCGGCAGCGCGCTGAACGGCTCCGTGACCGAGGTCACCGCCGACGAGATCCGCACGCTCTCGACGGCGCCCACCGGCCTCGGCGACGAGTGGCCGCGCACCGGCTTCGAGACCGTCGCCGCCGGCGAACGCCCCTGCGCGATCCTCCGGGGCGGCGAGGGGCAGGCGACGACCGCTCTCGCCACTCAGCCGGCCTCGGCGCCCGTCACGGCCGGCGTACGGGTCGACCCGAGCCACGGTGCCCTCGTGCGCGCCGGAGGGCGCGGAGACCAGAGCTCCAGCGTGCTGACCCTGGTGGATGCCACGGGCACGGCCTACCCGCTGCCGAACGCCACCGACGAGACCATCGCCCGCCTCGGTTACTCCCCCTCCGACGTCGCCGCCGTGACCGACGGGTGGACGGCGCTGCTGCGCACGGGCCCGTCGTTGAGCGAGAGCGCCGCGCAGCAGTCCCCGACCACGGGGTCGAAGTGACCCTTCGCCGGCGGACCGGCGGGTTCGGTGCGGCGATCCTCGTCGCGGGTCTGCTGCTGTCGGCCTCGCCCGCCGCCGCTCACGCCTCGGGCCCGGCATCCGGTGTCGTGTCGTCGTCGCGCGACCAGTGCCTCGCGGCGACGCGGATCAGCCAGACCCCGCCCGCCCTCGACAAGCTGCAGAGCGAGGCGGCGTGGGAGCTCACCCGCGGCGCGGGCATCACGGTGGCCGTCGTGGATTCCGGCGTCGCCCCGAACCCCCACCTCGACGACGCGATCATCGCCGGCGTCAACCTCGTGCCCGACGGCACCGACGGCATCGGGCGCACCGACGTCTACGGTCACGGAACGGTGATCGCCGGGCAGATCGCCGCCCGGCTCATCCCGAAGTCGGGCGTTCAGGGACTCGCCCCCGAGGTGCGGATCCTGCCGGTGCGCGTGTACGCCGGCGACTCCGATCAGCAGGTCGAGGCCGGGTTCGGTCCGAACACCGCGCGCATGGCCGAGGGCATCCGCATCGCGGCCGACCGTGGCGCGCAGATCATCAACGTCTCGATGAGCACGACCGAGAAGAACGCGGCCCTGGCCGACGCGGTCGCCTACGCCCGCGATCGCGGCAGCCTGGTCGTCGCCAGCGCCGGCAACCGCGACTCCACCTCCGCGGTCGAAGAGAACGGTTCCGACGGCACGCGCTACCCCGCCGGTTTCTCCGGCGCCATCGGGGTCGCGGCCGCCAACGACGCGGGCGTCGTCACGAGTGCGAGCATCCGCGGCTCCCATGTCGCGCTGGCCGCCCCCGGGCAGAACATCGCGTCGGCGTGGCCGCAGGGCGGCGACTGCGCGGTCGCCACCGACGCCCCCGCCACCAGCTACGCCGCCGCCTACGTCTCGGCCGCGGCGGCCCTCGTCGCCGCCGCCCATCCCGACGAGACGCCCGCGCAGTGGGCCTACCGCCTCGAGGCGACGGCCGTGCGGGCGCAGCCCGACACGCGCTCGAACTCGTCGGGCTGGGGCATCGTGCAGCCCTACGACGCGATCGTGCTCGTACCCGGCTCAGGGCTCCGCGGCCCCAAGAGCCCCTTCCCGGGTGCCGCGTCCACGCCGCAGCCGACGCAGACGCCCGAGGCCGTCGCGGTGGTCGTCGGACCCGGACCGGATGCCGCGGCCATCACCCTGGCGACGGGGATCGGCGTCGGCGGTCTCATCGTGCTGGGCGCGATCGGAGCCCTCGCGGTCCTCGTGAGCCGACGCCGCGAGGAGACCGAGCCCCGCCGCCCCGCCCCCACGGGCCGTGGACTCTACGGGGACGCGCCGGCCGACTAGGCGATCGCGCCGGGACGCAGATCGATCTGCGCGTCGCCGAG
The DNA here is from genome assembly GCF_001424715.1 of Microbacterium sp. Leaf436. Lineage (NCBI taxonomy): Bacteria > Bacillati > Actinomycetota > Actinomycetes > Micrococcales > Microbacteriaceae > Microbacterium > Microbacterium sp. Leaf436. The sequence continues at coordinate 40,935 of NZ_LMRB01000001.1, forward strand.
ACGGAACCGCTCCGAGGCGAGAGCGGGGGTCTGCGCGCGCAGCCGTTCGCTGCGCCCGTCGTCGTGCAGCAGCGTCACGCCGTTCGTCGAGTCCAGGTCGGTGATGGTCCAGCCCGTCACCGTCCAGTCGAGCCGCGCATGCTGCTTCGACATGGTGCGCGTGTCGTCGGCGACCGCGATGTACTGCACGGATTCCTCGGTCTGCGCGGGTTTGCGTCCGAGCACGACGGTTCGTCCGGTGATGCTCACCTGCTCCCCGTCGGGGAGGCCGAGGATCCACTCCCCCCGGCGGCGGGAGCGGGGCCGAGCGGTCTGCGTCGATTCGTCGAGCGGCGCCGCGACCGGCATCTCGGCGCGGTCGGCGGCGGATGCCGTGGCGTCGGTCGTCTCGGCGACCCGGTCGAACGGCGCGCCGGTGTCAGCGGCCGCGGGTCCGTCCGCGGCGTCGATCCCCCCGAGGCCGCTCTCGGCGGTCGGGGCGACGGGGGCGGCACTCACCGGCGCGACGTCGTCGTGCTCGGCCGGGCCGGAATCGTCGCCGTGCACAGCGGAGCCGGAGGGGGGAGCGACCGGCACGGAGGATCCGACCTCGGGCGTCGTCGTGAGGACCGACGCGCCCCGCGGGGGGACGTCGACGGGTCCGGCCAGCACCGGTACGGCGGCCGGGACCTCGACGGAGCGCGAAGCGCGGCGGGTTCCGGCGGCCGCGGCCGGCGTTCCCGCCCCGGGGACCGCGGTGAGGGGGCCCGACGAGGGCTCCTCGGCGTCGTCCACCGCGGCCTCGTCGACCGCGGGGTCGTTCGCGTCGTGGGGCTTCGCGGCATCCGGGGTCGCTCCGGGTGCGGCGAGGATCCCCGCCCACACGGGCGGCAGAACGAGCGCCAGCGCCGTCGTACCGGCACCGCGTCCCGACGCAGCGCCCAGGCGGTGCGCCGCGGTCGCCTTGAGCACGAGGGCGTAGACGTTGACGAACGGCACGAGCAGCAGCACGGCGCGCACCGGGTCGACCCGCCCCAGCCGGAAGACCTCGGCGTCGTTCACGATCGGCACCCACGCGCGCCAGGGCTCCGCACCGCGCGCCGCGAAGACGCGCGACAGGCCCATCGCGTACCAGACGTGCAGCACCACGGCGAGCACGAGTACCGCGCCCGCGGTCGTGGCGATCAGGCCCAGAGCGTTCATGCATCCCCCGTCGATGGTCTGCTCCGACGCTACCGTCTCGCGCGGCGCGCGCGGAGGCGTGGTCAGCCGATCGGTCGGGTCATCGCAACGGGCGGCGCCGGTGACACCGGATCCAAGTCCACGCGTCGGGCGGCGCAGCCCGTGCAGCGCACGTAACGCACGCGACCGGCGCTCGTGGCGTGCACAGATTCGGTGAGCCAGGCGTGTTCGTGGACGGATGCCGGGGCGGCGGGCAGGACGGTCGGGAGGGCGGTCATGGAACCAGCGTGATGTAATGCCGTTATGCATCTCAACCCTTACGGTGAGTACGCCGTCCTGCTGGCCGCCTCGCTCGCGAACGACTGGCCGGCCGACCGCGAGGGGATCGAACGCCGCACGCGCGAGAGCGGGATGACGATGACCTTCCCCGCGGCGCCCGACGACCACGAACGCACCCGCACCGTCGTCGACGAGTGGCTGCGGATCGTCGACGAGACCGATCTCGATGCGCGTGCCGCGCGACTGAACGCCCAGATGGCCGCCGTGACGGCCTACCCGCGCCTGACGAACCACGACGGAGAGGGATGGCACCTGCACTACCGCGACAGCGACGAATCGCTCCCCCGCGTGCTCGCGGCGGTCATCTCGGTCGGCACGTCGCTGCACCTCGTCACCCGGGGAATGACCCGCCTCGCTCGATGCGCCGCCGAGCCCTGCGATCGCGTGGTCGTCGACGTCACCCGCAACGGCCGGCAACGGTACTGCTCGGTGCGCTGCGCGAATCGCGCCGCGGTGCGCCGACACCGCGCGCGCGTCCCGCGCTGACCTCCCCGGCGCGCGCGACGGTTCTGGCGGGCGCTGCCGGGGCGCCCGCGGGGACCGGGGGTACCAGATCCGTCGCCGACCGGGCGGGGATGGCGGAACACCGCGGGACGCACGTACGTTGTCGTGGACACCGACGACGGACACCGACGATAGGAGACGCCCATGGCCGACGAACTGACCGTGACCCGAAACGACGAGGCGCGCCGCTACGAGATCCACGTGGGCGACGAGCTCGGTGGCTTCCTCGACTTCCGCCCCGCGGGTGAGGACCGCACGACCCTCCCCCACACCGAGGTCGACCCGGCCTTCGCGGGTCGCGGCCTCGGCAAGGTCCTCGCGAGCGAGGCGCTGGCCGACCTCGCCCGACGCGGCGGCAGCATCATCCCGTCGTGCCCCTTCGTGGCGCACTACCTGCGCGAGAACGACGTGCCGGGCCTCGTCGTGGAGTGGCCGAACGACGACGACGCGGCCGACGCCGCCGGGCCCGGCGAACCCTCGTGACCCGACTCGACGTCGCCCCGCCGGCATCCGAGGGTCCGATCGCGTGCGACGGACCGCGTTCCCTCGTGATCGAGGCGCGCGAGGTGCCGTTGGGCGGCGTCCGGGGCATGGAGGTGCACCGCACGCTGCCGCATCGCGCCCTGCCGATGGTGGGGGCGTGGTGCTTCCTCGACCGGTTCGGCCCGCAAGAGACCCTCATGCGGGTCGAACCGCACCCGCACATCGGCCTGCAGACGGTGACGTGGCCGATCGTGGGCGAGGTGCGACACCGCGACGCGGTGGGCAGCGACGTCGTGGTGCGACCGGGGGCGCTGAACCTCATGACCAGTGGTGCGGGCATCGCGCACTCGGAATACTCCGTCGGCGAGGGCCCCATCCCCCTCGACGCCCTCCAGCTGTGGGTCGCGCTTCCCGACGCGCGCCGGCACGGTGCTCCGGCCTTCGAGCGACACGAGCACCTGCCCACGATCGACCTCGGCGACGGCGCCGACGCGGTCGTCGTGATGGGCGAACTCGGCGACGTCGCCTCTCCCGCGACGGTGCACACCCCGATCGTCGGGGCCGAAGTCCGGCTGCCCGCCGGCGTGACCGTGCGCGTGCCCCTTCACCCCGAATGGGAGTATGCCCTCTACGGAATGACCGGCCACGCCGACGCCGTGACGGGAATGGATGCCGTCGACGCCGACGCCGTGACGGGAATGGATGCCGTCGACGCCGACGCCGCGCGACGACCGGCGCCGGGCCTGGAGCCGGGATCCACCGCGGCGATCGACGACAGCCGGCTGGTGTACGTCGGCAAAGGACGCGACCACCTCGAACTGCGCAGCGACGGCGGCGCCCGGGTCTTCTTGTTGGGCGGAGAGCCGTTCGAAGCCGACATCGTGATGTGGTGGAACTTCGTCGGCCGCTCGCACGACGAGATCGTCGAGGCGCGCGACGCCTGGGAGGCACGGGCCGACCGCTTCGGCACGGTGATCGATCACGGCCCCGAGCGCATTCCCGCTCCGCCCCTGCCCGCGGTGCGCTTGACGCCGCGGCGGCGGCGCGACTGACGCGTCAGTCCGCGGAGCGCGCAGGGCGCACGAGTCCGACCCGACCAGCGAGCCCGGCGTGAAACGCCTCGCCGAGACCGCAGAGCCGCGGCATCCGGTGCCCCTAGACTCGGGGGAATTCGAGGAGGAACCATGCGCCGTCGCACCGTCGCACAGCACGCGCGCCTGCGGTCCCCGCACCCGATCGCTCAGCTGCTTACCGTCGTCGCCGTCGCCGTCGTGGTGGTCCTCGTCTCGGCCGCGGGCGTTGCCGCGTACACCGCCTACGACCTGACCACGAGCTTCACCGAAGAGGCCGTCGTCGTCGAGAACCAGCCGCCCGTCCCGCCCGACCTCAGCGAGCTCGAGGGCGGCGTCAACATGATGGTCGTCGGCATCGACGCGTGCGAAGAGAGCCTGCGCGAGGTCTTCGGCGAGCGCTGCGAGGGCCCCGACGCCGAGGGGCAGCTCAACGACGTCAACATCCTCGTGCACATCTCCGATGCCCCGCGTCGGGTGACGGTGGTGTCGTTCCCCCGCGACCTGCTCTTCGACGCCCCGGCCTGCGACACCGCCGACGGCGACCGCTGGGGCGGAGGCTACGTGCAGATCAACGAGATCTACACCTACGGCGGACTGTCGTGCGTGATGACGGCGATCTCCGACATGAGCGGGCAACCCGTGCAGTTCGGCGCGATGGTCACCTTCGGCGGCGTGATCGAGATCACCAACGCCATCGGCGGCGTCGAGATCTGCCTCGCCAGCGACATGCGCGACGAGAACACCGGCATCGACTGGGCCGCGGGTCCGCGCACCATCCAGGGTCTCGAGGCCCTGCAGTTCCTGCGCACCCGCTACGGCGTGGGCGGCAGCGACCTGGCGCGCGTGAGCAACCAGCAGCAGTACATGTCGCGTCTGGCCCGCAAGCTCGTCAGCGAAGAGGTGCTGTCGAACCCGGCGACGCTGTTCCGTCTGGCCTCCACGGGGTTGCGCAACGTCACGCCGACGCAGAGCCTGACCAACCCGCTGACGCTCGTACAGATCGCGTCCGCGGTCAAAGACGTGCCGTTCGAGGACATCGTGTTCGTGCAGTATCCGACCGTTCAGGCCAGCGCCGACGCCAACCGCGTCGAGCCGAACTACGACGCGGCGCAGGTGCTGTGGGACGCCCTTCTCGCCAACCAGGGCATCGAGGTGACCGGCGACGCCGGCGCGAACGGGGGCGTCGTCGTCGCAGAACCCGCTCCGGGTGAGGCCGCGCCGAGCGAGGCGCCCTCCGAGGGCGAAGCGGTCGAGCCCGGAACCGTCGACCCGAACACCGGCGCGGTGGCCCTTCCCGAGTCGATCACGGGGTCGAGCGCGGCGCAGCAGACGTGCAGCGCCGGCGTGGTGAACTGACCGGCGTCGCCGAGGTCCCCCGAGCCCGCCGGATTCGTCACGCTCAGCAGCCTCCCCCGTGACCAGCCCGACTCGACCGGCGGGGCGTCCAGCGATCCCGGCGTCGCCGCTACGCTGAGCGGGTGTCCCTGGCATCCGGTCTCTCCACGCGCGTGCTGCTCGTCTGCGCCGCGATCGGGGTGGGGACCGGCATCGTGGGCGGTGCCGCCGGGTGGCTGACGTTGATCGTCCTGGCGGGCGCACCCTGGGCCTACGGGCTCGTGCTGGGCTCGCACGTGCTGCCCGGAATCATCGCGCAGCAGGTGGTGCGCCGCGCCGGGGTGGCCCTGGTGACGCACGTGCTCGCCGCGCTGGTGGCGAGTGCCATGGCGCCGCAGTGGACGTTCCGTTTCCTCGGCACGGCCCTGCTGTTCGGCGGGATCCAAGAAGGCGTCGCCGCCCTCACCCGGTACCGCGTGTGGGCGTCCGTGCGCTTCTACGGCTCGGCGCTCGTGATCGGCGCGCTCGTCGCCGTGGTCGTCTGGTTCGCGGCCGACATCGCCAGCCTCGCGCCGGTCACCCGCGTCGCCTACCTCGTGATCGGCGTCGCGGGACCGGTGGCCTGGACCGCAGTAGGACTCGCCATCGGCTCGGGTCTGCGTCGCGCCGGGGTGGGGCGCGGTCTCTCGACGACGAAATGAGGGCGCGCGGCCAACTTAGGCTGCACTAAGTTAGGGCGTACTCACTTCTCGAGGACTCGCCCGTGACCGCTCACCCCCACCCCGATACCGCGCCCACCCGCGCCGACACCGGGGCTCTGCTGCGCATGCGCGACGTGGCCATCACCCACCTCGACGCCGCGACGCCCACCCCCTCCGCGCTTCGTCTGGACGTGCACCCCGGAGACGTGGTGCTGCTGCTCGGTCCGAGCGGATCGGGGAAGTCCACGGCGGCGCTCGCCATGAACGGCCTCATCCCGCACGCCGTGCCCGCCACGGTGGAGGGCACGGTGAGCGTCGGGGGGAAGGATGCCGCGACCACGCCCGTCGCCGAGCTCGCGACCACCGTGGCCATGGTCTTCCAAGACCCCGATGCACAGCTCGTGACGGGCACCGTTCTCGACGAGGTGGCGTTCGGACCCGAGAACCTGCGGCTCCCCGTCGAGGTCGTGCTCGCCCGCACCGAAGAGGCCCTGCGCCGCGTGGGCCTGTGGGAGCGTCGCCACGACGCCCCCGACGTGCTCTCCGGCGGCGGACGTCAGCGTCTGGCCATCGCCTGCGCGCTGGCGATGGGCTCGCCCCTGCTCGTGCTCGACGAGCCGACCGCCAACCTCGACCCTCGCGGCGTCGACGACGTATACGCGGCGCTGCGCGACGTCGTCGCCGAGGGTGACCGGGCGATCGTGCTCGTCGAGCACAACCTCGATGCCGCGATGGGTCTGGTCGACCGCGTCGTCGCCCTGGATGCCACGGGCCGGGTGGTCGCCGACGGCGGCGTCGACGACGTGCTGCGCGACCGCGCGGAGCAGTTGCACGCGCTCGGGGTGTGGCTGCCCACGGCCACCCTCGCGGCCCTGCGCCTGCGACGGGCGGGATACGACATCGCCCCCTTGCCGCTGACCCCTCGCGAGTTGCGACGGGCGCTCGAGACGATCGCCCCGCCCGCGACGGCACCGGCTCCCCCGCCCCCGCGACGAGGCATCGGCGACCCCCTCGTGCAGGTAAAGGGGCTGACGATCTCGCGCGGACGCACGCGCGTGCTCCACGGCGTCGACCTGTCCGTCGGCGCGGGCGAGTTCGTCGCCGTCGTCGGCGCCAACGGCGCGGGGAAGACGACCCTCGTGCAGGCCCTGGCCGGGGTGCTGCGCCCACCGCGCGGAACCGTGCGGATCGCGGGGCTCGACGTTCGCCGCACCGATCCGCGCACGCTTTCGCGTCACGTGGGTTTCGTGTTCCAGAACCCCGAGCACCAGTTCATCGCGACGACCGTGTTCGACGAGATCGCCCACGGCCTGCGCCGACAGCGGCTCTCCGACGACGAGGTCCGCGCGCGCACCGAGGCGCTGCTGCAGCGGTTCGGCCTCGCCGACAAGGCCGCGATGCACCCCTTCCTGCTGTCGGGCGGTCAGAAGCGGCGGCTGTCGGTGGGAACCGCGCTCGTCGGCGGCGCCCGGCTGCTCGTGCTCGACGAACCGACGTTCGGCCAGGACCGCGCCCGCGCCGAGGAACTGCTGCGCCTGCTCGACGACCTGCGCGACAACGGCACGACCATCATCGTCGTGACCCACGACATGCAGGTGGTCGCCGAGCACGCCGACCGCGTGATCGTCGTCGACGACGGCCGGATCGCCGCCGACGGACCGGTCGGCGATGTCTTCGACGACGAGGACGTCGTCGGACGCGCGGGCCTCAGCACCCCCGCGCTGCGGCGCGCCTTCGCCGGTCTGCAGCGGCATCCCGAGCTCACATCTCTCCTGCGACTGCGCGACCTTCCGGGCGGGTCGGCATGACCGCCCCCACCACGGCACCGACACGCACCGCCACGACCGCCGTCACCCGCGGCCGGCGCGGCACGCGGTGGCTGGGGGGTCTCAACCCGCTCGCCAAGATCGCGGGCCCGGCCCCCGCCATGATCGCGCTGGTCTTCGTGCGCGACCTGACCACTCCGATCGCGTTCCTCTGCCTCGCCTACGTCCTGCTCCTGACCGGAACGCGTCTCACCCGGCGTCTCGTCGCCCTCCTCGCCGGAGTGGTGCCCCTCTCGATCATGGTGATCGGACTGGGCTTCTCGCTCTGGGTCGACCCCGCACGGGTGGAGTCCACCACCGCGCTGATCCGCGTGGGCGAGTGGACCCTCACCGACGGGGCGGTGTCCACGGGTCTGTCGACCGCGCTGCGGCTGGCCGCGATCATGACGCTCGCCTTCGTCGGCGGACTGACCACCTCCGGCCCCGACCTGGTGCGGGCATTGGTGCAGAACCTGCGCGTGCCCTACCGCATCGGCTACGCGGCTCTCGCGGCGATCCGCTTCGTGCCGCGCTTCGGTCACGAGCTCGACGTGATCCGCCAGGCGCACCGCGTGCGGGGAACGCGGGGCGGCGTGCTCGCGGCCCCCGCGCGCGGGATCGGATACGTCGTGCCCCTTCTGGCCGGGGCCATCCGGCACGCCGAACGTGTCGCCCTCGCGATGGATGCGCGGGCGTTCGGCGCCCACCCCGACCGCACCGAGCGCCACCGCGTGCCCTGGCGCCGGCGCGACACCGTCTTCACCCTGGCGTTCTGGGCCATCTCGGCCGCCCTCTTCGTCGTTCCCCGTCTGTCCGCCTGACCCGATCCGGAGCATCCATGTCGCGCATCTCGACCGTCTTCCTGCTCACCTGTGCCGCCATCGGCGTCGCCGGCGGCATCATGCTGACCGCCGCCAACTGGGTGTCGACGGTGCTGTTCGCCGCCGCGCCGTTCGCGGCGGTGGCACTCGCCGGGCTGTGGCTGGTGCCCGCGGCCGTCGCGATGCGTCTGCTCGAACGCCCCGGTTCCGCGCTGCTGGTCGGGCTCATCTCGGGCCTCGTGGCCGCGCCGCTCTCGGGTTACGGGTGGGGCAGCGTCGCGACCAACCTCTGGTGGGCCTTCTTCGTCGAGCTGCCGTTCCTCGTCGTGCTGTACCGGTTCTTCCACCGGTGGCAGTTCTTCGCCGGAGCCGTCGTGGTGGCAGCCGTCTACCCGACCCTCGCCTGGGCGTCTTTCGGACTCGACACGTTCGCGCCCCTCACCGTCGTGCTCTTCTACCTGCTGACGCTCGTGGCATCCGCTGCCGGGATGGCGATCGGTATCGCCGTCGCCGATGCTCTGCGCCGCGCGGGAGTCGCGCGCCTTGCCCGCCGCCGCCCGCGGACGAGCGCCACCTGAGGACGACCCCGCCGGGGGACGATCCGGCCGGCGCGCGGCGTCGCGTACGGCCGGACCGCGGCCTCGCTCGCCGTCGGACGCGACGAGCCAAAGGCCCCATCCGACGCCCCACAGGCGCAACGCGAGGTCGTCCGCTGACGTTCAGTACGAGGGCGCCCCGGAAAGGCCGAAGAACTCCTCGAGGGTGGCGTAACCGCCCTCGTGGTACGCGCGGGCCAACTCGGGGCCGATGTAACGCAGGTGCCACGCCTCGGGCTCGTATCCGCTGATGCCCTCGCTGCCCTCGACGTAGCGGGTGATGAAGCCGTACTCCCACGCGTGATCGCGCACCCACGCGCCCTGGGGCGAGGCGGCGACGTCGTCGAGCGTCGCGCACGAGCCGTTGCACGGCACGATGTCGACGGCCAGGCCCGACTGGTGCTCGCTGTACCCGGCGCGGGCGCTCTCGCGGTCGGCGGCTTCGACACCACCCACGGCCACGCGGCCGGCGTACGTCGACTGCTGCGTGCTGTACGAGCGGAAAGCGCTCAGGTAGCCGATCTCGCCGGCACCGGCGTCGGAGGCCGCACGCACGAGCTGGGTCAGGGCCCCGGCCGCGGGCGCGCGCAGCGCCGACTCCTCGAGCGCGCGCACACTGTCGGGCATCACGAGGTCGCCCGGGCGGTAGTCGACCGGATCGTACGCGCGCTGCTTGTTGACGACCATCCACTCGCGGTTCGGGTCCGACAGCGACACGCAGGGCGCGATCCCGGATGCCACCGCTGCGCGGAAGGCGCTCCCGCCCCCGGCGGCCGCGATCGCGCCGGCGTCGTCACCCGCGGCCAGGGCCGAGGTGAACGCCGCGTCGTCGCAGGGCGTCGAGGTGGCGGCGACGGCGGCCTGCTGCACGACCGGCAGACCCTCGTCGGGCACCGTGGGAGGCCCGGCGACGACGGAAGCGACGGGCGGAGCGTCGGTGTCGGCCGCGGCGCCACCGGGGGATCCCGCGGTCGCCGCACCGATCGCGAGGGCGAGGGCGGCCACCAGGGTGACGGCCCCGCCCACGGCGACAAGGCGACGGCGGCGGAGGACCGGGATCGAGGCCGTCGTCGGCGCAGCGGTCGCGGCCTCGCGCAGCCGGCGTCGGGTGGCGAGGGCCGCCGTGTCGGTGGCGGGCCGCTCGGCGGCGGGGATCGGGGGCACGGGCTCGGCCGCGGCGGGCGGGAGCGTGAGGGCCGCCGTCGCGAGTCGTTCGGCCTCCGCGCGCGCGGCGCGGCGGGGCGAGATCTCGGGATCGTGCGACATGACTCGACCCATTCTCCCCTGGACGGGGGCACGGGTCGAGTCGGCCGCACGTTCGCGCGGTGAATGTGCGGTCGGGCAGACTCGGGCCGACGGGAACGGCGAGCAGTCAGATATCGGTCACGAGGCTCAGCTCACCGGCCGCCAGGAAGCCCAGCACGATGCTCACCGCACCCGCGACCAGCAGCAGCAGCGGGTGGGCGAACCCGATCAGGACGCGACGTGTGCGAGGGTGCTCGGCGAAGAAGTGATCGGGGATGCGGTGCCGGTCGGGGACGGCGGCCCACCCCCGCAGCCGCGCGATGTATCCCACGCAGCGCAGCACGAGCACCGCCCAGAGCATCGCGATGATCAGCGGCACTACCCCGCCGATGATCTCGAACGCCTCGAACCACGCCTGATCGGGGTTGCTGCCGGTGTCTTCGGCGAGCTGCACGGCGACCGCGGCGCCGAGCACCACCGACCCGACCCACAGCACCAGAGCCCCGAGCACGGCGAAGAAGCGCGCGAAGAAGTGTCCGAGGATCGACTCCTCGTGATCGAGGTGGGTGCGCGGCGTCTGCGAGAGCACGATGAGGGTCGCGCCGAGGCTGGGCGCTGCCGCGCTGAGCGACACGACGAGCGCGACCCCCTCCGGGGCGTCCACGAGGTCGCACACCAGCAGCAGCGCCGCCATGAGTGCCAACCACGACCATCCCGACAGCGCCGGACGACGCACGACCAACGCCGGATGCCAGGGCTCCAAGCGACCGATCGACGCATGGAGCAGGTGCTGACCGCGTACTCGCGAGACCGACTCCATGGGCGCCTCCGTGTCTCGCCGGTGGTCGGCGTCGCGATCACCGTACCGCGACGACGCTCGTTCGTGCAGGCGAGATGCGCGGCGTGGCGGTTGCAAGAAAATCGAACATGTGTTCGACTATGGCGATGAGATGGCAGGGGCAGCAGCTGGGCGTCGACGACCCGTCGGCGCTCCCGGGCATGGAGCGCATCGACGGTCTCGTCCGATCGGTGACGACCCCGGAGTTCGCCGGAATGACGTTCCACGAGGTGCAGTGCAAGAGCGCCCTGAATCGCGTGCCCGGCATGTCGGCCATGCCGTTCGACTGGACCGTGAACCCGTACCGGGGCTGCACGCACGCGTGCTCGTACTGCTTCGCCCGCAAGACGCACGAGTACCTCGACCTCGACTACGGCGCCGACTTCGACTCCCAGATCGTCGTCAAGGTCAACGTCGCCGACGTGCTGCGCACGGAGGTGCGTCGGGGATCGTGGGCGCGCGAGCCCGTCATGCTCGGCACGAACACCGACCCCTACCAGCGCGCCGAGGGGCGATACCGCCTCATGCCCGACATCGTCGGCGCGCTCACCGACAACGGCACGCCCTTCTCGATCCTCACCAAGGGCACGCTCCTGCGCCGCGACCTCCCCCTGCTCGCCGACGCCGCCACGCAGGTGAAGGTCTCGTTGGCGATGTCGATCGCCGTCTTCGACGACACCCTGCAGAACGCGATCGAGCCGGGCACCCCCAGCGCCGACGCCCGCCTCGACACGGTCCGCGCCGCCACCGCCGCCGGCTTCCGCGTCACGGTCTTCCTCATGCCGATCCTGCCGCACCTGACCGACTCGCTCGCCGTGCTCGACGACGCCCTCGCGCGCATCCGCGCCGCCGGCGCGGCTCGCGTCGTCTACGGCGCGCTGCACCTGCGTCCGGGCGCGAAGCAGTGGTTCCTCGAATGGCTGGGGCGCGAGCAACCGCACCTGGTGTCGTCGTACCGCGGTCTCTACCCGGGCGTCTCCGCCCAAGCGCCCAAGGCCTACCGCACCTGGCTCGGCGCGCGCATGCGCCCTCTGCTGCGCCTGCACCGGCTCGACGGGTGGGACGAAGACGAGCACCCTCGCGGGCGACCGCAGCCGGGCCTCGCCGCCCGCGCGACGCCGACGAGCAGCCTCGGTCCGGTCCGCGGCACCGGGCCCTCGGCATCCATTCGCCCCCGCGTCGCCCCGGCCAGCGAGCCGCGGCTCTTCTGAACGCACGAGACCCCCGTCGCGGACGCGACGGGGGTCTCGATCGAGGCGGATTACGAGGTGACGTCCGCGAGCTGGCGGCCCGAGATCTCTTCGATCAGGTCGTCGCCGAGCTGCGCCGGCTCGAACGGCGCCTGGATCTCGGCGCGGTCGAGCAGCTCGGTCATGCGGCGCTGACGCTGCCGCGTGATGAGCGTCACCACGGTGCCGCTGCGACCGGCGCGGCCGGTGCGGCCCGAACGGTGCAGGTACGTCTTGTACTCGTCGGGGGCGTCGGCCTGGATCACCAGGTCGATGTCGTCGACGTGGATGCCGCGGGCGGCGACGTCGGTGGCGACGAGCACGTTGACGCGACCCGAGGTGAGCTTCTCGAGGTTGCGCGTGCGCTTCTGCTGGTTGAGGTCACCGTGCAGCGCGACCGCGGCGATACCGGCGTCGTCGAACTGCGCGGCGAGCGTCTCGGCGTATGCGCGGGTACGCGCGAAGACGAGGGTCTTGCCCGGGCGGTCGACGAGCGAACCGAGGATCTCGGCCTTGTCGCGGTGGTCGATCACGAGCACGCGGTGCTCGATGGTGCCCGAGTCCTGGTCCTCACCGGCGACCTCGTACACGGCCGGGTCGACGAGGAACTCGTCGACGAGGGCGGCGACCTCACGGTCGAGCGTGGCCGAGAACAGCAGCTTCTGGCTGCCCTTCGCGGTGGCGCGCAGGATGCGCTGCACCGGCTCGAGGAAACCGAGCTCGCACATGTGGTCGCCCTCGTCCAGCACGGCCACCTGCACCTGCGACAGGTCGAGCTTGCCCTGGTTGAGCAGGTCTTCGATGCGGCCGGGGGTGCCGATGATGATGTCGACGCCCTTCTTCAGCGCACCCACCTGGCGGGCCTGGGGCACGCCGCCGTAGATCTGCGTGGTGAACAGGCCGACGCTGCGGGCGATGACCTGCACCGTGCGGTCGATCTGCAGGGCGAGCTCGCGCGTGGGGGCGAGGATGAGGGCCTTGGGCGCGCGAGCGAACTGACGCTTCTCGCCCGCCTGCGAACGCAGGACGCTCTCGACCATGGGGGCACCGAACGCGATGGTCTTGCCCGAGCCGGTGCGACCGCGCGCGAGCACGTCACGGCCGTCGAGGATGGGCTTCACCGTCGCCGCCTGGATGGGGAACGGCGTGGCCGCGCCGAGGCTGGCGAGGGCACGGACGATGTTGTCGCCGAAGCCGAGCTCGGCGAAGCCGACACCGGTCTCGGTCGCGACGTCCACGGCCTGCGCCTGCAGGCGCTCGTGCACGACGTCGACGCGCTGCTCGTGCTCGGCCGAGCGCTTCGGGGTGGCGTTCCAGTCCGCGCGGTTCGGGCCATCGGTGCGGCGGGGACGCTCGTCGCGGGCGGGGCGGTCACCGAACGAACGGGCCGGGCGCTCGTCGAACGAACGAGCCGGACGCTCGTTGCGGTCGAACGACCGGGCGGGACGGTCGTCGGTCGAACGAGCGGGGCGGTCGTTACGGTCGAACGAGCGCACGGGGCGGTCGTTACGGTCGAACGAGCGCGCGGGGCGGTCGTTACGGTCGAACGAACGGGCCGGACGATCGCTGCGATCGAACGAACGCGCCGGACGATCAGTGCGGTCGAACGAGCGTGCGGGACGGTCGCTGCGGTCGAACGAACGAGCGGGACGGTCGTCCGACGAACGGGCCGGGCGCTCGTCGCGGCGGTCGAACGACCGGGCGGGACGCTCGCCGGCATCGCGGCGGGGACGCTCGTCGCGGGCGGGACGGTCCGAGAAGTCGCGGCGGGGACGCTCGTCGAACGAACGGGCCGGACGATCGCCGAAGTCACGACGCGGGCGGTCGTCGAACGAACGGGCGGGGCGGTCGTCGCGGGCCGGACGGTCACCGAAGTCGCGGCGGGGACGCTCGTCGAACGAACGGGCCGGACGCTCGCCGGCGTCACGACGCGGGCGAGCGTCGCGGAACGACGGGCGACCGTCGCCGGTGGCGCGGCGGCTGTCGCGGTCGACGCGATCCACGCGGGGGGCGCGGTCGTCGCGAGCGGGACGACCGGAGCGGTCGTCGAACGAGCGGGCCGGGCGGTCGCCGAAGTCGCGGCGGGGGCGGTCGTCGAACGAACGCGCGGGGCGATCGTCGAACGAACGCGCCGGGCGGTCGGTGCGGCCGGAGCGGTCATCGCGGGCGGAGCTGCGGATGCCGCGCGACTCGTCGCGACCGACGCGGTCCTGTGCGCTCCAGCGACGCTTGTCGGGGGCGGCCTCGGCCTCGGGACGGTAACCGCGGTGGCTCGGGCTCTTGCTGCCGGGCTTCGCGGACGCGGCGCCCTCGGGGCGGCGCTTGCGGTCCTGGAACGAGGTCTGCGCACCGTAGCGCGGCTCGAAGTTCTTGGCGGGGCGGCCGCCGGCGGGCTTCTTGTTCTTGGGCATGACGATGTCCTTCTGGGTTCTGTTTCGCGCGAGACAGCGGCACCGCGCGCAGCGGTGCGAAACCCGGACATCCGTCGGCCGGGGGCCATTCACTAGTGATGGGAGGACGCGATCGCGTGCTCTCCATCGGCCCCTTGGACTACAAACCCATCCGCGCATCACGCGCGGTGTCCAGAGCCGACTCACCGAAGTTACCGGTCGCGGCTGGGAATGGCATCCATGTCCCCATCCGTGCAGGTTCGCGGCCCGTCGATCGCACCAAGTGGGACACCCCCTCCCCCACCCGCGCTCATGTCCCCCTTCGTGCGGGTTCGACGCCTCAGAACCGCACGAAGGGGGACATGCCTCCCCCGCCGTCGGTGAACGCCCGGCGTGGACGAAGATGGACCCATGGCAGACACCGACGCCCACCCCATCACGGTGGCGATCGAGCGGCGCATCGACCCGACGCGCACCGCCGAAGCGACCTCCTGGATGCAGGCCGGCACCGACCTCGCGACCGCGTTCCCCGGCTTCCTCGGCTCGGGCTGGGTGCGCGCGGGCGAAGACAGCGACCTCTGGTACATGCTCTACCGGTTCCGCGACATCACGACGCTCGAGCAGTGGGACACCTCGACGCAGCGTCAATGGTGGCTCGATTCGGGGCGCCCGTTCGCCCGCGAGGAGCGCGTGGAGCGACGCACCGGGATCGAGGGGTGGTTCGACGCCCCGTTCGGCTCGATCATGGAGGCGACGACGGATGCCGGGACCCAACCGGTGCAGCAGCCGGTCCCGTCCGCTCCCCCGCGGTGGAAGCAGGCGGTGACGATCTGGGTCGGGTTCTTCCCCACCAACCTGCTGGCCTCTTGGCTGCTGGGCTTCGTGCCCGGTTTCACCGAGGTTCCCCTGGTGCTGCGCGTGCTCGCGACCACCGTCATGCTCACGCCCGTCATGACCTACGCGGTGCTCCCGTGGGTCACCCGCCTGCTGCGCCCCTGGCTGCAGCGCCCGCCCCGCCCGAGAAAGGCCTCGTCATGACCGCCGACCCCACCGGACACCGCTTCCCCCTGCGCACCGACCACGCGTCCGCCGAGATCGCCCAGGTGGGCGCGGCGCTGCGAGCGCTCACGGTCGACGGCGTCGACCTGGTTCCGCGTTACGCCGACGACGAACCCACGCCCGCGGCATCCGGCGTCGTGCTGGTCCCCTGGCCGAACCGCATCCGCGACGGCAGGTACACCTTCGACGGGGTCGAACGGCAGCTCGCCATCAGTGAGCCCGCCCTCGGCAACGCCAGCCACGGGTTGTTGCGCTTCGGCACGTACCAGCCCATCGAGCACACGACCGACCGCCTCGTGCTCAGCGCCGACGTCGTTCCGCAGACCGGATACCCGTTCCACCTGCGCACCCGGGTGACATTCGCGCTGCAGCCCGATGGCCTGCACGTCACGCACGTCATCGAGAACGTCGGAGCGACGGTCGCCCCGGTCGCGCTCGGCGTGCACCCGTACCTGCAGATCGGCGGGGTCGACACCGCCGATCTCGTCGTACAGTCCACCGGCACGACCACGCTCGTGCTCGACGACCGCAAGATCCCGGTCGACGAGGTGTCGGTAGACGAGACGAACGACCTGCGAGCGGGCCGACGCCTGGGCGATGCCTCGCTCGACAACGGCTACCGCGGTCTCGAGCGCGACGCCGAGGGCCGCGCGCGGCACACCCTGACCGCGCCCGACGGACGCGCCGTGGAACTCTGGCAGGACGACGGATTCCGTTGGGCGCAGGTGTTCACGACCGATCGGTACCCCGGCCAGCCCCTCGCCGTGGCGATCGAGCCGATGACCGCCCCGGCGAACGCCTTCGCCTCGGGACTCGACCTCGACACCCTCGATCCGGGGGCTTCGCTCACCCGGGAATGGGGCATCATCTTTCACTCGTGAGCATTCCTTGTCCCCCATTTGGGGGACACGGAATGTGCGGATGATCAGGGATATCCTCAGGCAACCCCTTTCCCAATAACGCGCCGCGAACGTTACCATTCGAGTGACGGTTTCCGTCAAGGCCGGGGGCGGCCGAGGACCACGGTTCCCTCGGTTGATACCCGAATGAGCCGACGGGGGCCGAGGGTCCCGCGGTGTGGGGGGACGCTCGTTCCGTCCTGAGGAAAGATCCCCCGCCATGAGCACCGCGCTCCGATCCGCCGTCCCTTCCTCGCCCTCGATCCCGCGCCTGCGCCTGCGCGGAGTCGTCCGACGCCTCGACGCCGTGCCCACGATGCACGTCGGCGCTGCGGCGTTGATCGTCCTGGTGGGCGGCCTGCTGCTGTCGATCGCGACGACGAGCGACCCGCTGTGGTGGCAGCTGCACTTCAGCCAGTTGGGGACGTTCCACGACCTTTCGGCCGCATTCTTCAACAACACGCTCAAGGTCAGCGGAATGATCGTCGTGTATTTCGCCTTCCGCGTGCGCCGCGATGTCCGCCGCCTCGGTCGCGGACCGGTGCGCCGGGGAGCCGCGACAATCGCCTTCCTCTGCCTCAATGTCATCGGCGTGAATCTCGCCCTCGTCGGCTGCATTCCTCTCAACACCGACAAAGACCTGCACGACCGGGTCGCGGGTTCGATGGTGCTCGGCTTCCTGGCGCTGCTGCTCACCTCACCCGTCCTGTTCCACCGCCTCGGCAAGCGCATGGCCATCAGCACGGGCGTCGCCCTGGTGTGGTTGGTCATCTCGATCGCGCTGTTCGTGTCGGCGACGATCAACCTCGCCCTGTTCGAGACCATCGCGTGCGCCGCGATGTTCGCGTGGGCGGGCATGTTCACGCACATCCTCGCCTCGGCCCAGGCGACGGCCGTTCGAGCGCCGGATGCCGGGACCCCCCACGTCGTGCACCTCGCCCCCCGCCGCCGCGCGCACCGGTCGTCGATCGCGCGCCGCGCGGGCTCCGCCTCGTCGAGCGCCCGCGCACCGCGCCCCGGGGCCCTGGGAGCGGTGTCGGTCACCGCGGTCGGCCGCGCGCCGAGCACGACACCGCCGGTGCCGCTCGTCGCACGTGCTCTCGCCCCGGCGGGAGACCTCGGGGCTTTCCACCCCGAAGCCCGCGACACCTCGCACGCCACGGCATCCGTGGTTCAGGTGCCGATGATGCCCACGCTCACCACCCCGCCCGCGCCCGCGTCGAGCGACCGCGCCGCGTCGACAGCAACGTGCGCGGGCCCGGTGCCACGCCGGCGTACGGTAACGGGCCCGGACCGGGTCAGCGGCTCCCGCGCAGCTCTCGGCGGCTCAGCGGGTGGGCGTCGTCGGTCGGCGTCTCGTCGGACTCTTCCCCTCGGGCCGCCCGTCGCTCCCGGCGCCGCTCGCTTGCTCCCTCGATGAGGTTGTAGAGGGTCGGCAGCACGAGCAGCGTCAGGAACGTCGACGACACCAGGCCACCGATCACCACGACCGCCAACGGCTGCGAGATGAATCCGCCGTGGCCCGTGATGCCCAGGGCCATCGGCACGAGCGCGAAGATCGCGGCGAGCGCGGTCATGAGGATGGGGCGCAGACGCCTGGCCCCGCCGACGATGGTCGCGTCGCGCACGCTGAGTCCCCGTGCCCGGTACTGGTTGACCAAGTCGATGAGCACGATGGCGTTGGTGACGACGATCCCGACGAGCATGAGCGCACCGATCATTCCGGCCACACCCAGGGGCACCCCGGTGATGAGCAGCATGAGGATGGCGCCGGTCGCCGCGAACGGCACCGACACGAGAAGCTCGAGCGGCTGACGCAGCGACTTGAAGGTCGCGACCATCACGACGTAGACGATCAGGATCGCCGCGAGCAGGGCGAGGCCGAGCTGGGTGAAGGCGTCCTGCTGGTCGGTCACGGCACCGCCCACCTCGGCGGTGGACCCCTCGGGCAGCTGCACGTCGGCGAGGGCCGAGGTGACGCTGGCCGATGAGCTGCCGAGGTCGTCGGTGGTGGGGGTGACGGTGATGGTGGCGGTGCGGAGCCCCCGCGACGTCGTGATCGACGGCGGAGTCTGGCTCTCTTCGACGGTCGCGATCTCGTCGAGGCGCACCGGGCCGCTCGCCGTGGGGATCTCGAGCGCGCGCAGGTCGTCGATCGTGGCGGGCGGGTTGGCGGCGGCGAGGTACACCGTCACCCCCCGACCGTCGAGCTCGACGGTGCCGGCCTGGCGGGGCTGCTGCGTGTTCGACACGAGGGCGCCCACGGCGCGCTCCGACAGGCCGCGCTCGGCCGCCGCGTCGCGGTTCACGCGCACCGAGACGAACGGGAGCGACGCCGACAGGCTGCTGGTGACCTGACCGATGCCGTCGCGTCCCTGCAGACCGTTCACGACCGCATCGCTGGCCTGCTGGAGCGATGACGAGTCGGCCGAGGTGACGTCGACGGTGATGGCGGTGGAACCGAAGCCCCCGCCCGAGGCCGCGACCTCGATCTCACCGGCGTCGGTGAGGGCTTCGAGCTCGGTGCGCACGCGTTCGCGCAGGTCGACCTGATCGACGCCCGACTGCGAGGTGATCGAGTACGTGATCCCCGACCCGCCGCCCGAGAAGGCGTCGCGCAGCGCCGATCCGCTCGAGCCGATCGAGGTCTGCACGGTCTCGACCCCGTCGGTGTCGAGCAGCACGGCCTCGACCTTCTGCGCGGCCGTGTCCTCGGCATCCAGGCTGGGGGCGGAGCCGATCTTCTGGGTGACGGTGAAGGTGTTCTGGCCCGAGTCACCGAGGAAGTCGGTCTTCAACAGGGGCACGGTGGCGAGGGTGCCGCCGAGCACGAGCACGGCCAGCAGAAGAGTCACTCCCGAGTGCTTCAGCGTCCAGCTCAGCACCGGCACGTACGCCTTCTGCAGGCGCGAGGGCGGGGCATCCGGAGCTTCGGGGTCGATCGCGTTGCCCTCGGCGTCGCGGACCACCTTGCCGGGCCGCAGGAACCACGACGCCAGCACGGGCACGATCGTCAGCGACACCAGCAGCGACGCGGCCATCGCGATCGTCACGGTCAGCGCGAACGGGCGGAACAGCTCGCCCGTGACGTCGCCGACGAACGCGATGGGCAGGAACACCGCGACGGAGGTGATCGTGGATGCCGTGATCGCAGCCGCCACCTCGCGCACCGCACGGATGATCGTGGGGATCTTGTCGGCGTCTCCGACGTAGTGCCGTTTGATGTTCTCGATCACGACGATGGAGTCGTCGACGACGCGGCCGATGGCGATGGTGAGGGCGCCGAGGGTCAGGATGTTCAGGGAGTACCCGAAGGCCTGCAGACCGACGAAGGTGATGAGCACGCTCGTAGGGATCGAGATCGCCGTCACGAGCGTCGAGCGCACCGACATGAGGAACACCAGGATCACCACGACGGCGAAGACGAGGCCCAGAAGGCCCTCCTGCGCGAGCGCCTCGATGGACTGCTGCACGAACGGCGCCTGGTCGAAGACGACGGTGAACGTCGCGCCGTCACCGAGGGAGCTCTCGAGGGCGGGTAGGGCCGCGAGCACTCCGCGCGAGACATCGACGGTGTTGGCGGCGGGGAGCTTGGTGACGGCGATGGTGAGCGCCGGCTGCCCGTCGACGCGCGAGAGCGTGGTGACCGGGTCGGTCTGCAGGGCGACCGTCGCGACGTCGCCGATGGTCGTGCGACCCGCCTGGAACTGCGACGCGTCGCTCGGAACCAGGGGGAGGGCGGTGATCTCGTCGACGCTGGTGAGCTTGGTGCCGGTCTGCACCGTCAGGGTCTGGTCGTTCTGCGTGAGCGAACCACCGGGGAACAGCACGCCGTTGGCGTCGAGGGCGTCGGTGATCGACTGCTGGCTGAATCCCCGTTCGCCGAGCCGGGTGGCATCCGGGGTGATGGTCACGCGCTGGCCGATGCCGCCGACGATCTGCGCCCCGTTGACGCCGTCGACGTCTTCGAGGTCGGGCACGACGCTCGTCTCGAGGGTGGCCTGGGTGGCCTGGGCATCGGTGAAGCCGGTGACCGCCAGCTGGATGACGGGGAAGTCGTCGATGCTCGCCGAGGCGACGGTGGTGTCGGCCGACTCGGGCAGCTGGTCGTTGATGCGCGCGATCGCCGCGAGGATCTTCTGCTGGGCGCCGGCGAGGTCGGTGCCGTAGGTGAACGACGCCGACACGATCGACGAGTTCGTCGTGCTCGTGGCGGTGGTCGACTCGAGCCCCTCGACCCCTCGGATCGCGTTCTCGATGGGCGTCGACACATCGGCCTCGACGACCTCGGGCGAGGCACCGGGATAGGTCGTCACGACCGCGAGCTGGGGGAACTCGATCGAGGGGATGAGCTCCTGCTTGAGACTCGTCAGCGCGAGCCCGCCGAAGATCGCCGCCACGATGGTGACCAGGGCGATGAGGGCGCGGTTCTTCAGGCTCAGAACGGCCAGATACGACACGAAGCACCCTTCGGGGGTCGAGTTTCGATACAGAGATGTATCGACAGTAAGTATCACACGGGCCTTCCCCGCGGGATCCGCCCCGATGGCCGCGATGCGCAGAAGGCGGCGTGCGACGCGGGCGGTGACCGACCGCTGATCCCCGACGAGGCCGCCGAGCCCGTGAGGACCGGGCCCCTCAGAAGAGCGAGCCGAGCGCGAGACCCGCCGCCGCCGCGAACAACGACCCCGCGAACGAGACCGCGGCGTAGTTCGTCGCGGTGCGTCCGCGGCCTTCCTCGGCGAGCAGCACCGTCGTCACCGCGACGGCGCTGAAGGTCGTGTACCCGCCCAGCAGCCCCGTGCCCACGATCCAGCGCCACGCCTCGTCGGCCGGGAGCATGCTCAGGATGCCGAGCACGAACGCGCCCGAGACGTTCACCACGAGGATCCCCCAGGGGAAGCGCTCGCCCGTCACGCGTCGCACCGCCGTGTCGAGGAGGAACCGCAGGGCCGCACCGACCCCGCCGGCGAGGGCCACGGCCACGAAGACGAGGGGATTCATCGCTGCCGCCGTCCGCCGCGGCCCCACACCAGGCCACCCCAGGCCGCCGCGGTCCCGAGCACGACCGTGCCCACGCCCCACCACAGCATGGCCGGTCCGGCCGCCTCGACGGCGAGCGCACTGTACGTCGTGAACCCGCCGAGCACCCCGGTGCCCACGAACAGCTGCACGCGCTGCGCGCGCGCGGATCCCGGCATCCGAGACCTCCAGCCGAACAGCACACCGATCGCGAACGCCCCCACGACGTTGATGATGGGCACCAGAGCCGGGCCGAGGTCGTCGCCGAGCGCCAGGGTGACACCGGCGCGTATCGCCGTGCCGATGGCACCGCCGACGGCGACGAGGACGACGTCACGCCACATGCTCACCGCGCCACCCTACGCCCGTGACCCCCGGGCGACGAGGCTCGGGGGTCACGGGCTCAGCGCCTGTCGGCGCGGCGGATCAGCCCGCGGCGGTGTTGTAGGCGGCGATCTGGTCGGCGGCCTTCTCTTCGGCATCCGCCATCGTCGAGGTCACGTCGGCGCCCTCGGCGACCTGGGTGAACGCGCCGATCACGGTGGAGCGCAGCGAGGGGAAGGCACCCGTGCGGCATCCCGCAGCCGCATCCGACGCCGGGGTGCTCGCGAGCTGGTCGGCCATGGCCTTGACGTTCGGATCGGCGAGCGACGCGATGCCGGTCGACGTCGACGCCGCTTCCGTGTTCGAGGCGAGGTACCCGGTGGCACTCGACCAGGCTGCCTGGACCTCGGCGGAGTGCAGGAAGCTGACGAAGGCGTACGCCGCACGCTGCTGCGCGTCGGAGTGCCCCTCCCCCGAGATCCACAGCGCGTTGCCGCCCACGACCACCCCTGCCTCGTCCGACTCGGCGGTGGAGGGGAAGGCCGCGACCTTCGACGCGGTCTTGTTCGGATCCGCCGCCGTGTACGCACCGGTGGAGGTCAGCATCATGCCCACTTTGCCGCTGGCGAAGGCCGAGACCATCGCGCTGTTGTCGGCGCCGGGGTTGAGCATGGTGCCGTCCTGGAACAGCGTCTGCAGCTGTCGCATGAACGTCACCTGGGAGGGCGAGGTGAGTTCGAGGCCGGTGACCCGGTCGGATCCACGACCGTTGTCGGGGGTGCAGAACTCCTCGCCACCCGCGGCCGTCATCTGCTCGATCATCCACGAGTCCGACATGTTCATCGTGAGACCCGACGCCCCCGTCGCCGCATGGATCTTCTCGGCCCACGACGCGACCTCCGCGAGGGTCCGCGGCGGCGCCTCGGGGTCGAGACCGGCACGGGTCACGAGGTCGCGGCTGAGGTAGAGCACGGGCTGCGAAACGGCGAAGGGCATGGCAGCCAGCCCGCCCGAGCCGTCGGCGTAGTACGCGCTGACGACAGGGGGGAAGCTGTCGAGAGAGAACGAGGGGTCACCGGCGGTGAAGGTCGACAGCGGCACCGTCTTCTTCGAATCGACCATGAAGCCGGTCGAGATGTCGTTCATCATCAGCACGTCGGGCGTCGTGCCCGACTGCACCGCGGCGGTGTACTTCGTCTGGGCGTCGGCGTACGAGCCCTGGAACGACGACTCGACGGTGATCTTGCCGTCCTCCTGGCTGTTGAACTGCGACACGAGGGCGTCGAGCTCGGTGGCCGCCGGTCCGCTCATCTCGTGCCAGAACTGCAGGGTCACGGGTCCGGAGTCGGCACCGGGTGCGGATCCGGATGTCGCGCATCCGGCGAGGGAGAGGAGGACGACGGCGCCGGCGGCGGTCGCCGCGGTCAGGACGCGAGGGCGGTGGGACATGGCTCGGGCTTCTTTCTGTGGGGCTACTTGAGGGCGCCGGCGGTGATGCCGCCGGCGAGGAAGCGCTGCGCGAGCAGCACGAGGACGAGAACGGGGAGGGTGACCATGGCCGCACCGGCGAGGACGACCCCGACATCGGCGGCCTCGGCGCTGGAGAGCTGGGCGATGCCGACCTGCACCGTGCGGTTCTCGGGCGAGTTCGTCACGAGCAGCGGCCAGAAGAACCCGTTCCACGCGGCGGTCGCGCTGACGAGGGTCACCGAGATGAGGGTCGGCTGCACGATCGGCAGCAGCATCGACCGGATGAATCGGACGTGCCCCGCGCCGTCGAGGACAGCCGCCTCGCGCAGTTCCCCCGGGAAGCTCAGGAATGCCTGGCGGAAGAGGAAGATGCTCAGCGCCGAGGCCAGGAAGGGCAGGAACACCGCCGGCAGGGTGTCGATCAGCCGCCACGACGAGATCGTCAGGTAGTTCGCGATGAGGATCGTCTCGCCCGGCACCATCATGCTCGACAGGATCAACAGGAACAGTGCGCGCGTCCCCCTCAACCCGCAGAAGACGAGGGCGTAGGCGCTGGCGATTCCGATCGCGATCTGGAAGAAGGTCTGCACGAGCGTCACGATGAGGCTGTTGAGGAACTGGTGCCCGAGCGGGATCACCTGCGTGGCGCGGATGACGTTGTCGAGGGTCAGGTGAATCGGCAGGAGACCCTCGAGCCCTTCGTCGAGCCAGGCCGTGGGCGTGAGGGCGCCTTCGAAGATGTAGTAGAGCGGGAAGCAGACCACGACCACCGCGACGACGAGCCAGGTGTAGAGCAGGGCGCTGCGCACGCGTGCGCGAGCGGACCGGGGCCGCGCCATCAGTAGTTCACCCGCTTCTCGAGCACGCCGAACTGCACCAGGGAGAGGCCGAGCACCAGCAGGAACAGCACCACCCCGACCGCGGCGGCGATGCCGAAGTTCGCGCTGCCCGCACCGAACGCCGACTGGTAGATTGTGTAGACCAACGTCGTCGTGGAGTCGGCCGGTCCACCCCCGGTGAGGATCTGGATCTGCCCGAACGTCGTGAGCGCTTCCACAGCCCCCGTCACGGCGATGAAGAACAGCGTCGGCGTGATCAGTGGCAGCGAGATCGACCAGAGCGTGCGGAGCGGGCCCGCGCCGTCCAGGTGCGCCGCCTCGATCACGTCGGGGTCGATCGCGCCGAAGGCCCCGAGCAGCAGCAGCACCGTGAAGCCGAGCGAGCCCCACACCGTGACGGCGATCACGCTCGGCATCGCCCATTGGGTACTCGTGAGCCACGGCACCGCGGTCCCGCCGAAGCCGGTGATGACGGAGTTGACCAGGCCGCCGGCCGGCGCGAGCATCGCCGCGAAGGCGACGGATGCCACCGAGACCGACGCCACGAGAGGCGAGGTGAGGAGGGCCCGGAAGATCCGGATGCCGCGGAGCTTCGCGGTCAACGGGATGACGATGAGCAATCCGACGACGATGCGGCCGACCACGACGGCGACGCAGAAGACGCCCGTCCGCCACAGCGTGTCGCCGAACTGCGGGTCGCTGAAGATCGTCGCGAAGTTCTTGACCCCCACGAAGCCTGCGGCCTGACCGAAGATGTCGGTCCCCTGCGCGCTCAGCCAGACGACCTTCGCGAGGGGGTAGAACACGAACACGGCGAAGACCGCGAGAGCGGGGACCAGGAGAGCCGCCCCCACGCGTCGGTCGGCGCGCCGCCAGGCGGGCGTCGAGGCCGGTCGCCGGCGCTCGGCGAACGTGCGCCGGCGGTCGAGGATCGAGAGCGACATCGGTTACCTTTCCGTCATAGGGAACGTTCCCTTTTCGATGACGGACTCACTCTGCGACAGCTCGTGAGACCCGGTCAAGGCGACTGGCGAGCGGTCGCCGAGCGTTCATTCCGCGTTCACGAGCACCTGAATCAATCCCCCTGACACCCCGAGGAGAACCATGACGAACCACCCCCACCCCGACCCCGACGAGCTCCGCGCCCTCGCGGAAATAGCCGCGCGCACGGCGGCCACGGCACTGCTCGCCGCGTTCCGCTCCGACATGGACGTGTCGTTCAAGCGCGATGTGCACGACGTCGTGACGGCACACGACAGGGCGGCCGAGGCCGAGATCGCCGCGATCCTGCGCCGCGGTGCGCCCGGTTCGGAGATCCTCGGCGAAGAGACGGGAAGCTCCGGAGACGCACCGCTGCGCTGGATCATCGACCCCATCGACGGCACCGCGAACTTCGCGCGAGGGCTGGCCTACTGGTGCATCTCGATCGCCGCCGAGCTCGACGGCGAGGTCGTGGCGGGCGTCGTCTACGACCCGGTCGCCGACAACATGTTCGCCGCCGGGGCCTCGAGCGCCGAACGGAACGGGATGCCGATGACCTCGGCGTCCGCCTCGCTGGAGCGGTCCACGCTGCTCACCAGCTTCCCCAACCAGCACGACGTCGACCTGCTCGGCGAGGGGGCGTTCACCCTGCTCGCCGAGATCACCCGCACGTACCAGCACCATCACAGCACCGGCAGCGGCGCCCTGAACCTCGCCCACGTGGCGGCCGGGTGGTCCGACGCGACGATGGGCTTCGACACGAAACCCTGGGACGTGGCGGCGGGCGCCCACATCCTCCGACGGGCGGGTGGCGCCTACACCGGTTTTCGCGCGGGCGTCGCGGTCGACCGTGCGCAAGAGAGCGTCGACTACGTCGCGCAGGGGGCGGGCGGAGAGCACGGCGCGCTCATCGAGCGTGTGCGTGAGCTCTCGGCGGAGCGAATGGCGATCGGACGCTGATCGGGCGCTGATCGGATCCGGATGCCGCGACCGAGCGGCATCCGGATCCCCGGGGCCCACCTACGCGTCGGCCAGCCACCAAGTACGCACGTGTTCCCACGTCATCGTCTGCCACCAGCGCCCCGACCAGTCGGGGCTGGAGGTGCGGTACATCACGACGGTCCGCCCGGCGAAGCCATCGGGGACGGGCACCTCGAGTTCTTCGATGAAGGCCCCCACCTCCTCGTACAGATCGGGGCGCACGTAGAGGTCGTGCGAGGCGAGAGAGAGGTGCCCGCGGTACGACTCGGGCACGAAGTCGTTGGGCAGCGGGTTGTTCATCGGAACACGGAAGGGCGCGACCGCGGCCTCGATGTCGCGGGCGAGACTCACCAGGTCGTCGTTCACGGAACCGTCGGGATTCTCGCTGACGTCGTAGACATACCCCCGCCCCTGCGGTCGGACGCCCGCATTGTGCACGGCGAAGGCCGGACGCCCGGCGAGCAGCGCGGTGATCGCGTCGATGACGGCGGGCTCCGAGAAACCGAAGGGCTGACTGCCCACGAGCGTGGCATGCGGGGGGAAGACCCCCGACGAGAGCAGCCCGTACTGCGCGCGCAGTTGGTCGGTGACGACGGTGACGGCGCGGCACGTTCTCGCATCGGGGCGCAGGTAGATGCCGTAGCGGAATGGGTCGCTATTGTCTCGGGGCAGCTTGTGGGCGATGTGGTCGTTCATGCGGTCTCTCGATCAAGGGGAATAGGGAACGTTCCCTATTCTGCGCAGAACACGCCTGTCGCGATCGACGCGACAGCAACCGGTCGATGAACGACGGGTGACGCGGGTCACACGGCGACGGCCGTGCGACCGGCGACGAGCGTGCCGTCGATCGCCACGTGACCCACGGTCGTGGCGATGCCGTCGATCTGATCGACCACCGCGTTCACCGACAGGCGCCCGATCGTGCGGAGCGGCTGACGCCACGAGGTGAGGCCGAGAAGTGACGTCATGAACGGAGTGACGCCGTCGTACCCGGTCACCGAGAGCTGCCCGGGCACCGCGATCCCCCGCCGGCGGAGAACCTCGAGCACAGCGACCGCCCACGCGTCGCTGGGGGTCATGAAGGCAGTGACCCCGCCCGCCTCGAGGACGGAGGCGACGATGCCGCCCGCTCCGTCGAAGCCCGGTCCGGCCTCGTCGCCGCCGAACGTCACCACGTCGACACCGCGTTCGCGAAGACGCTCCGCCATCGCGTGGGTGCGCCGCGACTGCGTGATCGACGATCGAGGGGTGAAGGTCATCACGGCGACCCGCCGATGACCGAGATCGGCCACGTGGTCGGCGAGGGCCCGCCCCCCGCTCACCTCGTCGCAGTAGACGCTGCTCACCGTCGGATCCTCTTCCGGGCGTCCCGCCACCACCGTCGGAATGCGCCGGGCGAAGGGCGTGATGTCTTCGACCGGGAGGGCGCCACTGCAGACGATGAGGCCCTCCACCCGCAGGGCGACGAGGGTCTCGAGAGCACGGCGCTCGTCGTCGATCGAGAACGACCCCGCCCCGGTCGCCGTCACCACGCGGTATCCGCGCGCCGCCGCCTGCTCCTGGAACGCGGTGAGCAGGTGCCCGTAGAACGGTGTCGCGGCGTCGCGGACGAACACCCCGAGCGTGTGACTGCGGCGAGCCGACATCCCCCGCGCGTGGGCGTTGGGCACGTACCCGAGGCCGGCGGCCGCCTGACGCACGCGCTCGACGGTCTGTGCGGCGACTCCCGGAACGCCGGAGAGCGCACGAGAGACGACCGACTTCGAGACCCCCGCGGCCGCGGCCACATCGTGGATGGTGGGGACGGCCCCGGTCGAGCGCGGCGTCGACGCGCGGGCGGACAGCGCACCGTCATCGGGGGTGTCGTCTCGCACCCCTTCACGCTAGCGGTCGGGTGCCCCGCGCGGTCGCCCCGCGAGCCGGATGCCGCAGCGCCCGGCGGTCACTCACCCAGGATGAGACGCCGGATCGCGGCATCCTTCGACCCACCCAGTTCCATCGTGCGTCCCTTGCGGTACAGCGAGAAGACGCGGGGGTCGATGTAGCTCGACCGAGCCACGGCGGGAGTGTTGCCCAGCGCCTCGGCGGTCGCGCGCACCGCGGCGATCTCGGCCTTCTTGCGCTCGTTCTTGCCTCCGACCGCGCCGACCTTCGCGAGCGATTCCGCGGCGAGGATCGTGCCGCGTAGCGTGCGGAAGTCCTTCGCGCTGAAGGGCCCGCCCGTCAGCGAGCGCACGTACGAATTGACGTCACCGGGCGTGAGCGGAACGCGGCGGCGCCCGCGTGCGTAGCTGAGCAGAGCCGCGCGCGAGCGACCGAGCGCCAGCTCCGCGACGAGCGAGGCAAGCTCTTCGTCGTGCAGCGTCAGATCGGCGCGCTTGCCGCTCTTGGCCGGGAACGACAGGCGGATCATGTCGCCCTCGACCGTCGCATCGCGGCGCTGCAGGGTCGTGAGGCCGCGGCTGCCGTTCGTGACGAAGTAGCGGGCGTTGCCGACGCGCGGGGCGACCAGGTCGAGGAAGCGGAACGACACCGCCAGCACCCGCTCGCGGTCCCCCTCGCTGCGGCGCAGCGATTGCGTCACGCGCGCTCTCGCCCGCGGCAGCGACTCGGCCAGCTGCAGAGCACGCGCGAACTTGCCCTTGTCCTGTCGTTTCGACCAGTCGGCGTGATACGTGTACTGCCGGCGTCCGGCCTCGTCGGTCCCGACGGCCTGGATGTGGGCGTTCGCGTCTCTCGCGATCCACACCTCACGCCACGCGGGAGGGATGACCAGACCCCGCGCGCGCTCCGAATCGCGCTCGGGCGCGGCGGCACCCGTGTGATCGACGAACCGGAAGCCCGTGCCCGATCGGACCCGCCGATAGCCCGGGTCCTCGTAGGGGCGTACGCGCAGAAGGCGCGGCATGCGTCAGTGGTCGCGGAGCATGTCGATCAGCTCCGCCTTCTTCTTGCCCGAGTAGCCGGTGAGTCCGAGCTCCTTCGCCCGCGCTCTCAGCTCGGCGACGGTGCGGTCCGGATAGTCCCCGGCCTTCCCGCCCTTCGCCCCCACCGAGCCGCGGCCCCGGGCCGCCGCCGCGTTGGAGATGCGGGCAGCCTTCTCTTTCGAGTCGCCCTGAGCGCGCAGGGCCTCGTAGAGATCGGGGTCTTTCACGCTCCGCGATCCTCGCCCTTCCGGCATGGCCGTCTCCCTCCGTCGGAGCACCGACGCTACGACCCGGCGGGCGCGGGGCCTGTCGGGCTTGACACGGCGCGGCCGAACGACCGTGTTATCGCGCGCGAGCCCGGCTAACAGCGGGCTCATAGGATCGTCAACCCCGCGCGGTCATCCGAAGGGTGGTGGCACGGTGGAATCAACCACTCGCCCGGTTCCGTGTTTCGACGCGGGCACAGCATCCGCGTCTCGACGTGGACACAGCAAGGAGTCCCCCCATGAACATCTTCCTGATCATCATCATCGTCGCCGCGATCGTCATCGCCGTGGTCAGCGGACTGAGCCAGGCCGCGAACTTCCTGCTCTGGATCGCGATCATCGTCGGCCTCATCGCCCTCATCGTGCTGTTGTTCCGCCTCATCAGCGGCCGCAAGCCCGTCTGACTCACCGAGGAGCGGCGCGTTTCGGGTGCGCGCCACCCCTCTCCCCCCGGCGGGTTCCCCCGCCCCGGATGCCACGTCCTCGGTGAGGGCGTGGCATCCGTGTTTTCGCGGGGCGGCGCTGCCGCGCGAGCAGCGCCCCTGCGCCATCACCGCATGGGGTCTTGACGAACTCGCGATATATCTCGATACTGTCCCTAACGCGATATATCGCGAGTGAGGAGCACCAGCATGGAGAAATGGATCGTCCATCCCGGCGAGACCCGCGTCATCGACATCGAGTCGCTGCGCGAACTCAAGATCGGCCTCGTCGGCGGACAGGTCGACGTCATCGCGCATGACGAGCCCGACGCGCGCATCGAGGTGCACGGCGTCACCGTCAAAGACCTGCGCATCGAGATGATCGACGGCCGCCTCGAGATCGACCACCCGCAGCTGCGGTGGGACAACTTCCTCGAGGTGTTCCGCAACTTCGGCGCCGGCGGCCCCAAGGCCGAGGTCAGCGTCGCCGTTCCCCGCACGGTCGCCCTCACCCTCGGCGTCGTCAGCGCGAGCGCCCTCGTCTCGGGCCTGCGCACCGACGCCCGCCTCAACACGGTCTCGGGCGACATCATCGTCGACGGCCTCGTCGGCGACGTCACCCTCAACGCCGTCTCGGGCGACGTGCAGGTGCGCGAGCTCGAGGGCGCCCTCAGCGCCAACAGCGTCTCGGGCGACGTGGCCGTCACCGGCGCCGTCACCAAGGCGTCGATCGACACCGTCTCGGGCGCGATGCTCGTCGACTCCACGGGTGCGACCCAGTCGATCAGCCTCAACTCCGTCAACGGCACCGCCACCGTGCGTCTGGATCGCTCGCTGCCCGCAAACTACGTCTCCCGCTCGGTGAGCGGGCGCGTGCAGATCGACGGTCACGTGCGTTCGGGCTCCGGCCCGACCAACTACACCGGCTCGACCGGTACCCTCGCGGGGTCGTTCGTCGACGTGCGAGCGAACACCGTCTCGGGCGAGATCACGGTGCTCCGTCGCGGCATCTCGGGCCTGCGTCCCGAGGAACTCGCCGGAGAGGAGGAGTGGTGATGAGCCCCGTCTTCTCGCACGGCGACCTTCGCCTCTACATCCTGAGCCTGCTCGACGAATCGCCCCGGCACGGATACGACCTCATGCAGGCACTCGGCGAGCGCACCGGCGGCACCTACTCGCCCTCGGCCGGCACCATCTATCCGCGTCTGGCGAAGCTCGAAGAAGAAGGCCTGGTCACCAAGACCGTCGACGGCCGCAAGACGGTCTACGAGATCACCGACGCCGGTCGCGCCGAGGTCGCCTCCCGCGCGGGCGACCTCGAGGGCATCCAGGCGGGGTTGGCCGACAGCGTCCGCCTCATCGCCGACGAGGTCCGCGGCAGCGTGCGCGACGCCATGCGGAGCCTGCGCGCCGACCTCGCCGCCGCCTCCCGTGAGGAACGCGAGCACGCGCAGTCCGCCCCCGTCGACGACGCCCGTTCCCGCAGTCGCGAGCAGCTGTCTCGCGCCGATGCGGCGATCAACGAGTTCCGCGGGCGCGTGCGCTCGGAGCTTCGGGCGCACGTCTCGCGCGGCGGCGAGCTCGCGGCATCCGGAGTCGACGACATCGAGACGGCGCTGCGCCAGGCGTCCGACGCGGTCACCCGCGCCATGCGCGGCTGACGCGTCAGCTCTCCCAGGGCAGTTGCTCCTCGGGGCCGGCCGCCTCGCTCACCGGAACCACCAGCACCGGACGGTTCTGCCGGTGGGTGAGCCGGGCGGCCACGGAGCCCGTGAGGAACTCGCGCAGCGACTCGCCCAACCCCCGCTTCCGCGTTCCGACGACCAGCAGCGAGGCGCCGAGCTCGTCGGCGAGGCCGATCAACGCCAGAGCCGGGTCGCCGATCACCGGGCGCACGCGCCACGGCGTCGGATCGCCCGCGAGGATCTCGGTCGCTGCCCGCTGCACCTCGTCGAGTGCCGCCTTCGCCGCGGCTCCCGCCACATCGACGGTCGACGAATGCACGTAGCCGTCGGGGTCTTCGAACGCCACGAAGCGGGTGGTGTCGACGTAGGCGATCACCAGTTCTGCCTGGGCGAGCGCTGCGTACCGCGCCGCTTCCCGCACGACTCGGGGGGACTGACCGGGCACGACCCCGGCGATCACCGGGCCGGAAGCCGTGTGCGGGCGAGGGGAGTCGGTCATGCGCGCGGGCCTTTCGTCGGTGCGGCCACGTCGCCGGCATCCCGCCCGACGGCTGGGGAGGAAGGCGCCGTGATATCCTGGGTGTTACTCTTACCGGCTCGGTCCGGAACCGCAATACGCAGGGCCCGAAGCACGGCCCTCGACGTCGATCGTGAGGGGGTCTCGCATGGGGCGTGGCCGTCAGAAGGCGAAGAACACCAAGATCGCCCGTGAGCTGAAGTACGACACCTATTCGGTGAACTACTCGGCTCTCGAGCGCGAACTGGGTGCACCCGAAGCGGGTGAAGACGCGTACGTCGACAAGTGGGCCGACGAGTACAGCGGCACCTACGAAGACGAGAAGGCGTAACGCCCGGGCGTCGTCACCATGTGGCGCCCGTACGGCGCTCCCAGGACTGCTCGATCGTCTCGCCACGCGAGACGATGAAGCCCGCCGGAATCACGAGGATCACCGCTGCGCCCAACAGGAGCAGACCGGCGGTCCAGCCTCCGGTGAGCTCGTGGGTGACTCCGATCGCGAGGGGCATGAGCGCGGCGATGCCGTAGCCCACGCTCTGCACGAGCCCGCTGAGCGCGACCGCCGTGTCATGCGAGCGCGTGCGCAGGCCGAACAGCACCAGCACCATGGGGAACATCAGCGGGGGTAGCCCGATGAGCACGACCCAGAGAGTGGTGGCGAGCGTCGGGGCGAACAGCAGACCGGCGACCCCGGCGAGCCCGGCCCCCACCGCCACGACGTAGAACGGTGCCGTGCTGCGCATCCGCCCGACGAGCAGGGGAACGACGAGCGAGACGGGCAGGCCCATGAACGAGAACAGGGCCAGCAGACTGCCGGCCTCGGCCGGTTCCACGCCCGCGACGTCGATGAGCAGCGGCGGGAGCCACGCGAACAGGCCGTAGGCGACAGACGAGTTCACCGCGAATGTCGCCACGAGCGCCCACGTCTGCGGCACCCGCACGATGCGCGAGAGCACCGACGCACGCGGGGCCTCGACGATGTCGGCGCGCGACGCGCGGGCGCGCAGGCTCATCGCGATCCACGGCACCACCGCGGCGACGGCCACCACCGCCCACACGAGGAACGATCCGCGCCACCCGACCGCGTCGGCCAGGGGCACCGCGACGAGCGGGGGCGTGAAGGTCGCGACGGCCATGGTCGTGGAGTACACCGTCGTCATCACGCCGATCCGCGTGGGGAAGTATTTCTTGACCACCGCCGGCAGCAGCACGTTCGCGATCCCGACGGCCCCGAAGACCCCCGCGGTCGCCGCCAGCAGGCTGAACGCGTCGACCGCGGCCGCCCGCAGGCCGAGCATGGCGGCGGCCACCACCGCGGCCACCAGCACCAGGCGCTCCAGACCGATCCGTCGCTCGATCGACGGGGTGACGGTGCCGGCCAGCGCGAACGCCACCGGGGGCGCCATTCCGATGAGGCCCACGATCGCCGCGGGCACGTCGAAGTCGCGCTGGATCGTCGTGAGCAACGGCGACAGCGACGCCACGGCGATGCGCAGCGTCAACGCGAGCAGAACGATGGCGGCCGCAGCGAGCGCGGCCATCCCCGCCCGGCGCGGGGTCACGACTCCTGGCTGCCCTCGACCCAGGCGAGGTACTCCGGCGACACGGTGCCGGTGACGTACCGGCCGTCGAAGCAGCTCATGTCGAGGTCGACCAGGTCGGTGCCCTCCATGATCGCGGCCTTGAGGTCGTCGACCTCCTGGTAGACGAGGTAGTCGCAGCCGAGCTCTTCGGCGATCTCGGGGATCGTGCGGTTGTGCGCCACGAGCTCTTCCCGCGAGGGCATGTTGATGCCGTACACATGCGGGAAGCGCACGGGAGGAGCGGCCGAGGCGAACGTCACGCTCTTGGCCCCGGCATCCCGCGCCATCTGGATGATCTCGCGGCTCGTCGTGCCGCGCACGATGGAGTCGTCGATGAGCAGGACGTTCTTGCCCTTGAACTCGCTCGACATCGCGTTGAGCTTCTGGCGCACGCTCTTCTTGCGTACCGCCTGGCCCGGCATGATGAACGTGCGGCCGACGTAGCGGTTCTTGTAGAAGCCCTCGCGGTACTCGATGCCGAGCTTGCGCGCCACCTGCATCGCGGCGGGGCGCGAGGAGTCGGGGATCGGCATGACCACGTCGATGGTGCCGGTGGGGGTGTACTTCGCGATCGTGTCGGCCAGGCGCTCACCCATGCGCAGTCGCGCCTCG
Organism: Microbacterium sp. Leaf436; assembly: GCF_001424715.1. Classification (NCBI taxonomy): domain Bacteria; kingdom Bacillati; phylum Actinomycetota; class Actinomycetes; order Micrococcales; family Microbacteriaceae; genus Microbacterium; species Microbacterium sp. Leaf436. Next base: position 75,042 of record NZ_LMRB01000001.1, read on the forward strand.
TAGACCGAGATGCCGTTCATGATCGAGTCGGGTCGGGCGAGGTACACGTACTCGAACGAGCACGGCGCGAGCGTCGACTGCGTCGCGCACTGCTGAGCGTGCAGCGTGCCGTCGAGCGTGATGAACACCGCCTCGCCGGGCTCGACGTCGCGGACGACCTCGAAGCCGGCGTTCTCGAGCACGAGGGATTCGGATGCCACGATCCACTCGTCGCGCGGCTCGCCGCCGGGCACCTCCGGCGCGGGACGCTTGCCGAGGATCAGGGGGCGGATGCCGAACGGGTCGCGGAACGCGAGCAGACCGTAGCCCGCGATGAGGGCGATCGAGGCGTACGAGCCCTCGACGCGCTCGTGCACGCGCCCCACCGCGCGGAACACCTGCGCGGGGTCGAGGTCGGGTCCGGTGATCTCGGACTGCAGCTCGGAACCGAGGATGTTCACGAGCAGTTCGGTGTCGCTGCTGGTGTTGAGGTGCCGGCGGTCCTTGTGGAAGAGCTCGCCGGTCAGCTCGCGCGTGTTCGTGAGGTTGCCGTTGTGCACGAGGACGATGCCGTAGGGCGCGTTGACGTAGAAGGGCTGCGCCTCTTCTTCGTTCGACGCGGTGCCCTTGGTGGCGTATCGGACGTGGCCGAGGCCGATGTCGCCGAGGAGCGCGCGCATGTCGCGCGTGCGGAACGCCTCGCGCACCTGGCCGCGGGCCTTGTAGATGTGGAAGACGCCGCTGGACTCGGCCGTGGCCATGCCCGTCGAATCCTGACCCCGGTGCTGCAGGAGCAGAAGCGCGTCGTAGATCTCTTGATTGACCGGGCCCTGCCCGGCCATGCCGACGATGCCGCACATGGGGTGTTAGCTCGCTCCGTTCGCCGGCGCACCGGCATCCGCGTAGGTTCCGACCAGGCGCACGGCGCCTCCGTCGACGCCCTTCGCGCCCTGTTCGAATTCTCCGTCGGGGCGCGCGTCGTCGCGGACGACGCCGACCTGCCACGTGGCGATGCCGTCGGCCTGGAGCGCCGAGATCGTGGCATCCGCAGCCTCCGGCGCGACGACCGCGAGGAAGCCGATGCCGAGGTTCCACGTGCCCTCGGTCGCGGTCAGCTCGAGCCCACCCATGTCGGCCAGCACGCGGAACACCGGCGACGGGCTCCACGTCGAGCGGTCGACGTCGACCCACGTGTTCTGCGGCAGCACGCGCGCGAGGTTGGCGGCGATGCCGCCGCCGGTCACGTGGCTGAGGGAGTGGATGCCGGAACCCGTGGCCCCGTCGTCGAGCAGGCGCAGGAGCGGCGAGGTGTACAGGCGCGTGGGCTCGAGGAGCGCTTCGCCCCACGTGCCGCCGAGCTCGGCCGACGCTGCGCCGTACGCGATGCCCGCGCCGGTGATGATGTGGCGGACGAGCGAGTAGCCGTTGGAGTGCAGACCGCTCGAGGCGAGGGCCAGCACGACGTCGCCGCTGCGCACGCGGTCGGCGCCGAGGATGCGGTCGGCCTCGACCACGCCGGTCGCCGCCCCCGCCACGTCGTAGTCGTCGATGCCGAGCAGGCCCGGGTGCTCCGCGGTCTCGCCGCCGACGAGCGCGGTGCCCGTCATGGCGCAGCCGCGCGCGATACCCGCGACGATGTCGGCGATGCGCTGCGGCACGACCTTGCCGCACGCGATGTAGTCGGTCATGAAGAGCGGGCGGGCACCGACCACGACGATGTCGTCGACGACCATGCCGACGAGGTCTTCGCCGATCGTGTCGTGCTTGTCGATGGCCTGGGCGATCGCGACCTTCGTGCCGACGCCGTCGGTGCTTGTCGCGAGCAGGGGACGCGCGTAATCGCGCAGCGCGGAAGCGTCGAAGAGACCGGCGAATCCGCCGACCCCACCGAGCACCTCGGGCCCGTGCGTGCGGCGCACGGCCGACTTCATCAGTTCGACGGCGAGGTCTCCGGCGGCGGTATCGACGCCTGCGGCGGAGTATGGGTTTTCGTGGGGAGCGGAAGCCACCGGAACAGACTACCCGGGGTGGACACGCGCGGGTGTCCAGTGCGGCGCGGCGGGGGTGTGGGACGGGTCGGTGGGGGCTGTGGCGTGGGGTCTCGTGACGAGCGGAGGGGCCCCACCGCCGGGCGACCACGCGCGCTACCCCCGCCCCCGATCCTCGGGTGCGCCGCGCGCAAGGCCCATCCGCCCCCGACCTCGCGTCCTACAATGACGCCATGACGGGCGGCCAGCCGCAGTGGACGATCCGCGAGGACGCGGCGCAACCGGTGCTCGTCGCGCTCTTCCTGCGCCAGGTTCTCGGCATCCGGTCCCCCGAGGAACTGCCCGCTCTGCGGCGCGTTCCGCCGTCGACGGTCGGGGAACGCACGGATGCCGCGCAGTCCCAGCTCGAGCGGGAGTGGCGCGAGTACTGGGCGATGACGGTCGAGCCGCAGGCGCACCCCTCCCCCGTGCCGCTCGAACTGGTCGACGGGTTCGAGACGCTCGTCGCGCTTCCCGTGGAGGGTGCCGATGCCCTGCGGCAGGAGATCGTCGCCCATGCCGACGACGCCGTCGACTACGCCCGTCATGCCCACGACCGGTACTCCCGCGAGGCGGCGGCGCGTCCGGGGGTGTCCTACCGGGCCTATGCCAGCGCGATCGCCGCGCACGAACGCGTCGTCGGACGCCGCGCGCACTCGTTCGAACTGAACGTGCAGGTGCTCCCGCTGACTCAGCGCGGGGTGTGGTGGATCGGCTCGCTCACCGTGGCGGTGACCGACGGGCTGCGGGGGGACGTCGCGGCATTCGACACCGCGATCCACCCGATCATCGCGGAACTGGCCTGATCAGGCCCCGTGCCGCTCGTGGTCGACGATGACCTGACGCGTACGGCTGCCCACGGTGCGCTCGAAGATCAACGCGACGACGGCCCCGACGGTGCACCCGACGACGGTGCAGATGAGCGCCGTGAAGCCGAACACCTGAAGCTCCGAGTACACCACCTGCGTGTACGGGCTCATGCCGCTGCCCTGGATGGCGAAGGTCAAAACGAGCGCGACCAGGATGCCGATGAAGGCCCCCGCCGCGAGGAAGACACCGTACTTGGGTGCGCGGCGCACGCTGACCGTCTCGATGTCATCGCGCACGGGAGACGGTCGTTCGGGGGCGGGCTGCTCGGCCATGTCCCTATTCTCCCACCGCGGCGCGTCGGACGGGTCGCGCATGCCTCGCCGACGTGACACCGCCTGGCGCACGGCCTGCGGCGCACGAGTAGGTCGACCGCGCCCCGCGTCAGCGCGCGAGCGCGCGCGGGGGCGCCGTCGAGCCGCGCACGATGAGCTGCGACGGCAGCACGGTCTCGCCGATCGACGCCGCGCCCACCATCGCCTGCAGCAGCAGGTCGACCGCGAGGGCGCCGGAGCGCGCGATGGGCATGCGCACCGTCGTGAGGCTGGGCGTGACCGCACCGGCGAGGTCGATGTCGTCGATGCCGACGATACTGACGTCGTCGGGGCACACACGGCCGAGCTCGGCCATGCCCGCTTCGAGGCCCAGGGCGACCAGGTCGTTGTAGGCGATCACGGCGGTGGCGCCGCTGGCCGCGGCGGCGGCAGCGCCCGCGCGTCCGCCCTGAATGGAGGCTGCGTGGTGGCTCAATCTCGACAGGCGGATGCCGAAGCGTTCGCAGGCGCGAGCCACGGCGCCGGCCCGCTGTTCGTCGGCCCATGAGCCGTGCGGCCCCGACGCGTACGCGACATGGTCGTGGCCGAGGGCCGACAGGTGCTCCACCGCCTGCGTCGGTCCTCGCTCGGCATCCATCACCACGCACGGGGCACCGGCGAGGACGCGGTTGATGACGACGTGCGGAGTGTCGCCGACCAGCGAGAGGACCTCGGCCTCGGGCAGTCGCGGCGAGCACAGCAGCAGACCGTCCGTGCGGCCCGCGAGCTCGATCGATTCCCGTTCGCGGCGCAGGTCTTCGTCGGCATCGAACAGCACGATGCGGTGGCGGCCGTGCCACGCCTGGCCCTGGATGGCTTTGAGCAGGGTGGCGTACACGGGGTTGGCCGCGTCGGGGACGACCACCGCGATCGTGCGGGTGCCCGTGGCCACCTGGGGGGTGGCGTAGCCCAGCTCGACCGCGGCGCGCCGGACACGGTCCAGCGTGGCGGGGGCGAGGCGGTCGGGTTCGCCGAAGGCGCGCGACGCGGTGGCGATCGACACGCCCGCGTGCCGTGCCACCTCCGTGAGGTTCGCCGCCATGTCCACCCCCATACCTCTGTCGTCCCATCATCGGGCATGCGGTCGTGAAAAAGGTTGACAAGTTTGTACAAACACAGCACACTGCTTTCATGCCGATCATCGACGATCCCCTCATGGCGAGCCTTGCCGCGTCGCCGGGAGCCCGCGCGTGACCGCCCGACTGCGCCGCGACGCGCCGACCTCGACGGCCTCCCTGCCCGACGCCCCCGCCGCCGCCGGGATCGTCCACCTGGGCCTCGGCAGCTTCCACCGCGCCCACCAGGCCGTGTACACCGCCGCCGCAATGCGCGCGGCAGGCGGCGACTGGGGCATCGTCGGCGTCGCCTCGCGCTCGCGCCGCGTCGTCGACGCCCTGCACGCTCAAGACCACCTGTACACCGTCGCGACGATCTCGCCCACCGGCACCACGCTCGAGATCCCGGGGGCGCACACCGATTCGTACGTCGCCGCCGACGACCCGGCGCGCGTCGTCGCCGACCTCGCCGATCCCCGCATCCGCATCGCCACCCTCACGGTGACCGAGAACGGATACAGCTACTCGCCCTCGACGCAGCGCCTCGATGTCGACGACCCGATCGTCGCGGCCGACCTGCGCGGCGGCGACCCCCGATCGAGCATCGGGCAGCTCGCCCGCGGCCTTCAACGCCGCGCCGCGGCCGGAGGGGAGCCGATGTCGATCCTCAGCTGCGACAACCTGCTCTCGAACGGCTCCCACACCGAGAAGCTCGTCCGCGCCTTCCTGCAGGAGCTGCCGGATGCCGAGGGCGCCGATGCACTGACCTACCTCGACCGCGCGGTGAGCTTCCCCTCGAGCATGGTCGACCGGATCGTCCCCGCCACCACCCCGGAGTTCGCCGATCGCGTGGCCGGCCTGCTGGGCGTCCGCGACGACGTACCCGTCCCCGCCGAGCCGTTCACGATGTGGGCGATCGAAGACCGCTTCGCCGGCGGCCGACCCGCGTGGGAGGCCGGTGGTGCCGTCTTCACCGACGAGGTCGGCGCCTACGAGCAGCTCAAGGTGCGCCTGCTCAACGGCACGCACTCGCTCATCGCCTACCTCGGCGCGCTGCGCGGCGTGCCCACGATCCCGGATGCCATCGCCCTCCCCGACGTCGAGGCCGCCGCCGCGGCCGTCCTGCGGCACGAGTACGAGCCGTCCGTGACCGCGCCCCGGGGTGTCGACATCGAGCAGTACGAGCGCGAGCTCTTCTCCCGCTGGGGCAACAGCGCGCTGGGGCACCGCACGAGCCAGGTCGGCTCCGACGGATCGGTCAAGCTCGGCCAGCGCATCCCCGGCCCGGTGCGGCACGCCCTCGATGGTGGCGGGTTCCCGCACCTGATCGCGCTCACCGTCGCGGCCTACCTGGCCTGCATCGCCCCGCCCGCCGGCTTCGATCCCGGTCCGCACGCGGCGGCCATGACCGATCCCGCACGCGCGCGTCTGACCGCGGGCCCCGCCCGCGGCGGCCGTGACCTCGCCGCCCGCGCCATCGTCGACCTGCACCTGTTCGGCGAGGACCTCGCCCATCGCACGGCGTTCGTCGATCGGGTCGGCGACCTGCTCGACACCATCGTGCAGCGCGGCGTCGACAGTGCGATCGCCGACGCCCTCGCAGCATCCGATGTCCTGGCACCGACCACCCCCTGACCACCCGGCGCTCTGCGGAGCGCATCGACACGAAGGAGACGCGATGAAGCTTCTCGCAATCCACGGCGCAGAAGACATCCGCTGGGAAGACCGACCGTCACCGGAACCCGGTGCGGGGCAAGTGCGCCTGCGCGTGCGGTACGTGGGCATCTGCGGATCGGACCTGCACTACTACTTCCACGGCAAGAACGGCGAGTACGCCGTTCGCGAGCCCCTGACACCCGGTCACGAGCTGTCGGCCGAGGTCGACCTCGACCCCTCCGGGCGCCTCGCCCCGGGCACGCCGGTCACGGTGCACCCCGCGCGATTCGGACCGTCCGTCGAGGGCTTGGAGGACCGCCCCCACCTGCGTGCCGGGGGCGACTACCTCGGCAGCGCCGCGGGCTTCCCCCACCGCCAGGGTGGGGCGGCCGAGCTGATCGTCGTCGAGGACCACATGGTGCGCGTGCTGCCCGAGGGGCTGACCCTGGAGCGGGCGGCCCTGGCGGAACCCCTCGCCGTCGCGATCCACGCCGTGAGCGTGGCCGGCGACCTCGCCGGTCGACGCGCCCTGGTCATCGGCTCCGGCCCCATCGGCCTGCTCGTCGCCGCCGCCGCCGTGAACGCGGGCGCCGCGGTCGTGGGCGCCAGCGACGTGCGGCCCGAGCCCCTCGAGCGAGCCCGCGCCCTCGGCGCCGAAGAGACGTTCCTCGTCGGCACCGACGCGATCGCGCCCGAGTCGTTCGACGTCGTCTTCGAGTGCTCCGGCGTGGGCGTCGCCCTGACCCAGGCGATCCGCGCGGCCCGCCGGGCGGGCACCGTCGTGCAGGTCGGCATGCTCCCCGACGCCGAGATCGGGGTGAACCTCGCGCCGATGCTCGCCAAGGAGCTCACCCTGCGCGGCGCGTTCCGCTTCTCGACCGAGATCGACGACGCCATCGACCTCCTCGCATCCACCGATGCCCTCGACGCCGTCGTCTCGCACGTCATCCCCGCCACCGACGCGGTCGCCGCGTTCGCCACGGCGCGCGACTCCTCGGCATCCGCCAAGGTCCTGCTCTCCCTCTGACACCCGACCCGTCATCACTACAAAGGAGTAATCCGATGAGCAACTCTTCCGCCCCCGGCGTCGATGCCTCGACGTCACCGCCCGTCGTCAAGAGGTCGACCGGCGATCTCGCCCGCGCCGCCGTCTCGGGGTGGCTCGGCACCGCGCTGGAGTTCATGGACTTCCAGCTGTACTCGCTGGCCGCGGCCCTCGTCTTCAGCCAGATCTTCTTCGCCGGAGGGGATGCCGCCATGGCGGTCGTGCTCGCCATGGCGACCTATGGCGTGGGCTACGTGGCCCGCCCGGTCGGCGCGTTCTTCTTCGCCCGCATCGGCGACAAGATCGGCCGCAAGCAGGTGCTGTTCTACACGATCCTGCTCATGGGTGCGGCGACCACCCTCATCGGCGTCCTGCCGACGTACGAGCAGGTCGGCATCCTGGCCCCGATCCTGCTGGTGATCCTGCGCCTCGCCCAGGGCTTCGGCGCGGGAGCGGAGATCTCGGGTGCGGGCGTCATGCTCGCCGAGTACGCCCCCGACAACCGCCGCGGCGTCGTCGCCTCGCTCGTCGCCCTCGGCACCAACTGCGGCACCCTGTTCGCCTCCGGCATCTGGGCGATCCTGCTCGCCGTGATGATGGAGAGCGACGTCATCGCGTGGGGCTGGCGCATCCCCTTCATCGGCAGCGCCATCATCATGCTCTTCGCCCTGTGGGTGCGCTTCAACCTCAAGGAGAGCCCGGTCTTCGAGGAGCGCACCGACGTCGTCGACGGCAAGGCGCTCTCGCGCGCCGAGCTGCAGAAGGTCGCCACCGAGACCAACGACGTCCGCACGCTCGAGTCGCTGCAGAAGAAGCCGATCAAGGCCGTCCTCGTGTCGTTCTTCCTGCGGTTCGGTCAGGCCGGCAACTCCGGCATCGTGCAGACCTACCTCATCTCGTTCATCACCATCACCCTCGCCATCTCGAAAGAGGTCGGCCCCGAGATCGTGATCGTGTCGTCGCTGATCGGCTTCATCACGATCCCGCTCGTCGGGTGGCTCGGCGACAAGGTGGGTCGCCGCCGGATGTACATCGTGATGTCGGCGCTGTCGCTCGTGCTGATCGTCCCGACCCTGCTGCTGATCAACTCCCGTGAGGTGGGCTGGATCTTCGTCGGCTACGCGCTGATCCACAACATCTCGGTGCTGGGTCTGGCATCCATGGAGAACATCTCGATCCCCGAGATCTTCGGTGCCCGCAACCGCTACACCCTCACCGCCGTCGTCCGCGAGATCGCGGCCATCATCGCGACGGGCATCGGCCCGGTCGTCGCCGCCGCCTGGGTGGCCGCCGTGACGGGCAGCATCATCCCGATCATGGTGCTGATGGGCATCTTCACCGCCTCGGCTCTGGTGGCCGCGCTCGTGGCACCCGAGTGGACCGGTCGCGACCTGCGGGATCCCCGCCCCGCGATGTGATCCCGCGCGGGCCCGCCGTCGTCGCGGGCCCGCTCCCGGGCGGGCTCGTGACGGCGAGCCCGCCCGTTCGCCGCCCCCTCCCCTCTCGACCAGAAAGACCCCGCATGAGCATCGCCACCGTCGACGTCATCGTCACGAGCCCCGGCCGCAACTTCGTCACCCTCAAGGTCACCACGTCCGACGGCGTCGTCGGATGGGGGGATGCCACCCTCAACGGCCGCGAGCTGTCGGTGGCGTCGTACCTCTCGGACCACCTCGCGTCGATGCTCATCGGCCGCGACGAGGACCGCATCGAGGACACCTGGCAGTACCTCTACCGGGGTGCCTACTGGCGCCGCGGCCCCGTCACGATGGCCGCGATCGCCGCGGTCGACATGGCGCTGTGGGACATCAAGGCCAAGAAGGCCGGGATGCCGCTGTACCAGCTGCTCGGAGGGGCGAGCCGCGACGGCGTGCGCGTCTACGCGCACGCCTCGGGCACCGACTTCGCGGCCCTCTCGAACGCCATCACCGGCTACCGCGAGCTCGGCTTCACGGCCGTGCGCGTGCAGACCGGCGTTCCCGGGCTCGGCCAGATCTACGGCGTCTCGGCCGCCGGCCCCGGTGTGCGCTACGACTACGAGCCGGCGAAGCGCTCCGGCGACCGGCCGGCCGAGGAGACCTGGGACACCCGTCAGTACCTGAACCACATGCCCGGGGTCTTCTCGCAGATCCGCGAGGAGTTCGGCACCGACCTGCGCATCCTGCACGACGGCCACCACCGCATGTCGCCGATCGAGGCCGCGCGCTTCGCGAAGGACATCGAGCCCTACGACCTCTTCTGGCTCGAGGACGCCACCCCCGGCGAGGATCAGACGGCACTGCGCCTCATCCGCCAGCACTCCACCACCCCGCTCGCGATCGGCGAGGTGTTCAACACCGTCTACGACTACCAGACGCTCATCACCGAGCGTCTGATCGACTACGTCCGCTCGGCCGTCACCCACACCGGCGGCATCACCGCGATGAAGAAGCTGCTCGACTTCGCCGCGATCTACGGCATCCGCTCCGGCATCCACGGCCCCACCGACATCTCGCCCGTCGGCATGGCGGCGGCGCTGCACCTGGATCTCGCGATCCACAACTTCGGCATCCAGGAGTACATGCCGCACAACGAGCAGACACTCGAGGTGTTCCAAACCTCCTTCACCTTCGACCGGGGCTTCCTGCACCCCGGCGACCAGCCCGGTCTCGGCGTGGAGCTCGACGAGGAGGCCGCCGGTGCGTTCGAGTACACGAAGGCCTACCTGCCCGTGAACCGCCTGCTGGATGGGACCGTCCATGACTGGTGAGCTTCCGTTCCGCACCGTCTCGTCGAAGCTCGTCGTGGTCGCCCGCGCGTCCGCGGCCTCGGACTACGCACCGGTGCTCGCAGCCCTCGCCGAGGCGGGCGTGCAGAGCGTCGAGCTGACCCTCACGACGCCGGGCACGTTCGACGCCTTCGCCGAGCTGCGCGGGTCGTTCGACGGCGACCTCGGCATCGGCACGGTCACGAACCTCGACCAGCTCGAGCGCGCGATCGCCGTCGGCACCGACTACGTCGTCACCCCGATCACCTCGACCGCCCTGGTCGAGCACGCGGTCGCCGCCGGCATGCCGATCGTGCCGGGAGGGCTCACTCCCACCGAACTGTTCGCCTCGTGGTCGGCGGGCGCCTCGGCGGTCAAGGTGTTCCCGGCCGGCCAGGTCGGCCCCGGCTACCTGAAGGATCTGCGCGGACCGTTCCCCGACATCGCCGTCGTCCCCTCGGGAGGAGTGGATGCCGACAGCGCGGCCGCGTGGCTCGCGGCGGGCGCGGTGGCGGTCAGCGTGGGCGGGCCTCTGCTCGGCGACGCGTTCCGCGGCGGCGATCTGGGCGCGCTGCGCGCGAGGGCCGAGCGGTTCGTCGCGGTGTGCGCGGGGGTCTCGGCGTGAGCGGCGCCTCCCCGGCGGGTCGGGCCCGCGCCGCGACCTCGGCGGTCGGCCGTTCCGGCGTCGCGCGCACAGCTGCGGGGTCGGCCTGCGACGCGGGGGACGGCTCGTGACCCGCGTCGTCACCCTCGGCGAGACCATGGCGCTCGCCCGCACGACCGAGATCGGGTCGCTCCGCCATGCCGCGGGCCTCGCGCTCGGCATCGGCGGAGCCGAGAGCAACGTCGCCGTCGGGTTGCGGCGCCTGGGCGTCGACACCGGGTGGCTCGGCCGCGTGGGCGATGATCCCCTCGGCGAGCGCATCGCGCGCGAGTTGCGCGGCGAGGGCCTCGACGTGCACGCGCTCGTCGACACCGATGCGCCCACGGGGCTCATGCTGAAGGAGCGTCCCTCCGCGGCATCCACCGCCGTCCACTACTACCGACGCGGTTCGGCCGGCTCGCGCCTCGCCCCCGGCGACCTCCCGGTTCGATGGATCGAGGATGCCGACCTGCTCCACGTCACGGGCATCACCCCGCTGCTGTCGGCCACGGCGCACGACACGGTGCTCGCCGCCGTCGATCGCGCCCGCGCCGCGGGTGTGCCGGTGAGCTTCGACGTGAACTACCGCTCCGCGCTGGCCGCCCCCGATGTCGCCGGGCCGATCCTGCGCGAGATCGCCGAGCGTTCGACGCTCGTGTTCGGCGGGGTCGAGGAGTTCGCCCTGCTGACCCCGGATGCCGCCGACTCCCTGCTCACGGCGGGCGTCGAGCAGGTGGTGGTCAAGCGCGGTCCCGCGGGGGCGGCGGTCTTCACCGAAACCGGCCTCACCGAGGCGCTCGGTTTCGTCATCGACCCCCTCGACACCGTCGGCGCCGGAGACGCGTTCGTCGCCGGCTACCTCAGCGCCCACCTCGAGGGACTCGACGTCGCCGACGCGCTCGTGCGCGCCAACGCCTGCGGGGCGATGGCGTGCCTCGTACCCGGCGACTGGGAGGCGGCCCCGACCCGCCGCGACCTGGTGCGGTTCCTCGCCGGCGGCGGCGACCCGGTCCGGCGCTGACGAGGCGCACCCCTCGGCGCCCCGCGAGGACGCATCCGTTCGTCGAGACCGCACGTGTTCGTCCGCAATACCGTGCGGCCTCGGCGAACGAATGCGGTCTCGGCGCCCACAGGTGGCGTCTCGGCGCGAGCGCGCGGGCGGCAGGCGGGCGGGCCTAGGGCCGCAGCGGCAGCAGCGCGCTGATGTCGGCGCGCACGCCGGAGGCGACGATGCGGCCGGCGGTCACGGCATCCGCCCAGTGCTCCCGCCCGGTGGCGACGGCGATCCAGGTGGCGGCGTCGGTCTCGACGACGTTGGGCGGGGTGCCGCGTGTGTGGCGGGGGCCCTCGATCACCTGCACCGCACCGAAGGGCGGTACGCGCATCTCGACGGAGTTGCCGGGAGCCTTCTCGACCAGGAGCTGCAGCAGGTAGCGCACGGCGGTGGCCGTCGCCGTGCGCGGGGCGTCACCCGCGGCCACGGCCGCGAGCGCCGCGCGGCCGTCACCGGTCTCGATTCGGCGGGGAGGCATGCCTCCACGGTACCCGCGCCGCCTCCCCCGCGTCGCCCGGGTCGCCCATCCCCGGGTCCCCCCTTTAAGTGTCCAGGACACGCCGCATCGCCTCGAGCGGATGCGGCGTGTCGTGGACACTCAACGGCGAAAGGCCCCGCTCGGTAGGCTGGCCGAGTGAGAATCCTGGTCCTCGGTTCGGGCGCGCGCGAGCACGCCATCATCCTCGCGCTGCGTTCCGAAGAGGCCTCGCACGCCATCTTCGCCGCGCCCGGCAACGCCGGCATCGCCCGCGAGGCCCACCTCGTCGACCTCGACCCGCTCAACCCGGCCGCCGTGCTGGTGTTCGCCAAAGCCGAGGCCATCGATCTCGTCGTCGTGGGACCCGAGGCGCCGCTCGTCGCCGGTGTCGCCGATCCGCTGCGCGCGCACGGCATCCCCGTGTTCGGTCCGGGCAAGGCCGCGGCCCAGCTCGAGGGGTCGAAGACCTACGCGAAGCGGATCATGGATGCCGCGGGCGTGCCCACCGGACGCTCGGCGCGCGCGCACGACCTCGCCACCGTCGAAACCGCCCTCGACGAGTACGGCGCCCCCTACGTGGTGAAGGCCGACGGACTGGCCGCGGGCAAGGGCGTCATCGTCACCTCCGACCGCGAGGCCGCCCTCGCCCACGCCGAGACCTACCTGCCCACCGGTGCGGTGCTGATCGAGGAGTTCCTTTCCGGCCCCGAGGTGTCGCTGTTCTTCCTCAGCGACGGCGATCGCGTCGCGCCCCTCAGCCCCGCCCAGGACTTCAAGCGCCTGCGCGACGGCGACGAGGGCCCGAACACCGGCGGCATGGGGGCGTACTCCCCCCTCCCCTGGCTGTCGGAACGCTTCGGTGGCGAGACCGAGTTCGTCGACCACGTGACGCGCGCGATCGCGGAGCCCGTGATCCGGCAGATGGATGCCGAGGGCACCCCGTTCATCGGCCTGCTCTACGCCGGTCTCATCCTCACGGAGCAGGGCGTGAAGGTCATCGAGTTCAACGCCCGCTTCGGCGATCCCGAGACGCAGGTCGTGCTTCCGCGCCTGGTCGACCCCCTGTCGCGACTGCTGCTGGCCGCAGCCTCCGGCACGCTCGACAACGAGCCCCGCCCGGCCTTCGCCGACGCGACCGCCGTCACCGTGGTGCTCGCGAGCGAGGGCTACCCCGAGGCGCCGCTGACCGGTCGCGTGCTGACGGGGATCGACGAGGCCGAAGAGGTCGACGGCGTGCACGTGGCCCACGCGGCGACGGCGCTCCGCGACGGCGAGCTCGTCGCCACCGGCGGACGCGTGCTCAGCGTCGTCGCCACCGGCTCCACGTTCGGCGAGGCGCGCACCGCGGCCTACGCCGGGCTCGAGCGCATCGGCCTCGAGGGCGGGCAGTACCGCACCGACATCGCCGCGCGCGTCGTCGAGGCCTGACACCGGGGGTCTCGGCGCTCCCGCCCGGAGCGAGATCAGCGGCGGCGCGCCGCGAGCATCTTCTCGACGTCGTCGACGAGCCCGGGGGCGCCGGGCGCGACCGCGATCGCGTCGCCGATACGGCGGGCGCGGGCCGCGTAACCGTCGTCGGCGAGGATGCGTTGGACGGCTGCGCGGACGGCATCCGGAGTCGGACGCCCCGTGCGCAGGTTGACGCCCACCCGGGCGTGCTGCACGCGCGCGGAGGTCTCGACCTTGTCCTCCGAGTCGCCGGCGATCACGATCGGCACGCCGTGGCGCATCGCGTGGTGAAGGCCCCCGTAGCCGCCGTTGGTCACCAGCACACTCGTGCGGGCGAGCAGGTCGTCGTAGGGCAGGTAGCTCGCGGCGAAGGCGTTGTCGGGGAGGACGGGCAGGGTCTCGACGTCGCGCCCGCCGGTGGTCACGACTACCTGCACGGGTAGGTCGGCCAGTGCCGTGAGCGTCGGCTCGATCACCTCGGTGTAGTCGGTGTTCGCGACCGTTCCCTGCGTGACGTGCACGAGCGGCCGGGTCGGGTCGAGGTCGTCGAACCACTCCGGTGCCGCAACAGGATGGGCGGCGGCGGATGCCATGGGGCCGTAGAACCGGAGCGCCTCCGGGGCGTCGCGTCGGGCGTACTCGAACTCCTGCACCGTGAACTGCGCGAGCAGGTCGCTGCGCGAGAGGACGTCCATGAAGAACGCGCCGTTCAGGGGCGGCGCGCCGACGCCCGCGAGGAAGAGATCGAGCGAGCGGTGCACGGGACGCAGCACCGTCTTGGCCGTCACCCCGAGCACGCCGTTGCGCAGGCGGTTCAGCGTGGGGTGCCGGAGCGGCGTGATGCCGAGTCCGTACGGGGCCGTGTCGCGGCTGGAGAAACCCGCGGGCCCGATGCCGCACATCACCGTGAGGGGGCGCTGAGAGCGCGTTCGTGCGAACAAGGTCTGCACGCCGAGGAAGGTCATGTCGTGCAGCACCACGTCGGCGGGTTCGTCGTTCAGGATCTGGTCGAGGGCGGCCGCCGCCGGGGCAGCGGGATCGACGAACGCGCGCTCGACCCCGCGGTTGATGGTGGCGAGTCCGCGGTCGCGTTCGTCGGCGCCGATCCCGTCGAGCGTGTCCGCCTCGGCGGGAAGGGGGAGGAACAGGATGCCGGCCTGCTCCACCATCCGCTGGTACCGCGACCCGGTGAGCAGGCGCACGCGCCACCCGCGCCGCTGCAGTTCCTGCGCGACGACGAGGAGCGGGCCCACGTGGCCTGTGGCGGGCATGCTGCACAACAGGGCGGAGGGTGTCATGTCTGCGTCTTTCGAGGATGACCCTGTCCGCCGACGGGCGGGGGTCTAGGCGAGGTTGTCGGAGAGGTGGACGAGCTGCGCGGTCAGCCAGGTGCGGTAGGCGGCTACGTCCCACCCGCGGGCCACGGTGAGGTGCGTCCACGGATCGGGGCCGGTGAGCAGCCCCAGGACGTCGGCGGCGTCATCGAGCTGGTCGACGCGGATGCGGTCGCGCTGCTCGAACCAGCCCGCGGCGATCGTCATGTCGCGGTGGCGCCGCATCTCGAGGTCGAGGTAGGCGGCGCGCGCCTCGGGGTCGCTGTCGGCGGCGGCCACCATCGCGCGCACGATCGCCGCCGAGCGCTGATTGGCGTCGATGAGGAAGTCCACGTACCGGGCGATCGCGGTATCGGTGTCGGGCTCGCCCATGATGGCGACGAGCTCGGGGCGCTCGGCGAGCGAGTGCCGCCCCTCATCTCCCGCGAACGTGCGCTCGAACGCCGCGATGAGCAGACCGTGCTTGGGTCCGTTCAGGTGCACCGTGGGCACCGACACCCCCGCCTCGGCCGCGATCGCCTTGATCGAGGTGGCGACGTACCCGTCGCGCACGAACAGCCGGGCCGCCGCCTCGACGATCGTCGCGCGGGTCTCGGCGGCGTCGGCCTGCCGTCGGGGAGAGTGGTAGCTACGGGGCACGGGAGAACGCTACTTCGCCGCCGCGACCGTCGACCGGAAGATCACGAGCCCCGCGACGATCTGCGCGCCGGTGGAGACGAAGTACATCGCGTTCGACAGCGCCTCGATGGTGCTCACGGTGAGGACGACGCCGAGCGCGAAGCCGACGAGAGCCAGCACCAGGACGGCCCAGCGTGCCGCGCCCGTCAGAACCCCGGCGCGGACGATGACGATGCCGCCGATCAGCAGAGCGATGCCCTGCACGGCGCTCACGGCGACCAGGAACGCCATCGCCCCCTCGGTGAACACGGCGGACGGCATCAGGTAGGCCGTGACGAGGTACATGCTCTGGTTCGCGAGGAACAGCGCCCCGAACCCGAGAAGCGCGACCTTGCCCACGAGAGACGAGCCGACGGCGCCCTCTCCGTCGCCCCGGCCCAGCGCGAGCGGGACCATCGCCGCGACATGGGCGAGCGTGCTCGCGAGGAAGAACACCCAGAAGGCGGTCGCCGGCCCGGATTCGGTGGCGACGTCGGCGGTGAGCTCGACGGCGGTCGCCGCGGTGAGCAGCACCCCGCCGACGACGATCAGGATGCCGGCGGTTCGGGCCCACCGCGGGCGGGTGCCGGTCGTCGCGGCGTCGCTCTCGACGGCGGTGCGGGTGGCGGTGTTCGGGGCAGAGGTGATCATGGATGCTCCTGCGAGTGACCGGGATCGGACGGCGGCTCGTTTTGACTATAGCGGCGTATAACTGAATATGGAACCGCCCGCCGTGACGCACCGCCGATCGCGTCGCGGGGGCCCAGCGGAGGAGCCGTGACGAGCGGAGGACCGCCGGACCGGCATCCGTCCTCCCTCCGCCCCAGCTCCTCCCCTCGTCACCGCCGCGAGCGTCCGAACCCTGAGCGCGAACGACGAACGCCGCCGCCCCGCGGGGGACGACGGCGTTCGCGCGTCGGACGTTACTCGCCCGCGACGGCCGGAGCGGCCTGCGCCTGCGTGGCCGGCTCGGCCTCGCGCGGGGCACCGTGCGGGCGAATCATCGACGGGCGACGCATGAACAGCACGGCGACCAGGCCGACCGCGATCACGATGATCGGCAGCAGCAGCGATTGCCCCATCGCCGCGGAGAAGCCATCGACCACCTGCGGCGGAAGCGTGCCGCCGCCGAAGCTCGCCCCGGCATCCGCGGCCCCCGGCAGGTTCGCCTCGAGACGCGCCTGCATGAACGCGGCGATGGATGCCGAGCCGATCACCGAGCCGACGGTGCGCGTGGTGTTGTAGATGCCGGCGCCGGCACCCGCCTGGCGCGGCGGCAGGTTGCGCGTCGCGGTGGTGGCCAGCGGGCCCCACATGCCGGCGTTGCCGATGCCCATGAAGGCCGCGGGGATGAGGAAGGCCCAGATCGGCGCGTCGTTCAGGATGAGCGCGGCGTAGAGCCCGAGCGAGCCCCCGACGAGCAGCAGACCGGGGACGAGCAGGAATCGCGGGTCGGTCCGGTCGAGCAGCTTGCCCGCGAAGGGCGCGAGCACGCCCGACAGGATCGCCAGCGGGATGAGCAGCAGCGCCGACTCGGTCGGGGTGAGGCCACGGGCGAGCTGCAGGTAGAACATCTGCGGCAACGCCATGCTCGTCACGGTGAAACCGACCGCGGCGATGGCGAGGTTCGCGATCGAGAAGTTGCGCTCCCGGAACAGTTCGAGCGGCACGAGGGGTTCGCCCTTGCTGCGCGCCTGCGTCCAGATGAACACGCCCATCACGACCACACCGGCGACGACCATCGCCCAGATCCACGCCGCCCACGAGTAGTGCTCACCCTCTTGCAGGCCGAACACGATGAGGAACAGACCGACGGCGCTCAGCACGACGCCGAGGATGTCGAACTTGTGCGCGGTGCGCGGCAGCTGGGGCACCAGGATGACCGCGGCGATGAAGCCGATGATGCCGACGGGGATGTTGATGAAGAAGATCCACTCCCACCCGAGGCCGTCGACGAGCAGGCCACCGGCCAGCGGGCCGACGAGGGTGGCGACACCGGCGGTCGCTCCCCACAGACCCATGGCGGCGCCGCGATTCTGCGCCGGGAAGGTACGGGTGATGACGGCCATCGTCTGGGGTGTCATGAGGGCGGCGCCCAGACCCTGCACGGCGCGAGCGACGATCAGCATCTCGAGCGAGGGGGCCAGCCCGCACGCGAGCGAGGCGAGGGTGAAGATCGCGAGGCCCGTGAGGTAGACGTTCTTCGGGCCGAAGCGGTCGCCGAGACGGCCGGTGATGAGCAGCGGCACGGCATAGGTGAGCAGGTAGGCCGAGGTGACCCACACGACGTTGTCGAGGTTGTTGGTGTCGGGGTCGAGGGCGGCCTTGATGGCGGGGTTCGCCACCGAGACGATCGTGGTGTCGACCAGGATCATGAAGAACCCGATGACCAGAGCCCAGAGGGCGGGCCAGGGGCTGCGTTCGGTGCGGGTGGATCCCGTACGAGTGGATGCCGCGGAGGCGGCGCGGGAGTCGGTCATGGGGTGGTCTCCTTTGAGACGCGGCGCTTCTTCTTGATGTGTTCGGGGATTTCGGCGATGCCCCAGGCGAGGGAGCGGTCGGCGAGACGCGCACGCAGGGAGTCCTGCCACGCGAGTTCGGCGTCGAGCAGAGCGGACTGCCGCTGCAGCTCGACGAGGAATTGTTCGGGGGTCTCAGACGTGGCGGCCTTGTCGAGACCGGCGCGATGCTCGTCGACCGAGGAGAGGAGCAGGCCGCGGCGTCGGTCGAGCAGGGCCATGACCTCGTCGCGCGGGAGGTTGTGGGCCTCCGACAGCGCGACGCGGAAGTCACTGGCCCGGTCGATCTGGGGGAGCTCGGCGCGCACCCACTGCTCGACGGCCCGGCGCCCGGCATCCCGCAGTGTGTAGGTGGTGCGCTCGGGGCGGTTGCCGTCGCGATCGACGCCGACCTCGGCGAGCAGGCCGTCGCGTTCGAGGCGGGCGACCGCGTGGTAGATCGTGCCCTTCTGCAGGGGGACGAGGCGATCGTCGCCCCGCTCCTTGAGCAAGCGCACCATCTCGTAGGGGTGCATGTCGGCCTCGCGCAGGGTGGCGAGGATCATGACCGCGATCGGGGTGAGGCGGGGCTGTTCCGGCATCCGTCCCCCTCATGGTCCGTGTCGACTAGTCCACGTGGACTATACGCTCTCGGACGGCGGGACGCGAGCTCGCGGGTTGAACGTTGAGTGTCCAGAACACGCCACAGTCGGGGCGCTCCATGCGGCGCGTCTTGGACACTCAACGGGCTCGCGAGCGCGGCGACTCACGCGCGCTTGCCGGGGAGCGGGGAGCGCGTGCCGGGGAGCGGGGAGCGCGGAGCGCGGAGCGGGCCAGGATGCCGCGACGCGAAACGCGAATGTCCACGACACCCGGGCCGCGTGGCGCGGCATCCGGGAGTCGTGGACGTTCAGCGGGACCGCGCCCTACGACTCCGACGACGCCGGAGCGTCCGAGTCGGGAGCCGAGGCGGTGACCGACTTGCGCGGACGCCAGCGCGCCGGCAGGCCGAAGATGCCCCGCTGGTTGGGCTCCTCGACCTCGAGGCCGTAGTGCTCGCCGATCGAGTCGCGCAAGTGCGCGCGCTCGGCCTTGTCGTACGCCTTCATCTCACGGCGGAACGCCACGACCGTGGCCCAGCAGATCGCCAGCAGCACGACGCTGAACGGCAGCGCGATGCTGATCGCCGCCGTCTGCAGCGCGGTGAGACCACCGGCCAGCAGCAGGGCGAACGCGATCAGCGAGGTCGCCAGGGTGAAGAAGATGCGCACCCACCGCTTGGGCTCCTCTTCGCCGCCCGTCGCGATCATTCCCATCACCAGCGCGCCCGAGTCGGCCGAGGTGACGAAGAAGATCCCGATGAGCACGAGGAAGCCGATCGCCAGGAACACGGTGCCGGGAATGCCCTCGAGCATCTGGAACAGCGCGGTCGAGACGTTCACCGAGCCGTCGGAACCGAGCAGCGACACGCTGCCGGTGAGCTCGCCGTAGATCGCGGTGCCACCGAGCACGGTGAACCACAGGATGCCGACGAGCGTGGGCACCAGGATCACGCCGGTGACGAACTCGCGCACCGTGCGGCCGCGCGAGATGCGCGCGATGAAGATCCCCACGAAGGGGGCCCACGAGATCCACCAGCCCCAATAGAACGAGGTCCAGGTCCCCTGCCAGGCGACCCCGTCTTCACCGGAATAGGCGCTGGTCGTGAACGACAGCCCGACGAAGTTCTGGATGTAGTTGCCGATCGACTGCACCACGTCGCGCAGCAGGAACTCGGTGGGACCGGCGAACAGCAGGTACAGCATGAGCGCGCCGGCGAGCACGAGGTTGATGTTCGACAGCCACTTCATGCCCTTGCCGACACCCGAGAGCACCGAGAACAGCACGAAGCCGGTGATGATGCCGACGATGATGGCCTCGCTGATCGCCGACGGCGCCACGATGCCCAGATAGTCCAGGCCGGCACTGATCTGGATGACGCCCAGACCCAGCGATGTCGCCACACCGAAGAGCGTGCCGACCAGGGCCGCCACGTCGACGGCGTTGCCCCAGGCGCCCTGCACGAGGCGCGCCCCGAGGATCGGCTCCAGCGCCCAGCGGATGGTGCGCGGGCGCTTGCGGCGGTGGAACGCGTAGGCGAGGGCGAGGCCGATGACGACGTAGATCGACCAGGCGTGCACGCCCCAGTGCAGGAACGTCTGCGACATCGCCTGCTGGGCGAGCTGGTTCGGGGTCCCCTCCACGCCCGGTCGGGGCTGGGCGAAGTGGCTGAGCGGCTCGCTCACGCCGTAGAACACCAGGCCGATGCCCATTCCCGCCGCGAACAGCAGCGAGAACCACGACATGGTCGAGAACTCGGGCTCGTCGTCGTCCTGGCCGAGCTTGATCGTGCCGAAGCGACTGAAGCCCATCGCGAGGGCGAAGACGACGAAGAACGCCGCGATCAGCACGTAGTACCAGTTGAAGGCCGAGACGATGGTGGTCTGGACGGCGCCGAAGGTGGCTTCGGCCGCGTGGGGGAAGAGCATGGCGAAGGCGATGAACGCCAGAGCGATGCCGGCGGCGGGCCAGAAGACCCAGCCGCGAATGGTCTTGTGGCGACTACCCAGGTGTGGGTCGATGTTCACCGCGGTGTCGGGGGCTGCCTCGGTCATTCCTCCGAGGGTAGTCAACAGCCGCGCGCGAGCCCGGGGGCGGGCACCGCGAGGCCGCATATGACACAATCCGCGCCGATGAAGAGGCCGCGCCTCCGCAATAATGAGCGTGTGACCACCGCTCCCCCGCTCGAGTTCCCCGGCTGGCGCCACATCTACTCCGGCAAGGTGCGCGATCTCTACGTTCCCGCCGGCACCGCCGACGAGGCCGCCCCGACGCACCTGCTGGTGGTCGCCAGCGACCGCGTGAGCGCCTTCGACCACGTGCTCGCCCCCGGCATCCCCGACAAGGGCACGCTGCTGACCACGCTCAGCCTGTGGTGGTTCGACCAGCTCGCCGGCGCCGATGGCGGTCGCGGCATCGCGAACCACCTCGCGGCCGACCACGCCCTCGTGGGCGACGAGGCCGTCGAGCTGATCCCGGATGCCGTGCGCGGACGCGCCATGCTCGTGCGCTCCCTCGATATGCAGCCGATCGAATGCGTCGTACGCGGGTACCTCACCGGATCGGGCTGGGCGGAGTACCGCGACTCGGGCACCGTGTGCGGCATCCCGCTGCCCGCCGGCCTGAACGACGGCGACCGCCTGCCGGAGCCGCTGTACACCCCGGCGTTCAAAGCGCCCATGGGCGAGCACGACGAGAACATCACGTTCGAGCGGTCGGTCGAGCTCGTCGGCTCCGACACCGCCGAGGCGCTGCGCGAGCTGTCGCTCGAGATCTACCGCCGCGCCGCCGCCACCGCCGAGGCGCACGGCCTGATCCTCGCCGACACCAAGTTCGAGTTCGGATACGACGCCGACGGCGTGCTGACACTCGCCGACGAGGTGCTGACCTCGGATTCCTCCCGCTACTGGGATGCCGAGGCCTGGCGCACCGGGTCCACCGCGGCCGAGCGCATGGCGAGCTTCGACAAGCAGATCGTGCGCAACTGGCTCGCCGACAACTGGGACA
The DNA here is from genome assembly GCF_001424715.1 of Microbacterium sp. Leaf436. Taxonomy (NCBI): domain Bacteria; kingdom Bacillati; phylum Actinomycetota; class Actinomycetes; order Micrococcales; family Microbacteriaceae; genus Microbacterium; species Microbacterium sp. Leaf436. The sequence goes on from NZ_LMRB01000001.1 coordinate 96,450, forward strand.
AGCAGGGCGAGCCCCCCGCGCTCCCGGCCGAGATCGTCACCCGCACCCGCGACCGCTACGCCGAACTCCTGCGCCTCCTGACCGCCTGACCCCTTTCCCCCTCGCGAGATCACGCGCCGTCGCCGAGACACCACGACACGGCGTGTGACCTCGCCGATGCCGTGTGATCTCGGCATCCGATCACGACCTCACGAGGAGACACATGTTCCGCTGGAAGCTGCACGGAAACGGGCGCACCGTCGCACCGGGAGCGGTCGTCGCACCCGGCGAGCGCCTCAACTGGGGCGCCACGGTCGCGATCGGCCTTCAGCACGTCATCGCGATGTTCGGCGCCACCTTCCTGGTGCCGGTGCTCACCGACTTCCCGGTGTCGACGACGCTGCTGTTCTCGGGCGTGGGCACGCTGCTGTTCCTGCTCGTCACGCGCAACCGCCTCCCCAGCTACCTCGGCTCGTCGTTCGCGTTCATCGCGCCGGTGACCGCGGCCACCGCGACCGCGGGCATGGGTTCCGCCCTCGCGGGCATCGTGGCCGTCGGCATCCTGCTCGCCGCCATCGGCTTCGTCGTGCAGTTCGTCGGTCTCGGATGGGTCGACAAGGTCATGCCGCCGGTCGTGGCCGGCGCGATCGTGGCCCTCATCGGCTTCAACCTGGCGCCCGTGGCGTGGTCGAACTTCCAGCTCCAGCCGCTGCCCGGCACCATCACGCTGGTCGCCGTCATCCTGTTCAGCGTGTTGTTCCGCGGCTTCCTCGGCCGCATCTCGATCTTCCTCGGCGTGATCGTCGGCTACGTCGCCACCGTGCTGATCCAGGCCGGCACGGGCGAGAAGCTCATCGACTTCGCCGCTGTGGAGGCCGCTCCGTGGGTGGGCTGGCCCGAGTTCCACCTCGCCGACTTCGCCTCGCCGCAGACGTGGTCGGTCATTGCGATGTTCCTTCCCGTGGTGCTGGTGCTCGTGGCCGAGAACGTCGGCCACGTACGCGGGGTCGCCGCCATGACCGATGCCACCGCCAACCGCTCCACCGGCCGCGCCCTCATCGCCGACGGCGTGGCGACGACCATCGCGGGCACCTTCGGCGGATCGGGCACCACGACGTACGGCGAGAACATCGGCGTGATGGCCGCCACCCGCGTGTACTCCACGGCCGTCTACTGGGTGGCCGGTCTCGCAGCGATCGTGTTGAGCCTGTCGCCCAAGGTGGGCGCCGTGTTCAACACCATTCCGCCGGGCGTGCTCGGTGGTGTCACCACGGCGCTCTACGGCCTGATCGGCATCATCGGCATCAAGATCTGGGTCGACAACCGCGTCGACTTCTCGCGTCCGGTCAACCAGTACACCGGCGCCGTTGCGCTGGTGCTGGCCATCGCCGGCTTCACGATGCAGTTCGGCGACTTCCAGCTCGGGGCCATCGTGCTGGGCTCGGTCGCGGCGCTCGTGATCTACCACCTCGGCAACGCCATCGCCCGAGCGCGCAAGACCGGCGCCGACGACGGCGGCCCGATCCCCGCGGTGGGGCCGCTGGGCGGCGACCCGAACTGACGCCGGGCGCGCCCCTCGCCGGGCGCCCTCCTCGCCGAGACCGCATCCGTTTGCCGAAACCGCACGCGATTGCCGCCGAAAGGCTGCGGTCTCGACAATCGGATGCGGTCTCGACGGCGCAGGCCGCCCGGGCGCCACGGCGAACCGACCCCCGCCGTCCGGGGCGCGACGGCGGGCCGAACTCCTGATCAGTCACGCGGCCGGGAGCGCTCGTGGGCGGAAACGCCGGCGATGCTCGGGAAACTCAGGAGTTCGGCCCGTCGGTCCCCCGCCCCGCGCGTGCAGACCCGCGAGCGCGCGCACCGCGCGGGCAGGCCGGCAGCCGGCGTGGCGGGGGTACGCGCACCGGGCGGGCGGACCCGCCTAGCCCCGCTCGCGGGCGGCGGCCGCGGCTGGCGGCGAGGCGCAGCACACCCGCCGCCGTCCCGCAAGCGGGCATACGCCGCACACGGGCGTCGATAGCGTCGGGCCTCTCGGCGAGGGTGCCCGACCGGCGCCTCGCCACCGATGACGAGGAAGGCACGATCATGGCATCCGGAACCTCCGACCCCTCGCAGCCCGCGGCGGACGAGAACCTGCACGACGCGCCCGACGACGAGGGCACGCCCAAGCCGGGCGGCCTGGGCGCCGACGGGACCATCCCCAACGATCCCGACGGGGTCGCGGCCGGGCACTCCGCCACCGCCTCGCACTTCAACCCGGAGGAAGACGAGCAGTCCGACTGACCGCTCCTCGCTCGGTGACCGGTGGTGCGGACCGCCGGTCACCGTCGTGCCTGTCGCGTAGAATGGATGACGGTGCGTCGGGAAGTCTGGTCGACATTCTGTCGACCGACCCCTGAGGAATCCCGATGACCCAGAACGACCTCCGCGCCCCGCGCTGGCCCGGCTACGCCGAAGTGCACCGCGTCACCACGATCCTCCGCCGCGAGTCCGTCGGCGGCCTGCTGCTCGTCATCGCGGCGGTCGTCGCCATCGTGTGGGCCAACTCGCCCGCCTCCGACTCCTATTTCGCGCTGCGCGACTTCCGCTTCGGCTACGAGCCGTGGCACCTCGAACTCAGCGTGGGCGCCTGGGCGGCCGACGGCCTCCTCGCCATCTTCTTCTTCCTCGTGGGCCTCGAGCTCAAACGCGAGATCGTCGTGGGCAGCCTCCGCCGATTCCAGACGGCCATCGTGCCGGTCACCGCCGCCGTCGCCGGTGTCGCCGTCCCGGCGCTCATCTACATCGCGGTCGTGCACACCCAGCCGAGCCTGCTCGCCGGCTGGGCCATCCCGACGGCGACCGACATCGCTTTCGCCGTCGCCGTGCTCGCGTTGGTGGGGTCGCACCTCCCGGGTCCGCTGCGCATCTTCCTGCTGACCTTGGCCGTGGTCGACGACCTCATCGCGATCGCCATCATCGCGATCTTCTACACGAGCGACATCGCCCTGCTGCCCCTCGGCGTGTTCGCCGCGCTCGTCGTGGTCTACGGAGTCATCGCCCATCGCGCACGCGCGTGGTTCGCGCGCACCCCCTGGGCGGCGTGGGTGGTGCTGCTGCCGATCGGTTTCGCGGCGTGGGCGTTCTTGCACGCGTCGGGCGTGCACGCCACCATCGCCGGTGTCGCCCTGGCCTTCACGATCCCCGTGGGGCCCTCGCGTCGGCGGACGAACGCGGGCACCGACCTCGCCGAGCAGTTCGAGCACCGGTTCCGTCCGATCTCGGCCGGCATCGCTGTGCCGATCTTCGCGTTCTTCGCCGCGGGGGTCGCCGTGGGCGGGGGCGACGGCATCGTCCGAGCGCTCAGCGACCCGGTGACCATCGGCGTCGTGGCGGGTCTGGTGCTGGGCAAGCCCCTCGGCATCCTGCTGGGTGTGCGCCTGCTCACGCTCGTCACCCGCGTGCGTCTCGACCCGGCGCTGCGGTGGATCGATCTCGCCGGGGTCGGGTTGCTGGCCGGCATCGGCTTCACCGTCTCGCTGCTGATCGCCGAGCTGAGCTTCCCCGACGGCTCCCCGCACACCGACGACGCCAAGATCGCCATCATGGTCGCCTCGCTCCTCGCCTCGCTCCTGGCGTCGTGCGTGCTGCTCGTCCGCAATCGCCGGTACGCGCAGCTGGCGCGCGACGAAGCGGTGGATGCCGACGGTGACGACGTCGCAGACGTGTACCAGCAGCCGTCGAGCGGCGACCGCTGAGTCCCGACCGCGCGTCGCACGGCGACCGCCGCATCGCGACGGGGAGTCCCCCCGCCCGCGGGCCTCGCCGTGCGCCGGCCTGTGCGATGCATCCATTCCCCTCCTCGGATGCTGTGTCGTGGGCACAGCGGGCCGCGGGTGGCGCCTTCCTAGCCTGGGGAGGTACCGCAAGACACGAGGGAGTGCCTGGACATGGACATCGCGAACGACATCGACGATCGGCAGCTCAACCCGCGGGCGCAGCGCCGCCGGGCGGTGATCGGAAGCTCCGTCGGCACGGTGATCGAGTGGTACGACTTCACCCTCTACGGACTGGCATCCGCTCTGGTCTTCGCGCCGCTGTTCTTCCCCGGCGGCGGTCAGTTCGCCGGGCTCCTCGGCGCCTTCGCGACCTTCGCGGTGGGCTTCGGCGCTCGTCCGATCGGCGGCCTCATCTTCGCGCACTTCGGCGATCGCATCGGCCGCAAGGGCACGCTGCTGGCGACCCTGCTCATGATGGGCATCGCCACGACCCTGATCGGTCTGCTCCCCACGGCCGAGTCGATCGGGATCTGGGCTCCGATCCTGCTCATCGTCCTGCGTCTGTTCCAGGGTGCCGGCGCGGGGGCCGAGTTCGCCGGCGCGATGACGATGGCGAGCGAGTCGTCCGAGACGCGCAACCGGGCGTTCATCGCCGGATTCCCGGGCGCCTCCGTCTACCTCGGCATGGCCCTCGCGACGGCGACGTTCGCCCTCATCAGCCTGCTCCCGCTCGAGCAGTTCCAGGCGTGGGGCTGGCGTATCCCGTTCGTGGCCAGCATCGTCATCGTCGCCTTCGCGCTGTACTTCCGCCTGCGGGTGACCGAGACCGCGGCCTTCTCGGCGGCCGAGCGAGACGGCGAGGTGTCGCGCGCGCCGCTCGCCACCGCGGTGCGCTCGCACTGGCGCACCCTGCTGGCGGGCATGGCGTTCTTCGTCTTCGCGCTGCCGTGGGTCTACATCGTGCAGACGTTCTCGATCTCGTACACCACGGGCACGTTGGCCGTGAATCCGACGCACGCGCTCATCGCGCTCATCGTCGCCGAGCTGCTGACCATCCCCGCCACGCTGGGGTTCGGTCGGCTCGCCGATCGCATCGGGCGAAAGCCGGTGCTGCTCGCGGCGGCCGTGTTCGCGATCGTCTTCGCGTTCCCGATGTTCCTGCTGTTCCAGACCGAGAGCTCCGTTCTGGTGGGCGTCGCCCTCGTGCTCGGCTTGGCCATCGTGCAGGGGGCGACGATCGGCGTCAGCGCCGCGATGCTCGCGGAACTCTTCCCCACCCGCATGCGGTGGAGCGGTATCGCGATCTCGCGTGAGATCCCGGCGGCTCTGGTCGGGGGCACCGCGCCCCTCGTCGCCACCGCGCTCGTCGGCCTCGCCGGCGGGGCACCGTGGTTGGTCGCGGCCTATCTCGTGGGACTCAGCATCATCGGCGTCGTCGGCATCTCGGCTCTGCCCGAGACCCTGCACCGCGAGGAAGTCGACGACGAACCCGCACCCGGGGTCGGGGCGAGCACCGCACGACGCTGACGTCGACGCTGCCGGGGAGGCGGGGCCCCGGCAGTGCCGACGACGGCTTCGCACTCGAGCTTGACCCTCACGCGGCGTCAGGCCCGAGCCTGGGGGAATGAACGACACCTTCGACGCCTTCGACATCAGCCCCGTCCCGCCTCCCGGCCCCGCCGCCGTCGCGCCTCCGCTGTTTCGCGGCCTCTACGGGATGCCGATGTTCGTCACCGTGCCGACGGCCGATCTCGCGGCCTCCGTCGACTTCTGGACGCGGGGGCTCGGGTTCTTCGAGCTGTTCGGCATTCCGGGGCAGATGGTGCACCTGCGCCGCTGGGCTTTCCAGGACGTGCTGCTGACGGTCGGCGATGCGCCCGCCGTCGCACCGGCGGCCAGTGTGAGCTTCGCCTGCGTGATCGACCAGATCGGCCCGCTCGTCGAGTCGCTGCGGACAGTCGGGATCGACGCCGGGCCACGGGACACCCCGTGGAACACCCGCGACGTCGAGATCGTCACGCCCGAGAACGCCCGCGTGCTCTTCACCGCCGCGAAGGTCTTCGACCCGACCACCGCGGAGGGGCGCAATCTGCAGGCCGTCGGCATCGGGCGCGACGACAATGAGTCGCATGACTGACCAGGGGATGCCGGTGGGCGAGACGGCCACCCGGCTCGGCCTCACCGTGCGCACTCTGCACCACTGGGACGAGATCGGCCTCGCGCGCCCCGCGGCGCGATCCGCCGCCGGGTACCGCCTCTACACCGACGACGACCTCGAGAGACTGCGCCGCATCGTCGTCTACCGCGAGCTCGGACTCGACCTCGACGCCATCCGCGCCGTGCTCGACGAGCCCGGCGGCGACGTCGCGTCGCAGCTGCGGGTGCAGCGCGCCCAGCTCACCCGGCGCATCGCGCAGCTGCGCGACCTCGACGACGATCTGCAGCGCATGATCGCGGCACAGGAACACGGCATCCTGCTCTCCGACGAGGAGCAGCGCGAGACGTTCGGCCCGGGGTGGAACACCGCGTGGCCCGCCCAGGCGCGCGAGGCGTACGGCGCATCGGCGCAGTGGCAGCAGTACGCCGAGCGTTCCGCCTCGCGCACGGCCGGTGACTGGGCGGCCGTGACCGAGACGGTCGCGACGTTCGACGCCGAGCTCGGCGCCGCGGTCGATGCGGGAGCGGTGCCCGGAGACGCCACCGCGAACGCGCTCGTGGAACGCCACCGCGAGGTCTTCTCGCAGTACTTCCCGATCACCCGGCAGATGCAGGTGCACCTCGGGCGCATGTACGCCGCCGATCCGCGCTTCGCGGACCACTACGACGCCGTGCGGCCGGGCCTCTCGACCTGGCTCCGCGACGCCATCGAGGCGAGCGCTCGCGCGCACGGGATCGATCCCGACACGGCGGCCTGGGAGTGACGGCCGATCGCGAGAGTCTCAGGCCGAGTCGCGCTCGATGACCTCGGTGGGCAGGATCGTCGCGTGCGCCGCGGGGCGCCCGGCGAGGATGTCGAGCAGAACGGATGCCATGTGCCGCCCCTGCGTCAACGACGGCTGACGCACGGTGGTCAGCGCCGGGCGCAACGCGGTCGACACGGCGGAGTCGTCGAACCCGATGACGGCGAGGTCGCGCCCGGCCTCGAGCCCCTTGTCGCGCAGCGCCGCGTAGGCGCCGCGGGCCATCAGGTCGCTGGCGACGAAGAGCGCGTCGGGCAGCGGGCCCGCTGACAGGATGCGGCTCATCGCCAGCGCGCCGCCCATCTCGGTGAAGTCGCCGTCTTCGATCGCCGCGGGCTCGACGCCCGCCTCGCCGAGCGCGTCGCGAAAGCCCTGCAGGCGGTCGATCGCGGCGGGCATGTCGAGCGGGCCCGAGATCGTGCCGATGCGGCGGTGACCGCGCGCCAGCAGATAGGCGGTGGCGACACGACCGCCCTCCACGTTGTCGACGTCGACGTAGTAGTCGTCGGCGCGCACGCGGGCCGGGCGCCCGCCGTAGACCACGGGCACGACGTCGGCCACGCGGTCGAGGAAGGTGTCGCTGGTGTGGTGCGAGGCCACGATCGCCCCGTCGACGCTGCCGCCGCGCAGGTACGCCAGAGCCTTGGCGCTGGCGTCGTCGCTGGCGATCAGCATGTTCATGATGTAGTCCGACTCGCCGACCACCTCGCCGATGCCGGCGACGATCGAGGCGAAGAACGGGTCTCCGAAGAAGCGTTCCGTCTGCTCGGGGATGACGAGGGCGATGGCCCGGGTCTGCCGACTGGCGAGGGAGCGCGCCGCGCGATTGGGAACGTACTGCAGTTCGTCGATCGCGCGGCGCACGGCTTCGAGGGCGGCCGGGGAGACGGCGGTGGAACCGTTGACCACGCGCGACACGGTCGAGCGTGACACACCGGCCCGCGCCGCGACCTCTTCGATCGTGGCGGTGCCCCGCACGGGTGCGAGTTCCATCGCGTTGCCTCCTCGACCCCCTCGCGCGCGGCCTACACCGCGGGTGCGGTGACCAGTGCGCGCTCGGCGATGATGCGAGCGTACTGCCGGCCGGAGTCCTTCACCGTGCGCTCCTGCGTCTGGTAGTCGACGTAGACGATGCCGAAGCGCTTCTCGTATCCCCAGGCCCACTCGAAGTTGTCCATGAGCGACCAGTAGAAGTAGCCGCGCACATCGACGCCCTTGTCCACGGCATCCAGAACCGCGCCCAGGTGGGCCTCGACGAACTCCACGCGCTCGGTGTCGTGCACGCGCGCCTCGTCGCCGTCGGTGACCAGCTCGTCGTCGTAGGAGGCGCCGTTCTCGGTGACGTACAGGGCGACGCCGGCCTCGGCCGAGTACTCCTCGCTGACCCGCTCGAGCAGCCGGGTGAGCCCCTCGGGCTGCACCTCCCAGTGCATGTTGGTGCGCGCGAGGCCGCGGTCGTGCCAGTACAGGTTCTCGTGGGCCGGGAACGGCTTTCCGATGGGACGCGTGGTGGGCGCGTCCCCGGCGGGCGGGTCGACCTCGGGCGGCGTGCCGCCGACGAACTCCCCGTGGTAGTAGTTCACACCGAGCGAGTCGATCGGCGTCGAGATGATGTCGAGGTCGCCGGGCCGGACGGCCTCCTGCCAGCGGGCCACGGCCGCGGCATCGGTGTCGCGGAAGTCCCGGATGATGTCGGCGGGGTACTCGCCCCGGAACACGGGGTCGAGGAACCAGCGGTTGAACTGTCCGTCGACGCGACGCGCGGCGTCGAGGTCGGCGGGATCGGCCGCGTCCACGGCATCCGCGACCGTCAGGTTGAGGGTGAGGCCGAGGTTGAGCGACGAGTCGCGCGCACGGAGCTCCCGCACCGTCTGCCCGTGGGCGAGCAGCAGGTGGTGGGCGGCGAGCATGCCCTCGGCCTGCGAGTAGTGGCCGGGAGCGTGCGCGCCGGCGGTGTAGCTCAGGAACGACGAGCACCACGGCTCGTTGAGGGTCGTCCAGACGTCGACGCGGTCGCCGAGGGCGTCGTGCATGTCGAGCGCGTACTCGGTGAAGCGTTCGCTGGTCTCGCGCACCGTCCATCCGCCGCGGTCTTCCAGCGCCTGCGGGAGGTCCCAGTGGTACAGCGTCAGCCAGGGAAGGATGCCGGCACCGAGCAGTTCGTCGACGAGACGCTTGTAGAAGTCGACGCCCTTCGCGTTCACCGGGCCCCCGTCGGGGCGCACGCGCGCCCACGACGTCGAGAAGCGGTAGGTCTGCAGTCCGAGGCTCTTCATCATCTGCACGTCACCGGCGTAGCGGTGGTAGTGATCGCACGCCACGTCGCCGTTGTCGGCGTTGATGACGGCGTCGGGGACGCGACTGAAGGCGTCCCAGATCGACGCGGCGCGGCCGTCTTCGAAGGCCGCCCCTTCGATCTGGTAGGCCGCGGTCGCGGCGCCGAAGAGGAAGCCCTCGGGAAAGGCTCGGGTGTCGGACATGGTTCGGGTTCCTTCCGTGGGCGCGAGGGTCATCCCTTCACCGCCCCTTGCATGATGCCACTCACGAGCTGCTTGCCGGCGAAGACGAACAGCAGCAGCAGCGGGATCGTCGACAGCAGCACTCCCGCCAGAACGATGGAGTAGTCGACGAAGTAGTTGGACTGCAGCAGCGACAGGGCCACCGGCAGCGTGGGGTTCTGGCGGTCGAGCACGATGAACGGCCAGAAGAAGTTGTTCCACGCGGTGACGAAGGTGAACAGCGCGAGCATCGCGGCGGCGGGCCGCGCGGCCGGAACCCCCACGGTGAGGAAGGTGCGGAACGAGCTCGCGCCGTCGACGCGGGCGGCCTCGATGAGTTCGTCGGGCACGGCCTGACGCAGGTACTGCGTCATCCAGAACACCCCGAACGCACTCGTCAGCGCGGGCACGATGATCGCGCCGATCTGCCCCGTCCATCCCATCTCGCTGAAGAGGATGTACAGCGGCACGACGCCGAGCTGCGTGGGAACGGCCATCGTCGCCACGACGAACAACAGCAGCCAGGGGCCGCCGCGGAACTTCAGCTTCGCGAACGCCCAGCCCGCGAGCGTGGAGAAGAAGACGACGGATGCCGCGATCACGGCCGAGCTGAAGATGGAGTTCCACAGCCCCGCCCAGAAGTTGACGGCGGGGTTGCCGAGCACCGCGGCGGCGTTGACGAAGAAGTTGCCGCCCGGGATCCACGACAGCTCGGGGTTGCGGATGGTCGCCGAGTCGCCCGAACCGATCAGGAGAGCCCAGTAGTAGGGCACGAGGGCGGCGAGCAGCACGACGCCGAGGCTGGCGTAGACGAACCACCCGGGCCGGGAGCCGCGGACGGCGCGCGGGCGCCGACGCGCGGGCTTCGGGTCGGCTGCCCCGGTGACGGGGCTGGTGTCGATGACGCTCATGAGCGGGCGACCTTTCCGGTCGATTCGGCGAGCCGCTGCTTCGCGGCACGGGCGGCGACGCGACGCTGCGCGCGGCTGAGACCGTCGCGTGAGCCCTCGTCGCGCACGAGGGAGCGACTGATGAAGAGGTTGACCGCACCGATCGCGAGGATGATGAGGAAGAGGATCCACGCCAGTGCCGCGGCGCGGCCGAAGTTCCACTCGCCCCAGCCGAGGTTGTAGAGGTACAGCGAGATGGTCAGCCACTGGTTGTCCGAGCCACCGGTGCCCGACTGGTCGAACATGCGTGGCTCGTCGAAGATCTGCAGGCCACCGATCGTCGAGGTGATGATGACGAAGATCAGGGTGGGCTTGAGGCTCGGCAGCGTGATCGAGAAGAACTGGCGGATCTTGCCGGCCCCGTCGACGGTCGCCGCCTCGTAGTACTCGCGCGGCACCGCCTGCATCGCGGCCAGCAGGATGAGGGTGTTGTACCCGGTCCAGCGGAAGTTGACCATCGTGGCGATGGCGATGTGACTGGCGAACGCGTCGGAGTGCCACCCGACCCCGGGCAGGCCGATCCGGCCGAGCAGGGTGTTGATGATGCCGTACTGGTCGCCGAACATGTTGCTGAAGATCAGCGCCACGGCCACGGGGGCCATGACGTACGGCACGAGCACGCCCATGCGCCAGAGGGTCTTCGCCCGGATGTTCTGATCGAGCATCGCCGCGATGAACACCGCGAGCAGCAGCTGCGGAACGGTCGAGAGCACGAAGATGCTGAAGGTGTTGCGCAGGGCGTCCCAGAAGGCGGGCTGCGAGAGCACGTAGGCGTACTGGTCGAAGCCGACGAACGTCCCCGAGCCGCGGATCTGGTCCCAGTCCATGAACGAGATGACGCCCGTGTACAGGATCGGGAAGAGGCCCGTGACGATGAAGAGCAGGAAGAAGGGCGAGATGTAGAGGTAGGGCGAGAGCTTGAGGTCCCACGCGCTGAGCTTCGAGCCGAAGCCGACACGTCGGGGGGAACGGGCGGGGGGACCGTCGGCGGCGGATGCCGCGGGGGTCACGGGGGGCTGCAGTGTCGTGGTCACGAGGTTCCTTCCGGGAGCACGGGCCGGACGCGCAGCGTCCGGCCCGTGATCGAGGCGAGATCAGCCGATGGCGTCCACCTGCGAGACCCACTGGTCCCACGAGGTCTGTGCGTCCTGCGTGTTGCTCTCGACGCGGGTCAGCGCCTTCTGCATCGCGTCGTTGACCTGGAAGTAGTACTCGCCCTTGAACGGCGTCACGCTGACCGCCTCGGCGCGCTTCGTGAAGATCTCGCCGATGGGGGCGTCACCGAAGTAGGCGTTGGTGCTCGCGAGCAGCTCGGGCGCCTTCAGCGCGTCGACCTGGCTCGGGAAGGTGCCCGCCTGCTGGAAGAACTTCACCTGCTGCTCGGGCGAGGTCAGCCAGTCGGCGAGGGCCTGCGCCTCGGCGACGTGGGCGCCGTTGCCGGGAACGGTCAGGTACGACCCGCCCCAGTTGCCGCCGCCGTTGGGGAACGTGTCGGCGATCTTCCAGCCCGCCACCTCGGGGGCGTTGCCCTCGATCTGCGTCAGCATCCAGCCGGGGCAGGACAGCGTCGCGAAGGCGCCGTTCGCCATGCCGGCGTACCAGTCGGTCGACCACTGCTCGAAGTGCGCCGACTGCGTCTTGGCGGCGTCGAGGGTCATGCCGTAGATCTTCTTGACGTCGGGGTTGGTGGTGGCGGTGATCTCGCCCGAGTCGGGGTTCTCGTAGGCCGCTTCGACCTGGTTGATCATGCCCTGGTAGACGCTGCCGGCCGAGTCGAAGAACGGCTTGCCGGTGGCGGCGACGTACTTGTCGCCCATCTCGAAGTAGGTCGACCAGTCGCCCTCGAGGGCGGCGGCCACCTCGGCCGGGTCGGAGGGGAGCCCGGCCGCTTCGAACAGGTCGGCGCGGTAGCAGATGGCCTCGGGGCCGATGTCGGTGCCGTACCCGATCAGGTTGCCCGAGGCATCGGTGGCGGCCTTGACCTTCCAGTCCAGCCAGCGGCTCTGCAGGTCCTGGGGAACGGGTGCCAGCAGGTCGGAGTACTTCATGACCTCGGGCAGCCAGTCGACCTCGATGGCTTCGATGTCCGCCAGGCCCGACTTGCCGAGCTTCTGGAAGTAGTTGGCGCGGGCGTCGTTCGACTTGGCCGCGCGGTTGTGCACGATCTTCACGTTCGGGTGCTCGGCCGTGTAGGCGTTGAGCAGCTCGTCGGTGTAGCCGAAGTCGTTGAACGTGGCGACGGTGAGGGTCACCTCTTCGTCACCACCGCCCGCGGCGGTTCCCCCGCCACCGGAGCAACCGGCGAGCACGAGGGCGGAGGTGGAGGCGACGGCGGCGATGAGCGCGGTCCGGCGCAGGGCACGTGAATTCACAGATCACTCCTTTGTGGTGGGTGCTGACCGGTAGCGCTGGTGTTCCCCCGCAACCTCACGTGGGAGCGCTCTCAACCGATCGAGGTCGACGATATGGGATCGCTCCCATCACGTCAAGGGAGCGCTCCCACATTCCTCGCGGTCCAGCCGGGAGCCGACGACCCCGAGCTCGGTCCACCCGATGCGATCCCCGCGCGCGCGGTCGGTCCGCGCGAGGCGGGGATGCCGAGCCCGAGCGTCGTAGACTGGCACCCACAACGCCACCCGACTTCTGGAGCTGCAGTGCCCACCATCGTCGTCGACGTCATGCCCAAGGCCGAGCTTCTCGACCCGCAGGGGAAGGCCGTCGCCGGCGCCCTGTCGCGGCTCGGCGAGAACCGCTTCTCGGACGTGCGCATCGGAAAGCGCTTCGAACTCACCGTCGAGGGAGAGGTCGACGAGGCCACCCTCGCCCGCGCCCGCGAGCTGGCCGACGAGATGCTCTCGAACGCGGTCATCGAAGACGTCGTGAACATCGAGGTCGTCGAGTGACGGCTCGCATCGGGGTCATCACGTTCCCCGGCTCGCTCGACGATCGCGACGCGCAGCGCGCCATCCGCCTCGCGGGCGGCGAGCCCGTCGCCCTCTGGCACGGCGAGCACGACCTGCGGGGCGTCGACGCCCTCGTGCTGCCCGGCGGCTTCTCCTACGGCGACTATCTGCGCGCCGGGGCCATCGCCGCCTTCGCGCCGATCATGGCCGAGGTCAAAGACGCCGCGGCCAAGGGCATGCCGGTGCTCGGCATCTGCAACGGCTTCCAGATGCTCGTCGAGGCGCACCTGCTGCCCGGCGGCCTCATCCGCAACGCCCACCAGCAGTTCATCCGCCGCGACCAGCGCCTGCGCGTCGAGAACGCCTCGACCGCGTGGACCAGCGACTTCACCGAGGGCGACGAGATCGTCATCCCGCTGAAGAACGCCGACGGCGGCTACATCGCCGACGCCGAGACCCTGGCGCGCGTGAACGGCGAGGGCCTGGTGGCGTTCCGCTACGTGGGCGTGAACCCCAACGGCTCGCTCGACGACATCGCCGGCCTCACCAACGAGCGCGGCAACGTCGTGGGACTCATGCCGCACCCCGAGCACGCGGTGGAGCCCGGCTTCGGCCCCGGCACCGACGTCGCGATGCGTTCGGGCGTCGACGGACTCGGCTTCTTCACCTCGGCCATCGCCGCCGTGGTGGGCGCCGCAGCCTGACACCCGGCGGGCCGTCGGCCCCCGCAAGCCCGCCGCATCCGTGACGTGCGGAGAGCCGGAGACGAGCGGAGGTCCTTCCGCCGCCCAGCGTCCTCCCGCGGCCCCTCGCCCTCCGCTCCTCACCGCGCTGCGCTCCTCACCGCGCTGCGCAGGCCCGCCCGCGGCGGCCACCGGCGCGCCCCCGCGATAGCGTGAGGGCGTGACCGAGAAGCGCGCGCCCGACCAGGACGCACTGATCGACCGCATCCTGCACCTGTGGCGAGCGGATGCCGAGACCCTGCCCTCCGAACCGCGCCTGGCCGAGCTCACCGGCGCGAGCCGCAACTCGGTGCGCGAGGCGCTCATCCGCCTCGAGGAGCGCGGGTACGTGCATCGCACGCAGGGTGCCCGCACGTCGCCGAACCGGCGACTCCCCGGTGTCGGCCGGCGCATCGACCAGCAGTTCGACCACTCGCTGTCGATCCGCGCGGCGGGGTACGAGCCGACGCTCGAGCTCGTGGCATCCGATCGACTCACCCTCGCCGCGGGCGATCCGGCGCGGTACGACGAGCTGCCCGACGGCACCGGGGTCTTGCGCACGGTGAAGATGTGGCGCGTCGACGCCGCCCCCTATGCACTGGCCGAAGACCTCGTGCCGCTCTCGCGCGAGGTCGATCTCGACCCGCACCGGCCGGTGTTCGAGCTGGCCGAGGCGGCCAACGGCATCCGGGTCGCGTGGGAGACCCTGTGGATCGACGCGATCGCCCTCGACGCCGAGCGCGCCGCGATCCTGTCGACGGATGCCGGCACCCCGGCCATCGAGATGACGTATTGCGGGTACGGGGTCGACGACGCCATCGGGTACTGGTCGCGCGAGGTGCAGCTGCCGGCGCCGGCGGGCCTGCGCAATGCGCTGATCCGTCGCGTCCGCTCCTGAACGCGCGTTTCTGCCGCGTAAACGAGCGGTGAAGTTGTTGGACAAGTAGCGCGCGAGCTTGTTGGACAAGCGTACTGTCGGGCTACCCGACGAAAGCGAGCCCCCGTGTCCGACACCCTCTCCACCCACCACCTCACCGCCGAGACCGTCACCCCCGCGGGCTTCGAGCCCTACGGTGTCGTGCTGACCCCGATGGAAGACGGCACGCCCTTCACCGCCGAGGAAGCCGTGCTCGACGTGTCGAACGGCATCCCCCGCTTCTACCTCATGCACCTCGACGACAAGTCGCCCGAGTTCGTACGCGTCACCCGTCACCTCGAGACGACGCAGACGCTCATGGCCGTCGGCGACGTGGAGTGGACGATCGCGGTCGCCGCCCCCGGCCTCGACGCCCCCGCGCTCGACGACCTGCGGGCGTTCCGTATTCCGCCGCGCACGGCCATCACGATGCGCAAGGGCACCTGGCACGCGGGACCGTTCTTCGCCGACCCGAGCATGGACTTCGTCAACCTCGAGCTCGACGACACCAACGTCACCGACCACCACAACCACCGGCTCGACGACGCCTTCGGCGTGCGCGTCGTGATCGACGCGGAGTGACGGTGCTCACCCCGCTTCCCGACGCCCCCGCGCGTCTCGCGCGCCTCGAACGCGAGGCGGCGCACCAGTCCGCCCTGAGCGCCGGCGACGGGCGGCCCTGGGTGGGCGCGCGCGACGGAGTGCGCCCCGTCGTGATCGTGGGCGCCGGTCAAGCCGGGCTCGTGCTCGCGCGGGGCCTGCGGCGCCGCGGAATCGACGACGTGGTGGTCCTCGACGCCGCCCCCGCGGGGGCTGCGGGCCCCTGGACCACCTACGCGCGCATGCACACCCTGCGCACCCCCAAAGACATCGCCTGGCCGACGTGGGGCACCCCCGCGGTGAGTCCCCGCGCGTGGTTCGAAGCCGTGTACGGCACGGCGGCGTGGGAGCAGATCGAGTACTTCCCCACCACGGCGTGGCAGGGATTCCTGCAGTGGTACCGCGAGGTCTCGGCCATCACCGTGGTGCCCGCCACCCACGTCACGGCGATCACCCCCACCGACGGTCCGCTCGACCTCGCGCTCGAGGGCCCCGACGGAACCTGGACGCTTTCGGCCCACCACGTCGTGCTCGCCACCGGCATCGAGGGAGCCGGCGGGCGGTCCATCCCGTCGCTGCTGCACGACCTTCCCGCGGATCGGGTGCGGCACACGCACGACGACATCGACTTCGCCGCCCTCGCGGGCCTGCGCATCGGCATCCTGGGTGCCGGCACGGGGGCGTTCGACAACGCCGCCACCGCCCTCGAGCACGGAGCCGCCCTCGTCGACGTGCACATGCGCCGCGCCGCGATGCCCCAGGTCAGCCCGTACCGCTGGATGGAGTTCGCCGGACTCATCGAGAACTACGGCACCTTCACCGACGCGCAGAAGTGGGCGTTCAACGTGCACCTGTCGGCCGTCGACCAGCCCGCGACGCAGAACGCCCTGTGGCGCGCGCACGCCTTCGACTCGTTCCGCTTCCTCACCTCGTCACCGTGGCAGGGCGTGGAGTGGACGGGCAGCGACATCGCGGTGACGACGCCGCACGGCATCCATCACTACGACGTCGTCCTGGCCGCGACCGGCATCGCCTCGGACCTGGCCCGACGGCCCGAGCTGGCGAGAGTGGCCGCCGACGCCGTGCTCTGGAGCGAGCGGCTCACCCCCGAGGCCGTGGCGCAGAACCCGGGGCTCGCCGCGTTCCCCTACCTCGACGACGACTTCGGGCTCGTCGACCGCGCGGGCGGGGAGGCGCTGTCGCGCATCCACATGTTCAACCACGGTGCGCGGATCAGCCAGGGCATGTTGAGCCACCAGATCCCCGGCCTCGTGGGCGGGGCGACGAAGCTGGCCGCCGCGCTCTCCCGCCGCCTGTTCGCGCGCGACTCCGCGAGCCTGCTGGCCGAGTACCTCGCGTACGACGTTCCCGTGGGCGTGCAGATCGGCCGACGCGCGCAACCCGCCGCCGCCGAGGCGCCGACGGCGGTAGCGTCGAGGGGGTGACGAACGAGACCCCCCTGATCGTGTCCGTGCCCACCGAACAGCTGCGCGACGATCTGCAGCCCCTGCCCGAGGGCGTCGAGCTCGTGCTGTGGGACATGACGGGGCCCGCTCCCCGTGAGCGGTTCGACCTGGTCGTGCCCCCGTACATGTCGATGGACGGCGTCATCGAGGCGTTGTCGAGCGTCGAGGTCGGCCTCGTGCAGGGCCAGTCGATCGGCTACGACAATGTCGAGGGACGCCTGCCGAAGGGCCTCGCCTTCGCGAACGCCTCCAGCGTGCACGAGACCGCGACCGCGGAGCTCGCGGTGACGCTGGCCCTGGCGGCGCAGCGGCGCCTGCCGGAGTTCGTGCGCGCTCAGGACCGCGCGGAGTGGATCGGCGGCGGCGCGACCGGTCTCGCCGACCAGCGCGTCACGCTCCTCGGATTCGGCGGGGTCGGCCGCGCCATTGCCGCGCGCCTCAAGCCCTTCGAGGTCGAGCTGCGCGCGGTCGCCTCGCACGGCCGGCTGCAGGACGACGTCGAGGTCTTCCCCCTCGGAAAGCTCGACGACGTGCTCGCCGAGACCGACATCCTCATCGCGTCGCTCCCCGGCGGCGACCGCACCCGCCACATCCTCGACGACGCCGCCCTGTCGGCCCTGCCCGACGGCGCCCTCGTCGTCAACGTCGGCCGCGGTCCCCTCATCGACACCGATGCGCTCGTAGACCACGTGCGTCGCGGGCGTCTCCGCGCCGCGCTCGACGTGACCGACCCCGAGCCCCTTCCCGCGGATCACCCGCTCTGGGCCCTGGACGGCGTGCTCATCGCCCCGCACGTCGGAGGAGCCACCGATGCCATGCGCCCGCGCATCGCGCGACTCGTGCGCCGTCAGATCGAGCGCCTCCGCGCCGGCGAGGAACCGCTGAACGTCGTCATCGGCGGCTGAGAGCCGCCGCCGTCGGGCATCAGGCGGAGCGTCGCGGACGCATCGACCGGAGGGTCTGCGCGATGAGCCGGGCGTCGCCGCGGCCCCCCACCGCCATGATCGCCGCCGCTGCCACGAGCCACGCCGCTGCCAGGCAGACCAGGCGGAGCAGAGCGGGCCACGGCCCGAAGACCGCGAGGTCCAGGCCCCACGCGACGAGGGTCGCCCCGCCGCTCACCGCCAGGGGCACGAGGGACGCGCGCACGAGGACCCCGACCTCGAGGCCCGCGCGGGGGGCGAACACGAAGGTTCCCGAGGCCCAGATGAGCACCTGGCCCACGACCACTCCCCAGGCGATCCCCGCGGGAGCCAGGGGCGCCAGCAGCACGATGAGGAGCACCATCGGCACGCGCCCGACGATCTCCGACAGGAAGAGAGCCCCGGAGCGTCCCAGAGCGGCGAACCCCCAGTAGTAGGCGTACGCCGTGGTCTGGAAGACCGTGCCCACGGCGAGGATCGGAAGGAACTGCATCGCGGGGAGCCAGTCGGCGCCCAGCACCACGTCTATCAACGGCGCACCGCACACCACGAGCAGGCCCGTGACGGCGAGCAGCACGTGACTGACGAGCCGCTGCGCGCGCGCCAGCGCCTCGTTGAGGGCGGGAAGGCTGTCGGCGACGTGCGCCAATCGCGGCAGCACCACGCGCGTCAGCGGGGCGGCGACCTGCAGCAGCGGCAGCATCACCAGCTGGTACGCCCGCGAGTAGAACCCGACGATCGCCGACGGGTACCAGGCCCCCATGACGATCGTGTCGACGTTCGTCGTGACGTAGTGCGCTGCGTGGGTGGCGAGCGTCGACAGGCCGAAGGTGAGCAGCGACCCCATCTCGACGCGACGCGGGAGTCCGGGACGCCAGCCCGCCGCGGCAACGGCCCACCCGAGCGACACGACCGCCGCCACCGTGCCCTGCACGGCGAGAGCCAGATAACCCGAGCCGAGCAGGGCGAGCAGGATCGCGGCGACGATCCCCGCGGCATCCCCTCCCACCTCCGACGCGGCGAGGCGCGAGAACCTCTCCCGGCGATTCAGCTCGACCAGGAACTGGACCGCGGCGGCGCGGAGGAGATAGGCGGGTGCCGCGATGAGCACGACCCCGACCAGCCGGCCGTCGCCGAACGCGGCGCCGATCGGAACGGCGACGGCCGCCACCAGCAGCGCCAGAACGGCCCCGATGCCGGTGTTGATCCAGAACAGGTTGCTCTTCTGCGCCTGGCTCAGCGACTTCTCGCGCAGGGCGGCGAGGCTGAGCCCGAAGTCGCCGAGCACCGACGCGATGCCGACGATCGCCAGTCCCAGGCTGACCACGCCGAAATCCGCCGGCCCGATCAGGCGTGCCAGCACGACGATGTTGGCGATCTGCAGGACGTACCGCAGCCATTGCGTCGACAGGAGCAGGGTCGCACCCCGGGCCCGTGCGCCCGAAGATCGTTCGGGCGTCACGTCTGTCGTCCTCCTCGGGTGCGCCGCGGGAGCCGCGCTCGAGCAGACTATTTTCGACCGCGCGCTGCTCCCCTCTCCGCCGCCCCTCGGGGGCTCGTTTTCACCCGCTCGGTCGCCCGTTGCACCCCGGTCCCCGCCGCGATCGAGCACCGCTCTCGCGCACCTAGCCTGTGCGGATGACCTCCCCCGCCGTCACCGCGTCCGACCTCTCGGTACCCCCGGAGTCCGAGCAGGGCACACGGCGCGCAGCGCGGCGACAGCGCCTGGCGGCCACGCCGCTCGCGGCACCGGCGCGCAGCACCGCGGCCCGCGTCGTCGCGTTCGGTCTGCTGCTGATGCTCTGGGCGGCCTCGATCGGCGGCACCATCGCGCAGACGCTGACGATGAGCCGCACGCAGGCGGCCGAGGGTCTGACGAGCGTGTACACGCAGGCGGTCGTCGACGCGGGGCACATCGCCCTGCTGCTTCCCGCGGCCGCCGCCGTCTTCGTGCTGATCTTCCGCGTCGTCTTCGTGCAGAACGACGTCTCGCCGCTGGTACTCGTCGTGTTGCCGTGGGTGTGGATCGTGTTCAACGAGTTCGCGCGGGGAGGAGCCGTCACCGAGCAGATGCTGCTGCCCATCGGCGTCGCCGTGACCCTGTGGGCGATCCAACCGCGTGTGTCGGACCTGCGGGCGTACGCCCTCGCCGCCGCGGGGTTGGCGGTGGTCTCGATGGTGCTGACGTCCAGCGCCCCCGCCCTCATGTACATGCCGCAGACGTTCGACGCGAACTCCGAGAAGTCGTTGACCGGGCTCCCGCTGTTGGCGGGCTTCTTCGGGCACCCCAACGGCTACGGCCTGTTCCTGGTGCTCGCCCTGCCCCTGACGCACCTCTTCTCGCGCTGGTATCTGCGCTGGACGACCACCGCCGTGCTGCTCGTCGCCATCCTGTGGTCGGCGTCGCGCACGGCGTTGTTCGGGGTCGCGGTGTGGGCCGTGGTGCTGTTGGTGAGCATGCTGCTGGGCCGCGCGGGCAACCGGACCGTCGGCCGCGTTTTCGGCGCCCTGCTGCTCGTCCTGGTCGTCGCCGTCGTGGCCCTCCCCCTGATCACCACCGACCCCGAGGCGTTCACCAAGCGCGGCGCGATCTGGCGGTTCGCCCTGTCGCAGCTGTCGGGCGATCAATGGCTCGTCGGGCTCGGCCACAGCTGGTACGTCGACCACTACGACCTGCTCAAGGCTGCCCTCTCCAGCGCCGCCAGCCACGGCCACAACGTCTTCGTGACGTACGTCGTCACGGGCGGCATCGTCCTCGTCGCGCTCCTCGCCGTCGTCCTCGCCGCCGCCGCCCGCGCGGCCGAGCATCTTCCCCGCCGCGACCAGGTCGCGGCGAGCACGTTCCTCTGCGTGCTCACGGCGGTGTCGATCACCGAGACGGCGTGGCGCGTCGAGGCGCCCGACACCCTGTTCGCGGCGATGGTGGTGCCGCTGTTCGTGATCGCCGTGCAGGCACGGGACCTGTCGCCCCTCGCCCGTCGAAGGGGTGACCGAACGGGTGAAACGCCCACTTTCACGATGCTCACCCGCCGGACGGCGTAAGCGGGACCCGCGGTCCTCCGACGCGCGCCCGCTCCCGCGGATCACACGACCCGCGGGAGCGACGCCCGGGCCGTCAGGAGCGCCGCACCGCGGCGCGCAACCGCCGCAGGTTGGCCGAGGCCGGGGGCAGATCCCAGGTGAAAAGTGCCGCCACGGCGGCGTCGTCGATGCGTCGGCCCCGCTGGATCTCCCGACGCTCGCGCAGCTTGCGGGGCATCTTGACCGCGGCGATCCCGACGGCCTTCACGGCCGTGCCCCCCTGCCCGCGCAGCACGGCGCGCACGAACGTGAACGAGTACGAGAGCGCGAGGCGCGGGAACACCACCGGCAGAAAACGCAGGGGGACGTTCTTGCTCATGACCCAGAGGAGGTTCTTGAGCGTCTGGTGGGTGGTGAAGCCGGGGATGCGCCCGCTCGTCGCTCCGATCCGGTGGTAGGCGACGGCCCGGGGGGCGAGCTGCGCACGCCATCCCCGCAACTGCGCCCGCCAGCTGAGGTCGATGTCTTCGAAATAGGCGAAGAAGTCCTCGTCGAACAGTCCCACGTCGCGCAGCATCGCGGCGCGATAGAGGGTCGATCCGCCGCTACCCCCGAAGATGTCGACCGCATCGTCGTACGCGTCGAGGTCCTCTTCGCCACGCCCCCGCGGGTAGGGCAGGCCCCAGGTCGAGTAGCACTCGCCGGTGCTGTCGATGCGGCGGCCGTCGAGGGTCACGAACTTGCTCGCCACCATGCCGAGATCATCCCCGCTGCGCATGACGGCGACGAGCTCGGCGAGCCAGGTCTTCTCGACCACGGCGTCGTTGTTGAGCAGCGCGATGTGCTCGTGGCCCCGGTGCAGGGCGTAGCGCAGACCGACGTTCACGCCTCCGGCGAAGCCGAGGTTCACGGGCTGCACGAGCAGGGTGACGCCGGGGTACGACGAGCGGATCATCTCGACCGATCCGTCCGTCGAGCCGTTCTCGACGACGATCACCTCCACCGGTTCGGTCTGCTCCGCGAGCGAGTCGAGGCACGCGGCGAGCTCCTCCCGGCCGTTCCAGTTCGGGATGACGACCGCCGACGTCATCGCTCGTCCCCCCGTCCGAACAGGGCGTCCTCGAGTCGCGACGGATAAGTCTCGGCCGAGAAGACCGATCGCGCCCACTCCCTCGTCGCGGTGGCATCGCTCCAGGCCCGACGAGGATCGGCGAGGATCGCGAGGAGTGCCCGCGCGATCGCCTCGGTGTCGTCGGCGACGACGAGACCGCCCGTCTCTCCCTCGCCGACCAGTCCTTCCGCGCCCACGGTCGTGGCCACCACCGGGATCCCCCGCATCAACGCCTCCACGGTCTTGAACTTCAGCCCGGCGCCCATGCGCAGCGGGACGACGACGGCCGTGGCCGCCCGATAAGCCGGGTCGAGCGACTCGACCTCCCCGGTCACCTCGAGCAGCGGGTCGGTCTGCGCCGCGGCGATCATGCGCGCCGTGGGCCCCGCGCCCGCGAGCACGAACCGCACATCGGCCCGCGCCACCCGCACGCGCGGGATGATCTCGTCGATCAGCCAGTCGGCCGCCTCGACGTTGACGTCGCGGAAGAACGCCCCCACGAACAGCACCGTCGGAACCCCGGCCGGCGGGCCGTCGGCGGTCACCACCTCGCCGCCGTCCGGCGAGAACGGCGGCCGCAGGACCACGACGTCGTCGGCCGCGACCCCCAGGCGTCGCGCGTAGCCGGCGTCCTTTCCGCTGAAGACGACCACGGCATCCATGTCGCGGTACAGCCGACCCTCGTCGCGCGCGACGCTGTGGTTCCGCCACCGGCCGAGCAGCCGCGCCGCCGTCCATCGACGGGTCGTGGCGAAGATCCGCTCGTAGGTCTGGACGATCAGGTCCTGCGCCACGACCACGCGACGGGCGCGCGGGCCGGTGGGAAGCGCCCGAGCGATCCATCCCATCTCGCTCCAGTGCGCCTCGACGAGGTCGGCGCGCGCTGCCGCGTCTCGCACGGCGCCCGCGCGGAGGATCGCCCGCCGGAACCGCAGCGGCGGCCGCACGGGGGACAGCCGGATCTGCTGCGTGTCGAGCCACGCCGCGAGACGGCCGGAGGAGCGCGGCGGGCAGACCAGGACCGTGACGTCCATCGCCTCCCGCAGGCGCCGGGCTCCCTCATCGTTGCCCCGCCAGTCGGGCGCGACCACGGTGACCTCGTGGCCGAGGGCGCGCAGGCCCCGGAGGTGCGACAGCACGTACTGTCCGCCCGCGTGGGGGATGCCGGGGTACGGCACGTGGGCCATGAGACTGACGATCCGCACGGTTCTCCTCCGGTCCCGCTCTCGACGGGCGACCTCGGGCGCCCGGACGGGCGACGCGGGGAGAGGCGGGTGTCCCGGGGAACGTACCAACCGGCTCGACGGCATCCCCCGCCGGTGGCGGCGACGGGCGGCTCCGGACGCGAACCTCACCCGTCGCCTCACCCCAACGCTTCCTCGCGGCTCGCGCCGACCGCCGAGAGCATCGGCGCCGGGGGCGGTCATACTCGGCGGCGGACCCCGCCCGAGAAGAGGACTCCGTGCCCACATCCCCGCCGCACATCGTGATCGACGCCCGTTCGATGTTCACCTCCACCGGGCGCTACACGCGCAACCTCATCGCGCACCTCGAGCAGATCGACACCGCGCACCGCTACACGATCGTGCTCCCCCGCGACCGGTTCGACGACTGGACGCCGACCAGTCCGCTCTTCGAGAAGGTCGCCACCGAGACCCCGTACTTCTCGTGGCGCGAGCAGACCTCGTTCGGGCGCGAGCTCCGGGCGCTCCGCCCCGATCTGGTGCACTTCGCGATGCCGCAGCAGCCGCTCTACCTGGGCGCGCGCCGCGTGACGACCTTTCTCGACATGACGCTGCTGAAGGTGCGCAACCGCAAGAAGCACTGGGCCGTCTCTGCCGTGAAGCGCGTCATCGGCGCGGGGGCGTTCGTGGTCACGGCGCACCGCTCCCGCGTGAACCTCGTCATCAGCGCGCACGGGGGCCGCGACCTCGTCGCCCACACCCGCGTGCGCGCGTCGAGCCTGTACGTCACCTCGCCCGCGGCCGATGTGATCGCGGATGCCGCGATCCCGGTCGAGACGCCGTTCCCGCGCTTCGTGCTGTACGTCGGCCGGCAGGAGCCGTACAAGAACCTCAAACGGCTCATCCGCGCGGTCGTGCACCTGCGCGACGCCGGCGAAGAGATCGGCCTCGTCGTCGCCGGAAAGATCGACGACGACGGGGCGCGCCTGATCCGGGAACTCGACGAGCAGGAGCGGGGCGCCGTGCACTTCGCCGGTTTCGTCACCGACGCGCAATTGCGCGGGCTGTACGAGGCGGCGGCGGTGTACGCGTTCCCGTCGTTCTTCGAGGGGTTCGGACTGCCGGGTCTCGAGGCGATGCGCCACGGGTGCGCCGTGGTCAGCAGCGATGCGACGTGCCTGCCCGAGGTCTACGGCGACGCCGCGATCTACTTCGACCCCACGAGCACCGCCGGGATGCGCGATGCCGTGGCCCGGGTCCTCACCGACCCCGCGCTCGCACAGACGCTGCGGGAGCGCGGGGTCGCGCGCGCCGAGATGTTCTCGTGGCGGTGGATGGCGACGCGCACGCTCGACGCCTACCGCGACGCCCTGGAGTCCTGAGCGACCGACCGGCGGCGACGGCGACCGCGGGGGCGTCCGGGGTCACGGCATCCGGACCCTGAAGCCCGCCGCCCTCAGCCGCGGAACCCGCCGGGGTTCGACAGCAGGTCGGCGAAGGCGAGCTCGGCGGGGCCGACGAGCATGAGGCGCGAGCGCAGGTGCGCCCGTTCGAGGCGGATCGTGCGCCCCTCGGCGCCGAGGGGATGCACGCGCACGGCATCGGCCAGTCGTTCGCGGCTGACCGAGAGCAGGGCGCCGAGGTAGCCCGACAGAACGACCGTCTCGGGGCTGAAGGCGTTGACGAAGTTGGTCAGCGCGATCGAGAGCACCTCGACCTGGCGCGTCACCTCCGCCATCACGCGAGGGTTGCGAGCCACGCCCAGCTCGACGTCGAGTTCGTCTTCGTCGAGCTTGCGCCGACCCAGCAGGGGCTCGAGCAGGTCGAGGCTCACCTCGGCCTCGAGGCATCCCCGGCGTCCGCACACGCAGGCGCGCCCACGAGGGTCGACGACGGTGTGCCCCAGCTCACCGGCGTAGCCCGAGGTGCCGCGCAGAAGGGTGCCGTCGATGATGAGACCGCCGCCGATGCTGTGCATCGCCCCGCCCAGGTAGAGCAGGTTGCCGACACCGACGCCGACACCGAAGCGCGACTCGGCGAGAGCGCCGATGCTCGCGTCGTTGCCGGCGGCCACCGGCATGCCGAGCTCGTCGCTCAGGCGCGCCGACACGGGGTCGCGCTTCCATCCCAGGGTGGGCGAGACGAGCACCGAGCCGTTGGCGTTGACGAGTCCGGGCACCGCGAGGCCCGCACCCACCACCCGGTAGTGCCGGTCGATGTCGGCCCGCATGGCTTCGACCGACGAGGCGACGATCTGCACGAACCGGCGCGGCGACGGCGGACTGGCCGTGTCGTGGCGCAGTCGCGCGTGCACCACCCCGCCCAGCCCGACCAGGGCGACGGTGACGGCGTGGGGTTCGGCCCGCACGCTGAGGGCGGCGACGTGGTCTTCGGGCTCGAGGTCAAGCGTCGGGCGCCCGACCTTGCCGGTGCGCTCGGTGCTGGCCGCCTCGCGCACGAGGCCCAGCTCGGTGAGCTCCATGACCAGGCCCGTCACGGTGGAGCGGTTCAGTCCCGTCGTCGCGCCCAGCTGCGCGCGTGAGAGCGCTCCCCGGGAATGGAGCAACGACAGCACCGACGCGAGGTTCTGCTGGCGGATCAGGTCGTTGGTGGTACGACCGACCGGGGGTGCGAGCGGCGTTGCGGGCTCGAACACGGCAGGGGTCATGAGAGGGGCACCTCCCCCATCATCCCATCGCGCAGGAACGGACGGTACGCGCAGCCGTCGAGAAGGACGGGGGCGGGGCCGACGGTCGATGCCGCGGTCCCGGGACGCGGATGGGGAGCGGGCCCCGGGGCCACGCTCCCCATCCGGTCAGACACCGCCGTTGCGCCGCTTGTTGAAGATGTCGAACGCGACGGCCAGCAGCAGCACGATGCCCTTGATGGCCATCTGCCAGGCGGCGTCGACACTGAGGATCGACAGCCCCATGTTCAGCACGCCCATCACCAGTCCACCGACGACCGCACCGACCACGGTGCCGATGCCGCCCTGGACGGCGGCGCCACCGATGAAGACCGCGGCGATGGCATCCAGCTCGTAGTTCTGACCGGCGGACGCCACGGCGCTGCCGGCGCGCGCGGTGCTCACGACCGCCGCGAGACCGGCGAGCACGCCCATGTTGACGAAGATGAAGAAGTTGACCCACTTCGTCTTCACACCGCTCATCACGGCGGCGAACAGGTTGCCGCCCATCGCGTACACGTGGCGGCCGAAGGTCGTGCGGTTGAGCACGAACGTGTACGCCAGGACGAGCACCGCGAGGATGATCAGAACGATCGGCGTGCCGTTGTAGGTGGCGAGCGTCAGGGCGATCGCCATGATCGCGACCGCGGCGATGAGGTTCTTCAGCCAGAACGACCACGCGACCTCACGGGGCAGCTCGAGGCGACGGAGCGTCGCGCGGGTGCGCAGCTGCTGGGCGATGAGCGCCACGACGGCGACGAGACCCAGCACGACGGTCAGCGAGTCCCAGTTGCCGATGTAGCCGAGCACCGGGGGCAGCCAGCCGGCACCGATGGCGGTGAAGCCGTCGGGCAGACCCGCGATCGTGCCGCCGGTGAGCAGCACCAGGGTGAGACCTCGGAACAACAGCATGCCCGCCAGGGTGACGATGAACGCCGGAATGCCGACGAACGCCACCCAGAAGCCCTGCCACGCACCGACGACCGCGCCGACGGCGAGCGAGAGGATGACGGCGGCCCACCAGGGCAGCCCCCACGAGTTCATCGAGATCGCCGCGATCGCTCCGACCATGGCGACCACCGAGCCGACCGACAGGTCGATGTGCCCCGCGATGATCACCATCACCATGCCGATCGCGAGGATCAGCACGTAGGCGTTCTGCTGGATGAGGTTGTTGACGTTACCGGGCATGAGCAGTCGGCCGCCGGTCAGCACCTGGAACAGCACGATGATGATGACCAGGGCGGCGAGGATGCCGAACTGCCGGAAGTTGATGCGCGACAGGATGCCGCGGCGGCGCGGTCCCGGCTGCGTGGGCGCCTCGACCGTCTGGGTGGATGCGGTGGCCATGTCTTTCAGTTCCTTCCGGCGGTCATGTGCCGCATGAGGGTCTCCTGCGTGGCGTCGTCGCGGCTGACCTCTGCCGTGATGCGTCCCTCGGAGATCGTGTAGATGCGGTCGGAGAGGCCGATGACCTCGGGCAGCTCCGACGAGATGACGATGACGGCCTTACCCTGGGCCGCGAGTTCGTTGATGATGCCGTAGATCTCGTACTTCGCCCCGACGTCGATGCCGCGGGTCGGCTCGTCGAGGATCAGCACGTCGGGACCGGTGAACATCCACTTCGACAGCACGACCTTCTGCTGGTTCCCGCCGGACAGCCGTCCGGTGATCGCCGCGACGCTGGGGGCCTTGATGTTCATCTTGTAGCGGTACGAATCGGCGACCTTGTACTCGCGGTAGCGGTCGACTACGCCCAGGCGGGCGAGGCGCGAGAGGGCGGATGCCGAGACGTTGACCTGGATGTCGCCGATGAGGTTGAGCCCGTACTTCTTGCGGTCCTCGGTGGCGTACGCGATGCCGTGCTTGATGGCCGCGTCGACCGTGCGCACGTCGATCTGCTGACCGTTCTTGTAGACCTCGCCCGAGATGCCCGTGCCGTACATGCGGCCGAAGATGCTCATGGCGAGCTCGGTGCGACCGGCGCCCATGAGGCCCGCGAAACCGACGATCTCGCCCGCGCGCACCATGAACGAGGCGTCGTCGATGACCACGCGCTCGGTGTCGACCGGGTGGTGCACGGTCCAGTTCTCGACGCGGAAGAGCTCCTCGCCGATGTCGGGTTCGCGCGGGGGGAACAGGCTGTTCAGATCGCGGCCGACCATGGCGCGGATGATGCGCCCCTCGTCGGTGTCGGCGTCGGTGCGGTGCATCGTCTCGATGGTGCGGCCGTCGCGGATGATCGTGATGCGGTCCGAGATGCGCAGCACCTCCTTCAGCTTGTGGCTGATGATGATGCAGGTGATGCCCTGGTCGCGCAGCTGGTCGATCAGATCGAGCAGGTGGGCGGAGTCGTCGTCGTTCAGCGCGGCGGTGGGCTCGTCGAGGATGAGGAGCTTGACCTCTTTGGCCAGGGCCTTGGCGATCTCGACGAGCTGCTGCTTGCCGACGCCGATCTCGTAGATCTTGGTCGCGGGGTTCTCGCGCAGCCCCACGCGCTTGAGCAGCTCCGCCGCCGCGGTGTTCGTGGCGTTCCAGTCGATGACGCCGCGACGGGCCTTCTCGTTGCCGAGGAAGATGTTCTCGGCGATCGAGAGGTAGGGGCTGAGCGCCAACTCCTGGTGGATGATGACGATGCCCGCGGCCTCGCTGTCGTTGATCGAGCGGAACGCCATCTGCTCACCCTCGAGGGTGATGCTCCCCTCGAAGCTGCCTGCCGGGTAGACCCCGCTGAGCACCTTCATGAGGGTGGACTTGCCGGCGCCGTTCTCGCCGCAGATGGCATGCACCTCTCCGCGGTGCACGTCGATCGACACGTCGGCGAGAGCCGGAACCCCGTTGAAGGACTTCGAGATCCCCGCCATGCGCAGGATCGGTTCGGTCATGGTGTGTGTCGTCCCTTCACCGTCGCCGAGGGCGACGCAAAAGTGGGCCGCCGAAGCGACTCGTGTGATCGTCGCCGGAGGCGACCGATGCCCTTCACCGGGCGGTGAAGGATCGAGCGGCGGGGCGGGCTGAGCCGCCCCGCCGCGAGAAGAGGACGGGGCGGGCGAGCCCGCCCCGTCCGGGATCGATCAGAGT
Source organism: Microbacterium sp. Leaf436 (assembly GCF_001424715.1). NCBI lineage: Bacteria > Bacillati > Actinomycetota > Actinomycetes > Micrococcales > Microbacteriaceae > Microbacterium > Microbacterium sp. Leaf436. The sequence goes on from NZ_LMRB01000001.1 coordinate 125,211, forward strand.
CCGACGTCGGACGCCTTCAGGAAGCCCGAGTCGATGAGCTTCGTCTGCACGTCGTCCTTGACGACGACCTCGGGGGTCAGCAGGTACGAGGGGACGACCTTCTTGCCGTTGTCGTAGGTCTTCTCGTCGTTGACCTCGACGGTCTTGCCGTCCTTGATCTCCTGCACCATCGTGAACACGCGGTCGCCGAGGGCGCGGGTGTCCTTCCAGACCGTCATCGACTGCGCGCCGTCGAGGATCGCCTTGACGTTGGCCTTGTCGGCATCCTGACCCGTGATGATCGGGTAGTCGGCGCCGGGGGTGTACCCGGCCGACTTCAGCGACGCCTCGATACCGATGGCGAGGCTGTCGTTGGGCGAGAGCACCACGTTGACCTTCTTGCCGTCGCCGTAGAACGACGAGAGGCGGTTGTCCATCTCGGACTGCGCCTTGTCGGATGCCCAGCCCTGGATGCCGATCGACGCCCACGCGTCGTCGTTGGCGGGCGACTTGCCGCTGGGAACGACCAGCTGGCCCTTCTCGACGTACGGCTGCAGGACGTCCCACGCGCCGGCGAAGAAGAACTTGGCGTTGTTGTCGTCGGGGCTGCCGGCGAAGGGCTCGAGGTTGAAGGGGCCCTTGCCGTCCTTCAGACCCAGCTGCTCTTCGATGTACTGGCCCTGCAGGGTGCCGACCTTGTAGTTGTCGAAGGTGGCGTAGTAGTCGACGTTCTCGCTGCCGTTGATCAGGCGGTCGTAGGCGATGACCGTGGCGTTCTGCGACTTGGCCTCCTGCAGCACCGGGCCGAGGGTCGAGCCGTCGATCGCGGCGATCACGAGGATCTTCGCGCCCCCCGAGATCTGGTTCTGGATCTGGCTGATCTGCTGGTCGGTCTTGTTGTCGGCGTATTGCAGGTCGACGGTGCACCCGGCGTCGGTGAGCTTCTTCTGCAGCTGCTCACCGTCGTTGATCCAGCGCTCGAGGCTGCGGGTCGGCATCGCGATGCCCACGTTGCACTCGGTCGAGCCACCGCCGGCGGCGTCGCCGCCTCCGTCGGCCGGACGGGTGGAGCTGCACGCTCCGAGGCCGACGGCGAGTGCGGCGATAGCCGCACCGGTCAGGATTTTCTTCAGCATGTGATCTGCGTTCCTCTCTGAACAGCAGGGACCTCGTGGTCCGCACCCGCGCCCTCCCCGGCGTCGGATCGGGTACGTCGTCGTCCCGGCACTCTGGTCCGTCGAATTATGACGGCTCCGAAAAATTATCCATCGAGGGGGGTTTTGTCTAGAGGCACGTCAAAATTCCCCGCGGCCGTGATCAGACCGTGACTCAGCGCTCGTCGCGGTCGGCGCCCGACCACAGATCGCCGCATTCGACGAACTCCGCCTCCTGAGCGATCAGGTAGGGCCGCGCCCCGACATCGCCCCGCACCGACGCCCCCACGGCCGCCCAGTGCGCTCGCCCGATGAGCACGGGATGCCCCGGCTCGCCGGTGTACGCCGCCTGGGCGAGGGCGTCGGGAGCCGCCCGCCGGACGAGGCGGGCGATCGCGGCCGGGACGACGTCGGGGGTGTCGACCGGCAGCACGACGACGGCGGATGCGGGTCCGGATGCCGCGGCCTCGAGGCCCGCGCGCAGCGACGTGGCCACCCCCGTCCGCCAGTCGGCGACGCTCACCACCGTCGCCTCGGCGGGCACCAGCAGGGCCGCCTCATCGGCGGCCGCGCCCACGACGACGAGGACGTCGCCGCACCCGCCCGCGCGCAGAGCCCGCACGGCGATCGCGATCCAGGGGACGCCGGCGGGGGTGCGGGCGAGGGCCTTGGGACCACCAAAACGACGCCCGGCGCCCGCGGCGAGGACGAGTCCGCACGGGGGCACGAGGGGGTCGGCGGGCATGGTCACGACAGCGTAGCGTGCGCGAAACACGCCCCGACTACCGTCGCGTCCATGCTCGAACTGGCCGCCGACCTGGTGCCCCTGCTCGACGCGGGAGTGCCCGTCGCGGCGGTCACCGTGACCGCCGTCGTGCGCAGCGCACCGCGCGGGGTGGGGGCCACTCTCGCCGTGACCCGCGACGCCCGCGTGATCGGATCGATCTCGGGAGGCTGCGTCGAGAGCGACGCCGTGATGCTCGGGCTCGATGCCCTGCGCACCGGCACCGTGCGCCGCGCGCGGTTCGGTTTCGGCGACGACGGCACGGTCACCCCCATCGCCGCGGGGCTCGCCTGCGGGGGTGCGGTCGACGTCGTGGCGTACCGGATCGACGCGGACGCCACGCGCGCCGCCCTCGACGACGCGCGCACCGGCCGCGCGGCGACCCTGCGCCTCGACCTCGACGGCGAGGCCCTCGTGCTGCACCGCCCGGCACCGCCCCGGCTCATCGTGCTGGGCGCGGGTGAGCACGCCGCGGCGCTCTGCCGACTGGGGGCCGCCGCCGGATTCGCGGTGACCGTGTGCGACGACTGGGCGCTGCTGGTGACGCGCGAACGCTTCCCCGACGCGACCGAGCTGGTCGTCGCGGCCCCCCACGACTACCTCGCCACCCTCGACGATCCCGACGCGCGCACGGCGGTCTGCGTGCTGACGCACGACGAACGGCTCGACGTGCCGGCGCTTCGCGCGGCGCTGCGTCTGCCCGTGGGGTTCGTGGGCGCGATGGGGGCGCGGGCCACCGTCGCGCGCCGCGCGAAGCTCCTGCGCGCGGCGGGGGTCACGGATGCCGAGCTCGCGCGCCTGCACTCCCCTCTGGGCCTCGACCTGGGCGGCGTCACCCCCGAAGAGACGGCGCTCTCGGTGATCGCCGAGATCGTGGCATCCCGCAACGCCGCCGACGCCCGTCCGCTGCGCGACCGGCGCGGCGCACGCCTGCACGGGATGGACCTCGACGCATCGTGCGCGGTGAGGAGCGCATGAGCGTGCTCGTCGTGCGCGGCGCGGTCGCCGTCGTCGAAGGGACGGGGCGCGTGCACACCGGCGACGTCGTGAGCGTCGACGGCACGATCGTCGCCTCGGCCGATCTTTCGGGGGCGACCGTGATCGACGCCACCGGGTGCGTCGTGACCGCCGGGCTGGTCAACGCGCACCACCACCTCCTGCAGACGGCGTTCCGCACGCTGCCCGGCACCCGCGGCATCCCCATGCGCGACTGGTTGCCGGCGATGGCCGCGGCGTACTCCGCCGCCGGCGTCGACCCCGAGCTCACCGGGCTCGCCGCCCGGGCGGGGCTCGCCGAAGCCCTGCTGAGCGGGGTGACCACGGTCGCCGACCACCACCTGACCTGGCCGAGGGGCGCCGACACCGTCGGCATGGCGCGCGCGGCGGCCGCCGCGGCCCGCGACCTCGGCGCCCGACTCGTGTTCGTGCGCGGTGCCGCGCGCGACGATCCCGCCGAGGCGGCGGCCTCGGCCGACGCGATCGTGCGCGCCCTCGTTCCCGGGGCGCCCGGCGGCATCAGCGCCGATGGTGCGCTGCAGGTCGCCGTGGGCCCAGCCGGAGTGCACAGCGATCCCCGTGAGACCTTCGACGCGCTCGGCGAGGTCGCCCGCGTGCACGGTCTGCGCCGCCGCACGCAGGCGAACGAGGTCGTCGACGTCGCCATCGCCCTCGAGCGATACGGTGCCCGCCCGCTCGACCTTCTCGAGGAGTGGGGTTGGCTCGACACCGACGTGACCCTCGCCCACCTGTGCGACGTGTCGGACGACGAGATCGCCCGGATCGCGGCATCCGGGGCCTCCGCCACCCACGCACCCGGCTGCGACGTGCCGATGGGGTGGGGCGTCGCCCCCGTGCGACGACTGCTCGACGCCGGGATCTCCGTCGGGCTCGGCACGAGCGGTGGCGGGAGCAACGACGCGGGGCATCTGCTCGCCGACGCCCGACTGGCGATGCAGGTCTCGGCGCTCGTCGGGCCGCAGCTGCCCGCCGCGGACGTGCTCGCGATGGCCACGGCCGGCTCGGCCGACGGGCTCGGCCGCCCCGAGCTCGGGCGACTCACCCCGGGATCCGCGGCCGACCTGTGCCTCTGGGACGTCTCGGGGGTCGCCGACGCCGGAGTCGCGGATGCCGTGGCGGGACTGCTGTGGGCCGCACCCGGCCGGCGTCCGCGCGACGTCGTCGTCGGTGGCCGTGTCGTCGTCGCCGGCGGCCGACTGGTCACCGCCGACGAGGACGAGGTCGTCGCCCGGCTGTTCGAGAGGGTGGGACGATGACGACCATGGCTCCCGCGATCCCCGCCGAGAAAACCCCCACCGGCGACGAACGGCTCGGTGCGCACCTGCGCGGACTGCGCAAAGCGCGCGGACTCACGCTGACGCAGCTGGCCGAGGCGGCGACGCTGTCGCATCCCTTCCTCAGCCAGCTCGAACGCGGTCTCGCGCGGCCCAGCATGGCGAGCCTCGAACGACTCGCGCGAGCGCTCGGCACCAGCCGGGTCGAACTCATCGCCGCCTCGGAGCCGCCCCGCCCCGACCACGACGCGCACCCCTCGTTCGTCGGCGCCGACGAGGGCGTGATCGGCCCCTACGCGGAAGGCACCGCGCGTCTGCTCGCGGAGGGCCCCCGACGCTTCGAACCCCTCGAGTTCACCGGCGCCAACCCCGACCCGGGAGACCACTACGTGCACGACGAGGACGAGTTCCTCACCGTGCTCGAAGGGTCGGTGGTGATCTCGTTCGGCGACTTCGGCGAGCGCACCCTGTGGGTCGGCGACTCGGTCTACTGCCGCTCGGGGACCCCGCACCGGTGGCACTCGCCGGGCGGGCTGCCGTATCGGTTGCTCATCGTGAAGGAACTCGTGCACGGCGGCGGTGTCGACGACACCGCAGAAGGAGAGTCATGACCGGAGGCGTCAGCTTCGAAGCCGTCGTCCGCGCCCGTCGCGATGCGGCGGAGGGCGTGGTCGTGCTCGACCTGGAGCGCACGGGTGGCACGCTGCCGCACTGGTCGCCCGGCGCGCACATCGACGTCGTGCTGCCCGACGGTGTCGAGCGGCAGTATTCGCTCTGCGGGTCGCCGACCGAGCGGGGCACGTGGCGCATCGGGGTGCTCCGCGAACGCGAGGGCTCGGTGTGGCTGCACGAGAACGCGCACGTCGGTGCACCGCTTCGCGTGCGCGGTCCCGCCAACCACTTCTTGTTCGCCCCCACCGCCGGCCGCGCGTACGTGTTCGTCGCCGGGGGCATCGGCATCACCCCGATCGTCCCGATGATCGAGGCAGCCGAGACCGCCGGGGCGTCCTGGACGCTGCTGTACGCCGGCCGGTCGCGGCGCACGATGGCCTTCGTCGACGAGTTGGTCGCGCAGTACGGTGACCGCGTCGAGGTGTACGCCGCCGACGAGGGACGCCGGCTCGACCTCGCGGAGTACTTCGGCACCCCCGTCTCACGCACCGTCGTCTACTCGTGCGGACCCGCGCGCCTTCTGGAGTCCCTGGATGCCGCGATGGCGGGGTGGCCGCGCGGGAGCCTGCACGTCGAGCGGTTCGAGGCGAAAGTGCTCGGCCCGCCGGTGTGGGCCGAGCCGTTCGAGGTCGACCTGATGATGTCGGGCCTCACCGTGACCGTGCCCCCGGAGCGATCGATCCTCGACGTGGTGGAGGAGCACGGCGCGGTCGTCCCGTCGAGCTGTCGGGTGGGCACGTGCGGCACCTGCGAGGTCGCCGTCGTCGACGGCGAGGTGGAGCATCGTGACTCCGTCCTCTCGCCGGAGGAACAGGATGCCAACCGGTCGATGATGGTGTGCGTGTCACGGGCGGCGTGCGGGCGGATCACGCTGGAGCTGTAGGAGCAGGACGGGCGTTCGCCGCGCCGACACGGCTGCGCGCAAGGTTTGTCACGAGGGTCACGCCCAGGAAATACAGCGGAAACGCGCGGTTCCTAGCATCGGAACATCGCCGGATGTTGGTCACACCAACACTGGCCGGCCACTCCCGGTGGCCCGCCCCGATGCCGTGGCCCCTGTCTCGACGTCTGTCTGCCCGACTCCCCGGAGGACCCCGTGTCTGCCGTTCCACCCGTCTCGATCGCCGCGCTGCGCGGCGTGCGCCTGACCTCGGGCGCCGTCGTCGACATCGCGCTCGACGGCGACGAGGTGCTTGCGGTCGTGCCGGCCGGAAGCCCCCTCCCCGACACCGACGGCGAGACGCTCGACCTCACCGGGTACCTCGTCACCGCGGCGGGCGCCGAGCCGCACGCCCACCTCGACAAGTCGCAGTCGTGGGACGCCATCCAGCCCCCGTTCGGCGACCTCGTGCGTGCCATCGAGAGCTGGCAGGCCTTCGCCGTCACCCTCGACGAAGACGAGACGCTCGGTCGGGCCCGGTCGACGGCGCTGCGGATGCTGGCATCCGGGATCACGTCGATCCGCACCCACGTCGATCTGCTGCACGGCTCCGACCCCCTCATCGGCGTGCGGGCCCTGGTGCGCCTGCGCGACGAGCTCGAGGGCCTCATGGACATCGAGCTCGTCGCCCTCGGCGGCCCCACCGTGCCCGACGCGGTCTTCGACGCCGCGCTCGACGCGGGCGTCGACCTCGTCGGCGGAGCGCCGCACCTCGCCGACGACCCCCTCGCCGACCTCGAGCGCCTCATCGCCCTCGCGCGTCGCCGCGACGTGGGCCTCGACCTGCACACCGACGAGAGCCTCGCCGGAGCCGACACCCTCGCCGCGTACGCCCGCGCCGTCACCGGGTGGCACCGCCCCCGCACGGCCGGTCACTGCGTCCGCCTGAGCATGATGCCCGCCGCCGATCTCGCTCTGCTCGCCGACGAGATCCGCGCCGCCGACATCGGCGTGATCGCCCTGCCCATCACCAACCTGTACCTGCAGGGATGGGATGCCGCGCACGCGGTGCCCCGCGGGATCGCGCCCCTCGGCCGCCTCCGCGCCGCCGGCGTGCGCGTCGCGGCCGGTGCCGACAACGTGCGCGACCCCTTCAACCCCGTGGGCCGCTGCGACCACCTCGAGACCGCCTCGCTGCTCGTCTCGGCCGGTCACCTGGCACCCGAGGCGGCGATGGACGCCGTCACGACCGGTGCCCGCGACGTGATGGGCCTGCCCGTCGCCGGTCCCGTGCCGGGCGCCCGCGCCGACCTCGTCGCCGTGCGTGCCGACTCGCTCGGCGACGCCGTCGCCTTCGCGTCGGCCGACCGCGTCGTCCTCCACCGCGGCCGACTCGTCAGCCGCACCACCGTCTCGACCGAGACCGCGGCATCCGTCGCCCTGCCCGTCCGAACCCGCTCCGCCGCACCCGCGACGGCGTCGTAACCCGCCCCCAACGGAAAGTGAGCGCCCCCGTGACCTTGGCCTCTCCCGCCCCGGCATCCGTCGCGGATCCCACCGCGCCGATCCTGGACTTTCGCAACGTCGCCCTGACATTCCCCAACGGCACGACCGCCCTCTCCGGCGTCGACCTCACCGTCCATCCCGGTGAGTTCGTCAGCGTCGTCGGCCCCTCGGGCTGCGGCAAGTCGACTCTGCTGCGCATCGCCTCGGGCCTCGAAACGGCCAGCGAAGGCACCGCGACCGTCAACACCGACCGCATCGGCTACGTCTTCCAGGACGCGACCCTGCTGCCCTGGCGCGACGTGCAGTCGAACGTCGAACTGCTCGCCGAGCTCAACTGGCAGCCCAAGCGCGTGCGCGTGCCGAAGGCCAAGTGGGCCATCGACCTCGTCGGCCTGAACGGCTTCGAGAAGCACCTGCCGAAGCAGATGTCGGGGGGTATGAAGATGCGCACCTCGCTCGCGCGCTCCCTGACCCTCGACCCCGAACTGTTCCTGTTCGACGAGCCGTTCGGCGCACTCGACGAGATCACCCGCGAACGCCTGAACGACGAGCTCATCAAGATCTTCGTCGCACAGAAGTTCGGCGGTCTCTTCATCACCCACTCGGTCTCCGAGGCCATCTACCTCTCCACCAAGGTCGTCGTGATGTCGGGGCGACCCGGACACCTCGTCGACACCTTCGAGATCCCCTTCGACATGCCGCGCGACCCCGAGATCCGCTACACCGCGGAGTACGCGAAGCTCGTCGGCGAGGTCTCCCACGCCCTTCGGGAAGGACACTCATGAGCACCACTTCTGCAGAGCCGGTCGCCGTCGAGTCGCCCGCGCCCACGGCATCCACTCCCCCGCCCACGCCACCGCGCCCGCGCGCGACCGGCGCCCGTCGCGGGTTCGGGGCTCGCCTCGCCGTCATCGCGCCGCCGTTCGCGGTGCTGGTGGTGCTGCTCGGCGTCTGGTACGCCATCTCGATCGGGCTCAGCGCCTCGGGCAAGGGCTTCCTCATGCCCATGCCCCACGAGATGTTCACCCTCGGCTTCTTCGACCCGCAGGTGGGCGCCGACATCTGGATCGCGCTCTTCCGAACGACCGGCGTCGCCCTCACCGGACTGATCGTCGCCATGGTCCTCGGCATCGGCTGGGCGATCGCGATGTCGCTCGCCCGCTGGGTCGAGCGCTCCACCTACGCCTACGCCGTGATGCTGCAGTGCATCCCGATCCTCGCGCTCGTGCCGCTGGTCGGATTCTGGTTCGGCTACGAATTCCTCGCCCGCGTCATCGTCTGCGTGCTGATCGCCCTGTTCCCCATGGTCTCGAACACGCTGTTCGGCCTGCAGTCGGTCGACAAGTCCCAGCGCGAGCTGTTCCGCCTGCAGAAGGCCAACAAGTGGACGGTGCTCACCAAGCTCACCCTCCCGGCCGCGCTCCCCTCGATGTTCGTCGGAATGCGCACCTCGGCCGGCCTGTCGGTCGTCGGCGCGATCGTCGGCGACTACTTCTTCCGACGCGGCGAGCCCGGTATCGGCTCGCTCATCGCCAACTACCAGTCGCGTCTGCAGAGCGCCGAGCTGTTCGCCGCCATCCTCGCCGCGTGCCTGCTCGGAGTCGCACTCTTCGTCTTCTTCGGCTGGCTCTCGAAGGCGGCCGTCGGCCGCTGGTACGACAGCACGCTCTGACCGACTCCCCGCATTCCGGATGCCACGGCTCCCCACTCCGCAACGGGTGGGGAGCGGCATCCGGCGTACCCGAAAACCCGCACCCGAACACCCGCACCCGAGAGCTCCACCCGTCACAGAAAGCGAACCAGCATGCAGCGCTCCACCCTTCTTCGCGGCACCGCCGTCACCGGCGCCTTCGCGATCGCCCTCACCCTCACCTCCTGCGCCGGTAGCGCCGGGGAGCAGGCCGCCCCCGCCACCGACATGCCCATCGGCGCCGTCGACCTCTCGGCCGACTGCCCCGCGACCGTCGTCGTGCAGACCGACTGGAACCCCGAAGCCGAGCACGGTCACCTCTACGAGATGATCAAGGACGACTACACGATCGACGCCAATACCAAGGCCGTCACCGGCCCGCTGATGTCGGACGGCGAGTACACCGGCGTCAACCTCGAGATCCGCGCCGGCGGTCCCGCGATCGGCTTTCAGACGGTCTCGGCCCAGATGTACCAGGACGACAAGATCACCCTCGGCTACATCAGCACCGACGAGGCGATCCAGCTGTCGGCCACCACGCCCACCAAGGCCGTCTTCGCTCCCCTCGACATCAGCCCCACCATGGTCATGTGGGACCCCGCCACCTACCCGGACGTCAAGACGATCGACGACGTCAAGGGCGCGCTGTCGTCGAACGGCGGCGTGTGGCGCTACTTCGACGGCTCGGCCTACATCGAGTACCTCAAGAGCGCCGGCCTGGCCGACGCCTCGATCCTCGACGGCTCGTACGACGGGACGCCCTCGAACTTCGTCGCCGCCGGCGGCAAGGACATGCAGCAGGGCTTCGCTTCGGCCGAGCCCTACGTCTACCAGAACGAGGTCTCGGCCTGGGGCAAGCCGGTCGACTTCGCCCTCATCCACGACGCCGGATGGCAGACGTACCAGTCGTCGGTGTCGGTGAAGTCCGACAAGTTCGACGAGCTGTCCCCGTGCCTGTCGAAGCTCGTCCCCGTGCTGCAGAAAGCCGGCGTCGAGTACTACAAGGACCCCTCGGCGGCGAACGACCTCGTGCTGAAGCTCGTCGACGAGTACGCCACCGGCTGGACCTACACGCAGGGCGTCGCCGACTACTCCGTCAAGACCCAGGTCGACCTGGGCCTGGTGGGCAACGGCCCCGACTCCACCTACGGCAACTTCGACGACACCCGCTTCGCGGACTTCTACACCAAGGCCAGCAAGGTCTACTCCGACCTCGGCACCCCGCCCGCCGCGGGCGAGACCGCGGAGGACCTGTACACGAACGAGTTCATCGACACCTCGATCTCGTTCTGACCGCCCCGGCCCGGTCCGCTTCGCGCGGGCCGGGCCGTTCGGTCGGGTCGCCCCGGTCCCCGAGCTCGGCAACGGGACCCCGACCACTTCCTCCCCCACGCCCCCGGCATCCCTTCCGCCCGTTCCACCCGGAGACACACCCATGAGCGACACCGCCACCCGCGTCCTCTCCCTCGAGGACGAGCTGCTCGACCTGCTCGGTCCCGCCGCCGTCAGCACCGAACCGCGCGTGCGCGAGCGCGCGAGCATCGACGGCTCGCCGATGTCGCCGATCATCGCCGCCAAGCTCCCCCTCGGCCTCGCCGACCTGGTCGTCTTCGCCGCCGACGCGGAGCAGATCGCCACCGCCGTCGCCGCGGCCTCGCGCCACGGCGTTCCCGTGACCGTGCGCGGCAAGGGCACCGGCAACTACGGCCAGGGCATTCCGATGCAGGGCGGCCTGGTCATCGACACCACCCGCGCCAAGGCCATCGTCGAGGTCGGCGACGGCTACATCACGGCCGAGGCCGGCACCCCGATGGTGCTGCTCGAACAGGCCGCGTGGGCCGCGGGCCAAGCCCTGTGGATGTACCCCTCGACGGCGCAGTCCACCATCGGCGGGTTCCTCTCGGGCGGCTCCGGCGGCACCGGCTCGATCGCGCACGGCTCGAACGACCGCGGTTTCGTGGCCGCCCTCGACGTCGTGCACGCCGACGGCAGCGCCGAGATCCACCACTTCGAGGGCGACGAGGCTCAGAAGTACGTGCACAACTACGGCACCGCCGGCGTCATCGTGCGCGCGACCGTGCGCCTCGAGCCGCTGCGCGAGTGGCGAGGGCTCTGGGCGAGCTTCCCCGACTACGCCGGCACGCTGGCGGTGCTGCAGACGATCGGCAACCTCGACCCCTCACCGCGCCTGGTGTCGGGCGACGGACCCGAGATCTCGGCCTCCCTCCCCGCCGACGAGGCCATCCCCGAGGGCCGGTCGAGCCTGCGGGCCATCATCGACGCCTCGCTCATCGAGACCGTCACCGCGATCATCGAGGGCGCCGGCGGCCGCGTCGAAGCCGTGCGCGAGGGACCGCAGGCCAGCATCCGCCTGTCGATGCTGAGCTACAACCACCCCATCGAGTGGTACCAGAAGAGCCAGCCGCACGAGGTGTTCCACCTCGAGGTCGCGGGCGCTCCCCTGGCCGACGACGTCGACGCCGTCGAGGCCGTGTTCCCGGGCGGGAAGCTGCACATCGAATCGACCAAGGAGTACCCCATCGGCATGCTCGCCGCTCCCTACGTCAGCGAGGACGACGTGTACCGCGGCATCGCCGACCTCAACGCGATCGGGGTGGGCGTGCACAACCCGCACCAGTGGAACGTCGACTTCAACGTCGAGCAGACCGCCGCCACCGCCCGCCTCACCGACCCGAACGGCCTGCTGAACCCCGGCAAGCTCGACCCCGCCTACGGCGGACCCCGAAAGGGAGCGATCATCTCATGACCCGCCTTCTCGCCGAGCTCAGCGGCCCCGCCGCCGCGGCCGCCCTCACCGAGGACTCGATCCTCGTGCTGCCCACCGGCGCCATCGAGCACCACGGTCCGCACCTTCCGCTCGCGACCGATGCCATCGTCGCCGAGGCCTCGGCCACGGCGGCCGTCGCCCGGGCCGCCGCCCAGGGCCTCGACGTCTGGCAGCTGCCGACCCTGTCGATCACGAAGTCCGACGAGCACTCGTGGGCGCCGGGCACGCTCTGGCTGACGCCCGAGACGATGATGCAGACGGTCGTCGACATCGGTCGCTCGATCCTCACCACCCGCGCCCGCACGGTCGTCTTCCTCAACGGGCACGGCGGCAACGTCGCCCTGTTGAACGTGGCCAACCGTGAGCTGCGTCGCCGCTTCGGCCTGCGCACCTTCTTCATGCCCGCCGCCCGCGTGCCCTCGTTCGACGGCACCGACGGCACCCCCGACGAGCACGGCACCGGCATCCACGCCGGCTACGGCGAGACGAGCATGATCATGCACCTGCGGCCCGAGCTGGTCGACCCGGCCGAATTCCACGCCACCGTGCCCGCGCACATCGGCGAGTTCCGCCACATCGGCTTCAACTCCAAGCCGGTGACCTTCGGCTGGCTGTCGAACGACTTCGGTCCCACCGGCGTGCTCGGCGACCCGACCGGCGCGAACGCCGAGGCCGGCGCGCGGATGTTCGAGGAGAGCGTGTCGTTCGTCGTCGAAGCGCTCGAGGAGATCAGCCGCTTCGACTACACCGCGTGATGCGGGCGAGGCGCGCACGACTCCTGCACGACGGGCGGATGCGTTCGCTTCGCGCGGGCGAGCTGGCGGGCTGCAGGAGTCGTGCGCGGCCCGAGGGACGCGCATGAGCGTCGCCGCCGAAACCGGCCAGGGCGTCCGGGCCTACGGCCAGGTGCTGCGCCTGCCCGGGGCGCGGACGTTCGTCGCCGCCGGGATCCTCGCGCGCTTCCCGCGGGCGACACTGTCGCTCGGCATCATCCTCCTCGTCTCGGCCGCGACCGGCAGCTTCGCCTCGGCCGGGCTCGTGGTGGCACCGCTCGTGGTCGGCATGGCGATCGCGGCCCCGCTGTGGTCGTCGCGCATGGATCGGCACGGGCAGTCGCGCGTGATCCTGGTGTCTCTCGGATGCCTCGTGCTCGCGGCATCCGCATTCCTCGCCCTCGTGCTGACGGGGTCACCGTTCTGGACGTGGCTGATCGCGGCGTTCGTGACGGGGGCGGCGACCCCGGATCTCACCTCGGCCGTGCGGGCGCGGTGGACGGTGCTGGCCCCGCCGTCGCAGCGGACGGCCGCGCTGGCCCTCGAGACGATCGCCGACCAGATGGTGTTCATCGCCGGTCCCCCCGCCATCACGGCGGTCGCCGCGGCCCTCGATCCGGCCGTCGCGGTGCTGGGCTCGCTCGGACTCGGGCTGATCGGCGGCGTGTGGCTCGCCTCGCAGCGCGGCACGCAACCCGCGTCGACTCCGCGGACCGAGCGGCGCGGTATGGTGCTGCCTCCCGCCGGGGTGATTCCCATCGCTCTGGCCTGTGTCGCCCTCGGCGGCGTGTTCGGCGCGTTCGACGTGGGCCTGGTCGGCTGGGCCGAGGTGGGTGGGCGCCCGTGGCTGGCCGGACCGGCGTTCAGCGCCCTGGCCGTGGCGATCGCGATCGGCTCGGTCGTCACCGGCGCGCGCACGTGGCGTCTCTCGCCCGCCGCGCGCTACATCGGCTTCGCGGCGCTGGCGGCCCTGGTCGCCGTCGGCCTCCCGTTCGCGCAGGGGTCCGTGCCGGTGCTGTTCGGGGTCATCCTGCTGCTCGGGCTGGCGGTGTCGCCGGTGATGGTGTCGGGGATCCTCGTCGCCTCGGCCCGCGCCCCCGAAGGACGCGTCACCGAAACCCTCGCCTACCCGACCGCCGCGATGTCGCTCGGTGTGCCGATCGGCGGTGTGATCGCCGGAGCTGCCCTGGATGCCACGGGCCCGGCCGCAGCCCTCGTCACGATCGCGGTGTCGCTGGCGCTGGCCGCGGGGATCGCCGCGGTGGGCGAGGCGGTGCTGCGGGTGGGGCGGTCTGACCCGACGCCCTGACGCGCGACTCCCACCCCCGTTGAGTGTCCATGACACGCCGCCCCCGACCGCTCGCGAGCGGCGTGTTCTGGACGCTCAACGGGTGAGTGCCGCGCCGAGGTGACGGAGAACCGAGACGTGACCGTCGTCGGGACGCAGGTCGAGCCTCGCGTGCGGGAGAGCGACCGCCAGCATCCGCGCGTGGGCGGGAGGGATCACGCGGTCGCGTTCGCCCTGGACGAGGAGGACGGATGCCGTGACCTCCGCGAGCTCGAAACCCCAGTGCCGGGTGAAAGCGAGGTCGTCGTCGATCAGACCGTCGGGTCCGAACTCCTCGGCCGCTCCGGCGTCGGCTCCGAGTGAGGCCCACTCATGCTCGAGCGCCGCGAAGTCGGCATCCACGAACTGAGCCGGATCGAACTGATCGGTCTCGGCGAAGCGGCGCCGGGCGGCCTCGCCCTTCAGCGCGGCGCGCAGGCCGCCGGGCGCCTGCATTGCGGCGAACCAGTCGTCGTCGCCGGTGAACGGCGCGGGCGAGGCGAACGTGATCACCGCGCGGACACGGTCGGGCATCGCCGCGGCGCACGCGAGGGCGTGCGGTCCGCCACCCGAGGCTCCGACCGAGACGACGGATGCCACGCCCAACTCGTCGAGCACCGGCCGGGTGCCCGCAGCGACGTCGGCGACCGTGCGTCCGGGCATCCGCGGCGAACCGGCGTAGGCGGGACGGGCGATCGAGACGACCGCGAGACCCCGGGTGTCGGCCGCGCGCTGCACCGGGGGGAGGATCGCCCCCGTCTGCGGCGAACCGTGATGCCAGAGCAGCACGTCGCGTCCGGCGATGTCGGCGTGGGACGTGTGGACGTCGAGCCCCGCGATGATCCTCTGCATATCCCCACGCTGGCACGGCCGCCTCGCGAGCGCGAGGGTGCGACCGCCGCCTGCCGAAGCAGTGAGCCGAAACCCGGACGATGGCGGGGCGGCCGTACGGCGTGTCGTGGACGCTCAGCGTGTTCATGCGCGCCCGCCGCGCCTCGAAAGACGTTGAGTGTCCAGGACACGCCGCCCCCGGCGGGCGGGGCGCGGCGTGTCTTGGACACTCAACAGGGGGATTTTTTTGGGGGGGGGGGGACGGGGGACGGGGACGGGGGATGCCGCGCCGTGGGGCTACAGGATGACGCCGAACTCGTCGGCCAGCGCGGGCAGCTCCTCGTGCAGCACGCGGGATGCCTCGGCGGCGAGCGGGTTGGTCGAGACGCCGCGGTCGTTGACGAGCTTTCCGCCGACGTAGACCTGCTGCAGGTTGCGCAGCCCGCAGGCGAGCACGTAGCCGCGCACGGGGTTCCAGAGCGGTCCGATGTCGGGGGTGCGCGGGTCGACCACGACGAAGTCGGCGAACTTGCCCACCTCGAGGCTGCCGACGCGGTCGTCGACGCCCATGATCTCGGCTCCCCCGAGGGTGTGCAGGCGCAGCACGCGCTCGGGCATCATCGACAGCGGATCGTGGGTGCGGGCGCGCTGCATGAACATCCCCATGCGCATGTTCTGCCAGGGGTCGGCGACGTCGGTGCAGGCCTGGTCGTCGAGACCCATGCCGACCTTCATGCCGAGATCGAGCATCTCGGGCACGTGCGCGATGCCCGACGCCAGACGCCCGTTGGATGCCGGCTGCCACGACATGCTGGCGCCGCCGGCCGCGGCATCCTGGATGATCTCGGGCGTGGTCTGGATGAAGTGGCCGAACATCATGCCCGGGCGAAGAGCACCGGCGTTCTTGTACAGCTGGAACTTGGTCTGCTGGTGCTCGATCGCCTCGTAGGTCTCGAGGAAGTGCGCCTGGTTGGTCACGCCGAAGCGGTCCATGACCGCGACCTCGATCTCGGCGGCGTCGGGACGCGTCGACCACTGCACCTGGCCCATGATCGAGGCGCCGAGGGCGAGGTCGGGGTCCATCGCGAGCACATGGTCGAGCGAGGCGTCGAAGCGCGCGAAGATCTCGTCGTCGGTGCCGACGGTGGCATCCAACGCGATCGAGTCGACGAAGCGGAGGCCGGCGTCGTGGCATCCATCGGCCTGTCGCGTGTGCCAGGACTGGTCACGGAGCAGTCCGCCGCCGTCGCTGCGCTTGCCCTCGACCATCGGCTCCCACGGCAGGAGCGGGTCGGTGAAGTTGTACGCCGTGGTGACGCCGTTCGCGAGGAAGTCGAGCGAGCCGTGCAGGGTCGCCCAGTAGATCTGGTCGGGTGAGGCGTTGTTCAGCACGCTGAACATCGAGGTGCACCAGCCGTAGAGCGTCTGGTCGACGCCGAGTCCGCGCGAGCCGCTCGTGAAGAGGTGGCTGTGCGACGAGACGAACCCGGGAGCGACGAACTTGCCGTCGACATCGAGGATCTCGTCGGCGGTGACGCCCGGATCGGGGTCGCCGGCGCCGATCGCCGCGATGCGGCCGTCGGTGACGAGCAGGAAGCCCCGCTCGATGTAACCGGGGTCGTCGGTGCCCGCGGGAACCGTGATGAGCCGTGCGTTGATGACCAGAAGCGACATGTTGATGACGGTAACAATGGCGTGTTTCCGCGGTGTTCCGAGCGGGTAGCGGGTTGTGTGCGCGCCGCGCCGAGCCGCGCGGCCCCGTTGAGTGTCCAGGACACGCCGTGTGGGGGCGGGCTCGTGCGGCGTGTTGTGGCCACTCAACGCCGGGAAGGGCGGCGGGGGGGGCGGGCGAGAGGGACGCGCGTCAGGCGAAGGCGCGGCGCACGGCGGGGGCGATGGCGGCGAGCACCTCGTCGCGCGCGGGCGTCGACGGGAACACCAGGAAGAGGTGCGGCACCCCCTCGCGGCGGAGGAACTCGACGGGGACTCCGGATGCCGACAGCTCGCCCGCGTACTCCTCCGCCTCGTCGGACAGCGGGTCGACGCCCGCCGCGACGATCACCGCCGGCGCGGAGCCGGTGAGGTCGGGGGCGCGCAGCGGCGCGGCCTCGACCGGGACCGCGAACATGGTCGTCGCGGCGACTGCCCCGGGCACCGCTGCCGCCGGGCCGGGCTGCGGCGCCGGGGCCGGGGCCGGGGCCGGGGCCGGGGCCGGGGCCGGGGTCGGGGCCGGGGCCGGGGCCGGGGCCGGGGCCGGGGCCGGGGTCGGGGCCGGGGCATCCTGCACGTACAGTCCCCAGTACCACTGCATGCCGCGCGAGGTCAGCGGCAGGTTCTCGGTGTGCGCGCGATAGCTCGGGCGGTCGGGATCGGGCGCGTCGAGCACGGGGCACAGCAGCACCTGGCACCGGATGCCGGGAGCCCGGCCCTCACGCGAACGCAGCGCCAGAGCCGCGGCGAGGTTGCCCCCGGCGCTGTGCCCGGCGACGCCGAGAAGGTCGGGGGCGACCAGACCGCCCGCGCCCTCGGCGGCGAAGCGCAGGGCGCGGTCGAGGTCGTCGAGACCGGCCGGGAAAGGGTGCTCGGGCGCCAGTCGGTAGTCCACGCTCAGCACCTGGGTGCCGGTCGCCGCGGCGAGTGCGCGGCAGAGGGCGTCGTTGTTGTCGAGGTTGCCGGCGACCCAGCCGCCGCCGTGAGCGAAGACGAGGGTGCCCCGGTGGCCGGTGCGGGGTCGGTAGAGGCGGAGCGCGAGGCCGTCGGCATCCGTGTCGATCGACTCGACGACCTCGTCGTCGGGCAGCCGCACCCACGACGGGTTGGCGCGCAACTCGGCGATGCGCGCGGCGTCGTCGCCGTCGGCATCGGTCGCTCCCGAGGGGATCGTGCCCGCGCTCGCGGCGAGGCGGGCCAGGTGTGCGCGCACGTCGGGATCGGTGATGGCCGGGTGCACGGTGTCGGTCACGGGGTCTCCAGGCAGGTCGAGTGTCCAGGACACGCCGCGCCGGTGCGGCGGGATGCGGCGTGTCTTGGACACTCACGAGAGGGGATGCGGGCGAGAGCGAGAGTACGGGGCGCGATCGCGCGGCGAGGGCGGGTTCGCCAGAGCGTTACGGGGCCGAAACACCGACGTCGCGCGCCACGCGCACGATGGCGACATGACCGTGCCCGAAGAGCGCGCCGCCTCGATCCTCGCCGCGCAGCGCTACGTCGTGATCGGCACGGCCGATGCCGACGGGCCGTGGACCGCCGCCGCGCAGTACCGTCTGCTCGCGCGCGGCATGTACGTGGAGTCCGGCCGCGCCTCACGGCACGCCCGCGCGATCTCGGCGTCGGGGGTGGCATCCGGGGTCGTGTACGACTCGTCGGCCGCGATCGCCGACGCCGACGGTGTGCAGCTGTCGTTCCGAGCGAGCGAGGTGGATGCCGACGCCTCGGCGATCAGCGCCGTGCTGGCCGAGCGGTTGCCGAGGGATGCCGGAACCGACGACGACGCCGCCGCGGTGCTGGCGGTACCCGACAAGCGCCTGTACGTGCTCGAGGTGGAGCGCGTGTTCGTCTTCGACCGCGATGCGTGGCGCACGCGCGGAACCGACGCGCGGCTGGAGGTCGACGCGGCGGCGGTCTGGGCACGGCTCACGTGAGATGACGACCGCCGACGCGGGTCGGCGAGAGCGTTACGCCGCCGAAACAGCCCCGACGTCACGGCGTACGACGCTCCGCGTACGGTGACGCCCGAGGGCGACCCGAACCTCGCCAGAAGGAGTGCCATGTCCTACCGCGTCATCGTCACCGGCGGCTCCGGCGGCATCGGTGCCGCCATCGTCGCCCGGTTCGCCGCCGACGGCGCCACGGTCGTCGTGCTCGATCGACGCGCTCCGGCCGAGGGCGCGGCATCCAACTTCTTCGCCGTCGACCTGCGGGACCCGCTCGACACCCGGCGAGCGGTGAGCGAAGCGGTCGCGACCCTCGGCGGCGTCGACGTGCTGGTCAATTGCGCGGGAGTCTTCCAGCACGCGTCGCTGCTCGACATCACCGTCGACGACTGGGATCGCGTGCTCGACATCAACGCCCGCGCGACCCTCGTCACCATGCAGGCGGTCGCGCCCACGATGCTCGAGGCCCGCAGCGGCGCGATCGTGAACATCGCCAGCATGGCGGCCAAGCAGGGCGGCGGCGGCGAGGGGCACTACGCGGCGTCGAAGGCCGCGGTCGTGGCCCTCACGCGTGCCGGAGCGCAGGAATGGGGATGCCACGGCGTCACCGTCAACGCCGTGTGCCCCGGATACGTGCTCACCGACATGGGCGCCGACACCCGCTCCGAGGCCGACGTCGCCGCGTGGAGCGCGAAGTCTCCGTTGGGACGACTCGGCATTCCGGAGGACGTCGCGGGAGTGACGCACTTCCTCGCGTCGCCGTCCGGCAGCTACCTGACGGGACAGGCCATCAACGTCACCGGCGGAATGGTCATGCACTGAGCCGCGCGGGTACGCCGATGAGGCGGGCATGGGAAAGGGCCTTCCGGCTCCGAATAACCCGCCTCGGACTGTTCGCAGATAATTTCCTCGGACCAAAACTGTTTTGTGCCACTATGTCGTCAGTCGTCCGATAAAGGCCCGCCGATGGTATAGATGCCGAGGCGCGGACGTTGAACAGCCCTCTCTGAAAGGCGCGATCATCGTCAGTTCTGGAATCCGCGGCACGTTTTTCGATTTCATCGACGACCCGTGGAAGCACGTGGGCAGAGAAGAGGAATCGGCGCGATTCCTCCGTGACGGCCTGCTCGTGGTCGACGACGGCCTGATCGTCGCCTTCGGACCTTTCGACGACATCTCGCCCCAGTACCCCGGTCTCGACATCACCGAGATCAGCGGGCGCATCATCACGCCCGGTTTCATCGACGGCCACGTGCACGTTCCGCAGACGCGGGCGCTCGGTGCCTTCGGGCAGCAGCTCCTGCCGTGGCTCCTCGACACCGTCTTCCCCGAGGAGGCGCGCTACAGCGACCGCGAGTACGCGCGCGCCGGATCGGATCGCTTCCTCGACAATATGCTCGCGGGCGGGACGACGACGGTGCAGGCGTTCACGACGACCTCCACCGTCGCGGTCGAGGAGTTCTTCGAGGCCGCCGCCCGGCGCGACATGCTGGTGATCAGCGGCGTCACCGGTATCGACCAGTTCGCACCGGAGGGCTCGACGAGCACGCCCGAGGAGTTCTACGACGACAGCAAGGCGATGATCGCCAAGTACCACGGCGTGGGCCGTAACCGCTATGCGATCACCCCGCGGTTCGCCCTCGGCGCGAGCAAGGACCTGCTGAAGGCATGCCAGCGGCTGAAGCAGGAGCACCCCGACCTCTGGGTGAACACCCACATCTCGGAGAACCCCTTGGAGATCTCCAACCTTCTTCTGGCGCACCCGGACTGCACGGACTATCTCGGCGTCTATGAGAAATACGATCTGGTCGGCCCGAAATTCTCGGGAGGGCACGCGGTCTGGCTTTCCGATAACGAATTCGGGCGTCTTTCCGACAGCGGCGGCGCGGTGGTTTTCTGCCCGTGCTCGAACCTTTTCCTCGGCAGCGGCATCTTCCGCCTGGCGAAAGCGACCGACCCCGACAAGCGCGTCAAGATGTCGTTCGGCACCGACATGGGTGGCGGAAACCGGTTCAGCATGATCCAGGTGCTCGACGAGGCCTACAAGGTCGGGATGCTGGGCAACACGTTGCTCGACGGCACGACGAACCGCATCACCCAGGATCTGGCCGCGGCCGAGCGCAGCAAGCTCTCGCCCTACCGCGCGTTCTGGTCGGTCACCCTCGGCGGCGCCGAGGGTCTGTACATCGACGACCAGGTCGGCAACTTCGAAGTCGGGAAGTCCGCGGACTTCGTGGCGCTCGACTGGAGCGCCGGTCCGTCCGCGATGCCGTGGCACCAGTCGCTGTTCTTCGGCGACGAGGGCCCGACCACGATGGAACAGGCCGCGCACGCACTGTTCGCGGTGATGATGGTCGGCGACGACCGCAACGTCGACGAGACCTGGGTCTCCGGCATGCGCCGCTACAAGAAGAGCTAGGGGTGGAGCGCCTCGCCGTCATCGACGGCCGACCGGTCGCCGGGGAGGTGTCGGGCGCCGACGACACCGCCGTCACTCTCGTGACCCACCGGAAGGTCGCGGCGCACGACGTCGAAGCCTTCGAGGGATGGGTCGAGCAGTCGGGTCGGTCCCTCACGGGCACGCCCGGGTACCTCGGCAGCACCGTGATCACGCCGACCGACGCGCGAGGCGACTGGACGCTCGTGCAGCGCTTCACCGATGCCGCCTCGGCGCGCGCCTGGCTCGACGGCCCCGCTCGGCGTTCGCTCTACGCCCAGATCGCCGACGTGCAGGTGCTCGACGAGGAAGTGACGCTGTTCCGGGAGGACCCGACGCACGGCGACGAGGTCTCGGTGCTCATCTCGTCCACCGTTCACGCGGCGCTCGAGCAGGATTACCTGGCGTGGCAGAAACGCATCTCCGACACCGAGGCGCAGTTCCGGGGCTTTCGAGGGCACCGCATCCAGCGCCCCGTGCCGGGCGTCCAAGACGAGTGGGTCGTCATCCTCACGTTCGACTCGGCCGAGAACCTCGCGGTCTGGATCGACTCGCCCGAGCGGAAACGTCTGCTGCGCGAGGGCGAGCGGTTCAACGCCGACCTCGCTGTCGCCACGTCGAGCTTCGGCTTCGACTTCTGGACGCCCAAGGGCGAGACCGCGCGCGAATCGGTGATGAAGAACAACCTCCTCGTGCTGGCGGCGCTGTATCCGATCGTGTTCGGGTGGGGCTACTTCGTCAGCACCCCGCTCTTCGACGGACCCCACGCCATCCCGTTCTGGCTGTCGCTGTTCGTCGGCAACTTCGTCAGCACGCAACTTCTCGGCTGGTTCGTGATGCCCCGGGTGTTCAAGATGTTCGCCTGGTGGCTGAAGCCGAAGCCGGGCTGGCGCGCGCAACTCCTCGGGTTCGGCATCCTGATCGTCGTCTACGGCGCGTCGATGGCGCTCTACGCCTGGTTGCTGTCGCTCGCGGCGTAGTCCCTCCCCCGCGCCTCTCCCGCGCCTCCCCTGCGTCTCCCCCGCGTCTCCCCCCTGTTGAATGTCCGGAACACGCCGCATCGCAGCGCGTCGGCGCGGCGTGTCCTGGACACTCAACAGCGAGGTGTCGCCGGGGCAATGCGCTCGGCACGGCGACGCGGCCGCGCCGGCACACTCGACAGGGAAGTGCCCCGGACCGCGCGTCCGCTCCGCGCCCCCGCCCCCAGGCGTTGAGTGTCCGAAACACGCCGCATCGCAGCGCGTCGGCGCGGCGTGTTCTGGACACTCAACAGAGAGGTGTCGCCCGGGAGCGGGGCGGCGACGAAGCGCGCTCGGCGGCGAGGTGTCGCCCGCGGCGCGCGGCGGCGACGTGCCGCCGGCGAACGAGCGCGTCAGCGCAGCCGCCGGGCCACCTCGGCCATCGCCTCGGCGAACGACTCCTCGGCACCCTCGCGACCGCCCGAGAGGTTGACCCCCACGACGCCGGGGAGCGCCAGCATCTCCTCGGCGAGCGCCACGGCCAGGGCGATGCCCTCGGCCCGCGGGTCGTGGGCTTCTCGCACCCGTGAGAGGAAGTCCTCGGGCAGCACGAGCGTGGTGAACGACTCCAGCAGCGCGGCGGACTCGTGATCGACCACCACCGGCACGCACGGGATGTACATCGCCTCGGCGGCGACCTCGTCGACGAACCGGCGCACGGGCGCCGCGCCACCGGCGTGGTTCACGAAGCACACGTCGGCGCCCGCCCGGAGCTTCTCGCGCAGCCGGGCGGCCCGGCGCTCGACGGGCGGCGCGGCCGGAGACGCGGCGACCGACACCACGTGCCCGGCGGCACGCGCGAGGGCCGTCGCCTCGGTCGAGTCGAGGTCGAACACGGGCGCGGCATCGGGTCGATGCCCGGTCGCGGTGTGGTCGCCGGTGACGCAGTGCACCCCGGCCACGCCTTCGACGGCCAGCGCCGCCAGCTCCCCCTCGATCGCGACGCGGTTGCGGTCGCGCATGTTCAGCCCGGTCCAGACGCGCAGCCCCCGGCGCTGCACCAGCGACGCGCGGTACGCGGGTGGGAACTGCACGCGGGCGCTCCCCGCGTCGCCGGCGAGGACGGCATCCACTTCTCCGGCGAGGACGGCGGCGCACGCGTCGATGGATGCCACGCTCACAGCGCGCGCGGGAAGATCGGCCACGACCCACGGCCGCGTGCCGAGAGCGTCCAGCGTCGCGAGGGCTCCGGCGGTGCGCGGGGCGGGAGCGGGCACCGTCGATCGGTCGATGCCGGTCCAGGGGACGGTCGGGCGGTGCAGGAACGCGCAGCGGTGATCCGCGTCGATCTCGCACGAACCGTCGAAGCCGACACCGCCGCAAGGGCCGTACTCCATGCGCTTGGGACACGCGTCGATGAGGGGCAGCGAGGTCATGGCGGGGAGTGTACGGAGCGCGTGTTTCCACGAATGTTCATGGCGGCAACATCGCCGAAATGCGCGATGCCTACGCTCGGCGATACCCGCAGCCTCCCGGAGGACCCATGATCACGGCCGGCACCACGTTCGGTTTCGACGTCGACGACACCGACGCGCTCGTCGAGGATCCGCTCGCGTTGATGGTGCAGTGGCTTCCTCCCCACGACAGCGAGCTGCGTCCGCTCGCCGCCCTCTCGACCCTCGGCCTCGACGGCCTCCCGTCGCTGCGGCACGTGCTCATCAGCGACCGGGATGCCGCGGGGCTGACGTTCCACACCGACGCCGCCAGCGCGAAGGTCGCCGAGATCGGCGCGAACCCCGTCGCCGCGATGGCGGTCGCGTGGCCCGAGCTCGGTCGGCAGCTCGTCGTGCGCGGGATCGTCGAGCGCGTGACGCCCGCCGAGGCCGCCACGGTGTACGCCCAGCGCTCGCGGTACCTGCAGCTGCTGGCCTGGGTGAACACGCGCGAGAACGCCCACCTCCCCGCGGACGCCCGCCGACACCTCTGGGCCGAGTTCGACGAGGCGCACCCCCAGCTCGAGCCGCCCGCGCGCTGGGTGGGATTCCGCCTGCGTCCCCTCACCCTCACGTTCTGGCGCGGCGACCCAGTCGGCCAGAGCGTCCGGCAGCATTACACGCTCGACGACGGCCGTTGGTCGGGCCGGATCCTGGCGGGCTGAAATGGACATCACCACCGTCACCTCGTACCGCCCCGCCCGCACGCGCGCCGACCTCGCCCTCGCCCCCGGCGAGGCCGTCATCGCGGGCGGCACCTGGATCATGAGTGAGCCGCAGCCCGGCACCACCGGCTTCGTCGACCTCACGACCCTCGACTGGCCCGACCTCGAGATCACCGCCGAGGGCCTGCGCATCGGCGCGACCTGCACGATCGCGCGCTTGCTCGCGTGGGCCGAGCACGAAGCGCCGCTCGACTGGACCTCGCTCGCCCTCGCCCGCCCGGCCGCCGACGCGCTTCTCGCCTCGTTCAAGATCTGGAACACCGCGACCGTCGGCGGCAACGTGTGCCAGGCGTTCGCGGCGGGGGCCATGATCGCCCTGCTCTCGACCCTGGATGCCACGGCCCTGGTGTGGACGCCCGACGGCGGCGA
Source organism: Microbacterium sp. Leaf436 (assembly GCF_001424715.1). Classification (NCBI taxonomy): domain Bacteria; kingdom Bacillati; phylum Actinomycetota; class Actinomycetes; order Micrococcales; family Microbacteriaceae; genus Microbacterium; species Microbacterium sp. Leaf436. Next base: position 149,522 of record NZ_LMRB01000001.1, read on the forward strand.
GCGCGTGATCGCCGTGGCCGATCTCGTCATCGACAATGCCGCCACCTCGCTCGCACCGGGCGAGGTCGTGCGCGCCCTCGACATTCCCGCGCACGCGCTGCGCTCGCGGGTCGGGCTGCAGAAGATCGCCTTGGCCGAGCTCGGGCGCTCGGGCGCCGTCGTCACGGCCCGCGTCGACCCCGACGGGGCGGCCGTGTTCGTCGTGACCGCCGCGGTGCGTCGACCGCGCGTGCTGCGCTTCGGCCGCCTGCCCGGCGCCGGAGAGCTGCGGGATGCCGTGGCCTCCGCCCCCGATTTCTACACCGACCCGCTCGGCAGCGCCGACTGGCGGCGCGGGGTCAGCGTCGTGCTCGCCGAGCGCCTGCGGACGGCGTTGTCGCGGGATCTGCAGGCGGGTGCCGCGTGAGGGCCCGGGCGTTGCCCGCGCGTCGCGCGACCGTCACGGTTTCGATCGCTCGACGGAGGGGCCGCGCGTGAGATTCGAGGTCAACGGGGCGACGGTCGAGGCCGATCCCCGCCCGGGGCAGAGCGCGCGCACGCTGCTGCGCGAGACGGGCCACGTCGAGGTGAAGAAGGGCTGCGACGCGGGTGACTGCGGCGCCTGTTCGGTGCTGCTCGACGGCGCGCCCACGCACTCGTGCATCGTGCCGGCCGTGCGGTTGGAGGGCCGGTCGATCACGACGGCGGCGGGCCTCGCCCCCGGCGACGACCTCCACCCGGTGCAGGAGGCCCTGGCCGCCGGCTTCGGGTTCCAGTGCGGGTTCTGCACTCCGGGGATGAGTGTCACGGCATCCACGCTCACCCCCGACGACCTCCCCGACCTCGACCGCCGGATGAAGGGCAACCTGTGCCGGTGCACGGGGTACCGTTCGATCCGCGAAGCGATCCGGGCGTCGGTGCTGGGTCCCGTGCGCGAGACGGGTGGGGTCGCCGAGACGCGTGCGCCGCGGTCGACGTGCACGACTCCGGCGGTACCGTCGCCGACCGTGCCGGGATCGCTGGGGCAGCCGCATGTGCAGGAGTCGTGCGCCCCGGCGACCGGTGCCGGATCGTGCGCGGGACACGGCGCGACCTCGCCGCGTGACGCCCACGCCGAGGCGGGGGTCGACGCCGCGGCAGCGGGACGCATCGGCACCTCGGTCGTCCCCGAAGCGGCGCGTCGGATCGTGCAGGGCCGCGAGCCCTTCACGTTCGACGAGCCCGTGCCGGGCGGCCCGCCGCTGATCCTGCGCGTCGTCACCTCGCCCCACGCCCACGCGCGCGTGCGTTCCATCGACACCGCCGCCGCCCTCGCCGTACCCGGCGTCGTCGCCGTGTTCACCCACGCCGACGTCCCCGACGTGCGCTACTCCACCGGGCGCCACGAGCACCGCGCCGACGATCCCGACGACACCCGCATGCTCGACGACGTCGTGCGCCACGTCGGCCAGCGCGTCGTCGCGGTCGTCGCCGAGACGGCGGAAGCAGCGGATGCCGGATGCCGGGCCGTCCGCATCGACTACGACGTCTTGCCCGCCGTCTTCGACCCCGACGAGGCGCGGAGCCCCGGCGCCCCGCTGCTGCACCCCGACCGCACGCCCGCGGAGCGCGTGATGGCGGCCGAACGCAATGTCGTCGCGGGCTTCCACACCGGGCACGGCGGCGACATCGATGCCGCCCTCGCCGCGAGCCACACGACCGTGACCGGCGAATGGAGCTCGTCGCGCGTCACGCACGCCGCGCTCGAGACGCACGGCTCGGTCGGATGGCTCGACGACGAGGGGCGCCTCGTCGTGCGCTCGTCGACCCAGGTGCCTTTCCTCGCCCGCAACGAACTCGCGCACATCTTCGGCCTCGAGCCGCACCGCGTGCGCGTCTACGCCACCCGTGTCGGCGGCGGTTTCGGCGGTAAGCAGGAGCTGTTCACCGAAGACCTCACGGCCCTCGCCGTGCTGAGACTCGGCCGGCCCGTCGCGTACGAGTTCTCGCGCACCGACCAGTTCGTGCGGGCGTCCCTCCGGCATCCGATGCGCGTACGCGTGAGCTTGGGGGCGGATGCCGGGGGCACACTCACCGCGATGAAGCTCGACGTGCTGAGCGACACCGGCGCGTACGGCAACCACGCGATCGGCGTGCTGTTCCACTCGTGCGCCGAGTCGACGACGCTGTACCGCGTTCCGGTGAAGTGGATCGACGCCGAGGCCGTGTACACGAACAACCCGCCGTCGGGGGCGTTCCGCGGGTACGGCCTCGGGCAGGTGGTCTTCGCCGTCGAGTCGGCGCTCGACGCGCTCGCGGAGCGGCTCGACATCGACCCGTTCGACCTGCGCCGCATCAACGCGGTGAAGGAGGGCGACCCGCTGCACCCCGACGACGACGAGAAGTACGAGGAAGACCTGATCTGGGGCAGTTACGGCCTCGACCAGTGTCTCGACCTCGCGCAGGACGCCCTGCGTCGAGGCAACGGCGTCGAGGCCCCCGCGGGCTGGGTCGTCGGCGAGGGCATGGCCGCCGCGATGATCGCGACGATGGCCCCGCGCGGGCACATCGCCCACACGACGGCGACGCTACGGCCCGACGGCACCTACCTGCTGCGCGTCGGTACCGCCGAGTTCGGCAACGGCACCTCCACGGTGCACCGCCAGATCGCCGCGACCGTGCTCGACGCCGCTCCCGAGCGCCTCGAGCTGTGGGCCGCCGACACCGACGCGGTGCGCCACGACACGGGCGCCTTCGCCTCGGCCGGAACCGTCGTGGCCGGCAAGGCCCTGTACGGCGCGTGCACGGCGCTCCGCCGCCGCATGATCGCCCTCGCGACCGAGCTCGCGGGCGGGGAGTCCGCCGCGGCCGAGACGATCGACGACGTGGAGTTCACGGCATCCGGGGTCCGCGTCGCGAACGAAATCATCACGTGGGAGCGGATCATCGCGGCCGCCCCCGCCGACCACGTCGACGCCGAGGGCCTCACGGCCGACGGCGCGGAGTTCGGCGACCTGCGCTCGCTCGCATTCAACGTGCACGCCGTGCGGGTGGCCGTCGACCCCGAGACGGGCACGGTGGCGGTGCTGCAGTCGATCCAGACCGCCGACGCGGGGGTGGTCATCAACCCGGCGCAGTGCCGCGGGCAGATCGAGGGCGGCGCCGCCCAGGCCCTGGGCGGCGCCCTCTACGAAGAGGTGATGCTCGAGGACGGCGTCGTGCAGAACCCCGTGTTCCGCACGTACCGCGTACCGCAGTTCGCCGACGTGCCCGACACCGAGGTGTACTTCGCCGAGACCGACGACAGCCTGGGGCCGTTCGGGGCCAAGTCGATGAGCGAATCGCCCTACAACCCGGTCGGCGCCGCCGTCGGCAACGCGGTCTCGCGCGCCCTGGGTCGCCGGGGGTACGAGCTGCCGTTCTCGCGTGACCGGGTGTGGAGGTTGGCGGGCGGGGCCTGAGCGGGGCCGGATGCGGCGTGTCCCACTTCGTGCGACTCACGCCCTCGGAACCTGCACGAAGTGGGACACGGGGGCTCGCCGTTGGGGCAGGGTCAGCGTGGCGCGCGCTTGCGGGGTTCGGGGCGCGAATTGTGCAGTGGGGCGTCCTTGACCCGCCCCACTGCACCGTTGCCGCCCCATTTCAGGCGTGGCTCCTCGGCTCGCCGCCGCCGCGTCCGGCGGTCAGAGCGGCGTCGCGCCGCCCCGCACGACGATGCCGCCGGATGCCGGGACGTCGACCTTCAGCACGCTCGGCCGGCCGATGTGCCGCCCCTGCCGCACCGTGAAGCCGAACGGAGCGGGAACGCCGACGCGGTCGCGCAGATACGCCCCCAGCGAGGCGGCGGCGGAGCCGGTGGCGGGGTCTTCGGTGATGTCGCCGACGGGGAAGAGGTTGCGAGCCTCGGCGACTAGGCCGTCGGCGAGGCCGCCCTCGACGTGCACCACGATGGCGGTGCCCTTCCATCCGCGTTCATCGAGGAGTTCCCGCATCCCACCGGGATCGAAGGTGAACGTGTCGAACACCTCGCGCGCGGTCACGGCGACGACCGGGTGCAGGTTGCCGGCGAAGGACTGCGCCAGCGGCATCCGCTCGTCGAGGTCGTCGCGGGTGAGGCCCATCAGGCCGAGCAGGCGGTCGGCCACCTCGGGCTCCAGGTCGATGACCCGCGGCTCGACGCTGGTGAACCCGGCGACCATGGCGCCCTCGGCGTCGCGCTCGGTGACCACGTCGACCGCGCCCGCGGCGGTGTCGAAGACGTAGCTGCCGGCGCCCTCGATCTCGGCGAGCGCGACCGCCGTCGCGATGGTGGCGTGGCCGCAGAAGGGCACCTCGTCGTCGGGCGAGAAGTACCGCACGGCGACGCGGTCGCCCTCGCGCGCGGTCACGAACGCCGTCTCGGGGTGGCCGAGGTCAGCCGCGATGCGCTGCATCTGCGCGTCGTCGAGGGAGGTCGCGTCCAGGACGACACCCGCGGGGTTGCCGCCGCCGGGTTCGGCCGCGAAGGCGAGCAACTGCAGGATGCCGGAGGTGTCGGTCATGCCACGATTCTCGTGCAGGACCGGCGATCGTCTGACAGCCAATCCAGGGTGAGTGGATCGGTCGCCGCACTCCGGGGACGCCGCACGTCGGATGACGTTCGCCGCGCACGCGATCGCCGTACCGCCTCAGCGGGGCTCCGCCCCCAGGTGCAGCACCGCCTCGGCGAGCGCGCGGATCCCCACCGCCACATCGCCGCCCGCGACCGCCTCGTCGGGGTGGTGGCTGATGCCGTCGGGATTGCGCAGGAACAGCATGCCGACATCGGTGATGGCGCCGATCGCCATGGCGTCGTGCCCGGCGCGACTGAAGAGGGTGGGGGCCTCGCCGCCGATGCCCGCGCGCACGACGTCCTGCAGCAGCGGGGCACAGAACACCGCGGGCGCACTGTGCACCTCGCGGGCGCTCCACCGCAGACCGCGGCGGCCCATGATGGCATCCAATTCGGCCGAGATCGCGTTCCACGTGTCGTCGCGGGTGGTGTCGAACTCACCGCGCAGGTCGAGCGAGAGGTGCGCCTCACCGGGCACGACGTTCACCGCGCCGGGGAACGCCTCGAGCTGCCCGACGGTGCCGACGATGTGGTGCTCGCCGCGGCAGATGCGCTCGACCGCCAGGGCGGCTTCGCTCGCGCCGAGCAGCGCGTCGCGACGCAGGTCGTAGGGTGTGCCGCCCGCGTGCCGCGCCTCGCCCTCGACGACGAGCTGGAAGCGCCTGGCCGACGCGATCGACGACACCGCGGCGAGCGCCTGCCCGGCGCGGTGGAGTTCGGGTCCCTGCTCGATGTGGGCTTCGAGGTAGGCGACGAGGTGGTCGGGCTCGCGGGCGGCCTCGCCGATACGGCCGGGGTCGAGACCGAAGTCGCGGAACGCGTCGCGCAGAGTGACGCCGTCGGCATCGGTCAGCTCCCACCACGAGGCATCCCACTGGCCGGCCACCGCCGAAGACCCCAGCAGCGCCTTGCCGAAGCGCGTGCCCTCCTCGTCGGAGAACGCGACGACCTCGAGAGCGAACGGGAAGGGACTGGATGCCACGCCGTCGTCGTCGATGCGTCGCACGAGCCGCACGACCTCGAGGGCCATCAGCACACCGACGATGCCGTCGAAACGGCCGGCGTCGGGCACGGTGTCGAGGTGCGAGCCCATCAACAGCGCCGGGGCGTCGGGCGCCCCCGCGGGGGCGAGTCGGCCGACCTGGTTGCCCGCCGCGTCCTGTCGCGTCGTCATGCCGAGTTCGCGCATCCACTCAGCCGCGAGGCGGTTGACGCGAGCGTGCTCGGGCGAGAGGTAGACGCGCGTGATGCTGCCGGGCGTCGCGGTGATGCGCGCCAGTTCCTCGCACCGCCCCATGACGCGCCGGGCGGCCGCGTCGATGTGCGCGGGATCGACGGCGAGGCGCGTGGCGGCGGTCACGATCGCTCCCCGCGCGAACGAGGGCCGCGGCGACCGCGGCCGACCACGTCGGCCGCACCGGGAACGAGAGCGCGGCTCACGCCACCGCCCCCGCGTACACGCCCTGCGCCGCCTCGACACCGCCGCCCGCGGGCACCGCTGCCCCGTGTCGACGCAGCACCGCCTCGAGGGCGGCGAGGGTGGTGAGCACCGCATCGGTACGGGCGTTGTAGCCCATGGTGCCGATGCGCCAGACGCGCCCGTGCAGCGGGCCGAACGACGTGCCGATCTCGATGCCGAAGTCGCTCAGCAGCTCGCTGCGCACGGCGTCGCCGACGACGGCATCGGGGATCTCGACCGCCACGACGTTGGTCATCTTGTGGGCCACGTCACCGAACACGGTGAGCCCCAGGCCTTCGACACCGGCGAGCATCGCGGCACCGTGCAGGGCGTGTCGCTCGATCACGGCGTCCCGACCCTCGAGCAGCAGCACGCGCGCGCACTCCCGCGCCCCGTAGAGCATGGTCGTGGCCTCGGTGTGATGGTTGAGGCGCCGAGGGCCCCAGTAGTCGAGGATCATCGCCAGGTCGAAGTAGTTCGAGCGGATGAAGTCGGAGGCCACGGCATCGCCCTCCTCGCGGATCCCGGCCTCGACGCGCGCGCGGGACCGCACGATCTCGACCGCGCGATCGGACAGGCTGAGCGGCGCCGACCCCGAGGGGCCCCCGAGGCATTTCTGCAGCCCGGCGGTGGCGGCATCCAACCCCCAGGCATCCATCTCGAAGGAGTTGCCGCCGAGCGAGGCGGTCGCGTCGGTGTAGAACAGGGCGCCGTGGGCGCGGCAGATCTCGCCGATCTCGTCGAGGGGCTGCAGCATGGTCGTCGAGGTGTCGCCCTGCACGCAGGCCACCAGGTGTGGCTTCACCCGCTCGATCGCCTCGCGGATCGTCGAGGCCGGGAACACCTGCCCCCACGGCACCTCGATCGTGTGCACCTCGGCCAGCGCGCGCTCGGCGATCTCGGCGAGCAGGTGGCCGAAGCGCCCGAACACGGGCACCAGCACCCGGTCCCCGGGACGGATCAGCGAGATCATCGCGGCCTCGATGCCCGCGCGGCTCGTTCCGTCGATGAGCACGGTGGCGTCGTTGTCGGTGCCCCAGACCTGCCGATACAGATCCTGCGTCTCGGTCATGGTCGCGGTCATGAAGGGGTCGTACTGGCCCACGAGCGGCGCACCCATCGCGCGCAGCACGCTGGGGTAGGCCGAGATGGGCCCGGGGCCCATCAGCAGACGCGCGGGCGGGTCGATCGGGCCGGGGATCTGGGTGTTCACGAGGTCTCCATGGTGCGGGAGCGGGAGGGACGGGGGCGACGGGAGCGGGAGGGGCCGGGGCGGAGGGACGCGCCGCGCAGAACTCCTGAGTTTCCGACGGCGCCCGCGGTTCGCGCCCCGTCGTCATGGGGTCGGGTGCCGCACGCGACGCGTTTTCTCAGGAGTTTCGCACGGGAGGGCTGGCCGTCCCGGAACCGCATCCGCAGCCTCACGACGTGCCCACGCCCGCGCCCACCAGGGCGGCGAGCCGACGCGCGAGGCGCACGAGGGCGATGTCGGTGCCCGCGCGCGAGACCAGACAGATACCGACCGGCGCCGGACCGGCCGATGTCGGCAGCGTCAGCAACGGCACCGAGACGGCGGGGAGCCCCGCCACCGCCGCCGGGGCCGTCATGCGCAACGTCGCGGCGCGGACGGCCTCGACGTCGGCCGTCCGCAGCGGAGCGGGGCCCGGCACCGTGGGGAAGATCAGCACGGCGTCGCCGACCAGCTCGGCGAGGTGCTCGGCGAGGGGCTCGAGGTCGGCGCGGGCTCCCGCCTCCGCCTCGGGTGTGATGCGCGACGCGATCTCGAAACGTTCGGCCACGGCCGGGCCGACGGCGCCGGGATGCGCGCGCAGCCAGTCGCCGTCGTTGCGCCACGCCTCGGCGCCCTGCACCGTGCGGAACGCCGTGAACGTGGCATCGAGATCGCCCGTGTGCACGGCACGGAACGGGGGCGGATCATCGGATGCCGCGAGCGCGGCCAACAGACGCGAGAACGCCGCGCGGGTGGCGGGTTCGACGTGGTCGAGGATCTCCTCGGGCACGAGGAAGCGCCACGGCAGGTCGGCACCCGAAGCTCCGTAGACGTTCTCGGTCGAGTCGGAGCCGTCGTAACTGAGGCACCAGTCGGCCACCTTCTGCAGCGTCGCACCGTCGCGGGTGAGCCACCCGACGGTGTCGAAGGACTGCGCGAGCGGCAGCATGCCCTGGCGAGGAACGAGGTCGTGGGTCGTGCGCAGACCCCACAGGCCCTGGTACGACGCCGGCACACGGATGGAACCCGCGGTGTCGGTGGCGAGGCCGATGTCGGCGTGCCCCGAGGCGACCGCCGACGCCGGTCCGCTCGACGATCCCCCCGGGAGCGCGCCGACGACGGCGCCGTTGGGCGGGGTGCCGTAGTGCGCGTTGTCTCCGGCGATCGAGTAGGCGAACTCGTCGGTGCGGGCGATCCCGCGAAGCGATGCACCGCCCCGCAGCAGGTCGGCGACCGCGGGAGCCGTGGCCTTCTCGGGGCGCGCCTCTTCGAGGAAGGTCGGGTTTCCGGCGCCGATGCGGAACCCGGCGATCGCGAAGAGGTCTTTGACCGCGACCGTGAGCCCCGCCAGCGGCCCCTCCCACGCGCCCTGCAAGAACGGATCGCCGACACTGCGCCAGATCGTGCGGTCGAGCGCCGGGGTACGCGGGGTGACATGCGCGGCGGTGATGAGCCAGCGTCCGTCGATCCGCTGCCACACCTGCGTCTGCAGGCCGCGCCCACCGCCGACGAAGCGCGAGACCGACATCAGCAGGGCGACGTCACCGTCGGTGCTCCCCCCCTCGGTCGCGGACGAGAGCGGCCGGTAGTGGATCTCGGCGATGTCGCGCGGGGGGACGCCGCCGCGAAGCGAGCGGAAACCGCTGATCGCGTCGTGGCCGATCAGGAGCCCCGCCGTATCACCGCGGAGGGTGTCGGGGCCGGGCGCGAAGAACGCGTCGAGGGCATCGAGGTCGTTCGCGACGATCGCGCGCTCGTACGCGTCGAAGGCCGCACGGAGGTCGGCGGGGAGGGGCGGGGCGCCGGCGGCTCCGGGCGCGGTCTCGGTCGGGCGAGTGGCCGGGACGGCGGCTCCGGGCGCGGTCTCGGCCGTCCGGGCGGCGGGCGCGGTGCCGGCGTCGCCGGTTCCGGTGGCCGGGTTGCTGGCATCCGTCATCGCGCGACCCCACGCCCTCTGTCGTCGCGCCCGTCGAGTGTCCGAGACACGCCGTTCCGGGGCGGCGCCTCACGGCGTGTGGTGGACACTCGACCCTCAGCGGGCTCGAGGGTGGGGTCGAGGGCGGACTCGACGCGGGCGAGTGCGGCGGCCAGTGCGGGGGTCATGCGGTGCCTCCGTCGGGGATGGGGCGGGATGCCAGGGGCTCGGGCTCGACGGCCGGGACACCCGCGAAGTCGGCCTCGCGGATGCGCGCGTGCACGCCCGAGACGATGTCGACCACCTGCGAGATGTCGAAGTCGGTCGCCGCGCTCAGGTAGGCGTAGCCCAGGTGCTCGTCCATGCCCCAGCGGCCGCGCAGGAGCGCGAGCGACGAGCGCACGCAGGCGCGCATCGCCGCATCGAGGTCGGGATCCATCCCCGTCGGCACGAGGTAGTCGGGCGTGCGCACGAGCGGCCCGGTGACCTCGCCGAACGCCGCGCGCGCGGCGGCCGCCGGAATCACCTCGAAGCGCAGTGTGGCACGCAGCGACGCCTCGAGGGCGGTGAGCGCGACCTCGCCGTCGCCCTGCGCGAAGTGCGGGTCGCCGACGTACGCGAGCGCCCCCTCGACCTGCACGGGGAGGTAGAGGATCGTCCCCTCGACGAGGAGGTTGATGTCGATGTTGCCGCCGTGCGTGCCCGGCGGCACCGAGTGCGGGCGTTGCTCACCTGCGACAGCGACACCCATCGTGCCGAGGAACGGCGCGAGGGGGAACGCGACGACCGGGTCGCCGCCCTCGACGACGGGGAGCGTGCCGTGCAGGATGCCATCGCGTTCGGCGACGGCGGCGAAGACGCTGACGTTGTGCTCGCCGCGCGGCAGCTCGCCCACGAGCGCACCCTTGCCGTGGCGGTTCGAGATGACGCCGTAGGGCACCCGCGGAACGAGCGTCTCGACGGTGATCTTGAGCAGGTCGCCGGGGTGCGCATCGCGCACGTGCACGGGACCGACGACGACGTGGGGTCCGTCGGCCATCGCATCGCGCGAGACGGATGCCGCGATCTCGACGGCGTCGTCGAGCACCTGCTCCCGCGGAACCCCGTGTGCCGCGAAGTAGGCGGCCGGGTCTTTGCCCTGGTCGTCGAGGATGCCCTCGTGGCTGACGGTGTCGAACGTGACGCTGGCACCCGACGCGATCTCGAGCACGGCGGTGTCGCTCGCGCACGGCAGGCGCCCCCACAGCACGGTGTCGGGGGTGGCGCGGAGGTAGTGGTCGCCGGGGACGGCGCCGACGCCGGGCTGGAGGATGGGCACCGGCGACGCGGCACCGGGCACGGTCGCCTCGACAGGCTCAGGGACCTCGGCCTGAACCCTGGCCCCGGCCGCAGCACGGGTCGCGGCGGGGACCCCGGCCGCGGGGGCGCTCACGCCTCCACCGCCGCGGGGGTGTGCAGGATCTCGCGGCCCTCACGCTCGGTCACGGCGGCGCCGCGGCGGTACACCGACTCACCGCGCAGCCAGGTCTCGCGTACGACGCCGGTGAGGGTCTTGCCGTGCCACGGCGTCACGGGGTTGCGGTACTCCAGCGCCGCGGCATCGACCACGAAGGTCTCGTCGGGAGCGAAGGCGACGAGGTGAGCCGGCGCTCCCGGTTCGATGACGCCGAGCCCCTCGAGGCCCGCGATACGCGCGGGGCCCGTCGTGAGCAACGGCAGGAGGCTCTCGAAGGCCAGCCCGCGCTCGCGGGCGGTGGTGTGCACAGCCGACAGGCCGGTCTGCAGCCCCGCGATGCCGCCCCAGGCGAGGCCGAAGTCGGGATTGCCCTTCAGCTCGACGGTGGACGGCGAATGGTCGCTGACGATCGCGTCGATGGTGCCGTCGATGACCCCCGCCCACAGCAGGTCGCGATTGGCGCCGCCGCGGATCGGCGGGCAGCACTTGAACGCCCCCGCACCGTCGGGAACGTCTTCGGCCTCGAGGGTCAGGTAGTGCGGACACGTCTCGACCGTGAGGCGCACGCCCTCGGCCTTCGCCGCCCGCACGTCGTCGAGCGCGCCGCCGTCGGAAACGTGCACGATGTGCGCGCGGGCGCCCGTGCGGCGTGCGGCGTCGATCACCCGGCGGATCGCGGCCCGTTCGCTGAGCGGGGGGCGACTGGCCTCGAAGTCGCTGTAGCGGGGTCCGAGTGCGCCATCGGGGTGCAGGTGCGCGGGGTCTTCGGCGTGCACGATGAGCAGGCCGTCGAACTCGGCGAGTTCGGCGAGGCACCGCTCGAGCTGGTCGGTGTCGAGGTGTCCGAACTCGTCGATGCCGCTCGGCGACAGGAAGCACTTGAACCCGACGACGCCGGCCTCGGAGAGCGTGCGCAGCTTTCCGAGGTTCTCGGGGACGGCGCCGCCCCAGTACGCCACGTCGACGGCGAGCTTTCTCGCCGCGGCCCGGCGCTTGGCATCCAGAGCTTCGGGGGTGGTGGTGACGGGCAGGCTGTTCAGCGGCATGTCGACCACCGTCGTGACCCCACCGGCCGCCGCGGCGGCGGTGCCCGTCGCGAACCCCTCCCACTCGGTGCGGCCCGGTTCGTCGAGATGCACGTGCGAGTCGACGAGCCCGGGCAGCAGCACCGCGTCGCCGGGCAGCACGGTGCCGGCGGCGGCGTCGAAGGCCTCGACGGCGGTGATCACACCGTCGTCGATCACGACGGTGGCGGGGCTGAAGGCGCCGTCGAGGTAGACCCGTCGGGCGGCGATCCGTGTGCTCATGTCGTTCACGCTAGGCGCCCCGCATTTCCTGAATGTAACCGTCATCAACATTCATGCGAAAACTGCGAAATCGCCCGCGTGGGGAGAAGGGGCGGGGACCGACCCCGCCGCGCCGTCCGCCGCCATACCGGGGCGCTCGCCGTGCACCGGGGCGTCCACAGACCGCCCCAGTGCATGGAACGCGCCCCGTTCGCGGCCGCCCGCGCCACCCGACACCCCCGCGGGGCGGGGCTCCCGCGGCGGCCGCGCGTACTCATCGCGTTTGCTGGTTCGAAGCCCCATGCGCACCATCCCGGATGCCATGCCCACCGCCGCCGCGACGCCGTCGACGACCGGCACCCCGATGCGCGCCGTGAGCTCGGCGCAGAGATCGGCCATGCCGGCGCAGCCGAGCACGATGACGTCTGCGCCGTCGGCCGCGGCGCGCGCACCGTACCGCTCGATGGTCGTGACCGCCTCGGACCCCGTGTCCTCGAGATCCAGCACCGGAATGCCGGTCGCCGCCAGCGACACGCACGCGCGCTCCATGCCGTACCGGGCGACGAGGTCTTCGGCACGGCCCAGCGTGCGGCTGAGTGTCGTCACGACCCCGAAATGCCGACCCGAGACGGCGGCCAGGTGCATCGCCGCCTCGGCGATGCCGACCACCGGAGCCTCCACGATCTCGCGCGCCGCGTCGAGGCCCGGGTCGCCGAAGCACGCGATGACGTACGCGTCGGCCGGGTCGTGGCCGTCGCGATCGGCCGCGATCGCCTCGACGACGGCCGCCGCCGCCGCGATCTCGTCGATGTGGCTCTCGATCGCCTCGGCTCCGGTGGCGGGACACACGGTCTCGATGAGCACGTCGGGTCCCGCCACCTCCCGGGCGGCGTCGGCGATCTTCTCGGTCATCGCCCGGGAGGTGTTGGGGTTGATCAGCAGGATCCTCACGCGAGCGCCTCGCGGGAGGGTCCGGCGGTCGGTCGCCGGAGCGCTGACGCGGGGGTCGCGGCATCCGGAACCTCGTTCGCGAGCACCGGCGCCGAGTCCGGCGCGGCCGCCGCGTTCTGCGCGAGCACCGCACCCGACGCCGACGCTGCGGTCCCGGCATCCTGAACCGTCTGCGCGAGCACCGGAGCCTCGGATGCCGCGTCCTCGGCGACCGCGTCGACGGTGCCGTCGGAGATGCCCTCCGTCTCGCCCTCGAACGTCGGGATGCGGGGGTCGCGGCGCTCGAACAGCAGGAACAGCACGTAGCCCAGGCCGCAGCCGATGAACCAGCTGTAGTCGCTGATCCACGAGACGTTGAAGAGGGCCAGATCGGCGAACAGCTTCGGGAAGATCGCGATCGCGACCGTCGGAACACCCGCGGCGATGACCGCCTTGACCGCGTTCGGGTTGAAGCCGTTGCGGTACCAATAGGGGCCGGCGGTGTCCATCGTGAACATCGCATCGACCTTCACGCGCTGGCGGGCGGCGATGTAGTACCCGGCGATCAGGATGCCGAAGAGCGGACCGATCAGGGCGCCCAGCACGCCGAGCGAGTAGTGGATGGCGTCGGCGTTGGAGTACCAGTTCCAGGGCATGAGGAACGTCGAACCGACGGCGGCGATCATGCCACCCGCGCGCCACGAGATCTTCTTCGGGGCGACGTTGGAGAAGTCGAACGCGGGCGAGATGAAGTTGGCGACGATGTTGATGCCGACCGTGGCGGTGACGAAGGTCAGGCCGCCGAGCAGGATCGCGAAGGGGGTGTCGATGCGCTCGACCGTCGCGATCGGGTCGGTGATGAGCGAGCCGAACACCGGCACGGTCGCCGAGGCGGTGATGACGGTCAGCAGCGAGAAGAAGAGGAAGTTGATCGGCAGACCCCAGAAGTTGCCCTTCTTCACCGCGGCGAAGCTCTTGCCGTAGCGGGCGAAGTCGCCGAAGTTCAGCATCGGGCCCGAGAAGTACGACACCACGAGCGCGACCGCGGCGAACATCACGGGGATCGAGGCCCAGAAGTCGAGCTGGGTCGTCGAGAGGGTGAACGAGATGTTCTGGATGCCGGCCTGCGACACGAGGTAGACGGCGAGCACGATCATCACGAGGTAGACCGCCGGTCCCGCCCAGTCGATGAAGCGGCGGATGACCTCCATGCCGTTCCAGAACAGCAGGAACTGCGCCGTCCACAGAATGGCGTACGAGATCCAGCCCAGGGCCGACAACCCCGCGAACGACACGTCGAGCAGGGCCGCGGAACCGGGGATGAACTTCAGGAACACGATGTTCAGCGACTCGGCCGCGAGGAACGTCTGCACGCCGTACCAGGCGATGGCGATGAGTCCGCGGATGATCGCGGGGATGTTCGCGCCCCGGATGCCGAAGACCACGCGGTTGATCACGGGGTAGGGCACGCCCGTCTTCTGGCTGGGCTTGGCGACCAGGTTGGCGAAGATCTGCACGATGACGATGCCGGCGATCAGCGCCACCAGCACCTGCCACGACTGCAGTCCGAGCGCGAAGAGCGAGCCCGCGGTGACGTAGCCGCCGACGGAGTGCACGTCGCTCATCCAGAACGCGAAGATGTTGTAGCTCGACCACTTCTGTTTGCGGAGCGGCGCGAGGTCCTCGTTGGCGAGACGGTCGTCGTAGTGCGGCTTCATGTTGCCCCCGCCGTGGGGGTGGCCGGCGGCCTCCACGAGATCGTGGGGACCGGTGAGCGGCGTCGTGGTCATGTCATTCCTCTCAGGACGATGGCTGCCACGACGTGGAGTCCGCGGCCGGAGTGGAGCTCTGATGTGAAGTTATGGGTTCACATCGTGCGCTGGGTTTCGCTCATGTAACAGACATGTGAAGTCAGGTCTTCACGAGCGAGGCGTCCTTAGACTCGGGGCATGACGCAGCCCGCCGCCGTTGACGACGCCCGCGCCACGCCCACCGCCGCCCGCACCGACGTCGCGCCCACGACGGACGCGGGAGTACCCGCCGAGGCATCCGTCGGCGGACGCATCCGCGACCTGCGCCAGTCCCGCGGCATCTCCGCACGCGCTCTCGCGAAGACCCTCGGCATCTCCCCCAGCGCCGTCTCTCAGATCGAGCGGGGAGTGATGCAGCCGAGCGTCTCGCGCCTCATCGCCATCACCGACGCCCTCGGGGTTCCGCTCGTGGCGGCCTTCGACCCGGCATCCGACCGCCCCGTCGAACCCGCCGGCCCCTCGGGATTCACGCTGCAGCGCGCGGGGCAGACGCCCGACATCGTGCTCGACAGCGGGGTGTCGTTCCGCCGCCTCACCCCCGGTTCGTCACCGGGCATCGACTACTTCGAATCGATCTACCCGCCCGGAGCCGCCGCCCACGGCGCCGACGGCCTCTTCCATCACGAGGGGTACGAGGTCGGCACGGTCGTGGCGGGCGAGCTCACCATCGACTTCGAGGCCGAGCGCGTGATCCTGCGCGCCGGCGACGCGATCAGCTACCCCTGCTCGGTCCCCCACCGCCTGCACAACACCGGCGACGCGGATGCCGTGGCGCACTGGCTGATCGTGCACGGCTGAGTCCGCCGCGGGGCCGGGCGCGGCCGGGTCGCGGCCGGGTGGGGTCCGGGGCGCGATGCGTGCACCGGGGCGGTCGTTGCGCGCCCCGGTGCACGGAACGCGCCCCGCAGCGGCGCGTCCGGCCCGCCTCCGCCACCGGAATGTTCCCCACAGCAACATCGCCGACACATCGCGCCACAGCCCCGTAACGCAGCACCCCTAACCTGGCCGACATGCACCTGCACGACTTCCATGCCCTCGACGACGCGGATGCCACGGCGGTCGTCCGCGTCTGGGCCGACGTGCCCGGCTGGGTCGACGCCGTCGTCGACGGCCGCCCGTACGCGAGCGTCGACGCCCTCGCCGCCTACGCCGCGGACCTCGCCGCTGCCTGGTCGCCCGCCGACCTCGAGGCCGCCCTGCACGCCCACCCCCGCATCGGCGCGAACGTCTCCGGCGACGGGGCCGAGGCCGCGGCATCCCGTCGCGAACAGGGCTCGATGGCCGCCGCCGCCGATGACGACGTCGCCGCGATCGCCGCCGGCAACGCCGCGTACGAGCAACGCTTCGGTCGCGTCTTCCTCATCCGCGCCGCCGGCCGCACCCCGGGCGAGCTGCGGGCCGAACTCGAGCGCCGCCTCGGCAACGACCCCGACGGCGAGACCATCGAAGCCACGCGCCAGCTCGCCGAGATCGCCCTGCTGCGCCTGCGCACGACCTTCGCCGACGACGCCCCCGCCGAACCGGAGGCCGCCGAATGAGCCACCTCACCACCCACATCCTGGATGCCACGGCGGGCACCCCCGCCGCGGGCGTCGCCGTGACGCTGGCCCATCTCGACGGCGCGACGATCGACGCGGCCGAGACCGACGCCGACGGCCGCCTCGCCCTCGGTCCCGACCGCCTCGACGACGGCGACTACAGCCTGACCTTCGCCACCGGGGCGTACTTCCGATCCCGGGGTGTCGCGTCGTTCCACCCCGTGGCGAGCGTCGCGTTCACCGTCGCGGGCGACGCGCACCTGCACGTGCCGCTGCTGTTGAGCCCGTTCGCCTACTCGACCTACCGCGGCAGCTGAGGAGCACCATGAGAGTCATCGTCATCGGCGCGGGCGTCGGCGGCACCTCGGCCGCCCTCGCCCTGCAGAAGCTCGGCCACGACGTCGTCGTCTACGACCGGATGCGCGAGAACCGCCCGGTCGGAGCAGCCCTGTCGCTGTGGTCCAACGGCGTCAAGGTGCTCAACTGGCTCGGCCTCGGACCCCAGGTCGCCGCCCTCGGCGGGCAGATGGACGACATGGCCTACTACGACGGCCACACCGGAGACGAGCTCTGCCGCTTCAGCCTCGCCCCCGTCACCACCCAGACCGGTCAGCGTCCGTACCCGGTCGCGCGCGCCGACCTGCAGCAGCTGATGATGGATGCCGTCGGACCCGCGAACATCCACCTCGGCCGTCAGCTGGTCGGGGTGTCCGACGACGGCGAGACGGTGACGGCCACCTTCGCCGACGGGACCACCGACACCGCCGACCTGCTCATCGGCGCCGACGGAGCACGCTCGCTCGTGCGGGACTACGTCACCGAGCCCACCGGCATCCGCCCCGAACGCTCGTACTCGGGCTACGTCAACTACAACGGCCTCGTCGCCGCCGATGAGCGCATCGGGCCGCTCGACCAGTGGACGACCTACGTCGGCGACGGCAAACGGTGCGCCGTCATGCCCGTCGCGGGCGACCGCTTCTACTTCTTCGTCGATGTGCCCGGGCCTTCGGGCGTGGTCGAAGACCGCATGTCGGCTCTCGAGGCCGCGTTCGGCTCGTGGGGCGCCCCCGGGGTGCGCGCGCTCCTCGACGGCATCGACGCCGACGAGTCCCTGAACCGCGTGGAGATCTGGGACATCGACCCGTTCGACACCTGGGTGCGCGGTCGCGTGGCCATCCTCGGCGACGCGGCGCACAACACCGCCCCCGACATCGGTCAGGGCGCCTGCTCGGCCCTGGAAGACAGCTTCGCCCTGGGCATCGTGTTCGCGACCTCGACCCTCGGCGTGGAGGACGCGTTGAAGCGGTACGAGCGCATCCGCACCGAGCGGGCGGGCGACCTGGTGCTGCGCGCCCGCAAACGCGCCCACGAGACGCACGCCTTCGACATCGACGCGACCCAGGCCTGGTACGACGGACTGCGCCGTGAGGACGGCACGGGCGTCATCCGCGGCATCGTCGGCAACATCGAGGGCAGCCCGGTGGAACTCGGGGCGAGCGTGCTGGGCTGAGCCTCGCCACGAACCTCGTCCCACTTTCGGCGGCCTGGGAGCCGCGCAGGCAGCTGTTTCTGGGACACGGTCCACCGAAAGCGGGACATCGATCCGCCGCCGACGCGGCCGACGCCCGCGACCTCGTCCCACTTTCGGCGGCCTGGGAGCCGCGCAGGCAGCCACTTCTGGGACACGATCCACCAAAAGCGGGACGCGGGCCGCACGGACGCGACGCGAAGCCGAGCCGCGCGTGTGACCTCGCGTGACGGCGGGACGGGGACGAGCGCGGAGGGCCGTGGCACCGTGGGACCGACGCACACCGACCCCGCACTGCCTTCGGGAGGCACCATGTCCGAGTACTTCGACCGCACCGCCGACAAGACCTACACCAAGGTCTACAAGGCCGAGACGCCCGACATCCTCGCCGCGTTCGCCGCCTTCGACCAGGCCGTCTTCGCTCCCGACGGGCGCGCGATCCCGCTGAAGTACCGCGAGCTGATCGCGCTGGCGGTGGGCATCACGACGCAGTGCGTGTACTGCATCGACGGGCACTCGCAGAACGCCGTGAAGGCCGGCGCGACCGAGGCCGAGCTCGCCGAGGCGGCGTGGGTCGCCACCGCCATCCGCGCCGGCGGCGGCTACGCGCACGGACGCCTGGCGTTCAAACTCGCCGACGACGCCCGTCCCGACCACCAGCACTGACCCGCGCCGTGGCCGACGTATCCCCCCTCGAGGCCGAAGCGCTCGAGTTCATCCGCGCCCTGATCCGCATCGACAGCGTCAACACGGGCGAGGCCGCGACCATCGGCGACGGCGAGACCCGGGCCGCGCTGTTCGTGCAGGAGCAGCTGCGCGACGCCGGGTACGACACGACGCTGGTCGAGCCGGTGCCGGGACGCGCGAGCGTGATCGCGCGGTTGGCGGGGTCGGATCCGGATGCCGGAGCCCTCGTCGCCCACGCCCATCTCGACGTCGTGCCCGTCGAGGCCGAGAACTGGACGCACCCGCCCTTCGGGGCCGAGATCGACGACGGTGTCCTGTACGGCCGAGGGGCCGTCGACATGAAGAACTTCGCCGGGATGCTGCTCGCGATCGCCCGCGCCTTCCGCCGCGACGGCATCGTGCCGCGGCGCGACCTGATCTTCGCGTTCTTCGCCGACGAAGAGGCCGGGGGCGTCTGGGGCGCACGGTGGATCGTCGACAACCGCCCCGAGCTGTTCGCCGGAGCGACCGAAGCGCTCAGCGAAGTGGGCGGCTTCTCGCTGCCGCTGCCCGACGACCGCCGCGCCTACCTCGTCGCCACCGCCGAGAAGGGCGTCACCTGGGCCACCCTCACCGCGCGCGGCCACGCGGCCCACGGCTCTCGGCCCACCGCCGACAACGCCATCGTGCGGCTGTCGCGGGCGGTCGCCGCCGTCGGCGCGCACCGCTTCCCCCTCGTGCGCACGGCCACCCTCGAGCGTTTCCTCGAGGTCTACGGACGCGCCAGCGGTCGTCCCTTCGACGGCGCCGACCTCGACGACGATCTCGAGCGGCTGGGTTTCGCCGCCTCGCTGATCGGCGCGAGCACCCGCTCGACGGCCTCGCCCACCGTGCTCGAGGCGGGCACGAAGACGAACGTCATCCCCTCGTCGGCCTCGGCGCGCCTCGACATCCGCGTGCTGCCCGGGCAGGACGACGCCCTGCGCGACGAGCTCACGGCGCTCGTCGGACCCGACATCGAGATCGCGTGGGGACGCGCGGTGCACGCGATCGAGTCGCCCGTCGACGCGCGGCTCGTCGACGTGCTGCAGGACGCCATCACCGCGGAGGACCCCGAGGGCACGGTCGTGCCGTACCTGCTGCCGGCCAGCACCGACAACAAGCACCTCGCGCACCTCGGCATCCGGGGCTACGGTTTCGTGCCGTTGCGGGTGCCCGCCGACTTCGACGTGTTCGGGCAGTTCCACGCCGCCGACGAGTGCGTGCCCGTCGACGCGCTGCACTTCGGCACGCGGGTGACGGCGCGGATCCTGCGCGAGGCATGAGGTCGGCCGGGCGGCGGCGAGGTCGCCGCAGGGCCCCCGCTGCGGCGGGCCGAACTCCTGAGGAACCGGATGCCGAGGCCGACTCCGCCGCGAAACGACGCGCCGCGCGCCGCGCCGCCGTCGCGATCCTCAGGAGTTCGGCCCGCCCCGGCCCGGTAACCCGGCCCGCCCCAGCCGTACCTCGACGAGCCGTCACGCGCCAGCCTGTTACCCCGCGTGGCGCGGGGTTGCGGTGCGTATCGGGGCGTTGCGGCGTGTGAAACCGCGCCGCACGCGCCCTCCGACCCCGTCATAGCGTTTCGGTCACCCACCGGCGTCCCCGCCGGTCCGGAGTCCGAGGAGCACCCATGACCACCACCGCGCCGGCGTCCGCCGCCCGCCCGAACGCCGAACCCACCGGCACGCCCGCCTCCGCCCGAATCGACCTCGGCACCATCGCCGTCGTCCCCACGCGTCACTGGTGGCGCTGGATCTTCAGCGCGCTGCTGGTGTTCGTCGTCGCACAGTTCGCGTGGAGCCTCGTCACGAACGACCGCTACATGTGGGACACCTTCGCGCAGTACTTCTTCTCGGAGCCCGTGCTCATCGGCATCGGTTACACGCTCTCGCTCACCGCCATCTCGACGGTCGTGGGGTTCACGCTCGGCACGGTCCTCGCCCTCGGCCGCCTGTCGGCGTCGCCGCTGCTCAACGCCGCGGCGTGGGGCTACATCTGGTTCTTCCGCTCGGTGCCCCTCGTGGTGCAGATCATCGTCTGGTACAACCTCGGCTACCTGTACCCGACACTGGGCCTGGGCACCCCGTTCACCACCGACTTCTGGATCGTGGAGTTCCCGACGGTGCAGCTGGTCAGCGCGTTCGCGGCGGCGATCCTGGGGCTGGGTCTTCATCAGGCGGCCTACTCGGCCGAGATCATCCGCGGCGGTCTCGTCTCGGTCGACCCCGGTCAGCACGAGGCGGCGGCGGCGTTGGGCATCCCGGCATCCCGTCGGCTGTTCCGCATCATCCTCCCGCAGGCCATGCGCTCGATCGTGCCCAACGCCACGAACGAGGTGATCGGTCTGGTGAAGGGCGCGTCGGTGGTCTTCGTGATCGCCATCCCCGAGCTCTTCTACGCGGTGCAGGTCATCTACAACCGCAACAGCCGGGTGATCCCGCTGCTGCTGGTGGCGGTGGTCTGGTACACGCTCATCACGACGATCCTCAGCGTCGCCCAGTACTACATCGAGCGCCACTACGCCCGGGGCGCGGCTCGGCCCCTGCCGCCGACCCCGGTGCAGCGGGCGCGCACCTGGGCCGGCGTGCAGTGGGCGCGCCTCGGCGACACCCCGGCGCCGCCGGGGCGAACGGATGCCACCGAGCCCGCCGCGACGTCGACGGGCGGCCGCGCATGACCGCCGTCACCGCGACGCGCGGGCTCGTCGAGATCCATAACGTGCACAAGAGCTTTCACGGCGTCGAAGTGCTCAACGGCATCGACCTCACGGTCGAGCCCGGCGAGGTCGTGGCGCTGCTCGGACCCAGCGGTTCCGGCAAGTCGACGCTGCTGCGCACGATCAACCACCTCGAGACGGTGGATGCCGGCTCGATTACGGTCGACGGCGAGTTCATCGGCTACGAGCTGCGCCACGGCAGGCTGCACGAGTTGCACGAGCGCGAGGTACTGCAGCGGCGGACGCGGGTGGGGATCGTGTTCCAGAACTTCCACCTCTTCCCCCACCTCACCGCGCTCGAGAACATCACCGAGGCGCCCCTGGCCCTGAAACGGCTGGGGAGAGACGAGGCGCGCGGGCTCGGCCGGAGCCTGCTCGACCGGGTCGGTCTCGCCGACAAGGCCGACGCCTACCCGAGGCAGCTCTCGGGCGGCCAGCAGCAGCGCGTCGCCATCGCTCGAGCGCTGGCCCTCACACCTCGGGTGCTGCTCTTCGACGAACCCACGAGCGCGCTCGATCCGGAACTCGTCGGCGAGGTGCTCGACGTCATCCGCGACCTCGCGAAGCTCGGCACCACGCTGGTGATCGTCACGCACGAGATCGGCTTCGCCCGCGAGGTGGCCGATCGCGTCGTGTTCCTCGACCAGGGACGCGTCGTCGAACAGGGCACGCCCGACGAGGTGCTGGAGCACCCTCGGCATCCGCGGACGCGCGAGTTCCTGGCCAAAGTCCTCGGCTGAGCCCATTCCGCCCCCCCCCGAGCCGCGCCGCCCGCGCGCTCGCTCCGACCCGCGCCGCCCGCGCGCTCGCTCCGACCCGTACCCGAAACGCCGTCCGGCGCCCGCCGGAGGCATCACACCGCCGTCCGTGACGCGACACCGGCGCCACGGCATCCACCCCTCACAAGGAGACACAGCATGGCCCTCAGCAAGAAGCAGAGCATCGCGATCGGCGTGATCGCCGCGGCGGTCGTCGCCGTCGTCGGCGGCGGCGGCGTCGCCCTCGGCATCAACCGCCCGGCCGAAGCGGTCGCGGCGCCGGAGCCCTCGGCATCCGCCCCCGCCGTCGAGTGGGTGCACACCGATCCGATCCCCGACGCCGTCGCCGCGCTCGAAGCCAGCGGCTTCGCGCCCATCGAGCCGGGCAAGCTCACCGTCGCGGTCGGAGCCTTCGTGCCGCCGCTCAGCTACGTGCCCGACGGCGAGACGCTGCCCGCCGGCACCGAGCCCAACATCGGCTCGCTCATCGCCGAGAGCCTCGGCCTCGAGTACAACCCCGTCGTGGTGGCGTGGGCGGATTGGCCCCTCGGCATCCAATCGGGCAAGTACGACCTCATCACCTCGAACGTCACCGTGACCGAGGAGCGCAAGGAGCTGTACGACTTCGCCAGCTACCGGCAGGACCTGCTCGGCTTCGCCGTGCGCTCCGACAGCGCGATCGAGAAGATCGAGAAGGCCGACGACATCTCGGGCCTCAAGGTCGTCGTGGGCTCGGGCACGAACCAAGAGAAGGTGCTGCTGAGCTGGAACGCCGAGCTGACGG
This sequence comes from Microbacterium sp. Leaf436, assembly GCF_001424715.1. Lineage (NCBI taxonomy): Bacteria > Bacillati > Actinomycetota > Actinomycetes > Micrococcales > Microbacteriaceae > Microbacterium > Microbacterium sp. Leaf436. The sequence goes on from NZ_LMRB01000001.1 coordinate 172,191, forward strand.
CCGCGGGCAAGGCCCCCGCCGAGCTGAACTACTACGACGACAATGCCGCAGCGACCCTCGCCCTGCAGTCGGGCCGTGTCGACGCGACCTTCGGTCCGAACGCCACCGCCGCGTGGGCGGCGAAAGAAACCGGCGAGACCAAGATCGTCGGGATCGTCCCCGGCGGCTGGCCGCTGCAGGCCGACATCGCTGCGGGCACGAAGAAGGGCAACGGGCTCGTCGAGCCGGTCAACGTCGCGCTCGAGGAGCTCATCCGGAATGGAAAGTACGCCGACGTGTTGAAGGTGTGGAACCTCGAGTCCGAGGGCATCGAGACCTCGCAGATCAACCCGCCCGGACTCCCGAAGTCCTGACCTGAACGCGGCCCGGTCCTCGAGACCGGGCCGCGTTCTCGCTTCCTCGAAGGGATGCCATGACCACCTCGCTCCCCGCCGACCGCGCCGCGGGCGCCGGCGACGCTCTCGCGCCGGCCGAAGCCCGCACCGACGCCCCCGCCCTGACCATCCGCCTCGTCGCGCCCGACGAGCACGCGGATGCCGGGCGCCTCACCGCCGACGCCTACCGCCACAGCTACGAGGGACTCACCGCGGGCTACCTCGCGTCGCTCGCCGACGTTGCGACCCGGGTCGCGCAGGGCGAGGTGTGGGTCGCCCTCGACGGCGACGAGATCGTGGGCACCGTCTGGACACCCCGGCCCGGCGAGCGCCTGTCGCCGCTCGCGGTCGAGGGTGAACTCGACTTCCGTCAGCTCGCTGTTGCGCCGACGGCCCGGGGGCGCGGCGTGGGCGAGGCTCTCACCCGTCACGTGATCGAGCTCGCCCGGGCGCGCGGGGCGGAGCGCGTCGTGATGAACAGCGGCCCCGAGATGCTCGGCGCCCACGCGCTGTACCTCAAGCTCGGCTTCCGCCGGCTGACCGAGCGCGAGCATCCGGTCGAGGTCGAGCCCGGTCGCTTCCTCGACCTGCGGGCATTCGCGTACGACCTCTGACGGCGCTGGTGCGACCCGCCCTGCACCGTTCGGGGCGGGGTTCGTGCAGCGGGGCGGTCATTGTCCGCCCCACCGCACGTTTCGCGCCCCGAACCCCCGCGCTCGGGCGGGCCGCCTCGCGCTCGCGCCGATGACGGCGACGTCGAGGATGTCGTCGGTCACGCGGCCGACGATCCCGCGGCCAGCGGCTTCGCGAAGCACCGCGAGGCGGGGAACCGCACGTACGGCGCGAAGGTGTCGATGGCGTGGTACCCGATGCGCTCGTACAGCGCGATGGCCTCGGGCTGCCGGTCGCCGGTCTGCAGGATGAGCCGAGACGCGCCCCGGTGCCGCGCGATGCGCTCGAGCTCGGCCATGAGCGCGCGACTCGCCCCCTGCCCGCGGGCGCGGCGATCGACGAAGACGCGCTTGACCTCGAGCTCGCCGCCGAGGGCGCGGAGCGCCGCGTGGCCGACCGGCTCGCCGGACCCGTCGTGCACGAGCAGCACGTCGACGATCGTGGCGGGATCGACCGCGAAGTCCTCGGCCAGCAGGGCGCGCGTCTCGTCATCGAACGCCGCGAACGCATCGGCGTACCGCGGGCCGATCTCGTCATCCATCGCGGCGCGCAACGCCACCGCCCGCTCGTCGTGCCAGTCGACCCGCTCGATCGTCCACGTGCTGTCCACCGCCGTCATCCCGTCAGTATCTCCCCGCTCCTCGCGACTCTCCCCCGGCACCGGAAACCGCGGGTAACACTTCGGCGGGCGCCACTCGCAACGCGGAGTCGGCGACCGTCACCGGGCGTCGAACGTCTTCACACGCCGTCATCGTGGGGTGGTCCGGTTGCGTCTCGTGACCCCCGGCTTGCACGGCCGCCGCGACCGGCGCAGAGTGTCCCGGTGACCTCCGCATCGCTCCTCGACATCCCCCACGCCGACGCCACCGTCCTCGACAACGCCGCCTGGCACTCCCTGGCCGGCCCGCACTCCTCGTTCGCCATCGGCGGCGACCTCGTCCGCCGGTATGCCGAGGACGTCGCGCCGTTCGTCGCCGTGCGCACGTGGGACGAACCCGGGGTCTGGGACGCCCTGCGCGACCTCGTCGGACCGGGCGCCGACGTCGGCCTGTCGGGCTACGAGGGCGGCTTCCCCGAGGGGTGGGAGTACCTCGGCGGGGGCGAGGGGGTGCAGCTCGTCGAGACCGACGCCCTGCGGACGCGTCCCGATGACGAAGCGATCGAACTGGATGCCGCGGACGCGGCCGACATGATCGCGATCGTCGACCGCAATCAGCCCGGCCCCTTCCGGCCCCGCACCTACGAGCTCGGTCGATACATCGGCATCCGTCGCGAAGGCCGTCTGGTGGCCATGGCCGGCGAGCGCCTCCACCCCACGGGGTGGACCGAGATCAGTGCCGTCGCGGTGGATGCCGATCACCGGCGCCAGGGCCTCGCCTCGCGCCTCGTGCTCGACGTGGCGTTCCACATCCAGCAGCGCGGTGACCGCGCACTGCTGCACGCGGCGGCGACGAACGTCGGTGCGATCGCGGCGTACGAGCGCCTGGGTTTCGCGCTGCGGCGGCGGAACCGGTTCGCGGCCGTGCGGACGCCGGCATGACCCGCGCGCTCCGCTCCCTCGGCTTCCTCACCATCGGCCTCTTCGACCGCGACGACCCGCGCGCCGGGCACGAGACCACCCTGTCGATCATCGAGCGCGGCGAGCGCCTCGGCTTCGACAGCGCGTGGCTGCGTGATCGGCACCTGCAGTACGGCCTGTCCTCCCCCGTCGCGGTGCTCGCCGCGGCATCCCAGCGCACGAGTCGCATCCGGCTCGGAACCGCGGTCATCCCGCTCGGCTACGAGAACCCGTTCCGCCTCGCCGAAGACCTGGCCACCGTCGACGTGCTCAGCGGTGGACGCCTCGAGCCGGGCTTCTCGGTGGGTCCGCCGCGCCGGCTCGACGAGATCGCCGCCGCACTGTACCCCGACACGTCCGACCACGAGGACTTCGGGTACGGGCGCCTCGCGCGGCTCCGCCGCTTCCTCGCGGGCGAGGCCGTCAGCCCGTTCGCGGGCACCGAGGGCATCGAGGAGTATTCCGAGCGCATCGAACCGCACTCCGCGGGCCTCGCCGACCGGCTCTGGTACGGCGCCGGGAGCCCCACCTCGACGACCTGGGCGGCCGAGAACGGCTTCCACCTGCTCACCAGCAGCGTCATCCAGTCGACGACGTCGACCGACTTCGACACCGAGCAGTACGCGCAGATCCGCCTGTACCGCGACACGCACGCCGACGGCGAGAACGCCCGCGTGTCACAGGGTCTCGTGGTGGTCCCCACCGACACGGCCACACCCGACCAGCGTCGGCGATACGAGGCCTACGCCGAGTCGCGGCGCGGGCGCGTCGGGATCCCCCAGGGTCCCCGCGGGCTGCTGTTCGCCGCCGACCTCGTCGGCACCTCGGAGCAGATCGCCGAGCAGCTGCAGGCGACGGCGTCGTTCGCCGAGATCGACGAGGTGGCCTTCGCCCTGCCGTTCGACCTCGCACCCGACGACTACGTGCAGATCCTCGAGGACATCGCGGGGCGGTTGGGGCCGCTGCTGGGGTGGAGCCCGACGCCGTGAGCCCCGCCGCGCCGCGAGCATAACCTCAGCGATACGCACAACCTCAGCCGGCATCCCCCGAACCGAACGGAGGTTGTGCACATCGCCGACCCTGCGCACACCCGCCGGCGCCGCCCCGCGCCACCTCGCGCGACGCCGGCACCGACCCTGCGCGCACCCGTGCGCCCCGCCTCAGCGCTGCCGCGCCACCGCCCGCGCGAGGCGCGCTGCGGCCGTGCGCAGGTCGTCTTCGTCGGTGTCGCCGTAGGCCAGACGCAGGTGCCGGTCGGCGTCGGTTCCGGGGCCGGAGGCGAAGAACGACCCGCGCTGGTACTCCACGCCCTCGGCGCTCGCGTCGGCCGCGAGCCGGTCGGCATCGATCGCCTCATCATTCAGCCGCGGCCAGAGGAACAGCCCGCCGTCGGGCACCGTGACGTCGAACACCCCCGGGGCCTCGGCCTCCAGAGCATCGGCGAGCGCCCGGGCGCGCGAGCGGTACAGCGACCGCGCCCGCCCGAGCACGCGGTCGAACAACCCCGCGTCACTGGTGAGCAGCTCGGCGATCACCGCCTGCACGAAGGTCGACGAGTGCGAGTCCTGGCGGCTGCGCAGGGCCACGGCATCCGGGACCAACCGCTCCGGCAGCACGACCCACCCCAGGCGCAGCCCCGGGCCGAGCGTCTTGGTGAAGGTGTTGACGTGGATGACGTGGTCGGAGTCGTGGAAGGGCGCGACCGACTCGGGCTCGCCGTGGAACCGCAGCTCGCGGTAGGGGTCGTCGGCGAAGACCACGAAGCCGAACCTCTCGGCCAGGGCCACGAGTTCGCGACGGCGCTCGGTCGGCAACGACGACTGCGACGGGTTGTGGAACTCCGGCACCGTGTACACCGCGGCGGGGCGCGCTCCGTCGCGCAGCTGCGAGGCGAGCTCGTCGACGTCGAGCCCCTCGGCCCCGACACGGATGGGCAGCACCCGCGCGTCGGCCAGCTCGAGGCCGCGCAGGAACAGCGGGAACACCGGGTTGTCGACGGCCACGAGGTCGCCGCGCTCGAGCACGGTCTGCACCGCGAGAGCGAGGCCGTGGAAGCCACCGTTGGTGATGAGCACCCGCTCGACGGCGACGCCCTCGCGCGCGGCGATCCACTCCCGCAGCGCCGGAATGCCCTCGGTGCGGGAGTACTGCAACGACGGCGCCCCGGGCGCGGCGAGCACGCGGGCCGTCGCCTCGGCGAGCTCGGCGGTCGGCAGCACCGACGGATCCGGGATGCCGCCGAGCAGCTCGATCGCATCGGGTCGACGGTCGCGCAGGGTCTGGTCGCCGAAGCCCTTCGGGACGGTGAACGCCTCGATGAGAGCGGGGCGGGACGGGACGAGGAGGGTCATGACGACTCCGAGGGTCGGGCCAGGGCGGCCAGGGGACGGGGAATGGCCTCGACGAGCGCCCGCGTGTACTGCTCGCGCGGGTGCGAGAGCACGTCGGCGACGCGGCCGGCCTCGACGACCCGACCGTCCTTGAGCACCGACACGGTGTCGGCGATCTGCCGGACGAGCGCGAGGTCGTGCGAGACGAAGAGGTACGTGAGACCGCGCTCGCGCTGCAGGCGGCGGAGCACCTCGAACACCCCGGCCTGCACGGTCACGTCGAGGGCCGAGGTCGGTTCGTCGAGCACGATGACGTCGGGCTCGAGCACCAGGGCACGGGCGATGGCCACGCGCTGGCGTTGTCCGCCCGACAGCGCGTCGGGGCGACGGCGAGCGAGCTCGGGCGGCAGGCCCACGGCATCCAGAGCCTCAGCCACCCTGGTCGAGCGCTCCGCGCGCGTGCCGATGCGGTAGCGGTCGAGCGGTTCACGCACGAGGCGCGCGACGCTCCAGGTGGGGTCGAGCGAGGTGAAGGGGTTCTGGTACACCAGCTGCAGGTGGCGACGGATGCCGCGCAGCTCCTGCTCCGTGCGGCCCGTCACCGCCTTCCCGTCGACGAGGATCTCCCCGGCGTCGGGGCTCTCCAGCCCCAGGAGCAGGCGGACCGTCGTGGTCTTGCCGGAGCCGGACTCTCCGACGAGGGCATGGGTCGTTCCGGCCGGAACGCGGAACGAGACCCCCGACACCGCGGGGCGCGGCGTCCCGTCGACGACGAAGCTCTTCGACACGTCGCGGACGTGGATGCGGGCCGACGCGGTGTCGGTGGTCCACTCGTCGACCCCGCGGTCGACGACATCACCGCGGTAGCGGTCGGGGTTCAGCGCGGGCGCATCGGCCTGCAGCTGCACCGTGTACGGCGAGGTCGGCGCGGCGAAGACGGTGCGGGTCGAGCCGGCCTCCTGCACGCGGCCGTCTTTGAGTACGACGATCTCGTCGGTGCGCTCGGCGGCGATCGCCAGGTCGTGCGTGATGAGCAGCAGACCGATGCCGTCCTCGGTGCGCAGATCGTCGAGCAGGTCGAGGATGCGCTTCTGGATCGTCACGTCGAGCGCGCTGGTGGGCTCGTCGGCGACGAGCAGCTCGGGCCGCGGCAGCACGGCGAGCCCGATGAGCACGCGCTGCAGCATGCCGCCCGACAACTGGTGCGGGTACGAGTCGTACACCCGGGCGGGATCGGGCAGGCCGACGCGGGCGAACACGTCGAGGCTCGCCGCGCGCTGCGCGCGGGCGTCGGCGAGACCGGCCAGGGCGGCCGCCTCGCGCGCTTGCGACCCCACCGTGCGCACGGGGTTGAGCGCGTGGGCGGGGTCTTGCGGCACGAAGCCGATCCGGCGCCCGCGGTACGGCCGGAACCGCGCCTCGGAGAGATCGAGCAGGTCGTCGCCGGCGAAGGCGACCCGTCCCCGTGCCCGGCCCGTGCCGCGCGGGAGGAGCCGGAGCACCGAGCGCGCGATGGTCGACTTGCCCGAGCCCGATTCCCCGATGAGGGCGAGGCTGCCGCCGCGCGGGATCGAGAACGACACGTCGTGCACCACGGGGGTGCGGCCGTACGAGACCGAGAGATCCTGCACGCGCAGCAGCGGCGGGGTCGCCACGACCGTCTCGGGGTGAAGCGCGAGGGTGGTGGTCATGACGTCCTCCGGAGCCAGCGGCTGATGCGGTTGATCGACAGCACGGTCGCCACGGTCACCAGGGCGGGCCAGACGACCAGCCACGGCGCCCGGGGGTAGTCCTTGCCGGCCGAGATGAGCAGACCCCAGTCGGATGCCGGGGGCGGATCGCCGTAGCCGAGGAAGGCGAGCCCCGCGATGACGAGGATCGACAGGCCGAACTGCAGCACCGCGAGCGGAACGAGCGAGCGCGAGGCGTTGGGCAGCACGTGCCGGAACAGCACGTGCAGGTTCGAGCCGCCCTGCAGACGCGCGGCCTCGACGAAGACCGAGGAGCGCACCCGCAGCACCTCCGCCCGCATGACGCGCGCGAACACCGCGACGGCCGACACCCCGGTGGCGATCGCGGCGTTGATGGTCTGGAAGCCGAGCGAGCTGACGATCACGACGGCGAGCAGGAACGCGGGGATCGCCAGCAGCACGTCGACGAAGCGCGCCAGCACGACGTCGGTCCACGACCCGAGGAAGCCGGCGAGCAGACCGATCAGTCCGCCGACGACCACCCCGATCGTCACGGCCACGAGGGCACTGGTCACCGACGACTGCGCGCCGAACACGATGCGCGCGAACAGGTCGCGACCGAGATGGTCGGTGCCGAGCACGTGCGCGGCGCTGGGGCCCTGCAGCTTGTCGGCGGGGACTCCCTGCGCCGGGTTCTGGGTCGTGAACAGCGTGGGCGCGAGCGACCAGGCGAGCACGACGGCCACGACGACGAACGACACGATCACGCCGATCGGGACGGAGAGACGGATGCCGCGCACCCGGGCGATCGTCGCCCGCGGCGCGAGGAGCGATGCGGCGGTCATACGATCCCCACCTCCTCGCGGAGCAGCGGCGCCGGGTCCTCGCGCGAAGCGCTGACGGCCGGGCGCCCGGACGGACCCACCGAGACGCGGGGATCGAGCAGGGGGTACGCGAGGTCGGCGACGAGGTTCACCACGACGAACACCACGGCCGCGAGCGACACCACCGCCTGCAGCACCGGCAGGTCCTGGCTCGCGACGGCCGACTCCACAAGGGTGCCGATGCCGACGCGGCCGAAGATCGCCTCGGTGATGAGGGCTCCGCCGAGCAGTTCACCGACGATCAACGCCAGCACCGTCACCGTCGGCAACGCCGACGGCTTGGCGAGGTGCCGCAGGAACAGCGCCCCCGACCGCAGCCCCCGCGATCGCGCGACGGCGACGTACTCCTGGCGCGACTCGTGGTCGAGCGAGGCGATGAGCACCTCCGCCAGTTGCGCCGACACGGGGACGCCGAGCGCCACCGCCGCGAAGAAGGTGCCCCACGGCGTCTCGGTGTCGATCATGCTGAACAGTCCGAGGCCGAAGGCGAAGACGTGGATGAGCAGAAGGCCGATGACGAAGTTCGGCACCGACAGGAACAGCGACGGCAGCGAGCGGAGCACGCCCTGACCGAAGCGCGGGGGCAGGAACTGCGTCCCGTACGCGATGACGACGGCCAGCACGATCGCGACGAGGAGCGCGGCCGCCGCGAGGCTCAGCGTGGAGCCCAGGGCGTCGAACACCAGGGTGCCGACGGGCAGGTTCGACCGCAGCGAGACGCCGAGATCGCCCACCACGAACCGGCCGAGAGACGAGCCCAGCTGCACGTACCAGGGCTGATCGAGCCCGTAGTAGGCGACGATGCGCGCGATGTCGTCCTCGGTGAACCCGTTGTCGGGGTTTCTCAGCGTGCTCGTCACGGGGTCGCCGGGCAGGATGCTGATCACGACGAACGTGAACAGGTACGCCAGCACGACGACGACGATCGCCTGACCGGTGCGCCGCAGGGCGAAACGGCCGTAGATGCGCAGCATGTTCTCTTCCTCTCTGTCTGACGCCGCGGGGAGGGATGCCGTGCACCCGCCCCCGCGGCCGAGGTCAGTCGTTCAGCCAGGCGTCCAGGTAGTACGCGTAGGCGAGGCCGTTGTAGGTGACGCCGCTGACGTCGGGGGCCTGCACGTAGACGCGCTGCACGATCTGGGTGAGCGGCACGAAGTAGCCTTGATCGAGCACGTAACCCTGCAGCTCGTCGGCCACCGCGGCACGGGCGTCGCGGTCGGTGGCCGTGGCGATGCGCGTGGCGAGGTCGTTGAGCGTGGCATCCGAGGTGCCGACCTTGAACCAGTCCTCGTCTCCCTTCTTCTGCGAGGTGAGCACGCCGGCGACGGTTCCGACGTCGACGAAACTGCGGGTGATCTCGGTCGCCGGCACGGCGGCGTTGCCGATGACCTTCTGGCCGTAGGTCGGCACGTCGTACGTCTCGAGGTTCACCTCGAAGCCGAGGGTCGTCAGCTGCTGGTCGACGAGTTCGTCGACCGACTGCGAGGCCTGGAGGTAGGGGTTCGGGTACAGCGTGAAGGAGAGCTTCTGGCCGTCCTTCGTGCGCACGCCGTCGGCGCCCTTCACCCATCCCGCCGCGTCCAGCAGGGATGCCGCCTCGTCGGGGTCGTAGGCGAAGTCGGCGCTGCGATCGGTCGCCTCGGGGACCGTGCTCTGGATGAAGGACTCGGCCCCGAGCCAGTCCTCGGTGTAGACGGTCGAGAGGATCTCGTCGCGGTCGATGCCGTGCTGCACCGCCTGGCGCACGCGCACGTCGTCGAACGGCGCCACCGTGGTGTTCAGCGCGTAGCCGTTGACGAAGCCGAGGTAGCGCGGCGTCTCGACGGTCAGGCCCTCACCCTTCAGCGCGTCGAGGTCCTGCGGGCTGGCGTTGTACGCGACCTGCGCCTGGCCCGACTCGACCGAGGCGGTGCGCAGCGAGGGCTCAGCCACCTGCTTGTACGTGATGGTGTCGAGGTAGGCCGGGCCGTCGTGTCCGATCGCCTCGGGGCCCCAGTCGTAGTCATCGCGCTTCTTCAGCACGACGCTGTCGCCGTCGGCGACCTTCTCGACGGTGAAGGGGCCGCTGCCGATGTCGTTCGTGAGGTCGGCCTGCTGGTCGGCGGGGAGGGCGAGCGTCGTCGGCGACAGCAGGATCGAGCCGTGGTATGCCAGCGTCGGGATGAAGCTCAGCGTGGGCGCCGAGAACGACACCGTCACCGTGGTGGCATCCACGGCTTCCGCGCCCTGGTAGTTGGCCGAGGGGAACAGGCCGATGCGGTTGATGCCCTCGTCGGGGCGGCCCTTCGCCCAGATGTCGATGTTCGCCACGACCGCGGCGGCATCCAGCGGCGTGCCATCCGAGAAGGTCACGCCCTCTTTGAGATGGAGGGTGAACTGGGTCTTGTCGGCGTTCTCGTCCCAGCTCTCGGCGATCCACGGGCTGAGGGCCCCCTCGGCGTCGACGTAGACGAGCTTGTCGGTCAGGTGACCCCAGATGTTGCCCTGATAGCTCGAGATCGAGCTGTTGTTGGGGATCCAGGTGGCACCGAGCGAGTCGATGAGGAACACCAGGTCGCCGCCGGGCTTCGGGGTGGCGTCGGCGGACGGGGCGGCGGTCGAGCCCGCGCCGCAGCCGCTGAGCAGGACTGCTCCGACGGTGAGGGCGGAGGCGACGCCGAGCAGGCGTCGAAGGGGGCGGATGCGAGTGGTCATGAGAATCCTCGAGCTGTGGGGAACGGGTTACAGGGCTTTTCCGGGGTTGAACAGGCCGGCCGGGTCGAGCGCGTCCTTGATCGCGCGCTGCGCCGCCCGCACGCGCGCGGCGAGCTCTTCGGCGGCGAGCGCGCGCTTGACCGTGCCGATGCCGTGCTCACCGCTGACCGTGCCGCCCACGGCGAGGGCGGCACGCACCAGGTCGTCGGCGGCGTCGTGTACCGCCGCGGGAACGACCGCCGGGTCGGCGTCGGCGGGGATGGGCAGGGTGACGACCGGGTGCAGGTTGCCGTCGCCCGCGTGGGCGACGGCGCTGACGGTCACGCCGTGGCGGGCCTCGATCTCGGGGAAGCCGGCGAAGATCTCGGCGATGCGCGACTTCGGCACGGCGACGTCGCCGCCGGCGAACCAGGAGCCGTCGTCGAAGCGGCGGCCCGAGCGGCGCAGTTCCCAGAGCCCCTCGGCATCGTCGTCGGTCTCGACCCGCACGCGGGCGCCGACGGCCTCGAGCGCGGCGGTCAGCTCGGCCGTCTGCTCGTCGATGCCGAACCCGTCGAGTTCGATCAGCAGCAGGGCCGCGCCGCGGGCGCGGAGCCCGGAGTCGTTCGCCGCGTCGATGCCCTCGAGGGTGGGCTGGTCGAGGAACTCGATGACGCTGGGGCGCACGCGCGAGGCCGTGATCGCCCCGATCGCCGCAGCCCCCGCAGCCGTGGAGTCGAAGAACGCCGTCACCGTGCGCCGCGCGACGGGGAGCGGACGGATGCGCACGGTGGCGCCGACGACGATGCCGAGCACGCCCTCGGAGCCCACGAACAGCGAGACGAGGTCGAGACCGGTGACGCCCTTGATCGAGCGGTGTCCGATCGAGACGAGGCTGCCGTCGGCGAGCACGACGTCGAGGGCCAGCACCGACTCGCGGGTGACGCCGTACTTCGCGCACCGCAGGCCCCCGGCGTTGGTGGCGATGTTGCCGCCGATGCTCGAGATGCGCCAGCTCGCGGGGTCGGGGGCGTAGAAGAGGCCGAGCGGGGCGAGGCGCTCGTTGAGGGCGGAGTTGAGCACACCCGGCTCCACGACGGCGACCTCGTCGGCGGGCGACACCTCGACGATCCGGGTGAGTCGGTCGGTCGAGATCACGAGCTGGTCGGCGCCCGCCGCGGCACCGCCCGACAGGCCGGTCCCCGCGCCGCGCGGCACGACGCTGACGCCGTGGCGGCCGGCGAGGCGCACGAGCTGCTGCACCTCGGCGACGGTGGCCGGGAACGCGACCGCCGGCCCGTCCTGCACAGCGGTCCCGCGCCGCGGCGCCGTGCCGGCGTCGTGGGCGAACGCCGCCGTCTCGACCGACGGCGGTCGCACGTCGATGCGCGACGCCTCGCGACGCACGTCGTCGAACAGGGCGGAGAGCCCCGTGAGGGGGGCGATCGCGGCGGGGGCGCTCATGGGCGGACCTCTCTCGATGGGGGGTGGGAATGCTGCACGCTCCGGCCGAAGCTAGGCGGCCGCGGCCGCGCGCTCATCTCGGGCGACACGGGCCGTAGCGACACGTCACCGTCGGACTCGCTACGTCGCGGGGCGACACAGTCGCCGCCCCGGCGCGCGCTCGCGCGCCGCGGACGGTAGGTTCCGCGCCTCACCGCCGTCCGCCCCGCCGCGAGGCGGAGCGGAGGGGGATCGAACCCGCGGCGCTCGTAACATGACGCCTCGCGGCGCTGTGTGACGCGCCCGATTGTGTCGACAGGGCCGCGGCGGCACAGTGGGCGTCTCGGCGGGACGGACCCGCCGCGGAGGGAATCCCCGATGTCGGACCGCATCCACCTCGCCGTCGCCCTGGACGGCGCCGGCTGGCACCCGGCCGCCTGGCGCGAGCCCACGGCGCGGCCCGCCGAGCTGACGTCGCCGGCGTACTGGCGCGCGCTCGCCCGCACGGCCGACGACGCGGGCCTGCTGCTCGCGACGATCGAAGACGCGCTGAGCCTCGGCGGCCGTTCCTTCGAGCCGGATGCCGAGACCCGGCGCGACCGCGTGCGGGGGCGCCTCGACGCGGTGCTGGTGGCGTCGTTCCTGGCACCGGTCACGCGCCGCATCGGCCTCGTGCCGACGGCGACCACCGCGCACCCCGAGCCGTTCCACCTCGCCACGGGGCTGCAGACCCTCGACCACGTCAGCCGGGGCCGCGGGGGCGTGCGTCTGGTCGCGGGTTCCACCGTGCAGGAGCGCGCGAACTTCGGGCGCCGCACCGACGGACCCACGGGGCTGCCGGCATCCGGTCGCGTCGAAGACGACCCGGCGCTGCTCGCGGCCTTCCGCGAGGCCGGCGAGGTGGCCGACGTCATCCGCCGCCTCGCCGACTCGTGGGAAGACGACGCGATCGTGCGCGACCTCGCGTCGGGGAAGTTCCTCGACCGGGACCGCGTTCACAACGTCGCGTTCGAGGGCGAGTTCTTTTCCATCACAGGCGCCTCGATCGTGCCGCGCTCCCCCCAGGGACAGCCTCTCGTCACCGCGCTTGCCCACCAGAGCGTGCCCTACCGCTTCGCCGCGGAGCACGCCGACCTCGTGTTCGTCACGCCCGCCGATGCGGCCGCGGTCGACGGCATCCGGAGCGAGCTGGCCGAGGCCGCCGACGCGGCGCGCGCGCTCGACGAGCCCCTGCGCGTCTTCGCCGACCTGCTCGTCCTCGTCGAAGAGACCCCCGCCGCGGCCGCCGCGGTCTGGAACCGCCTGCAGGAGCGCGCGCCGCTCACCACCGACGCCCGCGTGGTCGTGGGCACCGCCGACGACGTCGTGGACGAGATCCGCGCCCTCGCCGACGCCGGGGTCGACGGTGTGCGCCTGCGTCCCGCCCGCCTTCCGGCCGACCTCGAGGCCATCGCCGACCGGGTCATCCCGCGGGCGGCGAGCGCCGGCATCCTGCTCCCCGACGACGGCGCGCCCACGCTGCGCGAGCGCGTCGGACTCCCCCGTCTCGCCAGCCGCTACGCCCGTCAGGAGGTCGGCGCATGACCCGCCGCCGGATCCATCTCGCCGCCCACTTCCCCGGGGTGAACAACACGACCGTCTGGACCGACCCGGCCGCGGGCAGTCAGATCGACTTCTCGTCGTTCGAGCACTTCGCCCGCACCGCCGAGCGCGGCTTCTTCGACTACCTGTTCCTCGCCGAGGGGCTGCGACTGCGCGAGCACCGCGGGCAGCTGCACGACCTCGACGTGGCGGGACGCCCGAACACCCTCGCGATCCTCACCGCCCTGGCCGCCGTCACCGAGCACATCGGCCTGGTCGGCACGCTCAACACGACGTTCAACGAGCCGTACGAGCTCGCCCGACAGCTCGGCACCCTCGACCTGCTCTCGGGCGGTCGCGCGGGGTGGAACGCCGTGACCAGTTCCGACGCGTTCCACGGGGCGAACTTCCGCCGCGGCGGCTACCTCGACCACGCCGACCGGTACGTGCGGGCCTCCGAGTTCGCCGAACTCTCGAAAGCGCTGTGGTCGTCGTGGCGCGACGACGCGATCGTGGCGGATGCCGACACCGGGGCGTTCCTGCGCGATGACGCCATCGCGCGGGTACGGCACGAGACGCGGTTGTTCGACGTCGACGCGGTGTTCGACGTCCCCCGCTCCCCGCAGGGCCGGCCGGTGATCGTGCAGGCCGGCGACTCCCCCGACGGCCGCGACTTCGCCACCGCCCACGCCGACGTGATCTTCTCGCTGCACACCGCGTTCGACGACGCGCAGCAGTTCTACCGCGATGTGAAGGGTCGCCTCGCCGCCCACGGCCGCGACGAGGACTCGCTGAAGATCCTGCCCGCGGCGACCTTCGTGCTCGGCGACACCGAGGCCGAGGCCCGCGAGCACTCGCGCGAGATCGCGCTCGCCCAGGTGCGGCCGCAGACCGCGATCACCTATCTCGAGCAGATCTGGAACCGCGACCTGAGCGGGTACGACGCCGACGGCCCCCTGCCCGACGTCGAACCCGACACGGGCGTCGAGACGGCGCAGGGCTTCGCCGGGCGCCACGCGGCGATCCGCGCCCGGGTGGGTCAGTTGCGCGCGCAGGCGACGGCCGAGAACCTCAGCATCCGCGAGCTCGTCATCCGCCTGACGGCGAACCACACCTTCGTCGGAACGCCCGAGCACGTGGCATCCGAGATCGACCGGTACGTGCAGGAGCGCGCGACCGACGGCTTCACGGTCGTCGGGCACGTCACCCCGCACGGCCTCGACGAGTTCACCGAGAAGGTCGTGCCCCTGCTGCAGGAGCGCGGGTCGTACCGCCGCTCGTACGACGAGGGCGCGACCCTGCACGACCTGCTGGGACTGCCGCCGGTGGTCGCGGGCGCTCCGGACACCCCCGGGCCGCACGACACCGCGACGGCCGCCGCGCGATGAGCGACCGGGCGGCGCGGCTCGTCATCGTCGGCGCGGGACCCCGCGCCGTGATGCTCGTCGAGCGCCTGCTCGCCCGGCGCACGAAAGCCGCGACCCCGGCGCTGCACGTCACCCTCGTCGACCCGCACCCGCCCGGTGCCGGCCGCATCTGGCGGCGGGAGCAGTCGCCCCTGCTCAAGCTCAACTCGATGGCGCGCGACGTGACGGTGTTCACCGACGAGTCGTGCACGATCGCGGGGCCGGTGCGCTCGGGACCGTCGCTCATCGAGTGGGCCGAGCGCGTCCGCGCGGGCTCGCTGCCCGACGTCGAGATCGACGATCCCGACCTCGCGGCCGAGCTGCAGGCGCTCCGCGGCGACAGCTTCCCCACGCGCCGGCTGCAGAGCGTGTACCTCGACTGGTTCTGGCGGCGCACGGTCGCCATCGCGCCCCCGGGCGTCGAGGTGCGGTGGCACCGCGGCGCCGTGCAGTGGGTCGACGACACGGTCGACGGGTACGAGGTGGCGTTGGCCGACGGCATCCGTCTACCCGCCGACATCGTCGTGTACGCCCTGGGTCACAACGGACGCGATCCCGACGGTCAGACCCGCGACCTGCTCCTCGCGGCCGCCGACACCGGGCTGACCTACGTGCCGCCGTCGTTCACCGCCGACGCCGACCTCTCGGTGCTCCGCCCCGGCGACGACGTCATCGTGCGCGGAATGGGCCTGGCTGCGGTGGATGCCGTCGTGCTGCTGGCCGAAGGACGCGGCGGCCGCTTCGCGCGTACCGCCGACGGCCGGCTGCGGTACGAGCCGTCGGGGCGGGAGCCGCGGCTGCACCTCGGCTCCCGCCGCGGGGTGCCGTACCGCTCGAAGGTGTCATCCCAGGTACAGGGCGAACCGCCGACGCGCGAGGTGCTGACCCCGGCCGCGATCGCCGATCTTCTCGCCCGTCCGGGCACGATCGACTTCCTCGACGACGTGTGGCCGCTCGTCGCGCGGGAGCTCGTGTGGGGGCACTACCGCGAGCTGTTCACCGGCCACCCCGAGCGGGTGACGACGACGTGGGCGGCCTTCCGCGCGATCCTGCGCGAAGTCGACGGGAACACGGCCGCCCTCCGCCGCGCGGTCGCCGCCGTCGTGCCCGACCCGCTCGACCGTTTCGACGTGCCCGCACTCGACGTGCCGCTCGGCGACGAGGCGTTCGTCGACGCCGCCGACGTGCACCGGCGCGTGCGCCGCCACATCGCCGACGACCTGCAGCTGCGCGCGACGCAGGAACGCAGCACCGCGCAGGCGCTGTTCCTCACGATCCTGCTGTCGTTCCTGGCCCTGGCCGACATCCCCACCGAGCGGTGGAGCGCGCGTTCGCGGGCCGTCGACCTGCCCGTGACCTGGCACACGTTCTTCAGCTACGTCGCCTCGGGCCCGCCCGCGCACCGCCTGGAAGAGATCGGCGCCCTCGCCGACGCCGGGGTCGTTCGCTTCCTCGGCCCCGAGGTCGCCGTTCGGATCGCGGACGGCCGCTTCGTGGCATCCTCTCCCCGCGTTCCCGGCGAGGTGCGGGCGGGGTCGCTCATCGACGCCTGGCTTCCGGGGATGGGGGCCGCCTCGAGCGAGAACCCCGCGCTCCGCGAACTCGCGACGCGCCACGGCCGAGAGGTGCACGTCAGCGACGCGACGTTCACCGGCTCGCTCGGCCGCATCGACGTCGACGCCGACGGCCGGGTGATCGCCCGCGACGGCTCCGCCCACCCCACGCTCTTCGCCCTCGGCCCCTTCACCTCGGCCATGGAGGCCGGGGCGTTCACGCGGCCCCACTCGAACGCCCTGCCCCTGCGCCAGACCGACCGGGTCGCGGGAGCGGTGGCGGATGCCGTGGCGTCGGTGCGCGTTGCGCGGCGCGCGACGGCCCCCTCTCGTTGAGTGTCCAAGACACGCCGCGCGTGCGATGGGCCGCGCGGCGTGTTGTGGACACTCGACGCTGGGGGCGGGTACGAGGCGGGGCGAAGGCGGCGTCAGACGTGGAAGACCGCGTGCACGTCGCCGCCGAGCACCTCGCGGCCGCCGAGGCCGTCGATCTCGAGCAGCGTCGCGATGCCGATGACCTCGCTGCCCACCGTCTGCAGCAGCTCGCGGCCGGCGGCGAGCGTTCCGCCCGTGGCGAGCACGTCGTCGAGAAGCAGCACGCGGGCGCCCGCGGCATTGTCGTCGTGCATCTCGATGGTCGCCGAGCCGTACTCGAGGTCGTACTCGACCGCGGCGGCGGGTCGGGGGAGCTTCCCGGCCTTGCGGATGGGCATCAGCCCCACGTTCGCGACGATCGCCGCAGCGCCGGCGAGCAGGAAGCCGCGCGCCTCGACCCCCGCGACGGCGTCGAAGCGGCCGGCGAAGGGTTCGATCAACGCCTCGACGACGGTGCGCAGGGCCGCGGCATCCGTCAGCAGCGGCGTGATGTCGCGGAACACGATCCCCGGCTTCGGGTAGTCGGGGATGCTCGTGATGAGCGATTCAGCGCGGGCGAGAGCAGAGGCGTCGGGCACCGCCCCAGCCTAATCGCGGCGCTCCACCCCCGCCCTTCCCCGTTGAGTGTCCAGGACACGCCGCGCATGCCCCGCCGCGAGCGGCATGTCTCGGACACTCAACACCCGGCGCCGGGCGCCGGGCGCGGGCGCAGGGCGCTGGGCGCACGCGCCGAGCACCGCCCGTACGACGCCCACCCCCGCCGCCCGCACGACGCGCGCCGGCCGCCCCGCGCGACATCCCTGTCGAGTGTCCACGACACGCCGCGTACGGCCCGACGACTACGGCGTGTTCCGGACACTCAACGAGCAAGGGGCGCGGGGACACCGTCGAGACACGCGACTGCAAGCGCTTGCACTAACGTGGTCGCATGACTTTCACGCAGGAAGACGCGCGCTCCGACCTCGCCTCGGCGCCCGGCGCGGAGTGGTGGCGCACCGCCGTCATCTACCAGATCTACCCGCGCTCGTTCGCGGATGCGTCGGGCGACGGCCTGGGCGACCTGCCCGGCGTCACCGCTCACCTCGACGACCTGCACGACCTGGGGGTGGATGCCATCTGGCTCAGCCCCTTCCAGCGGTCACCGCAGAAGGACGCGGGCTACGACGTCGCCGACTACCGCGACGTCGACCCGATCTTCGGAACCCTCGCCGACTTCGACGCGATGCTCGCGGGTGCGCACGAGCGCGGCATCCGGGTCATCGTCGACCTCGTGCCCAACCACTCCAGCGATCAGCACGTGTGGTTCCAAGAGGCGCTGAAGGCGGCGCCGGGCAGCCCCGAGCGGGCGCGCTACATCTTCCGCGAGGGCAAGGGCGAGAACGGAGACCTGCCGCCGAACAACTGGGAGTCCGTCTTCGGCGGCGGCATGTGGAAGCGCGTGACCGAGGCCGACGGCACGCCGGGCCAGTGGTACCTGCACATCTTCGACGAGAGCCAGCCCGACTTCGACTGGACGAACGACGAGGTGCGCGCGGAGTTCCGCGACATCCTGCGCTTCTGGCTCGACCGCGGCATCGACGGTTTCCGCGTCGACGTGGCGCACGGCCTCATCAAGGCCGAGGGCCTGCCCGACTTCACGCCCGACCCCGAGGGCGGCTCGATGGGCGGCGACGCCGCCGAGGTGCCGTACTGGGGCCAGCCGGGCGTGCACGACGTCTGGCGCGATTGGCACGAGGTGCTCGCCGAGTACGACGGCGACCGCGCGCTCTGCGCCGAGGCGTGGCTGCCGACGGTGAAGCAGACGGCGCTGTGGGTGCGTCCCGACGAGATGCATCAGGCGTTCAACTTCCACTACCTCGAAACGAAGTGGGATGCCGCGGCCCTGCGCGACGTGGTCACGGAGTCGATCGCGGAGTACACCGCCGTGGGCGCCCCGAGCACCTGGGTGCTCTCGAACCACGACGTCGTGCGCCACGCCTCGCGCTTGGCGCTGACGGCCGAGAACCCGCAGGGCGCCGGCATCGGCCCGAAGTCCCCCGGCAAGCCCGACCCGGTGAAGGGCCTGCGCCGCGCCCGCGCCGCCACCTCGCTCATGCTGGCCCTGCCGGGCTCGTCGTACCTCTACCAGGGAGAAGAGCTGGGCCTGCCCGAGGTCATCGACCTGCCCGACGACGCCCGACAGGACCCGACCTGGTTCCGCACGAACGGCGAGCGCTACGGACGCGACGGATGCCGCGTGCCGATCCCGTGGACCGCCGACGCCCCCGCGTACGGCTTCAACACCACCGGCGAGGCCTGGCTGCCGCAGCCCGCCGAGTGGGCCGAGCTCGCGCATGACGTGCAGGTCGACGACCCCTCCTCCACCCTCACGCTCTACCGCGCGCTGCTCGCCGAGCGCCGCGCGCGCGGCCTGGGTGCGGGCGACATCGAGTGGCTCGACGGCTACGGCGACGACGTCGTGGCGCTGCGCAACGGCACGCTCACCGTGATCGCCAACCTCGGTGACTCCCCGGTCGAGCTGCCCGCGGGCGAGGTGCTCATCGCGAGCGGTCCCCTCGACGGCGAGCGCCTGCCCACCGACACGACCGTGTGGATCGCGGCGGCCTGAGCCGCCCGCATCCGCACCGATCCGACGAGACAACGCGAGACCGTGGCCGGAATCGACGACGTCGCCCGCGCGGCGGGGGTGTCGACGGCCACGGTTTCGCGTGCGTTGAGCGGACGCGGCCCCGTCTCGACATCGACCCGCGACCGCGTGCTCGCCGCGGCCGAGCGACTGGGCTACGTCGTGTCGGCCGCGGCGTCGAGCCTCGCCACGGGACGGGCGCGGGCGGTCGGGGTGGTCGTGCCATTCCTCGACCGCTGGTTCTTCAGCACGGTACTCGCCGGCATCTCCGACGCCCTCGTGCGCGAGGGCTTCGACATCACGCTGTACAGCGTGAGCGCCGACCCGACCGAACGTCGCCGCGTGTTCGACGATCACCTGCGCCGCCGGCGCATCGACGCCGTGATCACGATCGCGATCGAGGTGGATGCCGAGGAGTCGGCGTCTCTTCGCGGCCTCGGCGTTCCGATCGTCGCCATCGCCGGGCCCCACCCGCAGCTGACCACCCTGACCGTCGACGACCTCGCGGTCGGGCGCCTGGCCACGACGCACCTGCTCGAGCTCGGGCATCGCCGGCTCGTGCACATCGGCGCGGACGTGACCACCGACGCCGCGTCGTCGGTGCCGGGACTGCGTCGGCGGGGTTTCGAATCCGCTCTCGCCGACGTGGGCCTGTCGGCACCGCGGGTCGAACCGGCCGACTTCACCATCGAGGGCGGGTCGGCGGCGGCGACGCGGGTATTGGCGACGGCGGAGCGACCGACCGCCGTGTTCGCGGCCTCGGACGAGATGGCGATCGGGGCGATCCTCGCGGCGCGCGAGCTCGGCCTGCGCGTGCCCGAGGACGTGTCGGTCATCGGCGTCGACGGTCACGAGCTGGGGCGCTGGTTCAGCCTGACCACGGTCGATCAATTCGCGCGGGGGCAGGGCGCGCGCGCCGCCGAAGCAGTGCTCGCCGCGCTCGAGGGAGCCGACCCCGCTCCGGGTCGCGGCACGTTACCGTTCGAGCTCGTCGACCGCGGTTCGACGGCGCCACCGTCGTCGGCTCAGTCGGGGCGCTGAGCCCCGCGGCCGGTCAGGTCGCCGGGCCCACGTGCCACCCCGGAGCTACGGGCGAGGGCGGTTGCTTTCTGCGGGGCGTGACTGCGCACGAGGACCGGAGGGAGGTTCCCGGAGGTCCGCGGCGCCCGCCGCGCCCGTGTGACGCACACCTCCTGCAGAACCGGGCGTGCGGGGCTCCGCGGCCCGGAGAACGGCCGCTGAGCCGGAGTCCTGCCGCGCACGTGGCCCGCGCGGCCTTCTGCCGCGCGGAACCCCCGCCCCGCGATCAGCGCGCGGAACCCGCCAGGCTGCCCGAGACCTCGCCGGCCGGATCGGACACCAGGCACGACACGGCGCGGTCTCCTTCGGCCCACGTCTCGCCCACGGGGGCGAAGTAGTCGACGTTGAGGGTCGAGTCGGCGAACGAGAGTCCGATGAAGCTCGCGAACTCCGCGTCGCAGACGGCTTCGGCCTGGGCGGTGATGGCGTCATCTCCCGGGAAGGGTCCGTCGGCGAGCGAGGACGCGGCGAACACCTCGTAGCTGTGCGGCGTCGCGCAGTCGACGAAGCTGTCGTCGCTGACGTACCCGCTCGGCAGGGCGTCGAGGCACTCCCCGACGGCGAGGACGTAGACGTCGTCGGGCGTCGGCTCGCCGGGGGCGATGGTGACTCCGCCGTCTTCCGACGTCGACGGCGGCACGAACGGGTCGGCGGAGGACTGGCTCTCGGCGAAGACGGCGAAGACGATCAGGGCGATCACGCCGAGGGTCGTCAGCACCGTGAGGACGGAGCCAGCGATGATGCCGGTGAGGGCGAGGCCGCGTCCTTTCTCGCCGGTGCGCTTGATCTGCGCGAGGCCGACGGCTCCGGCGATGATGCCGCCGAGGGGAACGACGAAGCCGAGAACGATGGCGACGATCGAGACGACGTTGGTGCGGTTCGCGTAGTCGACGGGCGGCGGGATCGCTCCGGCGGGGTACCCGCCGGCCGTGTATCCGGCCGACGGCGCCGCGGCACCGGGATAGCCCGGGTACCCGGAGGCGGTGGCGAGCGCCGGGTCGGCGGAAGCGGGGTCGGCGGCGGCGGGGTCGCCCGCCACGTCGGACGGGGCGGGCACGGCACCGACGACGAGGCCCTGCTGCGCGAGGCGCACACCGACGGCGTGCGCCGCTTCGCTCACGACGTCACCCGACTTCGCCGCGCCGATCGCCCCGCCCTTGAAGAAGCCGCCGGCGGCGGAGTGCTCGAACGCGGCCGTCGCCCCGCCCTGCTCCGGCGCGAAGTGCACATCGAACCGCACGTGCATGTCCTGCCCGGCGAACGCCCCGGCGACGAGAGTGGTGCCGAGGCTCCCCCGCGACACGTCGAGCGAGCCCGACGCGGTGGGCTGCACGCGGAAGCCCTGCTCACCGAGGGCGGCGGCGACCGCGTCGCGCGCCGCGTCGACGGGAACGGAGAGATGGATCAGGGCAGACGACATAGAGAGCTCCCGGGTGAGTGGCATCGCGATCAGGCTCACGGCACGCGTTCACATTAGCGACGACCCGCGCCGCGCGGATACGCCGCCGCCGAGCAGACCACGGGCCGAAAGCCCCGTGGCCCGCGCCACCGTCAGCGGATGCGCCCCACGAGGTCGTCGCGCGTGAGGGTGTCGGCGTCGGCGAGCACCGCTCGAGCGGCATCGCGGGCCTCTTCGACGTTCCACAGCAGAACGCCCACGACACGGCCGTCGTCGAGGTAGTAGACGACGCCCCGTTCGGTGTCGATCCAGTCCTCGACGGTCTCGAGTTCGGCATCCAGGGTTCCGACCGCTTCGTACCGGATGCCGAAGACGGCCGAGTAATAGTAGGGCGTGTGCGTGTAGGACTCGGCGGCACCCGCGAGGTTGCGACCCGCGGCCGTGCCCTGCGCGTTGGCGTTGTCGACGTGCTCGACACGGCGGCGTCCGAGCAGTCGATCGGGGTAGCTGGCCACGTCGCCCGCGGCCCAGATGTCGTCGGCCGACGACCGCAGCTGCGCGTCGACCACGACGCCGTCGTCGACCGTGAGCCCCGCGCCTTCGGCGAGGTCGGTCGCGACATCGATGCCCAGGCCGCTCACCACGGCGTCGGCGCGCACCTCGTCGCCGTTCTCGAGCGAGAGCCGCACGCCCGCGGCATCCGCCTCTCCGCCCTCGACCTTGGAGCCGGCGACGATCTCGACCCCCGCGTCGCGGAAGAGCTTCTCGAAGCGCTCCGCCAGCGCGGCGGGGAACACCGCGTCGCCCAGCACGGCCCCGGTGTGGATGAGCACGGTGTCGACGCCGTTCTGCACGAGGGCCGCGGCCAGCTCGGAGCCGATGTACCCGCCGCCGACGACGGCGATACGGTCGACGTCCTGCGCCAGAGACCGCAGGCGGCGGTAATCCTCGGCGGTGCGGAACGACAGCACCCGCTCGCCGTTCGACCGGTCCTCGACGGGGAGGGGCACCGGCTTTCCGCCGGTCGCGACGAGCAGCTTGCCGTACGCGAAGGTCTCGCCGTCGGCATCCACTTCGTGCGCGTCGGGGCGGATCGCCGTCGCGCGCGTGCGCAGACGGATGTCGGCGCCGGTGTCGTCGGCGGTGCCCAGCGGCACCTTGTCCCACGTGAACTCGTCGTCGGTCCACAGCTTCTTGCTCAGGGCCGGGCGCGTGTACGGCTCGTCGACGTCGTCGCTCAGGATGCCGATCGACCCGTCGCGGTCGATCTCGCGGATGCCGCGGGCGGCGGTGTCGGCGACCATTCCGCCGCCGACGATGAGGTAGTCGAAGTGTGTGGTGGTCATGCGATCAGCCTCGCCGTCGCACTCGGCCGGACCGGACGGCTTGCGGGGCCCCACGGCATCCGGTATCGCCGCCCCCGCGAACCCCTGTTGAGTGTCCAAGACACGCCGCACCCGCCCCCGCACACACGGCGTGTTCTGGACACTCAACAGGGGGGGGTAGCGCCGCATCCCCCGGAGACGAAGCTGCGTCGAGGGTCCAAGAAACGCCGCACCCGCCCCCGCACACGCGGCGTGTCTTGGACACTCAACGGTTGGGGGGCGCCGGACCTGTGTTCGGCGCGTCGCACGGCGGGGCGGGGCACGGCGGGGCGGGGCACGGCATAGCGCCGGGCACGGCGGGGCCGGAGCACGGCGCGTGCGGGGGCCCCACACGGGCGGGCAGGCGCGAACTAGGCTCGATCCATGAGCGTCGACCTCGAAAGCCTGTACACCGACCTGCACGCGCACCCCGAGCTGTCGTTCCAAGAGACGCGCACCGCCGGCGTCATCGCGCGCCACCTCGCCGACCTCGGCCTCGAGGTCGAAGAGGGCGTGGGGCGCACGGGCGTGGTCACGACGATCCGCAACGGCGACGGCCCCGTCGTGTGGCTCCGCGCCGACATGGACGGCCTGCCCGTCGAGGAGCAGACGGGCCTCGCCTACGCCAGCACCGCGCGCGGCACCGACCCGGCCGGCAACGCCGTTCCCGTCATGCACGCGTGCGGGCACGACATGCACGTCACCGCGCTCATCGGCGCCCTCGAACGCCTCGTCGCCACGACCGACGAGTGGTCGGGCACCGTCGTCGCCGTGTTCCAGCCCGCCGAGGAGTACGGCGCCGGCTCGCAGGCGATGATCGCCGACGGCGTGCTCGAGCGCTACCCGAAGCCCGACATCGTGCTCGGTCAGCACGTCACCCCCCTGCCCGCCGGCGTCATCGGCGTGCGCCCGGGTACGCAGATGGCGGCCTCGGACGGCCTCACCGTGGTGCTGCACGGTCGCGGCGGCCACGGCTCGCGCCCGCACTCCACGATCGACCCCGTCGTCATGGCCGCGGCCACCGTCATGCGCCTGCAGACCGTCGTCTCGCGCGAGGTCGACCCGCGCGACGTCGCCGTCGTCACCGTCGGCTCGATCCACGCGGGGCTGAAGAACAACATCATCCCGGCCGAGGCGAAGCTCGAACTCAGCCTGCGCTACCCCGACGACGCCGCCCGCGCGCGCGTGATGAGCAAGGTCGAGCGCATCATCCGCGCCGAGGCCGAGGCATCCGGAGCCGAGCAGACCCCCACCATCTCGACCGACCACACCCTTCCCCCCACGATCAACGATCCGGATGCCACGGCCCGGCTCACCGGAGCATTCCACCGCGCGTTCGGCGAGGCCGGCGTCGTCGACCCGGGCATGTTCACCGGCAGCGAGGACGTGTCGTGGTTCGCGCGAGAGTCGGGCGCTCCGCTGGTGTTCTGGTTCTGGGGCGGCGTCGACCCGCAGGCCTTCGCCGATGCCCTGGCCGGCGGCACCATCGAGCGCGACATCCCGACGAACCACTCGCCGTACTTCGCCCCCGTCATGCAGCCGACCATCGACCGTGGCGTCGAGAACCTGGTCGTGGCGGCGCGGGAGTTCCTGGGCTGAGCCCCGGCACCGGGGTCACCGCCGAGCGGCGCGTTCAGCTCCCGCGATGGCGGACTGCGCGAGGTTGTCGCTCGTGAGGACCGTGCCATCGGTGACGGCATCGAGCCATTGCGCCGTCGACGCCACCGCGGCGAAGTTCGAGTGCAGAAGCGTCATCAGCGTCGTGTGGACGGTCTCGGCATCGGCGAAGCCGGCGGTGTTCGCGAGGTGGATCGCCCCCGTGGCATCCGACAGCACCTCCGCGGCGAGGCCGTGCGTCTCGGCCTCGGCGGCCGACGCGATGATGCAGTTGTTCGTCATGTACCCGACCAACGTGATCGTGTCGACCTCGTGCGCCCGCAGCCAGTCGAGCAGGTCGGTGCCCGCGAACACCGTGCCGTACCGCTTGGTGAGGCGTTTGGCATCCGGTCCCAGACGGCTTTCCACCGCGGGGTGCAGCGCGAAGCCGTCCGTCGTGGGGTCGAAGACCGGAGCGCCCTCTCGGGCGAGGTGCTGGATGGCGGCGACGGGGATGCCTGTGGCGGTGGCAGCCTCGATCGCGGCGGTGATCTGCGGCAGGGACTGCGCGTGCGGGGGGAAGCGGATCTCGAGCGGACCCGAGAAGTAGTCCTGCTGCACGTCGACGAGGATCAGTGCGCGGCGGGGGGTGTTCATGTTCATGTGCTCCTGGGGTGTCGTCGCAGCGCTTCGGCTGCCTCCCCCCAGGATGGCCCAGCCCCGCTCCGATGGCGGACGCCCTCGAGGGCGTCTACCGGCGGGCGATCGTGGAACCCCGGATGACGAGACGCACCGGGAGGTGGTGCACGCCGTGCGGTATCTCGACACCGTCGATCGCCTGGAAGATCCGCTCCGCGGCCTGCTTGCCCAGCTCTCCCAGGTTGGCGTCGATGCTCGTGAGTCCCGGCCGTGAGTTCGCGGCGAGGGGGAGCCAGTTGTCGTACCCGATGATGGCGAGGTCTTCCGGAACGCGGCGGCCGAGCTCCCGAGCCGTGTCGATCGCCCCGCGGGCCAACTGGTCGGAGGCGCAGAAGATGGCGTCGATCTCGGGGTAGCGCTCGAGCAGCGTGGCCGCGGCGTCGCGGCCCCAGTGCTCGGACCACTCGGAGTACATCGGTGCGCCGACGAGCTCAAGGTCGGCCGCACGCAGCGCCGCCTGGGCGCCCTCCCACCGATCCGTCGCCGCCCGGTAGCTCTGATCCCCCGCGATGAAGGCGATGCGCTTGCGGCCGCAGCTGACCAGATGCTCGATGGCCAGCTGACCGCCGGTGAGGTTGTCGGGCGTGAGAGAGAGGTCTCGATCGTCATCGGAGGGGCTGTACACGTAGACGACCGGGACGGAGAGTTCTTGTCCGAGGGAGCGACGGGCGTCGGTGCGGCTGCCCACGACGATGATGCCGTCGACCCGGCGACTCAACAGCGCGCGGAGATGATGCTGCTCGCGCACGGCGTCACCCTGCGCGTCGCAAAGGAACACGTTGACGCTGCCCGCGCCGAGGGCGTCTTCTGCTCCGGCGAGGATGGGCAGCACGAAACGGCCCTCCAGGTCGTTGGTCAGCAGACCGACCGTGCCCGACCTGCTGGCCAGCAATCCCCGCGCGAGGGGGTTCGGGGTGAACCGCAGCTCGAAAGCGGCACTTTCGACCCGCGCACGGGTGGCGGCGGCGACATCGCCTCGACCGTTCAACGCTTTCGACGCGGTAGACAGAGACACTCCGGCCGCTTCGGCGACGTCACTGAGCGTCGGTACCCCGCTTTTTCTCTTCGACATCGCGCCTCCCGTTGCTAAAAGGTTATCGGAGCGCAGTTGACGAGCCGCCCACGTCGGGGACAGAATGGCGAAACCGCTTTCGAAGATTTCGAAGCGGGAGCCGTGGGCACGGACGCCTGCGCGAGGCCGCTCACCGATGAGCCAAGGAGACCCGCAATGACCACTACCCGACGTCGCACCATTCTCTGGCGGGGAGGCGCTGCCGCCGTGCTGGCAGGAGCGCTCGCCCTCACCGGCTGCTCCGCCCCCTCCACGAACGCCGTCCCCGCCGACATCCCCGCCGAAGGCGTGGACGACGGCACCTCGCTGACCCTGTGGACGCGCGCGCCGCTCGAGAAGCAGGCCAAGCAGCTGGTGGAGGCCTACAACTCCAGCCACGAGAACCAGGTCGAACTGACCGTCGTCCCCAACGACGACTACGTGGCGAAGGTGGGTGCCGCAGCCGGTTCCGGCGGCCTGCCCGACCTCTTCGCCGCCGACATCGTCTACGTGCCCAACTGGGTCGAGCAGGGCCTGTTCCAGGACGTGACCGCCCAGATCGACGGACTCTCGTACAAGGACTCGATCAACAAGGGCCACCTGAGCGCGGGAACCCTCGACGGTAAGGAGCACGTTCTACCGTTCGTGCTCGACCTCTCGGTGATGATGTGGAACAAGGAACTCGTCGCCGAGGCCGGCCTCGACCCGGAGAAGGCGCCGGAGACCCTGGCCGACTTCGCCGCCACTGCGAAGGCCGTGCAGGCCCTCGGCAAGCCGGGCGTGTCCGGCACCTCCACGGGCCTGAACTGCGGTGGATGCCTTCTGTTCACCTGGTTCCCGTCGGTCTGGGCCTCCGGTGAGGACGTCCTGAACGCCGACGGCACGGAGTCGCTGCTCGCCGGCGACGCCGCGCAGGAGGTCTACTCCACGTGGAAGGACCTCGAGTCCTCCGGCGCCGTCGCTCCCGGCTCGGCCGATGAGACCGGTGCGACGTGGGTCGCCGGCTTCCAGGAGGGCAACGTCGGCATCATGCCGTTCCCCGCCACCCTGCTGTCGGGACTCGAGTTCGACGCGGGCGTCTCGGGCATCCCGGGCGTCGACGGCGGCGCATCCACCTTCGTGGGCGGTGACGGCATCGGCATCTCCAAGGACTCGAAGCAGTCCCCGCAGGCGTGGAACTTCCTGTCGTGGCTCACGTCGGAGGACGCGCAGGTCGGCGTGCTGGCAAAGGACGGCAGCACGGTCGCCCGCTCGGATCTGGCCGACAACGAATTCTCGTCGAAGGACCCCCGCCAGGTGGCCATCAACGAGGTCGCCGGCGAGGGCAAGACCCCCGTGGCGCTGAACTTCCAGCAGGCGTTCAACGCGCCCGGAAGCCCCTGGCTGACCCTGGTCCGAAACGCCGTGCTGAACGACGGCGACTCGGTCGAAGCCGACAACGAAGAGATCACCGCGATCCTCTCGCAGTAACCCATCTGTGGGGGTGTCGCCCGAACGGCACCCCCACACCCCCGGAAGGAAGATCGTGGCCCGCACTCTTACTCCCCGGCGCTCGCGTTACCAGCGCTCCGCGCTCGGAGGACCTGTCCAGGGGTGGCTGTACGCCGCCCCCACGGCGTTGTTCATCATCGCCCTCTTCGTCATCCCTCTGCTGCTGGTGCTGCAGATGTCCGGCTCGGACTGGCCGCTCCTGCGCGGCAACATGGGTCCGAACTTCCCCGAGAACTTCGTCGAGGCGCTCGATCATCGACTGTTCTGGGACTCGGTGCGCTTCACCGTGCTCTACACGCTGATCACGACGGTGCTGCTGATCGGTCTCGGGCTCGGCCTCGCCCTGCTCGTGCAGGAATCGACCGCGTGGAAGGGATTCCTCCGCACCGCGTTCCTGTTGCCCAGCGCGCTCGGTCTCGCCTCGGCATCCCTGCTCTTCTACGTGCTGTACTCCCCCATCGCCGGTCCGTTCTCGGGCCTGATGGAGTCGTGGGGCGTCACGTTCCTCGGCACCCCCGAAGGGGCCCTGTGGTCGACGGTCTTCTTGATCGTCTGGCGCTTCGCGGGCTTCTACATGCTGCTGCTGCTCGTCGGGCTCCAGGGCATCCCGGAGGACATCTACGAGGCTGCCCGCATCGACGGCGGCTCCCGCTGGCAGATCTTCCGCGACATCACCGTGCCGCTGCTGCGCCCCACCTTCGCGCTGACCACGGTGATGTGCGTCACGGGGTCGCTGCTGGCGTTCGACCAGTTCTACATCCTCACCAAGGGCGGACCGGACAACAGCACCATGACGGTCGTCCAGTTGATCTACAACATCGCCTTCCAAGGCCAGAACAGCCTCGGCGTCGCCGCTGCGCTGTCGGTGATCATCCTGCTCGCCCTGGTCGTCATCAATGCCGTGCAGTTGCGCGCGTTCCGTCGTCCCGAGGAGGCCTGACATGGCCCTGACCACTCCCTCCCCCGCCGCCACTGCCAGCACGCGGGCCATCGTGGCCCCTGGTTCACGGGATCGACGCCGACCGTCGGGAGCCCTGCTGTGGGGTCTGCCGTCGAAGATCTTCACCGGCGCCGTCGCGATCATCTTCCTGTACCCGCTGGTGTGGACCGGGGTCGCCTCGGTCAGCCCGCAGGCCGGCACGAGCCAGTCCGACGGCTGGGGCTTCGCGAACTACGCGACCCTCGCCAACTTCCAGTCGGGCATCTGGGTCTACCTGGGCAACTCGCTCTTCGTCTCGGTGCTCACGGTCGTGTTGACCCTGGTCGTGTCGTTCCTCGGCGGCTACGCCTTCGCACGCTTCCAGTTCCCCGGGAAGAACCTGTTGTTCCTGTCGGTGCTGGCGATCCTCATGGTCCCCTACGCCACGCTGCTCATTCCGCTGTACGTCATCCTGAACGCGGTCGGCCTGCAGAACTCGCTCGTCGGTGTCGCCCTGGTGCTGACGATGTTCCAGCTGCCGTTCTCGATGTTCATGATGCGCATCTCGTTCGAGTCCGTGCCGCGCGAGCTCGACGAGGCGGCCCTGGTCGACGGCTGCACGAGCTTCTCGGCCCTCTGGCGGGTGCTGCTGCCCGCGGTCAAGCCCGGGCTCATCACCGTGGGGCTGTTCGCCTTCCTCACGGCGTGGAACGACTTCATCGCCCCCCTCATCCTGATCAACGACCAGTCCCGCATCACGCTCCCGCTGGCCGTGGCGAATCTCCGCGGCCAGACGATGGGCGTCATCGACTACGGCGTCACCGAAGCCGGAGTCGTGGTGCTCGCGCTGCCCTGCATCGTGCTGTTCCTGATCCTTCAACGTCACTACGTGCGCGGCTTCATGTCGGGCGCCTTCAAGGGATAAAGAATGACCATCACCACCCCCCCACTCGTGCAACCCGTCGCACCCGTCTCGCCCAGCCGCGGCACGCTGCGTCCGCTCGGCCTCGACGAGGTCCGCATCACCGGAGGTTTCTGGGGCGAGCGTCAGCGGATCAACGCCGCCGCGACCCTGGGACACGTGCTCGGTCGCCTCGAATCCGAGGGCTGGCTGCCCAACTTCGATCGCGCCGCGGCCGGAACCCTGCCCGCGGGCCGCCGCGGCCGGGAGTTCTCCGACTCCGAGGTGTACAAGTACCTCGAAGCCGCAGCCTGGGAGATCGGGCGTGGGGACGACGCCCACCTCGAGCGCACGTTCCGCGCCGTCGTCGCCCGCGTCGCCGCCGCACAGGAGCCCGACGGCTACCTCAACACGAGGTTCGGCCGCACCGGTCAGGGCGATCGCTGGTCCGACCTGGAGTGGGGGCACGAGCTGTACTGCCTGGGCCACCTCTTCCAGGCCGCCGTCGCGCGCGAGCGCACCCGGCCAGGCTCCGACGACGGTCTGCTCGGCGTCGCGCGTCGTGCCGCCGACCTCGTCTACGAGAGGTTCGGCCCGAACGGGCGTGCCGAGGTCTGCGGACACCCGGAGGTCGAGGTGGGCCTGGCCGAGCTCTCCCGGGTGACCGGAGAGCCGCGCTACCTCGAACAGGCCGACCTGTTCGTCGACCGTCGCGGCCGCCGCACGCTCGAGGACATCGAGTGGGGGCGGTCCTATTTCCAGGACGACGTCCCGGTGCGCGAGACCACGGTGCTGCATGGTCACGCGGTGCGGGCCAACTACCTCGCCGCGGGAGCCGTCGACATCGCCGTCGAACGCGACGACGCGGATCTGCTCGGTTCGCTGCGGCATCAGTGGGAGATCACCGTGGCGCGCCGCACGTACATCACGGGCGGACAGGGTTCGCATCACCAGGACGAGGCCTTCGGCGACGACTGGGAGCTGCCGCCGGATCGCGCCTACTCGGAGACCTGCGCGGGCATCGGGTCGATCATGTTCTCGTGGCGCCTCCTGCTCGCCGAGGGCGACGCCAAGTACGCCGATCTCATCGAACGCACGCTGTTCAACGTGGTGGCCACCTCGCCGAGCGAGGACGGGAAGTCGTTCTACTACTCGAACACGCTGCACCAGCGCGTTCCCGGCATCCCGGCCGATCCGAACGGCACGTCCCTCCGTGCCTCGTCGTCGCTTCGCGCGCCCTGGTTCGAGGTGTCGTGCTGCCCGCCGAACGTGGCCCGCACGTTCGCGAGCCTCGACGCCTACATCGCCACCGCCGACGCCGACGGCATCCAGGTGCACCAGTA
The DNA here is from genome assembly GCF_001424715.1 of Microbacterium sp. Leaf436. Taxonomy (NCBI): domain Bacteria; kingdom Bacillati; phylum Actinomycetota; class Actinomycetes; order Micrococcales; family Microbacteriaceae; genus Microbacterium; species Microbacterium sp. Leaf436. The sequence continues at coordinate 203,200 of NZ_LMRB01000001.1, forward strand.
CGCCCCGGCGGAGGTGCGCACGATGCTCGCCGACGGCCAGCGCGTGGCCTTCGACATCGAGACGGCCTACCCGCTCGATGGAACGGTCCGCGTGCGGATCACGGAAGATACCGCGCACCCCTGGGCCCTCTCGCTGCGGGTGCCGGCATGGGCCGCGGGCGCGACCGTGCGCCTCGTCACCGCCACGGCCGACGAGAGCCGCGAGGCGAGCACCGGCACGGTCACCGTGCGTCGGGCCTTCCGCGCCGGCGACGTCGTGGAGTTGACGCTGCCGATGACGGCGCGCTTCCGCTCGGCCGACTCGCGGATCGACGCCGTGCGCGGGTGCGTCGCCGTGGAGCGCGGACCCGAGGTGTACGCGCTCGAGTCCGTCGACGTGCCCACCGCCGAGTTCGACACCGTGCGAGTCGACGTCGCCGACGGTGTGCACGAGCACGACGGCCGGCTGTGGGTCACCGCTGTCGAGCAGCCGGTCCACGATGCCGCCTGGCCGTACGGCTCGTTCCCTCCTCCGGCGGACCACCCGCATCACACCGTGCCCCTCGTCCCGTACCACCAGTGGGCTCAGCGGGGACCGGCGGCGATGCGCGTGTGGATACCCACCGCCTGACCACCGTTCGCCGGGATGCCGTGGGGGTGTCCCGGCGAACTCCCTGCCCCGCCCCTCTCCGGGCCCCGTCCTCCTCGGCGGTTCGGAGGGGGCGGGGTTTCTCGCGGATACCGCGCCGAGGAGTGCCGCCGTCCGGTCGGTGGCGAAACGACGACTCCGGGAGTGGGCCCCTCATCGCTGCGTCGCCGCACCCGCCGGCGATCGGTCAGCGCGGGTCGTGGACCCGTGCGCGTGCGGCGGTCCACACGCCGCCGACCCCGAGCAGGAGCCCCCCGGACGCAGCGACGGCGAGCCACGGTTCGGCCGCGTTGCCGCTCTCGGCGAGCGAGCCGGAGGGTGAGCGAGAGGATCCGGCATTCGTGGGCGTCGGCGAAGGCATCGGCAGCGAGGGCAGGGGCGTTGGGAGCGGCGTCACGTCGACGTGCACCGAGACCTCGCCCGCGGGCGTGTCCGCCCAGCTCGGCGCGGGAGGCGAGGAGAGGATACCGGCAGCCAGAACGCCGACGATCAGGAGCGACCCCCGCAGCGTGGGAGGACCCTGACGTCGGCCTTCCTCGCGGGCGTTCTCGATCATCCGCTGCACGGACGCCTTCTTCGCTCGGCCGCGCCACATGAGAAGCACGGCCGCGAGCACGAGTACCGCGAGCATTCCGAGCTGAGACCACGGGATGCTCATCGTGGTCGTCTGCCGCACAGCCGGTGCCCCCGAGATGCCTGAGGTATCGATGGCCACGGGGTCGAAACGTGTCTGCACCTCGGTGGCAAAAGTGGGCCACACGTCGTGTACGGTCGCGCTGATCGATCGCGTCTCGCCCGGCGCGAACTCAGGCAGAGCCGCCAGGGCAACGCGGGTACCGAGCACACCGAATGGACCGGACGACTGGAACGACGTCTTCTACGCGCTGTTCGTGGTGGGCGGCCGGCTCGACACGCTCCCGCTGAACCTGTACCAGGTGGCGAGCGCCGGTCTGTACCTTCAGAATTGGCATCTGATCTTCGCCTACATCATTCTGATGAGCCTGCCTCTGCTGATCACCTTCATGGTGGCCCAGCGCAAGATCATCTCGGGCATCACCAGCGGCGCCGTCAAATGACCTTCGCCGCTCCACACCGACGGAGCACGATGGCCCCCCCCCCCCGCACGAAGGCGGCGACGATCGCCGACGTGGCTGCGCGCGCGGGGGTGTCCGTTCCCACGGTCTCGCGGGTGCTCACGGGCGCGGCGAAAGTGAGCACGTCGAAGCGCGAGGCCGTCGAGGCGGCCATCGCGGCCCTCGACTTCCGCCCCAGTGCCGCCGCCCGGGTGCTGGCGTCGCGCAAGGCCCAGGTCATCGCGGTCATCGCCGGAGACACGTCGCAGTACGGCTACGCCGAGACCATCCGCGGTATCGAAGAGGCCGCCCGCGCCGAGGACTACACGGTCATGATCACCGTCGTCGAGAGCACCGACGAGGGCGAGATCGACCGGGCGATCGCCGCGACCCTGGCCCAGCCGCTCGCGGGCGTCTGCGTGCTCAAGTTCGACCCGCCCGGTGTCGCCGCCCTGCACCGCATCCCGGCGTCGTTGCCGCTGGTCGCGCTGTCGGGGGTGCGCGAGTCGGGTCTGCGGCAGGCGGTGCTCGACGAGTCGCGCGCGGCCGAAGAACTCACCGACCACCTGCTCGATCTGGGGCACGCCACCGTGCACCACGTGCGCGTGCCGCCGTCGCGGCGCGAGGACGGACGCACGACCGGCTGGCGACGAGCCCTCAAACGTCGCGGCGCGGTCATCCCCGCGCTCAGCGACGCGACCTGGGACCCGCGGTCCGGGATCGAGATCGGTCGGCGGCTCGCCGAGGATCCCTCGGTCACCGCCGTGTTCTGCGGCAACGACGAGATCGCCATGGGCGTCATCCGCGGGATCGTGGCCTCGGGCCGCCGGGTTCCCGACGACATCTCGGTGGCGGGTTTCGACGACCACCCGCTCTCCGCGCTGTGGACGCCGCCGCTCACGACGGTGGACCAGGACTTCGCCGGCCTCGGCCGCCGCGGCCTGCAACTGCTGCTCAACGAGATCGCCGGCGAGACCGGGCGTCGCTTCTCATCGGAGCGGCCCCAGCTCGTCGTGCGCGAGAGCACCGCACCCCCGCCCGCCGACGCGGCGGTGCGACGCATCGTCTGAGGCCCCCCGGGTTCTGACGACTCCCGTGGGCTCGACGCCCTCGGCGCGCGACGCCCGCACGCGGAAGCAGGGGCGGCCGAGAAGTCCAGCCCCTGCCGGCGTGGGCCCCACCCCGGTTACGGTGACGGACGTGACCTTCAACGACAACGCCCGCGTCGGCAACAACACCGCCAAGCGCCGCGGCGGCACGATCGCCGCGGTGGGCGGTGGAACGGTCGGCCTCGGGGCCATCGTGGTGCTGCTCTTCTCGCTGTTCACCGGCACCGACCTGACCGGGCTCATCGGCGGCGGCCAGGCGCCCGCGGCCCCCGCGGGTGGGGGTGAGGCCCTGACGAGCTGTCAGACGGGCCAGGATGCCAACACCGACGACTCGTGTCGACTGGCGGCCGCCTCGCTCAGCGTCGACCAGTTCTGGCAGGAGCGCCTCGACGGGTACACCCCGCCGCAGCTGATCATCGTCGACGGTGCGACCTCGACGCAGTGCGGCACGGCCTCGAACGCCACCGGGCCCTTCTACTGTCCGCCGGAGCAGACGGTCTACGTCGACCCCACGTTCTTCGCCCTGCTGCGCGAGCAGTACGACACCACGGCGGGCCCGCTGGCCCAGCTGTACGTGCTCGCCCACGAGTACGGCCACCACGTGCAGAACCTCACCGGCGTCATGGAGCAGTACCCGAACGACGGCACAGGTCCCGACAGCAACGGCGTGCGCACCGAGCTGCAGGCCGACTGCTACGCGGGGGCCTGGGTGGCCGCGGTGGGCGAGCAGGTCGACGAGGACGGCACCCCGTACCTCGAGCCGCCCACGCAGCAGCAGATCACGGATGCGCTGGCCGCGGCCTCGGCCGTCGGCGACGACCACATCCAGGCGGAATCGGGCGGGGCGATCAACCCCGAGAGCTGGACGCACGGCTCGAGCGAGCAACGTCAGCGCTGGTTCGACACCGGGCGTGAGGGCGGCGTGAACGCCTGCGACACGTTCTCGGTGCCGGGGCAGAGCCTGTAGGTCGCGCCCCCGGCGCCCGCGTGCGGCATCCCACTCGACACGTTTCCGCGAACGGTGGCCGGGGAGCAGCGCTCCCCGGCCACCGGCTCACTCCTCCCGCGGACGCGTGCGCACGATGACGACGACCAGCACGCCCACCAGAACCACGACGCCGCCGCCGACCAGGAGCCCCACCGTGAGGCCCGACGGTCCGCCGGTCTCGGATGACGCGGACTCGGCCGGCGCAGCCGCGGAGCCGACGGCGCTCGCACAGGGCGAGTCGTCCGACCCCACGGACGTGCCCGCGGCGGTGGAGGTGAACGGGAAGGTCCCCGAGACCGGGTGCCCGTCGGACGACACCGCGCGCCACTCGACCGTGTAGTCGCCGGGTGCCCCCAGCTCGACGGGCACGCTCAGCGTGGGCCCGGCGAGCGCGACGCAGTCGGCCTCGTAGTGCCGGCCGTCGGGTCCCAGCACGACGACGATGTTGCCGCCGTCGTACCCCAGCAGATTGGCGCTGAAGTCGAGGGTGACCTCCGACACCGTCGACACCGTGTCGCCGGAGGCGGGCGAGGTCGAGACCAGGCTGTCGTGCGCCGACGCGGCCTGAGCCCCGCCGAGCACGGCGCCCAGCGCGATCGCCGCGACCGCCAGGGAGCGCCCGAGGGCGCGCGGTGCCCGCACGGTCAGCTGCGCTTCGGGCGACGCGACAGGGCGAGGGCGCCGAGCACCGCTCCGGCGGCGGCGACGATCAGCGCGGCGATGCTGAGTCCCAGCGCCACACCCGACGAGTCGGATGCCGAGCCCGAGGCCGACGCCTCACCGGCGTCGTGCTCGTGCGACGGCGCGGCGGACGCCGTGCCGTGGCTGTGCGCGCCCGTGGGAGGGGTGTCGTTGATGTAGAGCACCGGAGCCGGCTCGAGCGTGTCATCGGCGGCGACCTCGTCGGGCGTCGCGGCCCAGTCGACGACCGATCCGTCGGAGTAGGTCTGCGCGGCGGGCAGCACCACGTGACCGGTGTCAGGCACGGGTCCCAGCACGGCCGAGAAGACCTGGAACTGGTCCTGGCCGATGCCGACGCCGGGGTCGGCCTGCCACACGATCTTCAGCGCGGCGTCGGTGAGGGTGTTGCCGTCGACCTCGACGGGCGCGGGCAGGGCGCCCTTCTCGACCGTGGCCGTCCAGCCCGGGACGGGCTGCACGAGCACGGCGCTCAGCGGTGTGTCGGTGGGCAGGGTGACCTCGAGCTTGACGGTCGACGCCGTCTCGGACTCGGTGGGAACGCGGAAGTTGACCGTGGCGTAGCTGCCCGGGGTGGCGGTGTCGGGGTTGACGGTGACGTGCGCGGATGCCGCGAGGGGGACCGCGATCGCGAGGGCCGCGCCGGCGGCGAGGCCGACGAGGGCACGACGAAGGAAGGGGGTACGGGACATGGTGCTGCTTTCTGCAGAGTGCGCACGCCGAAGTGGCGCTTCACGCGCGAAATGAGGGGTCGAGGTCAGGCCGCGAGCGGCGGACCCCGGTGCCTCATCGGCGACAACACCGTCATCGGCGTCGTCAGCAGCAGCGGCGCGGGCACCGTGGGAACGGCATCCGCCCGCGGACCGAGGCCGCGCAGCGGGCGCAGCACCGACAGCGCCGCGATAACGAAGCGCGCGATCGCCTGCACGACCCGCTCCCCGCGGCCGAGCGCCACGATCGTCACCACCGCGGCGAGGGCGTGCACGGCCCACATCCACGGCGAGTGCGACGCGTGAGCTGCGGCCCCGTGGATGGCTGTGGCGTCGAAGAGCGCGGCCGCTCCCCCGTGGTGCCCGCCGCCGGCGGCGACGCCGTCGCCCCGCAGGTCGAGGGTCAGGATGCCGTGGAACAGCGCCTGGCTGAACGCAACCGCCGCCGACAGACGCCACCACGACGTCGCGCGTCCGGCCAGCAGCACGCACACGGGCGCCGCCAGGAACAGTGCGATGCCGACGTTCAGCGCGGGCGGCAGCTGCGACCCGACCGAGGCGTGCGACACGGTCGCGAGGAAGGTCGCCACGGCCGCGGCGGCGACACCGCGCCCCGCGCGGGCGGCGCGACCTGCTCTCGACGACATGCGACTCCTTCCGTCCCAGCCTAGGCGGCGGCCCAGCGCCCGTTGGGCCAGGTGCTCCGCCGTCGAGACACGGTGGCCGGCGGCGTCACGGACACCCCCGCCCGCGGCATCCCGCACCGGCGTGTCGACGAAACTCTCCACGGTCGTGCACACGCACGCGCCCGACCGGCTGGCCGCGGTTCACGCGGATCGGGAAGATCCGCTCCCGCAACGCGGTACCGCGGGGGCGCGCACCGCGATCAAGGGCGGAGGGCGGTCTCTTCGCTCGATCCGGCGAACAGGGCGCCGTCGAGCCGCATGGGATCGGATATGCCACGGGGCGTCATCCCGTCGGTATCGAGCAGGAAGCCCAAGAGCACGGGGCCGTCGGGCGTCGAAATGATCCGACCGCTGTAGAGGTCGGGGGCGTCGACGTTCTGCGCATCGCGAAGGTCGATCGAGGCGTCCCACGGCGCAGTCCACACTCCCGTCCGCGCTCCGGCGGAGAGACGTTCCGCGGAGATCACGGCGGAGTGCGCGGAGAACACGATCATCGGCCGCCCCCCGAGAACGATTCGCTGGACGACCTCGAGGTGGGCGAATCCCTCGCCTGGAGCGGTGAGCGGCGGTTGGACGTGCCAGGAACGGAGGTCCTCGGACGTCGCGTGACCCACGACCCCTCTGTCGTCGACGCGACCGTGGCGGGCGCGAGCGGTCACGAGCATGTGCCACAGTCCGTCGTCTCCGCGGTAGACCCAGGGGTCGCGCCAGGCCTCCTCCGGCCAGCTCGAGGATCCGAGGGTCTCGTACCAGCGCGCATCGGCCTGCAGAGCGACGGAGACGTCCTTCCGCCAGTGATGCAGATCGTCGGAGACGGCGCTGAGGATGACCTCGACGTTGGCGTCCCCGTCCGAAGACAGGAACGTGGCGCCGGTGTAGAACATGCGCCAGCGCCCGTCCTCCGCCCGTACGACACAACCCGTCCAGGTCGCGGTCGCGTCGGGTGCACCCGGCCCGCCCGGGCGGAGGACCGTACCGTGTTCGGTCCAGTTCACGAGATCCTCCGACGTCGCGTGACCGACGGTGGCGTTGCGGTGCCTCAGGTGGGGGTCACGGAGCGATCGGGGCGCCTGCAGGTAGTACAGGTGGTGCGTCGGGCCGTCCCGGACGTGCCAGAAGTCCCAGACCCACCGGTCGGCGGGATCAAGCACGGTGCGCGTCCGTGCGAAGCGGGGGGCGCATCAGGCCGTCCACGCCCGTCGAGCATCGTGCGCCACAAGGAGCGCGATGATCTCGTCCCGCCACGCCGCCGACTCGGGAAGCATCCGGGTGAAGCCAGACGATCCGTGCACCTGCCCCTCGCCGAGGGTGAAGGTCGCCTCCACGCCGGCCGCCGAAAGCATTTCCACGAAACGTCGACCGTCGTCCTGCAGCGGGTCGAACTCGGAACTGGTGACATGCGTCGGGGGGAACCGCGTCGGATCCTCCGCGAGAAGCGGGGAGGCGTACTCGTTGAGGGCATCGAGGGGCCCCGCGAGATACAGACCGATGTAGGTACGGATCTCTTCCGCGGAGAGCGGATACTCACCGCCACCGTAGGCAGTGAAGGAGTCGCTGCTGCAGGTGAGGTCGAGTGCGGGAACCTCGAGAACCTGGAACGAGATCGCGGGTCCCCCTTCGTTCGCCGCACGCAGGGCCACCGCCGCCGCGATGTTCGCACCGGCGGAGCCGCCGCCGAGCGTCACCTGACGGGGGTCCGCGTCGAAGTCGCCGGCGTGCTCGACCGCCCACAGGAGCGCCGCGTAGGAATCGTCGACGGGGATCGGGAAGGTCACTTCGGGCGCGAGCCGGTAGTCGACCGTGACGGTGACGTATCCGGCGAGTCCGGCGCGCTCGCGCCCGACGATGTCGGTGAAAGCGTCGTCGATGCCGCCGGCGATCCACCCGCCCCCGTGGAAGTAGATGTGGAGGGGGTGCGGCCCGGGAGACGAGGGCTGGTAGATGCGCACGTCGATGGTGCCATCGGCGACCTCCACCTGAGCGGTGGTCACGGCGCCGACCTCCGGGCCGGGTTCGGCGACCATCGCGGCGAAGCCGGCCGATGCGGCGAGGGCCTCGGAACGAACGGACGGGATGTCGTTCAGATCGATCGAGCTCGGTGGGAGGGTCTCGAGGGCGGCCTGGAGGGCGGGGAGAATCGGCATGGCCGGAATCCTTTCGAAAGGGAATGGGAGTTGCGACCGGAAGACGAAGCGTCGTTCCGGAGATGCCACGCGCTCAGAGAGTGGCTCGAAGCGCAGTGAGGATGTCGAGGGAGCGCGTATCGCCGTCGCCGCGGAGGTCGTTCGTGACGAACCCGAACCCGATCCCGTTGTCGCTGTCCGCGAAAGCGAGTTGTCCCCCGGCGCCGTCGTGCCCGAAGGACGACGGGCTCAGCAGGGGCCGTTCCGGCGAGTCGATCATGAAGCCGGTGCCCCAGCGCGGCGTCGGTGACCCGGCGATACCGAAGACGGGCCCTCCGAAGGTGCGCCGGGCGGTCATGTCGGAGAGGACCGCCGGGTCGATCGGTGTGCTTCCCGCCGTCGGGAGGATCGCCGACGACCAGAGCGACGCGAGATCCGCCGCGGTCGCGATGACTCCGCCGGCGGCGATCTCGGCCTTCTGCAGATCGGGATCGTTGAAACCCACTCCCGGACCGACGAGCTCGATCGGGAAGGCGCCGCCGAGCGTGAACGACCGCGCGATGTCTTCGGCGCCGACGACACCGGCCAGCGAGTCACGAGAAAATCCGGGGATGGCGGCCATGTCGGCGACCGCGACCCTGCTCCCGAACGGGGCTCCCAACGATGCGGAGACGCCGATCGGATCGCACAGGTGATCACGGAACGCTTCGCCGACCGAGCGGCCGGTGACCCGCCGGACGACCTCTCCGATGAGCCACCCCATCGTGAGGGCGTGGTAAGCCCATCCGGTGCCGGGCTCCCACAGCGGCCGCTGTGCCGCGAGCTTGTCGGCCACGGGGGTCCACGCCACCACGTCGGCCTTGCTGACGTTCTCGACCGGGTAGGAGAGGCCGGCCTGGTGGGTCAGCAGCCACCGCACGGGGATGCCACCTTTGCCGGCCTGCGCGAATTCCGGCCAGTAGCTCGCCACCGGACGGTCGAGATCGAGCAGCCCGTCCATGACCAGCCGGGAGACGAGGGCGGCGAGCAGGCCTTTGCTGCACGAGAACACGACGGTGGGGGTGTCCCGAGTCCACGGACGGTGAGTTGCGGCGTCCGCGAACCCCGCCTGGAGATCGACGACCGTACGCCCGTCGACCATGATCGTCAGCGCCGCGCCACCGCGCGGGCTGGCGGCGGCAGCGTCGGCGAACGCGTCGGCGACCGCTCCGTAGCCGGGCTCCGCGAACCCTCGCGGCATCCTTGCGGAGGTTCGCTCTCCCCGCCCAGCGGGCTTGGCCTCGACACTTTCATCAGACGAGAGGAGCATGACGCTCTCCTTCCACGGGAACGGATGCCACGTCGGCGTACGACTCGTTCGAGGCGGTGAAGGCGTTCTGAATGCGTCCCCCTCGAAAGCCCACGTACGCGACGGCGACGGCGAGGAGTTGCACGACCGCGAGGGCGACGAAGAAGCCGGTGATGGAGAACGCGATCAGAGCGGGGCCGATCGTCAGTGAGGCGGCCAGGAGAAGGCGGCCGACGGTCAGGATGAACCCCTGGGCCGTGGAACGGAGCATCGTGGGGAACGACTCGTTCGACCACACGCGCGTGATGGGCTCGCCGCAGATCGCCCCGATCCCTCCGATGAGCGTGAAGACGACGAGGAGCGAGACGATGCTGAGCCCGAAGACGACGGGGACGATCAGCACGACGACCGTCAAGAGGCCGCACCCGTAGACGAAGGGCCGACGCAATCGAGTGTCGACGATCTTCATGAAGACGAAGAGGGCGAGGAATCCCACGGGGAAGGCGATCGCGGTGTAGGCGACGAACTGCTCGACGGGAACTCCGGCGACGTTCACGGCGATGTAGGTGATGTAGGACGCGAGCATCCCCGCGGGAATGCTCACGAGGGCGTAGAACGCGGTGAGCACCAGGAGCGGCCGACGAAGCGGCGGCGACAGGAGGTCGGAGAGGCGAGAACCCACGACGTGGATCGCACGCCGGTCGTGACGACGTTCCTCTCGCGAGGCGAGCCAGCTCGCCGACTCCGGGAGCGTCAGGCGGAGGACGAGCCCGACGACTCCGACGAGTGCGACCATCCCGTAGAGGATCTGCCCCGCGATCCGCCCCTGACCACCGATGGCGGCGGCGAGGATGACGACGAGGAGCGACGCGGCGATCCACAAGACCTGCGTGAAGACGAGCATCGCCCCACGGTTCTTCTCGGTGGCAGCCTCCGCGATGGTGGCTAGCGACACCGGCAGATCCGCGCCCACCCCCAGCCCCACGAGCCCGAGCCCGACGAACAGCAGCCAGAAGTCGCCCGAGAAGATGGGGCCCAGCGTGCCGACGACGACCATCGCCATCGTGACGATGAACACCTTCCGGCGTCCGTAGAGATCACCGAGACGACCCCCGATCAGGGCTCCGATCGCCGTGCCGACGGTCACCACAGCGGTCAACAGGCCCACCTGTTCGGGCGTCAAGCCGATGGTCTGCTGGTAGATCACGAGCGCGATCCCGTTGACGCTCAGCGCCGCACCGTCGACGAACGACGCCAGCCCGGCGATAATGGCCACCCGCCACGGCCGTGGCGGGGATTCTGCGGGAGCGGCGTGGCCGGCCGCGGCATCGAACGACGGTGACATGAAATCCTCCTCGATTTACACGTGTCTACGACATGCGCGGAGGTCACGCTAATGGGTTCGGTAGACACGTGTCAACTCAGAATCGACACGTGTCTACTACACTGGACACCCGTGGCGAGGATCCGGACTGTCGACATCGCTCGCGAGGCGGGTGTCTCGCGCGCGACCGTGAGCTATGTCCTGAACGACCGCCGCGACGCTCAGGTGAGCGAGTCCACTCGAGACCACGTCCGCGAGGTCGCGAGACGGCTCGGCTACATCAGCTCGCCGGCGGCCAACGCGCTCCGGAGAGGTCGGGGCGACGTCGTCCTCCTCCTCGTTCCCGACTGGGAGGTCGGCGGCCAACTGGAACTCCTTCTCGAGGAGATCGGGCAACTCGTCAGCCAGTACGGCCTCGTCGCCGTCCGGTACGAAGGACCCCACTGGCAAGGCGCTCTCGACCGCCTGCTGGGCAAGGTCGAAGCCGCCTGCGTCGTGACCTTCGACCCCCTGGGCGACGTCGACGCCGGCGCCCTTCGGGCCGCGGGCGTGCCCGAGGTCGGTGCGTGGATCCTCGACCGCACCGATCGCACTCGCGCGACGGCGATCGGACAAGCAGACATCGTGGAGGCCCAGCTGACGCACCTTCTCGAGCAGGGCTATGAGCGCATCGCGTACCTGGCGATCGAGGAGCCGCGCGGCCGCCCCTTCGTCGCGTCGCGAGTCGCCGCGTTCCGCGCGTTCTGCCGGGAGCGGGGGGTGGACGGATCCGCGGTCGCCGTCGTGGAGCGCGACGTCCGACAGATCGAGGACGTCCTGCGAACGTGGACGACGAAGGCGCCCGGCCCCTGGGGCGTCGCCTCGTGGAACGACATCACCGCCCTGGGCGTCCTCACGGCTGCCGCGTCGATGGGACTGCGCTCACCGGAGGATCTGGGAGTGATCGGCGGAGACGACACCACGGTGGCCGCCTTCAGCAGCCCCCCGCTCAGCAGTGTGCGCTTCAACCTCCAGGCCGAAGGCCGCGGGATCGCCGCGAGGGTGGGGAACAGCATCGGGCTGAGGATCCCTCCCGGGCCGACGGACTCCGGCATCGTCGAGGTGATCCCCCGCTCCTCGACCGCCCCCTCCGCCTCACGGCCGGCGGCGGGCTCCCGCGACGAGCGACCCGCCTAGCGGTCCTCTCGCACGCGTCGGAGCGCAGTGAGGGCCCCGGACAGCGCTGCGCGAACGAGCACGAGCGCGTCGCCGCTCTCGCGGTCGTATCCCGTCATCAATTCGAACCGCAACACGACCCCGGAGATGATCCCGAGGACGACGTGGACAGCGGGGTCGTCGGGATCGACGTCCAGCTCGTCGGCGATCGCCGTCGCGGCCGCGGCCGCGAGCGGTGCGGTTTCGTCTGTACCGGCTCCGTGCAGAACGGGGTTCCGCTGCAGCATGGCGGCACGCGTCCGCCACTCCTCGTCGGGGACGAAGGACGGCTCGTCACGCAGCCACCGGTCGACGAGGTCGACGAGGGAGGAACCCGGGCCCCACGAAGAGAACGCGCCCATCAGACGGTGAGCCGCCGCCGCCGATGACGCGGTCGCGATGTGGAGCTTGGTCGGGAAGTACGCCGACACCGAACGAGTGGACACCTCCGCCTCCCTCGCGATCTGCGCGACGGTGGTGGCTTCGTAGCCCTGCTCGGCGAAGAGCCTCATTCCCGCCAGCAGAATCGCACGATAACGGCGCTCTTTAGAGCGCTCGCGAAGGGAAACGGCATCCATTCGTCGATGGTAGCGAACGGCATAACTGCATTACTCTGTATAGTTGCAGCCAAGTGCAATTAAGGAGCCCCATGACTTCCCCCGTCCCCGCTTCCCCGTTCCGCGCCCGATGGGCCCGGTGGGCCCCGCTCTTCGTCGGCATCCTCGCGCTGTTCGCCGCCTGGGGGCAGCTCTTCTTCTTGCGTTGGCCCGTGTACGGCGGTCTCGTGATCGTCGTCCTCTTCTGCTCGATCCTCATCCGGCGGACCTTCCGCACCCCGCGTGCCGCGGTCGCCGTGGCGGTCGTGGCGGCTCTGGGCGTCGTGGGTCAGCTCGGCTGGATGCTCGCGCACTGGTACCCGGCCGCCGTGATCGCCCAGGTGTCCACCGCCGTCGTCGCATTCGCCTGCTTCCTCGGCCGTCGTTCGCGAAGGGCCGCGCGCGGCGCCGAGGGAGCGGATCGCTCGACCCGTGGCCGTCGCCTCCTCCGTTCGACCGCCACCGCGGGCCTCCTGACGGTCGCGACGATCGTGTCACTCGCCCTCATCACGATCTCCGTCGTTCCGGCCAGCCTCGGGGTCACCCTGCAATCGCTCGCCGGCCAGACCTCCTCGTTCACCCCGAGAGGACCGGAGGGCGCGACCACGGTGACCGACAACGGAGACCGCCTCACCAGCGACATCTCGTACGGAAGCGAGTATCCGAACAGCTTCCTCGACCTCTACATCGCCGACGACGACCCCTCGATCGCTCGCCCCACGTACGTCTACATCCACGGCGGCGGCTGGGTCGCAGGATCGAAGTCGACGGGCGACCCGAACGCGCCGGGCGGGGGCTTCTCGGTCATCGCCGACCCGGTCACCGACGCGGGGTACAACTTCGTGAGCCTCGACTACGCCCTCGCCCCGACGGCGAGTGACACCGAGATGATCGAGCAGATCTCCCAAGCGGTCTCGTTCCTCCAGGACAACGCCGAGCGACTCGGCCTCGACATGAACGACGTCGTGGTCGGCGGGGGCAGCGCCGGCGGACAACTCGCGGGACAGTTCGCCAATGTCCAGACCAACGCCGCGTATGCGGAGCGCATCGGCGTCGATCCCGTCCTCGAGAGCGCGCTGAAGGCCGTCGTCCTCGACAGTGCCGCCCTCGAGCTCGACAAAGCCGGTGAGACCCAAGCGCCCGTCCCCCTGAACGACTTCCTCTTCGGGGTCTCCGCACGCGCCTTCGTCGGGACCTCCGAATCCGCGATGGTCGAAGCGTCGGTCACGGATCACGTGACGGCGGACTTCCCGCCGGCCTTCATCGCCGACGGCAACGACGGCACCTTCCCCGATCAGGCATCCGCCCTGCACGATCGCCTCGACGAGCTCGGCGTCTCGAACGCCGTGTTCCTCCCCTCCGCCGAGGAGGCAACGTTGGGGCACGGCTTCATGGGTGCCGCGGGCAGCTGGACCGACGCGTACAACGCGAAGAAGCTGGAGTTCCTGGCCTCCCTCGGGCTGTAGCCCCGGGCGCGTCTCAGGCGTCCCCGGCGCGGAGCGACTCCCACGCGTCGTGAGCGGCATCGGCCAGCAGCTCCACGTCGGGCACGGCCTCGGGGTCGACGCAGAACCCCACTCCGAGCCAGCGGTCGTTCGAGATCGCGGCCACGCGCAGGGCGTGCCTCGGCCCCGGTTCCGACGACGTGTACACGTGGCCCACCCGGCGGCCGGCGACCGACACCGCCACGCGCGGCCCGGGCACGTTCGAGATGGCGAGAGCGAACTCGCGCGGGTCGTCGGCGAGACCGCGCAGCAGCGCGCCGGCCGACCCGGCCGCGGCGAGCGCGTGGAACAGCTCGTCGAGGGCGCGCGCGTCGTGGGCGTGCTTGCGGGCGCGGGTCTGGGCGCTGAGCAGGTCGAGCCGACGCAGGTCGTCGGGCTCGTCGAGGTGCAGGCCGACGTCGACGAACGAGTCGCGATTGCCGGATGCCGCGGCGTCCTCGCCGCGTTCGTGCAGGCTCACGGGCACCTGGGCGTTGAGCCGCGGCACGTGCCCGTGGTGCACGAGGCGCCGCCGCAGGGCCCCGGCGATGACCGTGAGCAGCACGTCGTTGATCGTGGCGTGGTCGGCGCGCGAGGCGCCGACGGCGCGTGCCTCGGCGAGCGGCACGTCGACGAAGGCGAGGGCGCGGCGCGCGCTGATCGGGCGGTCGAACGGGGAGTGCGAGCCGGGGTGAGCGAGCTCGCGGGCAAGGGTCATCGGCATCCGTTCCCATTCGCTCCACCGCGTCGGGCGGGCGTCGGGATCGCGCAGGCCGACCTCGTGCGCCGGGGCGTCGTGCGGCTCGAAGATCACCGCCTCGAGGAAGCGCACGGCCGTGAGCCCGTCGGCGAGGGCGTGGTGCAGGCGCACCGCCACCGCCTCTCGACCATCGGCGAGGGGGCCGACGAGGTCGACGCTCCACAACGGGCGCGAGCGGTCGAGGGGCTCCGACATGAGCCGGCCCACGACCGCGCGCAGCGCCGCGGGGTCGTCGGCCGCGTGACGGCGCACGTGCTGCGAGACATCGACGTCGGTCGCCTCGATCCACGCCGGTCCGTCGCCGTCGTCGACGATCACCTGGAGCCCGCGCGGGAAGGCCGGCAGTCGGGCGGCGACGCTTTCGCGCACCGCCTCGAGATCGAGGGCCTCGCCGGGCTCGAGCACGAGCAGCTTCAGCGCATGCCCGCGCACGACATCGGACTCCAGCGCCAGGATGCGTGCATCCGCGGCCGACAGCGGCTCCCCCATGCGGCCTACGGTAGCGGGCGGTCCGCGGCGTCGGTCGGCGCGGCCTCGCCCGTGTCCCGCCGAGGGGGCGGAACCCGGTGCACGCGCACGCCGTCGTCGACGCCGCACAGACCGAGCCGGGTCACCCGGATGCGCTCGTGTCGACCGAGGGACTCACCACGCCCGCCCGATCGTCGACCAGGCGCCGGCGACCGATCCAGCCGGTGAGGCCGCGGCCGTCGGGCCAGACCACGAGAAGTGCGCCGGTCACCAGCGCCAGCAGGAACGCCGCGATCGACCACGGCGCCGGCAGCGCCGCGAGCACCGCGTAGGCGCCCGCCCCGGTGAGGAATCGCAGCGGGCGGGCGACCCAGACCGGCAGGATGCCGTTGGTGAACCGCACGCGCGTCGCGAGGTCGCCGATCGACCGGCCGGTCACCAGCACGACCCCCAGCCAGAGCGCCGCGCCCGCCACCGTCCCGGCCCACGAGGCCGCCTCGTCGGTCGCGAGGGTGGCCGACTCGCCGAGCAGCAGCACCGTGACCGCTTGCACGAAAACCGACACCGCGACGCCGACGAGCGAGATGCCCACGACGTCGCAGACCAGTCCCAGCAGACGGCGGCGGCGGGTCACGGGGCGGGGCACCTCGGCATCCGGGCTCTTCGCCACCCCTCGGTGCGCCGCGGGCACCGCGAAGGCGACCAGCGAGCCGAGCAGGGCCCCCGAGGTGTTCACGATCAGGTCGTCGACGTCGAACACGCGGTACGCGCAGGGGAAGAGGCCCCACACGCCCGTCAGCTGCGTCGTCTCGATGAGTGCCGAGGTCGCGAGTCCCACGAGACCGGCGACCAGGATGCCGCGACCCCCGAGCACCCGCAGGAAGAAGCCCAGCGGCAGGAAGAGCAGCACGTTCAACGCCACCTGCAGCACCGTCGGATCGGTCAGGTAGCGCCCCGACACGGCGACGGCGGCGCGGATGTCGTCGACGAACTCGAACGGCCGCAGGTTGACTCCCGCGCAGCGGTAGAGGTCGTCGTCGGGCAGAGGAATGAGCGTGTACGTCCAGATCGCCCAGAAGTACACCGCCGCCCCCGCCCAGAGCAGCGTGCGCCAGAGCGTCAGACCCCCGCGGCGCCGGTAGCTCACGGCGACGAACGGCACGAGGGCGAGCACGGCGACCACCCCGCCCGCGATGACGGCGAGCAGCCCCGAGCCCACGATGTCGTTCACCCCGCGATCCTAGAGACCAGTGCGGCGTCGCCGCCCGACGACCCCGCGGGTTGACACGGCCCGCCCGTAGCCTGGGGGGATGACCCCGGCCCACGACCTGCGCGCGGCGCTCGTGCGCCACATCGACGACACCGGCTTCGGCGCCCACGGGCTGCACGTGCGCGTGGGCGACGACGTCGCCGAGCACCGCTGGACGCCCGACGAGCGCGAAGAGATCCACTCGGTCGCGAAGGCCGTGTGCGTGCTCGCGGCGGGCATCGCCGCCGCGGACGGGCTGCTCGATCTCGACGAGCCCGTCGCGGGCATCGTCCCCACCGCCGTGCCGGACGTGACCGTGCGCCACCTGCTGTCGATGTCGAGCGGCATCGACCTGCCGTGGTCGCCGACGATGATGACCGACTGGCCCGACCTCGCCGCCGAGTTCCTCTCGCGCCCGTCGCGCGGCCGCGTGTTCCAGTACTCGAACGCCAGCACGTACACCGCGATGCACGTGCTGGCCCACCGCACGGGCGACGTCGAGGAGTACCTGCGCCCCCGGCTGTTCGCCCCGCTCGGCCTCGCCGACCTCGCCTGGGAGCGCTGTCGCACCGGGCGCATCCTCGCCGGCGAGGGCCTCGCCCTGCGCACCGACGAGATGGCGCGCCTCGGCCTGCTGCTGCGCGACCGCGGCGTCTGGCAGGGCGAACGACTCGTCCCGGCCGAGACGGTGGACGCCCTGCACTCGGCCTGGATCGACACCGGCAGCGCGGGCGACGGGTACCGCCGGTACGCCCTGGCCGGGTGGGACGGACCCGGCGCGGCGTGGCGGCTGCACGGGGCGTACGGGCAGATGGTCGTGTTCGCCGGCGACGCCGTCGTGACCATCAGCGCCGACGACCACGCCGGCGCCGACGCGGTCGCGGCGTTCATCGCCGAGGCGGCCGCCCCGGCCTGACCCACGGTTCGCGCCTCGAGCCGACCCGGCACCGTGTTGTCGCGTTGATCACGGTCTGACTGCCATGCGATGAACGACGTGCGCGTCGGATTGCGCCGCCCGTCCAGTGCGCGTAGTGTCACGCGCCGTGACTGAAGAAAGTCGCGAGCCCGGCGTCGAGACGCCGATGGCCAAGCGCATCCTTATCGGCGAGCCTTTGACGTCGGAAAAACTCGACGACCAGCTCCTGCCCAAGAAGATGGCGCTGCCTATCTTCGCCTCCGACGCGCTCTCCTCGGTGGCGTACGCCCCGCAGGAGCTCCTGATGATCCTGCTCATCGGCGGAACGGCCCTGCTGACCCTCAGCCCGTGGGTCGCGGTCGCCGTCGTGGTGCTCCTCATCGTGGTGGTGCTGAGCTACCGGCAGCTCATCAAGGCCTACCCCTCGGGCGGTGGCGACTACGAGGTCGCCAGCAAGAACCTGGGCGAAGTGCCCGGCGTGGTCGTGGCCGCGGCCCTGCTCGTGGACTACGTGCTCACGGTGGCCGTGTCGGTGGCATCCGGGGTCGACAACATCATCTCGGCGCTGCCGGAACTCAACCCGTTCCGCGTCGAGATCGCCGTCGGCTTCGTGATCCTCATCGTGATCGTGAACCTCCGCGGCGTGCGCGAGGCATCGAGCGTCTTCGCGATCCCCACCTACCTGTTCATCGGGTCGGTCGGCGTGATGATCGTCGTGGGCCTCGCCCGCACGTTCCTCGGCGACGCTCCCGAGGCCTCGAGCGCCAACTACGCCGTGCAGGCCGAGTCGCTCACCCAGGCGGCGCTCATCCTGCTCGTGCTGCGCGCCTTCTCGAGCGGCTGCTCGGCGCTGACCGGGGTGGAGGCGGTGTCGAACGGCGTCCCCGCGTTCCGCAAGCCCAAGATCCGCAACGCGCAGACGACGTTGAGCCTCATGGGCGGCATCGCCATCGTGCTCTTCGCGGGTCTCACCGCTCTCGCGCTGATCTCGGGCGTGCACTACGCCGAGAACCCCTGCCACCTCATCGGCTTCGACTGCGCCAACAACCCGCAGCCGAGCCTCATGGCGCAGGTGGCCGCGGCGACCTTCGGCATGGGCAGCATCCCGTTCTTCATCATCCAGGCCGCCACCGCGTGCGTGCTGCTGCTGGCCGCCAACACGGCCTTCAACGGCTTCCCGCTGCTGGGCGCGGTCCTGGCCCGCGACGGCTACGCCCCGAAGGCGCTCAACACCCGCGGCGACCGCCTCGTGTACTCGAACGGCATGATCATCCTCGGCATCGTCGCCATCGGCGTGCTGATCGTGTACCAGGCCAACCTCACCACGCTGATCCAGCTCTACATCATCGGCGTGTTCGTGTCGTTCTCGCTCGGGCAGATCGGAATGGTGCGGCACTGGCGGCGCGCTCTGCGCGCCTTCGCGCTGCTGCCCGCCGAGGCGGCGAAACAGCAGTCCGCGGCCATCGAGCGCCGCTCCGCGATCTCGGGCCTGTGGATCAACTCCGTCGGCGCCGCGATGACGGTGCTCGTGCTGCTGATCGTCACGGTCACGAAGTTCACGCACGGCGCCTGGCTGGTGTTCATCGCCATCCCGATCCTCGCCGTGCTGATGATCGGCGTGAACCGGTACTACCGCGACGTCGAGCACGAGATCCAGATGGACGACACGGTGCACTTCGGCTCGTCGGGCGACGTGGCGATCGTGCTGGTGAACCGCCTGCAGAAGCCCACGTCGAAGGCGATCGACTACGCCCTGGCCGCCAACCACGACAAGACCCTCGCCGTGCACGTCGCGATCACCGAAGAGGAGTCGGCGAGGCTGCAGCGCGACTGGGCCGAGCACGAGGTGCCCATCCCCCTCGTGATCATCGACTCGCCGTACCGCACGTACACCTCGCCGGTGTCGACGTTCATCAAGAAGTACCGCGAGAAGAACGGCTCGGCCATCGTCACCGTCTACCTGCCGCAGTACATCGTGGGGCACTGGTGGGAGTCGATCCTGCACAACCGGCGCTCGCGCCGCCTGGCGCACCAGCTCATGCTCGTGCACGGCGTCTCGATCACCCTCGTGCCGTGGCTGCTCGACTCGTCGGAGGTCATCTACGGTCGCCGCTCCCGCCCCCTGCCGGGCCAGCAGCGCGGCGGCCAGCCGGTGGACAACACCCCGACGCCGCGTTCGCGCAAGGCGCCGCCCCCCTCGGCATCCTGAGTCCCGTCCGACGCCCCCGCCCTCGTGGTGGGGGCGTCGGAGTTCGGCCCGCCCGCGACACGTCGGTGGACGCGGCCGCGACTCTGCGACAGGGTGGATGCCATGCCAGTACTCGCCCTGCTGACCGTCGCCGTCCTGGTGATCGCCCTGATCGACGTCATCACCCGGCGCGACGACCAGGTGAAACATCTGCCGAAGTTCGCGTGGATCTTCTTCATCGTGCTGCTGCCGCTGATCGGCTCGATCCTGTGGTTCGCGCTCGGTCGCGAGTACGAGGCGCGCTCCGCACCGATGTCGTTCGGCGACCCGCGCCGCTGGCAGAAGGACACGCCCGCGCCGGCGGCGCCGAGCGCGACCCGCACCACCGAGCAGCAGATCGCCGACCTCGAGCGCGAGATGCACCTCGCCGACCTCGAGGAGCAGGTGCGCCGCCGCCGCGCCGAGGGCGGCTCCGGGGGCGCCGCCGGCTGACGCGGCGGAGCGGCCGGGCCGGCCCTCCGACCTCAGTCGGTCGGTCGCCGACGCATCCGCTTCACGTCGGTGCGGCGCTGCTTGGCCTGAAGGCGGCGCTCCTTCGAGCCCCGCGTCGGCTTCGTCGCGCGGCGGGGAGGGGCGGGCGGCCGCACCGCCTCGGCGAGGATCGCGGCGAGCCGGTCGCGCGCGGCGTCGCGGTTGCGCGCCTGCGCGCGGTGCTCCGACGCCGCGATGGTCAGCACGCCGTCGACGAGGCGGTTCCCCAGGCGGTCCAGGACCCGCTCGCGCTGCGCGCGCGACAGAGCGGTCGAGGCCACGGCATCCCACATCACCTCCACCCGAGAGTCGGCGGTGTTCACTCCCTGCCCGCCGGGGCCCGACGAGCGCGAGAACCGCCACGACAGCTCGGACGCGGGGATCACGAGCGTCGCCGTGACCGCGACACCGGGACCGTCGGACGCGAGCATGACTCCATCATGCGCCCGGGCTACTGCGCTGCGCGCGCACGACTCCTGCAACCCCCACCCCACCGCGCGGCCGCGAGCCCCGACACCGCGTTCTGCCGGAGTCGTGCAGCCCCCGCGTAAGCGCGCCGTATGCGTCCGCCGCACACCCGTAGGGAAACCGTGAGGACGCCCGGATGCCGAACCTCCCGCCGGTTGTATCGGAACACGTGCCGCCCCGCGGCGCCCGCGGTCCGCCCGCGGTTCTGTTCTCGATCCTGGAGTCGTCGTGCTCGATGCCGTCTTCCTCGCCGCGACCGTCGCGATCTTCGCGCTGGTCGCCCTCGTCGCGAAGGGGGTCGAGAAGCTGGGCCCCGAGGTCCGCGCCTCGTCTCCTCGCCCCACCCCGCCGTCTGCCCCGACAGCCCGCGAGAACAGCGGGGACCGGCCGTGATGTTCTTCACGATCCTCGCCGCCGTGCTCGCGGCCGCCGCCGTCGTCTACCTCGTGGTCGCCCTCGTCCGCCCCGAGAAGTTCTGACATGGACGCCGGAATGATCTGGTCCATCGTGTTGACCAGCCTCACCCTCATCGTCGCCCTGGGACTGGCGTACCGCCCCCTCGGCGACTACATCGCCCGCATCTACACCGGCGCGCGCGACCTCGCCGTCGAGCGGGGCACCTACCGCCTGATCGGCGTGGACCCCCGCAGCGCGCAGACCTGGCAGGCCTACCTGCGCTCGGTGCTGCTGTTCTCGTTCGTGGGCGTCGTCCTCGTCTACGCGATCATGCGGTTGCAGACCGTGCTGCCCTTCTCGCTGGGTCTCGAGGCACCGGGCGAGGCACTGTCGTTCAACACCGCGGCGTCGTTCGTCGCGAACACCAACTGGCAGTCCTACTCGGGCGAGACGACGCTCGGCTACACCGTGCAGTTCGCGGCGTTGACCGTGCAGAACTTCGTGAGCGCCGCCGTGGGCATCGCCGTCGCCGTCGCCCTGGTGCGCGGGTTCGCGTATCGCCGCAGCGGCGTGATCGGCAACTTCTGGGTCGACCTGGTGCGCGGCACGTACCGCCTGCTGCTGCCGTTCTCGATCGTCGCGGCCGTCGTGCTGCTCGCGGGCGGCGTCATCCAGAACCTCAACGGCTTCACCGATGCCACGACCCTCACGGGAGCCGCCCAGTCGATCCCGGGTGGGCCGGTGGCCTCGCAGGAGGCGATCAAGCTCCTCGGCACCAACGGCGGCGGGTTCTTCAACACCAACTCCGCCCACCCGTTCGAGAACCCGACGCCGTGGACGAACCTGTTCGAGATCTTCCTCATGCTGGTGATCCCGTTCTCGCTGCCCCGCGCCTTCGGGCGCATCGTCGGCGACAACCGTCAGGGATACATGATCCTGGGCGTGATGGGGGCGATCTTCGTGGCCTCCACCGCCCTGATGACGTGGGCCGAGCTCGCCGGCGCCGGCACCGCTCCCCAGCTCGCGGGCGGCTCGCTCGAGGGCAAGGAGGTGCGCTTCGGCATCTTCGGTTCGACGCTCTTCTCGTCGACGAGCACGCTGACCTCGACCGGCGCGGTCAACTCGATGCACGACAGCAACACGGCCCTCGGCGGCATGATGCCGATGATCAACATGATGCTCGGCGAGGTCGCCCCCGGCGGCGTCGGCTCGGGGCTCTACGGAATGCTGATCCTCGCCGTGATCGCGGTGTTCGTCGGCGGGCTGCTGATCGGCCGCACCCCCGAATACCTGGGCAAGAAGATCGGGCCGCGCGAGATCAAGCTCGCGAGCCTGTACATCCTCGTCACGCCCACCCTGGTGCTGGCCGGGACCGCGCTGAGCTTCGGGGTTCCCGGCATCCGGGACGACGTGGAGTCGACCTCGATCCTCAACCCGGGCGTGCACGGTCTGAGCGAAGTGCTCTACGCCTTCACCTCGGCGGCGAACAACAACGGCTCGGCCTTCGCCGGCCTCACCGCCAACACCCCGTGGTTCAACACCGCGCTCGGCGTGGCGATGCTGCTCGGACGCTTCCTGCCGATCGTGTTCGTGCTGGCGCTGGCCGGTGCCCTCGCGGCACAGGATGCCGTGCCCGCCACCGCCGGAACCCTGCCGACGCATCGCCCGCAGTTCGCGGGTCTGCTCGCCGGCGTCGCCGTGATCGTCACGGCGCTCACCTACTTCCCGGTCCTCACTCTCGGACCCCTCGCCGAAGGACTTGCCCGCTGATGTCCACCCTCACCCACGCTCCGGCCCCCGCCGCCGATCCCGAGCAGCCCACCCCGCGGCGTGCGTTCAGCGCCGCCCAGGTCGTCGCCGCCCTTCCGGGGGCGGCCAAGAAGCTCAACCCCGCGGCGCAGTGGCGCAACCCCGTGATGTTCCTCGTCTGGGTGGGCGCGGCTCTGACCACGCTCATCGCTCTCGCCGAGCCGTTCCTCGGAGGCGGCGACACCACGCTCCCCGCCGGTTTCACCTGGGGTATCGCCGTCTGGCTCTGGCTCACCGTGTTCTTCGCGAACATCGCCGAGTCGGTCGCCGAGGGCCGCGGCAAGGCGCAGGCGGCGACGCTGCGCAAGACCCGCACGACCACCTCGGCCCGCCGCGTCGTCTCGTACTCCGCCGAAGACCCCTCGGCATCCGCCGCCGCAACCGAAGACGTCCCCTCGGGCGACCTGCGCCTCGGCGACGTCGTGCTCGTCGAGACGGGCGAGCTCATCCCCGGCGACGGCGACATCGTGCACGGCATCGCCACGGTCGACGAGTCGGCGATCACCGGCGAATCCGCCCCGGTCGTGCGCGAGTCGGGCGGCGACCGCAGCGCCGTCACCGGCGGCACCCGCGTGCTCAGCGACCGCATCGTCGTGAAGATCACCTCGAAGCCCGGTGAGACGTTCGTCGATCGCATGATCGCGCTCGTCGAGGGCGCTTCGCGTCAGCGCACCCCCAACGAGATCGCGCTGAACATCCTGCTCGCGAGCCTGTCGATCGTGTTCGTGATCGTCGTGCTGGTGCTGAACCCCATCGCCTCGTACGCGGCATCCCCCGTCTCGATCCCCGTGCTCGTCGCGCTGCTCGTCTGCCTGATCCCCACGACCATCGGCGCCCTGCTGAGCGCCATCGGCATCGCGGGCATGGACCGCCTGGTGCAGCGCAACGTGCTCGCCATGTCGGGCCGCGCCGTCGAGGCCGCGGGAGACGTCACCACCCTGCTGCTCGACAAGACCGGCACCATCACCTACGGCAACCGTCGCGCGTCGGCGTTCGTCGCCCTGACGGGCGTCGGCGGGCCGGAGCTCGCGGAGTACGCCTCGCTGTCGTCGCAGGCCGACCCCACGCCCGAGGGCGTGTCGGTCGTCGAGCTCGCGGCAGCCCAGGGGATCGTCGCCGACCTGCCCCGGGGTGCGGAACCCGTGCCCTTCACGGCGCAGACCCGCATGAGCGGCCTCGACCTGGTCGACGGCACGCAGGTGCGCAAGGGCGCCGCGTCCGCCGTCGTGGCCTGGCTCGCGGCATCCGGAGCCCCCGTCGCCGAGGCGTTGCGCGCGAAGCTGCAGAGCGAGACCGACGCCATCTCGCAGTCGGGCGGAACGCCGCTGGTCGTCGCGACGCTCTCGTCGGGCGTCGGCCGCGTACTCGGCGTCATCCACCTCAAGGACGTCGTCAAGGACGGGCTGCGCGAGCGGTTCGGCGAGCTGCGGGCCATGGGCATCCGCACCGTGATGATCACGGGCGACAACCCCCTCACCGCCAAGGCGATCGCCGCCGAGGCCGGGGTCGACGACTTCCTCGCCGAGGCCACGCCCGAAGACAAGCTCGCGCTCATCCAGCGCGAGCAGCAGGGCGGCAACCTCGTCGCGATGACCGGCGACGGCACGAACGACGCCCCGGCGCTGGCTCAGGCCGACGTGGGCGTCGCGATGAACACGGGCACTTCGGCCGCGAAGGAGGCCGGCAACATGGTCGACCTCGACAGCGACCCGACCAAGCTCATCGACATCGTGCGCATCGGCAAGCAGCTGCTCATCACGCGCGGCGCGCTGACGACGTTCTCGCTCGCCAACGACATCGCGAAGTACTTCGCGATCATCCCGGCGATGTTCATGGGCGTGTTCCCGGGCCTCGCGGTGCTGAACGTCATGCAGCTGTCGTCGCCGGCCTCGGCCGTGCTCAGCGCGATCATCTTCAACGCCGTGGTCATCATCGTGCTCATCCCCCTGGCGCTGCGTGGAGTGAAATACCGCGCGGCCAGCGCCTCGAGCATCCTCAGCCGCAACCTGCTCGTGTACGGGCTCGGCGGCGTCCTCGTCCCCTTCATCGGCATCAAGCTCATCGACCTCGTCGTGAGCCTGCTCCCCGGTTTCTGAAAGGCCCCGTCATGCGCACCACCCTGCGGACCACCGGCGTCGCCGTCCGCGCGATGCTCGTCTTCACCGCCGTCCTCGGCGTCGGCTACATGCTGCTCATCACCGCGATCGGCCAGGTCGCCCTGCCGTTCGCGGCGAACGGGTCGCTCATCCGCTCGGCCGACGGGAGCGTCCAGGGCTCGCAGCTGGTCGGCCAGTCGTTCCAGGATGCCGACGGCACCGCCCTGCCGCAGTACTTCCAGTCGCGTCCCTCTGCCGCGGGGTACGACTCCTCGGCCTCGACGGGGTCGAACCTCGGGCCGGAGAACAGCGACCTCATCGCCTCGATCCAGGAACACCAGGCGGCGTTCGACGACCTGAACGGTGCCGGCACGATCCCCGCCGACGCGGTGACCGCCTCGGGCTCGGGACTGGATCCCGACATCTCGGTCGCGAACGCGCAGCGCCAGGTCGAGCGGGTCGCCGAGGCCCGCGGCATCCCGGCATCGGAGGTGTCGACCCTCGTCGCGGAGCACACCCTGCCCCGCGATCTCGGATACCTCGGCGACCCGCGCGTCAACGTCGTCGAGCTCAATCGCGCGCTCGACGCCCGATGAGCGACGAGAATCGCTGACATGGCTCTCGTCGTGGTCCCCGCCGTCGCGCTCCGTGCGCGACGGCGGGTTCGCGCGCAGTGCCCGTCGGGGCGGTGCCGGGCGGGGCAACCCCGGTCGAGTGTCCGGAACACGCCGCTGGCCGCGCGCGGATGCGGCGTGTCGTGGACACTCGACGGGGTATCAGCGCCGCGCGACCGGGCGGTCCCGACCACGGGGTCGGGCATCTCGAGCGACCGACGCCACGGGAGCGCCTCGTGAGGCGCGGG
Source organism: Microbacterium sp. Leaf436 (assembly GCF_001424715.1). Taxonomy (NCBI): domain Bacteria; kingdom Bacillati; phylum Actinomycetota; class Actinomycetes; order Micrococcales; family Microbacteriaceae; genus Microbacterium; species Microbacterium sp. Leaf436. The sequence continues at coordinate 228,845 of NZ_LMRB01000001.1, forward strand.
CATCTGCGTGTGCTGCTCGGGGCCGCGCCCGGCGTCGGCAAGACCTACGAGATGCTCGAAGAGGGGCGCCGGCTCGCCGCCGAGGGCCGCGACGTCGTCATCGCGATCGTCGAGACGCACGGCCGCGCCGCCACCGCCGCGCAGGCCGAGGGCCTCGAGATGCTGCCCCGCCGCGCCGTCGAGCACCGCGGGGTGGCGCTCGACGAGATGGACCTGGATGCCGTCCTCGACCGGCGCCCCGCGCTGGCCCTGGTCGACGAGCTCGCGCACACCAACGCCCCGGGCTCGCGCCACGACAAGCGCTGGCTCGACGTCGACGCGCTGCTGTCGGCCGGGATCGACGTGATCACCACGCTGAACGTGCAGCACATCGCCTCGCTCAACGGCGTGGTCGAGAAGATCACCGGGGTCGTGCAGCGCGAGACGGTCCCGGATGCCGTGGTGCGCGCCGCCGACCAGATCGAGGTCGTCGACCTGGCGCCGCAGTCCCTGCGCGACCGCCTGTCGGCCGGGTCGGTGTACCCCGCCGAGCGCATCGACGCCGCCCTGTCGAACTACTTCCGTCTGGGCAATCTCACGGCGCTGCGCGAACTGGCCCTGCTGTGGCTCGCCGACGAGGTGGACTCGGCCCTGCAGCGCTACCGCGTCGAGCAGGGCATCGAGGGGTCGTGGCAGGCGCGCGAGCGCGTGGTCGTGGCCCTCACCGGCGGCCCCGAGGGCGAGACCCTGCTGCGCCGCGGCGCGCGGATCGCCGCCCGCTCGGCCGGAGGCGAGCTGCTCGCCGTGCACGTGTCGACGCAGGACGGCCTGCGGGCGAGCACGCCCGGCGCCCTCGACGCACAGCGGGCCCTCGTCGAGCAGCTCGGCGGCTCGTACCACCAGGTCGTCGGCGACGACGTCGCCACCGCCCTCGTCGACTTCGCGCGGTCGGTCAATGCCTCGCAGCTCGTGATCGGCGTCAGCCGCCGCGGACGGCTGGGCGCGGCCCTCACCGGTCCCGGCATCGGCGCCACCGTCATCCGCGCCTCCGGCGACATCGATGTGCACATCGTCAACCACGCGCGCGCCGGCGGGCGGTTCGCCCTCCCCCGCCTGACCGGGCCCGCGCTGAGCGCGAAGCGTCGCATCCTTGGGTTCGTCACCGCGCTCGTGGGCGGCCCCCTCATCTCGCTCCTTCTGCTGTCGACCGGTTCCGACGACTCGATCACCACCGACGTGCTGGCGTACCAGCTGCTCGTGGTGATCGTGGCGCTGATCGGCGGCATCTGGCCGGCGGTGTTCGCCGCGGTGCTGTCGGGCGTGACCCTCGACTTCCTCTTCATCGCGCCGCTCTACACCGTCACCATCAGCGATCCCGTGCACGCGATCGCCCTCGTGCTCTACGTGATCATCGCGATGCTGGTGAGCATCGTCGTCGATCAGGCCGCCCGTCGCGCCCGCGCCGCCCGCCGCGCCTCGGCCGAGGCGGAGCTTCTCGCCACGGTCGCCGGCAGCGTGCTGCGGGGCGAGAGCGCGGTTCCCGCCCTGATCAGCCGCGCGCGCGAGGCGTTCGGTCTCGCGGGCGTGCGCCTGATCACCGCCGACGGTCAGGTCATCGCCACCGACGGCGAGCCGGTGCGCGACGGTCGGTCGACCACCGTGCCGGTGGGTGCCGACCGGGCGATGCTCGAGCTGCACGGCCGCGATCTCGACGCGAGCGAGCGCCGTCTTCTCGACGTGGTCGTCGCGCAGCTCTCGGCCGCCCTCGAGCGCACCGATCTGGCCGAGACCGCCGCCGAAGCCGGTGCCCTCGCCGAGACCGACCAGGTGCGCACGGCCCTGCTCTCGGCCGTCAGCCACGACCTCCGCCGACCTCTGGCGTCGGCCGTGGCGGCCCTCGGGGGGCTTCGCGCCGCCGGCGACCAGCTCTCCGACAGCGACCGCCGCGAGTTGATCGAGACCGCCGACGAGAGCCTGGCGACGCTGTCGCTGCTGGTGACCGACCTGCTCGACGTGAGCCGCGTGCAGGCCGGGGTGCTCGCGGTCTCGCTCGCCCCCGTCGACGCGGCCGACGTCGTGATCGCCGCCCTCGACGAGCTCGGCCTCGGTCCCGACGAGGTGGAGCTCGCGCTCGACCCCGACCTGCCGGCCCTCCGCGCCGACGGCGTGCTGCTGCAGCGCGTGCTCGTGAACGTGCTCGCCAACGCCGATCGCTACTCGCCCGCGGGCACGCGGGTGCGCATCGCCACGAGCCGCCTCAGCGGCACGGCCGAGATCCGCGTGATCGATCACGGACCGGGCATCGCGGCCGAACGGCGCGACGACATGTTCGCGCCCTTCCAGCGCCTCGGCGACACCGACAACACCGCGGGGCTGGGCCTCGGTCTCGCCCTCTCGCGCGGCTTCGCCGAAGGCATGGGCGGCACCCTCACCCCCGAAGACACCCCCGGCGGCGGACTCACGATGGTGATCGCCCTCCCCGTCGAGGGCGGCGACGCGGCCGGTGCCGACCAGAGCGCGGTGTCGGTGGCATCCGCCATCCGAAGGAGGACGCCGTGAAGGTGCTCATCGCCGACGACGACCCGCAGTTGGTGCGCGCCCTGCGCATCACCCTCGCCGCCCACGGGTACGACGTCGTCGCCGCGGCCGACGGTGCCGCGGCCATCACGCTCGCCGCTCAATCGCATCCCGACATCGTGCTGCTCGACCTCGGGATGCCGCACCTCGACGGCGTGCAGGTGATCCAGGCGCTGCGCGGCTGGACGAGCGTGCCGATCATCGTCGTGTCGGGCCGCACCGGTTCGGCCGACAAGGTCGACGCGCTCGACGCCGGCGCCGACGACTACGTGACCAAACCGTTCCAGATCGACGAGCTGCTCGCCCGACTGCGGGTGCACGCCCGGCGGGTCACGCCGGCCTCGGGCGAGGCGATCGTGCGCTTCGGCGCGGTCGAGGTCGACCTGGCCGCGAAGGCCGTGCTGCGTGACGGCACCCGCGTGCACCTGACCCCGACCGAGTGGCGCATGCTGGAGTTCCTCGCCCGCAACCCCGGCTCGCTCGTCACCCGGCAGACGCTGCTGAAAGAGATCTGGGCCAGCGAGCAGGTTGCCGACAGCGGCTACCTGCGGCTGTACATGTCGCAGCTGCGCAAGAAGCTCGAGGCCGATCCCTCGGCGCCCGTGCACCTGCTGACGGAGCAGGGGATGGGGTACCGGCTGGTGCTCTGAGGCCGGTGCGCCGCGCACGACTCCTGCCCGAGCCTCCGGCGCGAGAGGATGAACATCCCATGAGCACCAGCGAGACCGCCGCCGCGCCCCTCCCCGCCGAGGTCGTCGATCTGCACTGCCACGGCGCGGTCGGGCACTCGTTCGACGACGCCGACCTCGAGGGGCTCGCCGCCGCCGTCGCCCACCATCGCGCGCACGGAACCGCGCGGCTGCTGCTCAGCCTGGTGAGCGCCCCCATCGACCGCCTCGAGCGCCGGCTGCGCGACCTGCGCGCGGCGCTTCCCGCGCTGCCGGGCGTGGCGGGCGTTCACCTGGAGGGGCCGTTCCTCGCGCCCGCGCGCCGCGGTGCCCACGACCCCGCAGCTCTCGTGCCGCCGTCGCCCGAGGCCGTGGAGCGGCTGCTGGCGGCGGGCGAGGGCATCGTGCGCCAGGTCACGCTCGCCCCCGAGCTACCCGGGGCGATGGATGCCGTCGACGCGTTCGTGGCGGCGGGCGTCGTCGTCGCAGTGGGGCACACCGAGGCCGATCACGATGTCGCCGCCGCGGCGTTCGATCGCGGTGCGCAGCTCGTGACGCACGCGTTCAACGCCATGCCGGGCCTCGGGCACCGTGCTCCCGGCCCCGTCGGCGCGGCGCTCGGGCGCGACCACGTCGCCCTCGAAGTGATCGCCGACGGCGTTCACGTGCACCCCGAGGTCATCCGCACGCTCTTCGCGGCCGCGCCGCGACGCGTCATCCTGGTCACCGACGCGATGTCGGCCACCGGACTCGGCGACGGTGAGTATCGCCTCGGCGGCCTCGATGTCGAGGTGAAAGACGGGCGCCCCGTGCTCGCCGGCACCGACACCCTCGCCGGCTCCACCCTGACGATGGAGCGCGCGATCGAGATGGCGACGGCGGCGGGCGTCCCCCTCGACCTTGCTCGCGCCGCGGCCTCGACGGTGCCGGCGCGACTGCTCGCGCGAGACTGAACCGTCACCGCGTCGGCGTGTCCTCGTCGTCGGCGCAGGCCTCGACTCCGCCTGCACCCGTGCGCAGCGGCAGGCGTAGACGATCGAGTGCAGCAGCATCAACGCACTTCCCCGAGGGTGTGGCATCCGGGGCAGGGAACGGCGATGCGGTCGCCCACCCGCACGTCACCGGGGAGCACGACCCGGGCGCACGCCTCGCTGCCGTGCGTGTCGATCACCGCGAAGGGCTCGTCGTACGCGTGCGACACGCGGCCGAGCAGACGCGCTTCGCGCCACACCACGTCGAGTCCCGCTGTGCACGCGTCGAGGCGCAGCGCGTCAGGTGCGGCCTGCACCACCGTCGCCACGATCACCGTCGTCGACAGCGTCGCGGATGCCACCCCACCCGACGCCGGGATGACGGCGGGTCCCGTGCACACGCAGGGCGTGCCGCAGATGTCGGCGTAACGGCCGACCGACATCGCCCGCACCGTGACGTCGTCGAGGGTGGGCACGGAACCCGCGGGCCACGCCGCGGAGTCGAAGGGCGCCGGGATGCTGGATCGGAGGGTGGGGAGCAGGGCCGTGAGGGTCATGGCATCCGGTCTACGCGCCATGCCCGCCGCGATCCGTCGCGCTGACGGTTCTCATGCGGGACGCCGCGCGAACCTCACGCCTCCGGAGCGTGCGAAACTCCGGAGATCCCGCGCGCGGAGCGCCCGATCGGCGGTCGCACTCCCCCCGAGGCCCTGTTTCTCCGGAGTTCGGCCCGGGCCCCGATCGGCGGGCGAGGGAAAGGCCGGACTGCGGGAGCTCCGGCAGGCCGGGGCGGACGCATCCCCGCGTAGCCTGGAGGGGTGACACTCCCCTTCGACGTCGCCGCCGTGCGCACCGACTTCCCGATCCTCGAGACCGAGATCGACGGCCGGCCCCTCGTGTACCTCGATTCGGGAGCGACCAGCCAGAAGCCGCGTGCCGTGCTGGATGCCGAGCGCGGGTTCCTCGAGCGCGCGAACTCCGCCGTGCACCGCGGTGCGCACACGCTCGCGGCCGAGGCGACCGAGCTGTTCGAAGACGCCCGTGTCACCGTCGCCGAGTTCGTGGGCGCCGAGCCCGAGCAGCTCGTCTGGACCTCGGGCGCCACCGCCGGGCTCAACCTCGTCGCGGGTTCGCTCGGCTACGCGGGGCGGCTGCGCGACGGCGACGAGATCGTCGTGACCGAGGCCGAGCACCACGCCAACCTCATTCCCTGGCAGGAGCTCGCCGCCCGCACGGGCGCGCGCCTGCGCCACATCCCGGTGCTCGACGACGGCATGCTCGACATGCACGCCGCAGCCGACCTCATCGGCGAGCGCACCAAGGTCGTCGCGTTCCCGCACGTCTCGAACGTGCTCGGCATCGTGAACCCCGTCGCGAAGCTCGTCACCCTCGCCCGCGGCGTCGGCGCGCTGACGGTGCTCGACGCGTGCCAGTCGGCTCCGCACCTCGCGCTCGACCTACCGGCATCCGGAGTCGACCTCGCCGTCTTCTCGGGGCACAAGGTCCACGGCCCCTACGGCATCGGCGCGCTCTGGGGTCGCGACGAGGTGCTCGACGCGCTGCCGCCCTTCACCACCGGCGGGTCGATGATCACCACCGTCACACTCGACAAGGCCGAATACCTCCCGCCGCCGCAGCGCTTCGAGGCGGGCACGCAGCCGGTGTCGCAGGCGGTGGCGCTGGCCGCCGCGGTGCGCTGGCTCGGCGAGCACGATCTCGCCGCCGCTCACGCCCACGAGGCGACGCTCGAAGCACGCATGCGCGAGGGACTCCGCTCGATCGACAGCATCCGCCTGCTCGGAGACACGGATGCCGCCGAGCGCATCGCCCTGCAGGCCTTCGTGGTCGACGGCGTGCACGCGCACGACGTGGGCCAGTTCCTCGACTCCCGCGGCGTGGCCGTGCGCGTCGGTCACCACTGCGCACAGCCGCTGCACCGCCGATTCGGCCTGACGGCGTCGGTGCGCGCGAGCGCGGCGATCCACACCACCGCCGCCGAGATCGACACGTTCCTCGATGCCGTCTCGGGCGTTCGCGGCTTCTTCGGCGTCGGCGCGACCACGGCGGGAGCACGCGCATGAGCGGGCTCGAGTCGCTGTACCAGGAACTGATCCTCGACCACGCGAAGAACCGTCGCGGCTTCGGCCTCGCCGAACCGGGCGCGCACAGCGCCACGGTGCACCAGCGCAATCCCATCTGCGGCGATGAGATCACGCTCCGCGTCGAGCTGTCCGACGACGGCGAGCGCGTGGCATCCGTCACCTGGGAGGGCGCGGGATGCTCGATCTCGCAGTCGTCGGCGTCGATGCTCGTCGCGCTGCTGCAGGAAGACGGCGGCGACGACGGGATGCCGCGCGCCGACGCCGATGCTCTCATCGCACAGTTCCGCGAGGCGATGCGCTCGCGCGGCAAGATCCCCCTCGACGAGGAGACGTTCGCCGACGCCGCCGCGCTGTCGGGGGTGTCGAAGTACACCGCGCGCGTGAAGTGCGCGATGCTCGCGTGGGTCGCGCTCGAAGAGGGGCTGCGGCTGGCCTGAGCCGCGACTCGGGCCGGCCCGCCCCGCCCGGCGCAGCGCGGCGCAACCTCAGCGATCCGCCCAACCTCAGTGGCATCCACCCCATCGCCACTGACTCTGCGCAGATCCCTGAGCGAGCGTGCCTCGCGCCACCACCCCCGGCCGCCGCCGGCCCACCCCGACACAACCTCACCAATCCCCACAACCTCAGCGGCATCCACCCCATCGCCACTGACCTTGCGCAGATCCGTGAGCGAGCGCGCCTCGCGCGCCGTCGCGCACGGCCCTGTATCGGCGCCGACAACGGCGCTATCCTGCCCGCAGACCGACGAGAGGTGGATGCCATGGCAGCAGGCGGAGCAGGATTCAGCGACGAAGAACGTACGGCGATGAAACAGCGTGCCGAGGAGCTCAAGGCCACGAAGGGGCTCAAGGGCGCGGCGAAGCTCGAGAAGGAGAACGAGGCCTGCCTCGAGGCGATCGACAACCTCGAGGGCGTCGACCGGGCGATGGCCGAACGCCTCCACGTCATCGTGCTGGAGGAGGCGCCGCACCTGAATCCGAAGACCTTCTACGGCTTCCCGGCCTACGCGAAGGACGGCAAGGTCGTCGTCTTCTATCAACCGGCGTCGAAGTTCAAGACGCGCTACGGCACGGTCAGCTTCGACGACACCGCGCACCTCGACGACGGTCCGATGTGGCCGGTGTCGTTCGCGGTGGTCGAGGTGACAGCCGAGGTCGAGAGGGCCGTTCGCGACGCCGTCCGCCGGGCCTCACCCTCGGAGTAGACGGGTCGCGCGGATGATGCATCGAGTGGCGTCTCGCGCCATCCCTTGACGTTCCGGTCATCGGCGTCTTGGCTGAGGGCACCCCCGCATCGCTCACGGCCGAATCCGGTCGCACGTCGCGTCGGGTGTCGCTGCGGGTCCGCCCACACGACGCGACCAGGTCGGGTCGACCGGCCGGAGAGGACGACGATGTCCGGTAACAAGGCAGTGGCGTACAAAGAACCCGGAGTGGTGGAGGTCATCGACACCCCCTACCCCGAGTTCGAGCTCAAGGACGGCCCGGGCGTGAACCCGGCGAACGTCGGCCGGAAGGTCCCCCACGGCGCGATCCTGCGCACCGTCTCCACGAACATCTGCGGCTCCGACCAGCACATGGTCCGCGGTCGCACCACCGCCCCCGCGGGTCTCGTGCTGGGCCACGAGATCACCGGGGAGGTGATCGAGGTCGGTCCCGATGTCGAGTTCGTCAAGGTCGGCGACATCGTCTCGGTGCCCTTCAACATCGCGTGCGGCCGCTGCCGCAACTGCAAGGAGGGCAAGACCGGGATCTGTCTGAACGTGAACCCCGACCGCCCCGGCAGTGCCTACGGATACGTCGACATGGGCGGGTGGGTCGGCGGGCAGGCCGAGTATGTGCTCGTCCCCTACGCCGACTGGAATCTGCTGGTCTTCCCCGACCGCGAGCAGGCGCTCGAGAAGATCCTCGACCTGACGATGCTGTCCGACATCTTCCCCACCGGCTTCCACGGCGCCTACACGGCCGGCGTCCGCCCGGGATCGACCGTGTACGTCGCGGGCGCGGGTCCGGTCGGCATCGCCGCGGCCGTCGGCGCGCAGCTGCTGGGCGCGGCGGCGGTGCTCGTCGGCGACCTCAACGCCGAACGCCTCGCGCAGGTGCGGTCGCTGGGATTCGAGAGCGTCGACGTGTCGAAGGGTGACCCGCGCGACCAGATCGACCAAATCCTCGGCACCCCCGAAGTGGATGCCGCGGTCGACGCGGTCGGCTTCGAGGCGCGCGGGCACGGCTCCGACTCATCGCACGAGGCCCCGGCGGCGGTGCTCAACTCACTGTTCGAGGTCACCGCAGCCGGTGGCGCCCTCGGCATCCCGGGCTTGTACGTGACGGGCGACCCGGGCGGGGTCGACGACGCAGCGAAGGTCGGTTCGCTCTCGCTGCGACTCGGCCTCGGCTGGGCCAAGTCGCTGACGTTCACGACCGGCCAGTGCCCGGTGATGAAGTACAACCGGCAGCTGATGATGGCGATCCTGCACGACAAGGTGCAGATCGCGAAGGCCGTCAACGCCACGCCCATCAGCCTCGACGACGCGCCCCAGGGCTACGCCGACTTCGACAAGGGCGCCCCGCGCAAGTACGTGCTGAACCCGAACGGGTACATCAAGAGCTGAGGCGAGGCCGGAGCTCGCAGAACGGCGCCTTGCTCGCAGACTTCCCCGCGGAATCTGCGAGGTTCGCGTACTTCTGCGAGCTTCGGCGCGCGGGTCCGCGAGAGCCCGTCTGCGGGCGGGATGCCGCAGCCCCGAGGCCGCGGCATCCGTTCGCGGAACGTCGTCAGCCGGGCGGGTCCCCCCGCCCGATCAGCACGACTCCTGCACATCCGACGCGCCACGGCCTCTTCCGCCGAGCGACAGCCGATCTGCAGGAGTTGTGCACCGGCTACGCCAGGACGACGCGCTCCATCCGCTCGAAGCTCTTCTCCATGCCGTCGACCATGCCGGTGGACAGGACGGCGTCGCGGGTCGCGGCATCCGGGTACTCGATGAGCAGCGTCACGAGGGTGGCTCCGTCTTCCTCGTAGAACGACAGGTCATTCGTGGTCGAGGGGTAGTCGGTGCCGGTCATGTGCTCGGTCTGCACGATGCGGCGCGGCTCGTCGACGAGCAGCGTCTCGCCGTCGAAGCCGAAGCCCTCGCCCTCGGTACCGGTCTCGGGTTCCCACGCGAGGCGGTACCGACCCCCCACCGAGACGTCGACCTCGCTGACGGTCATGCGCCAGCCGTCGGGGCCGAGCATCCACTGCCGCATGAGCTCGGGGTCGACGTGCGCGCGCCACACCAGCTCGCGCGGGCCGTCGATGAGGCGAGTGATGCGCACGTGCTGGTCGCTGAGCACCTCGAGCTGCGTGCCCGTGCCCTGGGCGAACTCGCGGAGTCCGAGCAGCACGGCGTCGAGCTGGTTCATCGCGAGGGTCGAACCCTCGACGGCGCCCATCGCCACGACCTGCTCGAGGGCCTCGGCCGAGGCGAAGTGGCTCACGTTCGTCAGCCGTGAGCCCTCGGGCGTGGCCTCGAACGAGAAGACCATGCGCATCGACGGCATCCCCTCGATCGGGTCGCCGTTGTCGTCGGCGAACGAGTCGATGACCTCGAATCCCCGCGGTTCGTCGATGCGCGTGAACTCCCACGCCCCACCGGCGTGCTGACCCTGGGGCGAGGTCATGTGGTACTTCGCATGCCCGCCCACCGAGAAGTCGAACGCATCGAAGGTCGCCGGCCAGCCGGGAGGACCCCAGAACCGCTCGAGCTGGCGCGGGTCGGTGAACACGGCCCACAGGCGCTCGGGACCGACGGGAAAGTCGGCGACCAGGCTCATGGTGAGCGCTTCGGTGTCGCTCTCGACGGATGTGACGGGCATGACGGACTCCTTCGTCGGGTCAGTTCTCGGTCGATTCGGGCGCAGGGGTGGATGCGACGGCATCCGGTTCTTCGAGGAGCAGTGCATCGAGTCGGTCGATGCGTCCGCGCCAGAGGTTCTCGTACGAGCGCAGCAGTTCTTGCGCCCGAGCGAGGGCGGCGGGGTCGGCACGCACGAGTCGCACCCTCCCCTCCGCACGCTTGGTGATGAGCCGGGCCTCGGCCAACACCGCGATGTGCTTCGACACGGCGGCGAACGACATGGCGTATCCCGCGGCGAGGTCCGACACCGACTGTTCGGTGACGAGCGTGCGCCGCACGATGTCGCGACGCGTCGCATCGGCGAGCGCGTGGAACACGCGGTCGATGTCGGCGGAGTCGAGGTGCTGTTGTTCAACCATTTGGTTGCACGTTAGCGCGGGTGGGAGTGTGGCGCAAGGCCTGTCGAGCACGCATTCGCGTTGTACTTCGGGCGCGAGGAGAGCCTGAGTAGGTACACGTTCAGGGCGGCCCCGGCTGGTGGCGCCGACAGGACCGAGTCACGCCATCTTCGGAGCACTCACGCCGACCCTCGAAGCTCCCCGAGTCATGTCAACACTATACCGAAAGTGGTATAGTTTTGACATGACTCGGCCCACCTACCGCGACATCGTCCACGAGATCGCCGTCGACAACTACGGGTACGTCACCACGCGGGAAGCCGAGAGCGCGGGCGTCCCCCGAATCGAGCTGGTGAAGCTCGCTACGCGCAACAGGTTCACCCACATCGCCTACGGGTTGTACCGCGACGAGACCATCCCGCACACCCCTCTGGATGAGTACGCGGAAGCGGCACTCCGCGCGGGAGAGGGTGCGTTCCTGCGAGGAGAGACGGTCCTCGCGCTCCTGGGGCTCGCCGATGTGAACCCCCGGAACATCACCCTCGCAACCCCTAAGCGCACTCGGCGCACGGTGCCCGCACACATTGAACTCACCCCGGCCCCTGCGGGCGCGAAGCCAACCGTGTACGAGGGCATCGCGGCGCAGCCCGTGGTGGACGCGCTCCTCGAATGTCGGGGCCGCGTCCAGACCGGACGGCTGCTCGAAGCTGCCGCCCAAGCGCGCGCAGAGGGGTACCTGACCATGGCAGAGATGTCGCGAGTGCGAGTAGCGCTGGCCGCGTGACGTACGACAAAGCCCCAGCGAACCTCGCTTCGCTACGGCAGCGGCTCGCCAACATCGAGGGCGATGAAGGAGCGGTCAACAGACGCACGGTCGGGATGGCGCTGGTCGTGGTCGGCCAGATGCTCCCAGCCGGGGCCGTCAAAGGTGGAAGCGCCATGGCTCTCCGCTACGGCCGGGCCACTCGATTCACCAAAGACCTCGACGCCGCGCGACCGGGCACGCTGGCTGAGTTCACCAATGATTTCGAGGAACGGCTGCGCACGGGGTGGTCGGGATTCACCGGTCGCCTCATCGAACGCACGGCGCCGAAACCGGCGGACGTACCCACCACGTACGTCATGCGGCCCTTCGATGTGAAGCTCGACTATCTCGGCAAGCCGTGGTGCACCGTCACGTTCGAGCTGGGCCACAACGAGATCGGCGACGCTGATGCGCCGGAGACAGCGCTCGCCGACGACCTCGCGGACCTGTTCCCATCCGTCGGCCTTCCCCGCCCGGAGCCGGTCAGTGTGATGCGTAGTGACCATCAGATTGCGCAGAAGCTTCACGCGGCGACGGGCCCTGGTAGCGAGCGCGCACACGACCTCATCGACCTACAGCTGCTCGATCGCGAAGAGGACCTCGACCTCGCTCTCGTGCGCGAGACGTGCACACGCCTCTTCACCTATCGCGCCGGGCAGCAGTGGCCCCCCGTCGTGGTCGTGAACGAGAACTGGGACACCCTCTACGACGCATCCTCTACCGGAGTAGACGTCATCCCGGGTATCGCCGCTGCCGCGGAGTGGGCGAACGACTTCATCACGCGCATCGACGCGGCCCGAGCTATGGGGACGAACTGACAATAAGCGTCATCCCCACCCGTCCCGAACAAGACCCTCCAACCCCCCACTGGGCAACACGACCCACCCCTCCCGCCGCGCCACGGCGAGCATCTCGGATGCCGGGGGCTCGAACTGCCCGAGCGCCCCCGCGCGCGTCGCGAGGGAGGCGATGACCGCGTCGAAGGCGTCGGCCTTGGCGATCGCGAGCGCGGCGAACGGCCCGACGTCGAACCACGGCACCCGCGCGCACACCGTGTCGAGCAGGGCGCTGCGGCGGGCGGCATCCACTCGGTACCCCGTCGTGTCGAAGCCCCACACGCGCAGCGAGCCGCCGGGATACACCTCGAACAGGCGCCTCTCCCCCGCACGATCGACCGCGAAGCCGGCCTCGGCCAGGCGCCGCAGCACCCCGGCGCACCGCAGCGCCGTGACGCCCAGCCGGTCGGTCGACACGCTCAGCGGCCAGCGACCGATGCGCTCGCGGACGACGTGGTCGGTGTGCCGGTAGACGAGGGGGCGCCGCCAGTCCGCTCCCCCGTCGACCGGTCCGAGCGCGGGCGCCGTCTCGGCATGGTGGGCCTGGACGAAGTCGACGAACGCGTCGGGCCACCCGAGGGGGCAGTCGATGCCGAGCCAGGCGTCGCCGTCCGAGACCGACGCCACGATGTCGGTGTCGTCGACCCCCGCCTCGAGCCGCGTGAGTCGCGCGCCGCCGCCCGACCAGACGATCTCGGCCAAGGCGGTGCCGGGGGTGCTCGCGGCGAGGTCGATGCCGATGGTTCTCACCGGCAGCAGCCTAGGCGCGACAGGGCGGCGGCTCTCCGAACGGGGCCGGGTGCGCGCGCAACCGCCGCCCGTGATCGCGTTCGAGGTGCGAGGATCGCTTCATGGCAGACGACGACCTCCCCGACTCGCTCGAGCCTGCCCTCGGCATCCCGCCCCGCCCCGAACCGCCCGCGCCGCCGCGACCCAAGGGCGATCTGCGGGTCGTGTCGGTCATCGCCCTGGTCACGGGCGTCGTCGTGATCGCCTGGTACCTGTTCCTGGTCACGGTCAGCGCGATCGCCGAGCTCGAGGGACTGATGTGGATCCAGATCGGCATGTGGGTGCTCGCCGCGGTGTCGGCGGTGTGCGGCATCCTGAGCCTGAACGCGCGGATGGCGCGGGAGCTCGCGGCCGCCGGCTTCATCGCGGGCGTCGCCGCCGGCCTGCTCTCGATCTCGGTCGGCGTGGCGACGGCCGCGGAGTTCTTCGGCTGATCGCGCGTCGACCCCGAGGCCGGCGACGGTCAGCGCGCGGCGCACTCCTGGCTGAGTTCGGTGAGCATCCACACCCCGGTGGTGTGCGAGAGGTGCACCGTGCCGCAGTCTCCGCTCGCGTAGGTGACGTCGAGCACGGCGTCATCGCCCTGCTCCGTCACGACGGCGACATCGACATCGGGCGACATCCCCGCCGCGGCGTACAACAGCGAACTCTGGCGCACGAGCTCGGCGCAGTCCTCGACCTCGAGTCCCGTCGACGTCGTGTACTCCGTCATCATCCGTTCCTGCAGGCCCGGGGTGAGCGCCCCGCAGGCGGCGACGGTGTCGGAGGAGCGCACCGCGGTCCACCACGCGCGGAAGGCCTCGACCGGCCCGGAATCGGGCACCGGCGTGGCCGTGGCAGAGGGACTCCCGTGCGGCGACGGCGACTCGGCGACGGCGGTGGACGGCTCGGATGCCACGTGGCCCGTGCACGATGAGAGGGCGACGCCGGCGACGGCGAGCGCGACGAACAGCAGCGGGCGGGGGGATCGCATGCCCTCCATTGTCACCGAGATCGGCGACGGAGGCCATCCGTTTCGCGGTGGGCGGGACCCCGGGCGCGCGGGTCGCCCGGAATAGCGGGCGGGCCGCGGAGGTTTGCGCAGGCATGACGCCGGAGCCTGCGCTGGATCGTGCCCTGTCGACGCTCGACGTGCGCCCCGGTCGCGCGCATCAGCTGACGCTCGCCCCCCGAGAGCGCCTCGCCCTGCCGCGCGGCGGCGCGGCCCTCGTCTACGTCCGCGTCGGTGAGATCAGCGGATCGGCCTCGGCGCGGACGGCCTGCACGGTCGACGCCGCGAGCGGGTCGGTCGCCACGACCGTCGGCGGGCGGACGCTGCTGGCCGGAGACGCGTTCGTGAGCCTCGGATGCCACGGGCTCGCCCTGGCCTCGCAGTCCGGCGCCGAGGTGACGGTCGTCCCCCTCGAGGTCGCCCCGTCGGGCGACGCGCGCAGCCTGCCGCCGTTCGTCTTCGTCAGCGGCTTCGCGCACGCGGAACCCGCGGCGGCGGCGCTGGCGGCGCACCTGGGCACGACCCCGAACGCGGAGACCGCCGAGCGCCAGGGCGACGAGACCATCTGCAAGCTCATGGTGACCACCGTGCTGCTCTCAGCGCTGCGGGCCTGGGCCTCGACCGACCGCGACGCGGCCTGGCCGCCCCGCGCCGACGACCCGTTCCTCGCGCGGGTCGTCGCCGCGATCGCCCACGACCCCGGTCACGATTGGAGCATCGGCGAACTGGCGTCGCTCGGCGCGATGTCGCGATCGGTGTTCGCCGAGCGGTTCCGCCGGGACGTCGGGCTCTCCCCCGCCGCGTACGTGAGCGCGGTGCGCATGGAAAGGGCGAAAGACCTGCTCGAGGCCGGAACGCCGGTGTCCGAGACCTCACGGGTGCTCGGCTACGCGTCGGACGAGGGGTTCAGCCGCGCGTTCCGCCGGCACACGGGTGTCGCCCCGTCGGCGTGGCGGGGCGGACGCCGGGCGACCGTCGCGATCTGACGCCCTCGCCGCCGCCGCTGCGGGGCGGCCCGGCCGGCTCCCCCCTCAGCCCGCGACGGCGCGGCGCTCGCGCACCGAGACCCCGAACAGCACGGCGCCGATCACGAGCAGCGCGATGCCGATGGCATCCACCGTCACCACCCCGACCGCGTCGACGAGCACTCCGCCCACGCCCGCCGCGATCGTGATGGCGAGCTGGAAGCCCGTGACCACGAGGCTGCCGCCCGCTTCGAGACGGTCGGGCATGCGGTGCCCCACCCACGTGTTCACGATGATCAGCCACGACGAGAAGAAGAAGCCCCACACGAGCACGGCCGCTGCGACCGCGATGATCGCCGCGGGAAGCAGGACGACGACCGCGACGGCGACCGCGATGACGAGCGGTCCGATGACCGAGAGCCGCACGAAGGCGCGGTCGACGACGATGCCGATGACGAGGTTGCCGACGAACCCGCCCACCCCGAACAACGCGAGCAGCAGCACGATGGTGCCCCCGTCGACCCCCGGGACGCGCTCCAGAGCGAGACGCACGTAGGTGTAGGCGAGGAAGTGGCCCAGCACGACGAGCACGTGACCGATCATGCCGCCGCCCACGCCCGGGCGCCGCAGGGTGTCGACGAGGATGCGCAGGCTCGACGCCGAGGCCGCCGGTACGGGCGGGAGCACGACACGCACCGCGACACCGACGACGGCCGTGATGACACCGATGAGCAGGAAGGCGACCCGCCAGTCGAGCACCTCGCTCAGGGCGACGCCGATCGGAACGCCCGCCACGGTCGCGAGCGACAGTCCCGCCGAGCCGAACATCACGGCCCGCCCGATGCGGTCGGGCCTCGACAGGCGCGCCGCGACCGTGATCGACATCGCCCAGAACGCGCTGATCGCGGCGCCGAGCAGGAAGCGCGCGGCGAGGATGGCGATGAGGCTGGGCGCGGCGGCCACGACGAGGCTCGACACCGTGGCCGCGGCCGCGGCGCCGGTGAGCAGGGTGCGGCGATCGAGGCGGGGCAGCAGCAGGCCCACGGTGGGGGCGAAGAGCAGCCCGGCCAGGGCCGTGACGGTGACGGTCTGGCCCGCCTGCCCGGGCGTGATGCCGAGCGAGGCGGCCATCTCGGTCAGCACGCCGTTGGGCAGGAACTCTGCCGTGACCAGCAGGAAGCTCAGCAGCATCACGACGATGAGTCCGCCGTACCTCATGGTGGACGGCGCGGAGACGGGAACCGGGGCGGTGGTGGTCATGTATCGATGCTCGCGAGCGGCGGCGTCGCGCGCCCGACCGTTCGTCCGCGGCATCCGACCGTTCGTCCGCGGGGGACTCAGCCTCGGAACGCCGGCCCGACATACCGCGCCGACGGGCGGATGATCTTGGGGTCGCGCGCCTGTTCGAGCACGTGCGCCGTCCAGCCGATCGTGCGCGCGAGAGCGAAGGTGGGCGTGAACATGTCGCGCGCGATGCCGCACTGCTCCATCACCACCGCGGCGTAGAACTCGACGTTCGCGTGCAGCGGGCGTTCGGGGTGCCGGGCCGCCAGCTGCCGCTCCGCCTCCTCTTGGAAGGCCAGCGCCTGCGCCACGCGCGGCCCGCCGAGGTCGAGGGCGACGCCGCGCAGCAGCTCCGAGCGCGGGTCGGCCGTGCGGTACACCGCGTGCCCGAAGCCCATGAGCCGGCGCCCCGCGGCGAGCTCCCCGGCGATCCAGGCCGACGGGTCGTCGCCCGCGCGGTCGAGGCTGTCGAGCGCCCGCGCCGGGGCTCCGCCGTGCAGCGGACCCGAGAGCGCGCCGAGCGCGCCGGTGAGACACGATGCCATGTCTGCCCCCGTCGACGCGATGACCCGGGCCGTGAACGTCGAGGCGTTGAAGCCGTGGTCCATCGCCGCGATCAGGTACGCCGACAGCGCCCGTACGTGCGCCGCGTCGGGCGTCGCACCCGTGACGCGCTCGAGGTAGTCGGCGACCACCCCGGCTCCCGCTGCCCCGCGGTGCGGCGCGAGGGCGAGGGGGGCGATCGCCGCGAACCGGATCGCCTCGTCGAGCCGCGCATCGGGGTCGAGGTCGTAGAGCGCCGCGGATCGGCGGACCGATGCCGCGACCGTCCACACCGCGCGCAGCGCCGCGAGCGGCTGGTCGGTGTGCATCGCGACGGCGGCGATCCGTTCCGGCATCCGAGGATCCGCCTGAGCCGCGGCGATGCGTTCCGCGAACGCGGCACCACGGCCGGCGTCGGGAAGCTGTCCGACGACGAGCAGATGCCAGACCTCCTCGAACGACCGCTCGCGCGCCAGCTCGACGGCGGAGTGCCCGCGGTAGTGGAAGTACCCGGCCTCTCCGTTCACGTCGCCGATGGTGGTCTCGGCGGCGACGACGCCGTTCAGACCGCGGGGTACGTCGATCAGCTCGCTCATGCGCCCAGTGTGCGAACATGACGAACCCAGCGTCAACGTTGATCGGATCACCATGACCGCCCCGCTCCCCCGCCTCACCGCCGCGCAGGCCGCCGCCCGTCTCGGGGTGAAACCGCAGACCCTCTACGCCTACGTCTCGCGCGGCCTCGTGACGCGCGAACGCGACGCGCGCGGCTCGACGTTCGACGCCCTCGAGCTCGAGGCCTTCGCGGCCGGGCGGCGACGCACGGCCGGGCGCACCCCGAGCCACCCCACGACGGGGATGCCGCTGGGCATCGTGCAGACCGACATCGCCGACATCGAAGACGGCGAGCTGCTGTACCGGGGCCGGCGTGCCCGCGACCTCATCGACCACCCGTTCGCCGAGGTCGTCGCGTGGCTGTGGGGCGCGGAGCGGATCGACGCCCCCGACACCGCGATCGGCAGCGCCCGCGCCATGGTCGAGGCCCTCCCCCCGCACGCGGGGGCCATGGATCGCCTGCGTGCCGCCCTCACCGGGTTCGCCGCCGACGACCCGCTCCGCCACGACACCGCCCCCACGACCCTTCACCGCATCGGCTGGACCCTGCTCACCGGGCTCCCCGTCGCCCTCGGCGGCGACGCGCAGCTCGACGTGGCGCGCTCCCTCGCCGGCGCCTGGGGCGTGAGCGACGGTCCCACCGTCCGCGCGATCAACGCGGCGCTCATCCTGCTCATCGATCACGACCTGGCCGTGTCGACCTTCGCCGCGCGGGTGGCGGCCTCGGCCCGCGCCGACGGGTACGCGGCGGTCGGCGCAGCTCTGGGAGCCGCCGACTCGCCCCTGCACATCGCCGCCGCCACCCGCACCTCCCGCCTGCTCACGCAGGTGCGCCGGGGCAGGGAGCCCGAGCGCGCGCTGGCCGACGCGGTGCAGGACGGCAACGGCATCCCGGGCTTCGGGCATCCCCTGTACAGCGGTGTCGACGACCGCGCCGACGCGCTCTTCCCGCTGCTCGCGCAGCTCCCCGACGGGGAACGAACGATGGATGCCGTGACCCGGCTCAGCGACACCGTCGCCGCCCGTGCGCACGCGCGGCCCAACGTGGATCTCGCGCTGGCCGCCCTGGCATCCGGAGCCCGTCTCCCCGACGACGCGGCGAGCTCGATCTTCGTCGTGGGCCGGCTGGCGGGGTGGATCGCGCACATCGGCGCGGAATACGCCGAAGCGCCGATGCGCCTGCGACCGCGTGGGGAGTATGTCGGGCCGTGACCCCGCGCGAAGCAACCGGGTCTGCGACTCGCTCGCCCGGGGCGGGGTCATGGCAAAGCACCGCCCCCTCGCCCGTCAGTGTCTGGCACATCCTTGTGTCACACGACACATACTTGTTACCCTAGACACATGGATGTTCCGTCTCTGATCGAGCTCCTCGGGCGCACGCCGACCGCAACGGCGCGCGCGACCGGGCTCTCTCGTATGACCGTGCGCCGGGTGCGCGATGGAGTGTCCGCGCCGACGATCGAGACGCTACGCGAGCTCGCGCTGGCGGCCGGGTACGACATCGACGTGCAGCTGGTGCCCGTGAGCGACCCGGCAGCCGCCGTGGCGGCGCGAGTAGTCGCCGACCCGGCCATCCCGACCCGGGAAGATCTTGAGGGCTGGGGGATGACGTCACCTGAGGAAGTCCAGCAGATCGACGAATGGATGGCTCGCCTCGAGCGTCACGCCGGCCCCGACCGGAATCGACTGCTCGAATTGGCGGGCCGGTACTCGGCCGCGCAGCACCGGAAGGGTGCCCGGTTCTTCGCCCCGAAGCCGGGGCTCACGCAGCAGCAGACGATCGAGGTGGCCAACAGTGCACTGCGTCCGCTGAGTGGGGCACTTTCGGGAGTTGCGGCTGCTCGCGCCTACCTCGGCCACGCCCCGGACCCCGGTCCCGTGGTGGTCTGGTCGACGGATACCGACGCGGTGGCCGAGCGGCTGTCGGCGACGATGCGCGAGGTCGACGAGTATCAGCCGGCCGGTGTTCTGGTCGCGCCTACGATGCAGGCTTACCTGGTCGACATGATGATCCCGCCGGACTGGGAGCAGCAGATCGTCTCGCCGATCCAGGCGGCGATCGACCTGTACGGACTGGGCTACGACCAGCTGGCCGACGAGATCACCGAAGGGTGGTGAACGATGAGCGAAGAGAGCACGGAGGAGCGGTCTCCGAAGAAGTGGGGTATGACCGCGGCGGACTTCGCCAAGCGTGCGCAGGAGAACCGTGACCGACACCAGGCGGGGGCCTCGATCCGTGATCCGTTCGTCGGCGACGCCACCCGTGAGCAGCGCACGGGCCGGATCACCTGGCGACCGGGTGCGGTCAACTTCGAACTCGTCGAGCCGTCTGCGGTGCAGCGGTCGCTCTTCCGCCTAGAGAAGTCGCTGCCCGAACTCGTCTGGAACGCGGCCGCCCTGGAGGGCAACACCTTCACGCTGCCGCAGGTGCAGACCCTGCTGGATGGTGTCACCGTCGGTGGGAAGAAGCTCGAGGAGGCGGAGCAGATCCTCGCCCTGAGCGAGGGCATGGGCCTGATGATCAGCGCGGTGCGTGACGGCTCCTTCTCGCTGCGCAAAGAGATGAGTGACCGCATCCACGGTGTGATCGCCAGATACGAAGCGATCGAGTCGGGCAACTTCCGTGGCGAGGGGAGCGTGCACGGCGGCGGTTCCGTCACGCTCGCCAGCGGCGGGACCGTCGACGGTGACCCGACAGGGAAGAACGGGGAGCAGCTCCGGGAGGACTACACGAACCTGCTCGCCGGGCTCGGCGCACTCGGCGATCCGAGAGCCCGCGCCCTGGTGTACTTCGCCTCGGCAACCCGGTCCCAGTTCTACTTCGACGGGAACAAACGCACCGCCAGAATCATGATGACGGGCGCGCTGGTCCAGTCGGGCTTCGAGCCCATCAACATCCCCTACGCGCGGCACGAGGAATTCAACGTCGCGCTGGACGAGGTGTTCCGCACGGACGACGGGACCCGGCTGATCTCCTTCCTCACGACATGCACCATGGTGGACCGACGATGAGAACGCCGCTGATCTGCGGAACCTCCGCGTCGCGTTTGTCACTGCGGTGATCGCCGACGACAAGCCGCTCGCGACGAGCCCCCTGGTCATGCTCGAGGCGCTCGTGAAACCGATACGGGATGCCGACGCCCAGGCGCAGTCGACCATGTGGAGCGCCTTCGATGCTCTCGAACTGCTGCCGGTGGACCCCGACGCCTTTCTCGACGCGGCGTTGCTGCGTGCCCGCTATCGAGGCCTGCAGACGGCGGATGCCCTGCATCTCGCCGTCGCCCGACGGGCCGGGTGCCGCGCTCTCTGGACGAACGACTCGCGTCTCGAGACGGCGTCGGGGGGCTTCGCGGTCGACGTCATCGGCAGCGCTCGCTAGCTCCCCCACCTGCGTGCCCTGCGCCCCCTCCGGCGTTCGAGGCCGATGCCGCCCCGGCGTCTCAGCGGTTCTCCCACCCGCGCGCGAGTTCCACGACCGCCGCCACCGCGGCCTCGGTGTCGGCCGGCGAGCCGCCCGCGCGACCGGCGACGAGCCCCGCGACGAAGGCGCTCAGCGGCGCCGCGGGCCGGGCCACACCGTTCGCGACGTCACGCGCGAGGTCGAGGATCAGCGAGATGGGGATGTCGCCCTCGCCCAGGTCGAAGCGCTCGGCGAGCGCCGCGCTCCAGTCGTTGAGCGCCTCGGGCGGCAGGGTGCGGGATTCGGTCATGGCTGCTCCTCCTCGGGCTGCTCGAAGATCGTCCCACGTGTCGACGTCGTGCGTCAGGGCGCCGCGGCATCCCGCGCCGCCGTGCACAAACGCGGGCCGCGCCACGACCCGCCGCCTCGAAGCGCCTTGTCACCGGCGTGTCTCCCCACCGCCCCGCCGTTGTGCACGGCGGGCGCGAGGGTCACCGGGCTCGGGCTGCTCGAAGATCGTCCCACGTGTCGACGTCGTGCGTCAGGGACGGGTCGACCGACACCGGGGTCACCGCCATCCCTCCGAGCAGGGCCCGCATCGACGCATCGCGTCCGCGGTCGGGAAGAGGGGATGCCGCTGCACGCAGCGCCGCCGTCCGGTACCGGCCGATCAGCCACTGGCGTCGACCGTCGTCGAGGCAGACGCCGTCGACGCCCGGCGAGAGCGCATAGGGCAGCAGCGCCACCGCCTGCCCCACGGTCGGCAGGTCGCAGGCGACGACGTAGACCTCGTCGGCATCCACCGACGACAGGGCAGCGACGATCCCCGCCACCGGGCCGCCGAACGGGGGCTCCTCGCGCACCCACTCGACGTCGAGGCCGGGGGCGAGCTCGGGCGCGGCGACGACGATGCGCTCCACCCCCGCCGCACGGACGGCGGCGATCGCCGCGGTGAGCAGCGTCGCGCCGTTCACCTCGAACAGGGGTTTCACCGCCCCGCCCACCCGCGATCCGCGCCCCCCGGCCAGCAGGATCGCGTCGGCCCTCACCACAGCGTCACGCTCACGAGATCGCCCGCGACGAGATCGGTCTCGCCCGGGGGGACGACCGCCAGGCCGTCGGCATCGCCGAAGCCGCGGGTGCCGCGCTCGACCGGGCGGGCGAGCCAGTGCGCCGGATCACGGCGGTCGAGGGCGACCGGCACATACTGCACCCGCTCGGGACGCGCACGCCACCCCGCGGCGAGCGCCACGCGCACGGCGGCGCGACCGAGGTCGACATCGCCCTCGAGCGCGCGCAGCGCGGGCCGCACGAACAGCTCGAACGACACCGCCGCGCTCACCGGGTTGCCGGGGAGGCCGAACAGCAGGGTTCCCGCGGGCGTACGCCCGAAGCCCTGCGGCTTGCCGGGCTGCATGCGCACGCGGTCGAAGCGCATGAGGTCACCGAGGGTGTTCTTCACGACCTCGTACGCCCCGGCGCTCACGCCGCCCGAGAACACGACGACGTCGGCCCCGGCCGCCTCCGCCGCGGCGATCGCCCGGCGGGGTCCGTCGCCCTCGTCGCCCACGCTCGCGCGCAGCACGACCTCGGCACCCGCCTCTTCGGCGAGCCCGGCGAGCAGCACGCTGTTCGACTCGGGGATCCGACCGCGCGCCAGCGGCGCGCCCGGGGCGACGAGCTCCGAGCCGGTCGACACGACCGCGACGCGAGCGGCGCGCGACACGGTGACCGTGCCGACCCCGGATGCCGCGATGGCACCCGCCCGCGCCGCGGTGACCCGCAGTCCGTCCGCGACGACGAGGTCGCCCGCGCGCACGTCCGACCCGCGGCGGCGGACGTGGGCACCGGGTCCTCGCGGCGGCACGACGATCGTGACCGACTCGACGCCGCCGGCGAGTCCGTGCGCGGTGTCCTCGAACGGGACGACGGCGAGGGCATCGGTGGGCACGGGCGCCCCCGTCATGATGCGGGCCGCGTCGCCGGCATCCATCCGCGGGTCGAGGTCGGTCCCCGCGGGAAGATCGGCGACCACGCGCAGGATCGCGGGCGCGAGATCGCGGACGGCGAAGCCGTCCATGGCCGAGCAGTCGAAGGCCGGCACGTCGACGGCTGCCCGCACCGGATGCCGCAGCACCCGGCCACGGGCCGCCGCCACGTCGCGCGACTCGGGGTCGAGGGGCTCGACCGCGTCGAGGACGGCGGCGAGGTGGTCGGCGACGTCGATCACGCGGGGGTCCGTGCGGAGGGGACGGGCATGGTTCCAGCGTAGGCGCGGGGGGTGTGCGGGCGGGCGGGGGCGGGCGGGCTGGGCAGGCGGGCTCGGCGAGCGGGCGCTGCGCGGATGGCCGGAGCGGGGCGGGCGGGCTGGGCGGCGCCGAGGCCTCGGTGCGGGGCGGCGCGCGGGCGGCGGAGAGCGGGGCCAGCGGAGGGCGTGGGACAAGCGGAGGACGCGAGAGCGGTCTCTCGCCCTCCGCCGGTCCCACGCCCTCCGCTCATCACACCCTCCGCTCATCACGCCCTCCGGCGGTCCCACATCCTCCGCTCGTCACCTCGCCGCAACCCCCGGAGCCCCGGACGCGCCCGGTCTACCGTGAAGACATGGACGACCTGACCTACGACGAGGTCGGCGCGACGGCCGGCGAGATGCCCCCGGGGTACCACCACGTCCGCGGCCACCGCGTGATCGGGCACGGCCGCGGCGATTTCGAGCGCGCGGCCGACGCCCTCCTCGCGGGCGAGGCCCAGCGGCGCGCCGGCGCCCGGGTCGAGCTGTCCGAGACGCCGATGCGCGAGGGCACGCGCGTCACGATGCGCCTGGGTGTCGGCATCCTGGCGTTCCGCATCCCCTGCCTCGTCGTCTGGGCCGAGCGCACCGACACCTCGGCCGGCTTCGCCTACGGCACGCGTGCGGGCCATCCCGAACGCGGCGAGGAACGTTTCACGCTGACGCTGCGCCCGTCGGGCGAGGTGGCGTTCGACATCGCGGCCTTCTCGGCACCGGGCCGTTGGTTCACACGCTTGGGCGCACCGCTCGGCCGCGTCGTGCAGGCCTGGATGACGCGGCGGTACCTGCGGGCACTCGACGCGCGCTGACCCCTGGTGCCCGGTGTCGGATGAACTCGGGCCTCCGACAACGCGGCGACAGGGTGAGCTCCGCAGCGCGGCGTCGGGGCGCCGCGGCGTGCACAACTCCTGAGTTCTGGCGGCACCCGTCCGCCGCGGGGGCGGAAATCCGCGTATCGGCCCCCGCGCACCGCCCGATCCTCCGGAGTTGTGCACGGGCGGTCGGCGACGGCTCGGGCACCGAGATCGCCGACGGCGACGCGAAGGGCGCTCCGGCCGAAGCCGGAGCGCCCTTTCGTCGTGCCTGGGGTCAGGGGCGGGGACGGTCGTCTTCCACGACCGACTGCACGCTGTCCGTCGCCGGCGTCTCGTCGTCGGTGCGTACCTCGTCGGCAGCGATCGCGAGGTCGACCGCGGCGTCTTCGAGGGCCTCGGCGACCACGTCGCGCACGTCTCCGCGGTCGTCGGCGGGCGTGCTCGTGACGGGGCTCTCGGGCTCGAGGCCCTCCGTGACGCGGTCCGCCGCAGCGATGTCCGCGTCCGCATCGGCGGAGGCCACCCGCTCGCGTGCCGCCTGCACCGTCTGCTCGACAGCGGCTGCGGCACCGGCGGCGACGTCCTTCGACTTGGCCACGGCGACGTCGACGGTCTCCGACGCGCTGGCGGCGAGGTCCTTCGACTTCGCCACCGCGTCATCGACGGCAGCCGAGGCACCGGCCGCGACGTCCTTCGACTTCGCCTTCATGTCGTCGACCGCCACCGATGCGCGGTCGGCGACGGCATCCGTGCGCTCCTTCACCTCGCCGGCGACGTCACGGGCGCGGGCCGAGACGGCATCCGCCTTCTGCTCCGCCTCGTCGACGACGTCTCGGTCGAACGGGCCGAAGACGCCCGTCACGACCACGTCGACGTCGATCCGACCGCGACCGAGGGGCTCGAGCGCGTCGCGGACGGCGGTCCGCACGGCATCCGACACCTCGCGCAGCTTGTGCGGGTAGTCCACGACGAGCGAGATGGTGGCGGTGACGGAGTCGGCGCGATCGGTGTCGATCTTCACACCGGGCGCGGTGCTCGCGAGTCCCACGCGCTCCCGGACGGCATCCGACGCACGCCCCAGCAGGCTGCCGAGGGAGTGGACGCCCGTGACGGATCCGGCGGCGGTCGCGGCGAGCGCGGCCGCGGCGTCCAGGCCCGGGGGGTCGATGGCGGGGTCGATGGTGGTCATGACGTCTCCTTGTGGGGTGTCAGCGCACGCGGGTGTTGTCGTGCGCGAGCTTCGCGCGCAGACCCGAGTGGATCGAGATGTAGGCGCGCAGGTTCTGACCCGTCAGGGCGGCGAGGTTCGACACGAGGGTGTCGACGTGCTCGGCCACCTGGCGGGGAGAGGTGTTCTGTCGCGGGGTCACCGCTACGTGCAGCACCGACTCCTTGTTGATCTCGCCGGCGGTGATGCGGGCCGAGAGGATCTCGTCGCGCTCGGCCAGGGCGTTCTTCAGCGCTTCGGAGGCGAAGTTGTCGGTGACCGTGATGCGGCCCTCGTCGCTCGCGCTGCCGGTGGACTGCAGGGGTGCCTGACGACGACCGCGCACGGCGGACGAGGCGATGACGATGAGGATGACGGCCAGCACCACGAAGGCGGCGACCGCTCCCCAGCCGGCGGACTCGCGACCGAGGCCCACGAGCCAGCCCTGGAAGCCGCCCATGACCGAGGTCCAGGTGTCGGCTCCGCCGGGGGCGAGCCCGACGAGCAGAGCGAGGGCACCGGCGGCCAGCAGCACGACGGCGACCAGGAAGAGCAGGAAGCGGTTCAGACCGCGACGCGTCGCATTCATCGGGACTCCTTGGTGTCGGGACGCTGCACGCGCAGGTGGGTGCGCACGGCGGGCGAGAGCTTGTACGAGGTGACCTCTTCTTCGACGAGGCGGCGCAGCTCGGCTTCGTCGACGGGGATGCCGACCGGGGGCCGCACGGTCACGTCGACCGAGCGGTGGGCCACGCCCACGACGATGTCGTCACGGGCGATGCCCGACTCGTTACTCAGGTGCTGGGCGACGGCGGAGGCCACGACGCCGTTGTCGACGACGACGGCACGCTCACCCCACGCCATTTCGTGACGCGACAGGCGTCCGGGCTTGAGCGCGAGGACGAGAACGAGCACACCCACGAGGGCGAGCACGATGCCGCCGACGATGAACGCGACGGGAAGCAGGGCGGTGGGGGCCGCGACGATGGCGTTCAGCGCTTCGCCGGGGGCGACGAGCAGAGCGGGCTGCCCGACCAGGTTGAGGATGATCTCGACCGCGGCGTAGGCCAGGACGAGAAGGAGCAGCACGGCCACGACGATCATGGCCACGGTGCGCGGCGAGTGGGTCTCGCGGCGCACGACGGTGCGGAGCACGGCGTCGGTCATCACAGCACTCGCTTTCGCTGGGGGGCGGAGGCGCCCGAGATGGTCAGGTCGACGCGCGAGACCTCGCGGCCGAACAGGCGGGTCAGACGCGACCGCAGCTCGCTCTGGGCGACGCGGGCGGCTTCCAGCACGGGGGTGGCGGCGCGCACGGCCTCGGTGTCGTCGAGGCGCGGCACGGGGAAGGCCGAGGTCACGCGGACCACGGCCGTGTCGCGGGACGAGACGATCTCGACGCGGACGTTCTTGGCGTCCACGCCGATGATGTCGGCGGCGGCCCGCTCCGCGGTCTTCTGCAGCACGCGGTCCGAGATGGCGACGCGGCCCGCGGGGAGGCCGGGGCCGGCAACCGAGCTGCGGTTGCCGACCCCGGGAGAAGCGGTGACGGTGGTCACGATGTGCTCCGACCCTTGAAGGCGTTGACGATGTTGCCGAAGTCGATCTCACCCGCCGTGATGCGGGCGACGACGATTCCGATCGCCATGAACAGGGCGACGAGGATGAATCCCCAGAAGCCGAAGATCAGGGCGCTGAGGGCCAGGACGAGCCCGACCAGGGCGCCCTTCGTCGTGGCGCTCACTGGACGCGCTTTTCGTTGCTGTCGTCGTCGTTGTTGTCGTCGCCCGGGATGTGGACGTCGTTCACGTCGACGTTGACCTCGACGACCTCGAGGCCGACGAGACGGTTGATGGCACCGGCGACGCGTCCGCGCACCTGGTCGGCGACTTCCTGGATGGGGGCGCCGTACTCGACGACGATGGTGATGTCGGCGGCGGCCTGGGTCTCGCCGACCTCGACCTTGACGCCCTGCGTCAGGTCGGTGGCGTTGATCGCGTCACGGATGGCACCCAGCGCGCGGGCTCCGCCGCCGCCGAGCGCGTACACACCGGCGACCTCGCGGGCAGCGATCCCGGCGACCTTGGCGACGACGCCCTCGGCGATCGTGGTCTTGCCCTCGGTGTGGGCGTCCTGTCCGCGGGCGCTCAGCGGGCGGTTCACGCGCGACGCCGTCTGGGGGACGTTCTGCGCGGCGGGGGTGGTGGGGGCGTTCTCAGCCATGTCCGTGCCTTTCAACAGTCGTGACCCGGTCGTTCCGGGGTGGGCGCTTTGGCCTACATGGATAAGACGTACCGGGTGCAGGAATCGTCACGTCGGGATTGAAAAAAACTCCGAAATCTGTATTCGCATGAATGCGAATGAACGCCTTCCGCGTGATTCCGCGGGTGGATGCGCTCCCACGACGCGTCCCGCGTCGGCGGCCCCGGACGCCCGACGAAGCGGATCCCCGTAGTCCCCGCCCCCCGGATCCACCCTCCCCGCCCCTCCCGATCCGGTCGGCGCCGCCGGGCGTACGCTCGATCCATGAGCCCCCTCCGTGCGTTCCTCCGGTCCTGACGTGGGCCGCCTCACCGCCTCCCGCCGCGTCACCCGCCTCACCCTCGACGGGGTCCGTCGCGAGCGACCGGATGCCATCGCCGTCGAAGAGCCGCTTGAGATCCGCGTCGCCGGGTCGCCGTTGGCCGTCACGATGCGCACCCCGGGTCATGACGTCGAACTGGCCGCCGGTTTTCTCGTGTCGGAGGGCGTGATCAGCCGCGGCGACGAGTTCGCCCGGGCGATCCACTGCGGCGGCCCCGGCACCGGCGGCGCCGACGGCAACACGTACAACGTGCTCGATCTCACGCTCGCACCGGGCGTCGCCCTTCCTTCGCCCGACATCGCCCGCTCGTTCTATACGACGAGCTCGTGCGGCGTCTGCGGCACGGCCTCCATCGAGGCGGTCGAGAAGGTGTCGTCCTACGACGTCTCGTCCGACGGCATCCGGGTGTCGGCGCACGATGTCGCGGCCTTCCCCGACCGCCTGCGCGAGCAGCAGAAGACGTTCGACAAGACCGGCGGACTGCACGGCGCCGCCCTCTTCGACGTTGCGAGCGGCGCGATGCTCGTGGCCCGCGAAGACGTCGGTCGGCACAACGCCGTCGACAAGGTCGTCGGGTGGGCGCTGTTGAACGACCGCCTGCCGCTGCGGGGGACGGTGCTGCAGGTCTCGGGCCGCGTGAGCTTCGAGCTGGTGCAGAAGGCCGTGATGGCCGGCATCCCGGTCCTGTCGGCGGTGTCGGCGCCCTCCTCTCTCGCCGTCGAGCTGGCCGAGCGCGCGGGGCTCACGCTGGCCGCGTTCGTCCGCGGTGGCAGCATGAACCTGTACACGCGGGCGGATCGCATCCAGGCGCCGTCCACAACCCCCGCGACGGACGAGGTCGCGAGCGTACGCTGACGAACGCGCACGGGGGTGGGGGTGGATGCCACCGCCCCGGCGCTGAAGACTTCGGAGGGTGAACATGGGTGAGTCGTTCGGATTGATGGCCGAGAAGCCGCGACAGGGCGGGCTCGGGCCGGCGGTCACGACCGAGTGGTCGAGCACCGGCGAGTACGAGCACCCGGCCGCCGGCTGGGGGGCCGCCTTCTCGGTCGGAAAAGTGCTGCTCGAGCAGCGCCAGCCCGTCGCGGGGACGCGCGCGATGTTCACGATGAACCACCCCAAGAGCGGGTTCGACTGCCCCGGCTGCGCGTGGCCCGACGACAAGGGCGTCGCCCTCGACATCTGCGAGAACGGCATCAAGCACGTCACGTGGGAGATGACGCACAAGCGCGTCGGCAAGGAGTTCTTCGCCGAGCACTCCGTGACCGAGCTGTCTCAGTGGACCGACTTCGACCTCGAAGACGCCGGTCGCCTCGTCGGCCCCCTGGCCTACGACGCGGCATCCGATCACTACGTGCCGATCTCGTGGAACGACGCCTTCCGCATGATCGCGCAGCACCTCACCGCGCTCGACTCGCCCGACCAGGCGGCGTTCTACACCTCGGGGCGCCTGAGCAACGAGGCGTCGTTCCTCTACCAGCTGTTCGCGCGCGAGCTCGGCACGAACAACCTCCCCGACTGCTCCAACATGTGCCACGAGGGCTCGGGACGCGGCCTCACGGCCTCGCTCGCCACCCCGAAGGGCACCGCCGACCTCGAAGACTGGGAGAGCTGCGACGCCCTCTTCGTGCTCGGCGTCAACGCCGCCTCGAACGCTCCGCGCATGCTCACGAGCCTCGCCGAGGCCGTCGACCGCGGCGCACAGGTCGTGCACGTGAACCCGCTGCGCGAAGCGGCGGCGACCCGCACGATCGTGCCCCACGAGATCGTCGACATGGCGACGTTCCAGTCCACCCCCACCAGCACGATGAACCTGCAGGTGCGCCCCGGCGGCGACCTCGCCCTCATCCGCGGCATGGCCAAGGTCGTGTTCGAGGCGTCCGAGACCGACCCCACCGCGCTCGACCAGGCCTTCCTCGACGAGTACACGACGGGCCTCGACGCCTACCGCGCCCTGGTCGAGGCGACCGGCTGGGACGAGCTCGTCGAGCAGGCGGGACTCACCGAGGCCGAGATCCGCGGAGCCGCCGACGTCTACCTGAGCGCCGAGCGCACGGTCATCAGCTGGTGCCTGGGCGTCAGCCAGCATCAGCACGGCGTCGACACGGTGCGCGAGATCGTCAACCTGCTGCTGCTGCGCGGCAACGTCGGACGCACGGGCACCGGCCCCTCGCCCGTGCGCGGTCACAGCAACGTGCAGGGCAACCGCACCTGCGGCATCAATCACAAGCCCACCGAGAAATGGCTCGCCAAGCTCGACGAGGTCTGCGGCATCGTCTCGCCCCGCGAGCCCGGCCTCGACACCGTGCACACGGTCGCGGGCCTGCACCGCGGCGACGTCAAGGTGTTCGTCGGCATGGGCGGCAACTTCGTGCGGGCGGCCCCCGACACCGCCCTCACCGCCGAGGGGATGAGCCGGTGCGAACTGACGGTGCACGTGAGCACCAAGCTCAATCGCAGTCACCTGACCCACGGCAAGGACGCGCTGATCCTCCCGTGCCTCGGCCGCACCGAACGCGACGTGCAAGAGGCGGGCCCCCAGTCGATCTCGACCGAGGATGCCATGAGCTCGGTCATGCTGTCGCTCGGCTCCCGCCGCCCGGCATCGTCGCACCTGCTCAGCGAGCCCGAGATCATCGCGCGCATGGCCCGCGCGACGATGCCCGAGTCGGCGACGCCGTGGGAGTGGTACGTCGGCGACTACGACCGCATCCGCGACACCATGGCGAAGGTGCTGCCGGGCTTCGAGGGCTTCAACGAGCTCGTCCGCCAGCAGTACGGCTTCCGCATTCCGCAGCCCGCTCGCGAGCGCGACTTCCAGACCCCGTCGGGCAAGGCGGAGTTCTCGGATGCCGAGCTGCCCAACGTCATCCCCGAAGAAGCCGATGTGCTGGTCCTGCAGACCATGCGCTCGCACGATCAGTGGAACACCACGATCTACTCGGCCGACGACCGGTACCGCGGCGTCCGCAACATCCGCGAGCTGGTGTTCATGCACCGTCGCGACATGAAGGAGCGCGGCATCGCCGAGGGAGACCTGGTCGACATCGTCGCCACCTCGCGCGACGGGTCGGTCCGCAGCGTCACGGCCTTCCGCGCGCTCGAGTACGACACCCCGCGTGGCAGCGCAGCCGGCTACTTCCCCGAGCTGAACGTGCTGCTCGGTCCCGACGACTACAGCCGCCAGAGCGACCAGCCGCTGATGAAGGACATCCGGGTGCGCATCGCGAAGACCGCGTCCTGACCGCCGGGCCCGCCGTGCACAACGGCGGGCCCCCTTCCCCGGACACCCGGGCCGGTGCCGCGTTCCGCCCGTCATCCGCTCCAGGGCGGTCAGTGATCGAGCCGCGACAGGGCCTCCGCGGTCGCCGCGCGGAGGGCGACGACCGGGTCGCGCCAGGCCAGGTCCGCCCCCACGGTCCGGGTCATCGAGAAGACGTGGGGACCGCCGACTCCCGGGGCCACGTTCCCGGCGATCAGGGCGGCGGGCACGCCGTACCCCGCGGCGAGCGCGAGCACGTGACCCGGCCCCTTGCCCTCAAGGGTGGTCGCGTCGAACGCGCCCTCCCCCGTCAGCACGAGGTCGGCTCCGGCGATCGCCGCGTCGAGCCCCCGCGCGGCGGCGACGAAGGCGGCGCCGTCGACGAGCTCCGCCCCGGCGGCGAACAGCGCGCCCGACAGACCCCCGGCCGCGCCCGTCCGCGCCACCCCGTCGAGCGAGCGACCGAACCGTGCGGTCCACTCCGCGGCATCCGTCTGGAGTCGCGCCGTGAGGCGCTCGACCATCGCCGGGTCGGCCCCCTTCTGCGGGCCGAACACGCGCGCGGCATCGCCGAACGCGGCGGTGGCGTCGGTCAGCACGATGACTCCCGGCGGGAAGGGGACGCGAGCGCCCAGCGCGTCGAGCGCCCCGCGCCCGCCGTCGGTCATCGCCGATCCGCCCATTCCCACGACGATCCGCGTCGCCCCGGCGTCGAGGGCGAGAGCCAGCAACTCGCCGACGCCGCGGCTCGTCGCGCCCCACGGGTCGTTGCCTCGCGCACCTCCGGCGAGGACGAGCCCGGATGCCGCGGCCGACTCGATCACGGCACTGTCACCGTCGAGACGCCAGGCGGCGGCGACCGGCAGACCGAGCGGCCCCGTGACGGTGTCGTGACGGGGCCGGCCGCCGAGGGCGTCGAGCGTGCCGTCACCGCCGTCCGCCATGGGGAGGACGACGATCTCGGCCCCGGCCCACCGCTCGCGGACCGCCGAGGCCATGGCATCCGCCGCCTCCTGGGCGGTGAGCGTGCCCTTGAACTTGTCGGGGGCGATCACGACGCGCATGGGCACCTTCGGTCGGGGCGGGTGTCTGCACCCTACCGCCGGGCATCGCGCGGCCGGGCGGCCGCCGCACGCCCTCAGCGATCCGCGCACCCTCAGCCCGGATGCCACGAGCCCCCGCCCGCACACAACCTCAGCGATTCGCGCACCCCCAGCCGATCAAGCCCGAATCGAACCGATGTTGTGAGAATCACTGACCTTGCGCCCGAACGCCCCGAGCGGGCCGCCCGCAGACGGCCCCGGCGAGGTCCGACCACCCAACTAGACTGACTCCGTCCGGCCCCTGCGATTTCTGGAGCTCAGCCGCGTGACCACTTCACCCGAATCCGCCGCCCGTACGGCACTCGCCGACACCGTCGAGAACGCCATCTCGACGCCCGAGAAAGAGCAGCCCTACGGCGCCCTCGGTCTCAAGAGCGACGAGTACGCCCGAATCCGCGAGATCCTGGGCCGCCGCCCCACCAGCGGTGAGCTGGCGATGTACTCGGTCATGTGGAGCGAGCACTGCTCCTACAAGTCCAGCAAGATCTACCTGCGCCAGTTCGGCCAGAAGGTCAGCGACGAGATGAAGACCCGCCTCATGGTGGGCATGGGCCAGAACGCCGGCGTCGTCGACGTGGGCGACGGCTGGGCGGTCACCTTCAAGGTCGAGTCGCACAACCACCCCAGCTACATCGAGCCGTTCCAGGGCGCGGCCACCGGCGTCGGCGGCATCGTGCGCGACATCATCTCGATGGGCGCGCGCCCCGTCGCGATCATGGATCAGCTGCGCTTCGGCGCCATCGACCACCCCGACACCCCGCGCGTGGTGCACGGCGTCACCAGCGGTATCTCGTTCTACGGCAACTGCCTGGGCCTGCCGAACATCGGCGGCGAGACCGTCTTCGACGCCGTCTACCAGGGCAACCCGCTGGTCAACGCCCTCGCGGTGGGCGTCATGCGCCACGAAGACATCAAGCTCGCCAACGCGACCGGGGTGGGCAACAAGGTCGTGCTGTTCGGTGCCCGCACGGGCGGCGACGGTATCGGCGGCGCCAGCATCCTGGCATCCGACACCTTCGCCGACGGCGGCCCCACCAAGCGCCCCGCGGTGCAGGTGGGCGACCCGTTCGCCGAGAAGGTGCTCATCGAGTGCTGCCTCGAGCTGTACAAAGACGACCTCGTCGAGGCCATCCAGGACCTCGGGGCCGCCGGCATCTCGTGCGCCACGAGCGAGCTCGCCGCCAACGGCGACAGCGGCATGAAGGTCGAGCTGTCGAAGGTGCTGCTGCGCGACCCCTCGCTGACGCCCGAAGAGATCCTCATGTCGGAGTCGCAGGAGCGCATGATGGCGATCGTCGCGCCCGAGAAGCTCGACGCGTTCCTCGCCGTCGTCGGCAAGTGGGACGTCGAGACCAGCGTGCTCGGCGAGGTCACCGGAGACGGCCGCCTCGTCATCGACTGGTACGGCGAGCGCATCGTCGACGTCGACCCCTCGACCGTCGCGGTCGACGGCCCCGTGTACGAGCGCCCCGTCGCCTACCCCACGTGGATCGACGCGCTGAACGACGACACGGCGACGACCCTCGCGCGGGCGACGGATGCCGAGACCCTCCGCCAGCAGTTCACCACCCTGGTCGCGAGCCCCAACCTCGCCGACACCTCGTGGATCACGAACCAGTACGACTACTACGTGCTCGGCAACACGGCCCTGAGCTTCCCCGACGACGCCGGCATGATCCGCGTCGACGAAGAGACCGGCCTCGGCTTCGCGATCGCGACCGACTGCAACGGCCGCTACAACCAGCTCGACCCGTACGAGGGCGCCAAGCTCGCCCTCGCCGAGGCCTATCGCAACGTCGCGGTCACGGGCGCCGTGCCCACCGCCGTCACCGACTGCCTCAACTTCGGCAGCCCCGAGAACCCCGAGGTCATGTGGCAGTTCAGCCGGGCCGTCGAGGGTCTGAGCGACGGATGCCTCGAGCTCGGCATCCCGGTCACGGGCGGCAACGTCTCGTTCTACAACCAGACCGGTGACCAGCCGATCCACCCGACCCCCGTCGTGGGCGTCCTGGGCATCATCGACGACGTCGCCGCCCGCATTCCCAGCGGCTGGCAGGATGCCGGTGAGAACCTCTACCTGCTCGGCACCACCGCCGACGAGCTCGACGGTTCGCAGTGGGCCGGCACGATCCACGACCACCTCGGCGGCCGCCCGCCCCGGGTCGACATGGCGCAGGAGCGCAAGCTCGCCGAGCTGCTCAAGGCCGCCGGTTCGCAGTCGCTCGTGTCGAGCGCGCACGACCTGTCGTCGGGCGGGCTCGCGCAGACCCTCGCCGAGGGCGTCTTGCGCTTCGGCGTGGGTGCGCGCGTGTGGCTGACCGAGCTCATGGAGCGCGACGGCGTCGATGCCACGGCGGCCCTGTTCAGCGAGTCGACCGGCCGCGTCCTGGTCAGCGTCCCGCGCGAAGAAGACGTCAAGTTCCGAGGCCTGTGCAACGGCCGCGGCTACCCGGTGCTGCGCATCGGTGTGACCGACGTCGAGCCCGGCACGGTGGCATCCCTCGAGATCCAGGACGTCTTCACCGTCACGGTTCCGGAGCTGCGCCGCCTGTCGAACGAGACCCTGCCCGCCGTCTTCGGTCCCACCGTCGCGGAGCCCGTGGCCTGAGGGTTCGGGCCCTCGGCCCCGACACCCCGCCCGCCCGCCCAGAGGAGAAGTGCGATGAGCGACGACGACGACATGACGGTGTTCAGCGACAAGCGCCAGCGGCGGGTGAAGCTCACCGCGTGGGTCGTGATCGGTGCGCTCATCCTCACCGGTGGCGGCGCGACCGTGCTGACGTTGATTCTGGGCTGACGCGCGTCCCACGCGAGGGGCGTTCCCCGTCGCCGAGGGTGCGTCCCGGCGGAGCGCCCCCTCTCGCGTCGAACCGACTCGGGCGTCGGGGGTGCTTCCCCTGCGCGTTCCGGCCGAATGCCCGGCGTGATGTCAGACACCGCCCGTAGCATGGGGGTGTGGAACCGCTGGTGATCTTTCTCACCGAGTGGTGGTGGATCGGCCCCGCAGCGGCCGGTGCCGGCACACTCGGGTGGGTCGGCGTGCGCCGCACACGGCAACGCGCGCTCCCCGCGGGAACCACGACCACCGGCGACCGAGCGGCCCGGGCCTGGGCTTCTCGCCCGCTGAGCAAGAACGCCGCCCGTCGTCTCGAGCTCGACGCCGCGCAGCTCGATCTGCAGAGCGCCCGGCACGCCGTCATGCGCGGACGCGCCGAGGTGAAGGTCGCCGACGCCGAGGTGGTGCGCGCTCAGGCCGAGCGGGCGGCGTCCCGCGTTCCGGCCGACGTGGTCGCCGCCGCCCGCGGTCGACTCGTCGACGCCCAACGCGACCTGCGCGCCGCGACCGCCGAGGTGCGGGCCAGCCGCGCCGGAGTGAAAGCGGCGAAGGCCATGCTCCCGGCGATCCGCTCCGGTGGCGCGCCCCTTCCGGTCGCGCGCCTGCTGGCCGAGCACGACGCCGTCCTCGCCCGCTGGATGTCGTACGAGACCGACCCCGCGCTGGCGATCGACTACCCCGCCATGACCGACTCGCGCTCTCCCCTGCTCGCCGACTTCCTGCGCGCGCACGAACGCGCGCAGTGGCTGCGTCCGGCCTCGACCACGACGCGTCTCGAGCCCGCCGAGTTCCTCGCGTACCGCGATGCCGTGCGTCACGTCTCGCACGCGTTCGACCGCGCGGAGCGCGCCGCGCGGCGCGGCGGCGAGCAGCCCAGCGTCGAGGGGACCGACGCGTGGGGTCGCGTGGCCTCCGATCTCGCCGAGACGGCTCAGCGCGCGCTGGCCCGTTCGATGGAGTCGATGGGCCGTGCGGCGGCCCGCAACTGGAGCGAACGGGGCGCGAAGCGCGCGCAGAAGAAGGGCCCCGACGCCGCTCCCCCCACGCCGAACGAGCGCCCCGTGTGGCCGCCGCCCGCGCGCGAGACGCCGCGACCGCCGGCATCCTGAGCCGCCGTCGGGCGAGCGGCGTAGCATGGCGCCGTGCAGGAGTTCTGGAATTTCGCCGGCCAGTACTGGTGGCTGGTCTTCCCCGTCTTCGGAATGACCATGGGGGCGGTCAACGCGCGCGTGAAGCACCGCGAGGTCGCCGCCCGTCGGCGCCACCGCGAGCAGATCGAGCTGATCCGCGCGCAGGGCGGGGCCGTTCCGGCGTCGATCTCCGCTCCGACCGTGGGCGCCCCGGTCGCCGACGCCCAGCAGCGCGCCGTGGACGCGCACGACGCCGTCACCCACCGCTGGCTCGAGTACGAGCTCGACGCGTCGAAGCTCATCACCTACCCGGCGATGAGCGACGGCCGCCAGCCGCTCACGGCGGCGTTCCTGCGCGCGAAGAAGGTCGCCGACAATCTGCGCCCCCGCACCGATGAGGTGTTGTCGCCCGATCGGCTCAAGGAGTACCGCGAGGCCGTCACCGACTACGAAGTGGCCTTCGAGGTCGCCGAGCGCGATGCCCGACGGGTCAAAGACGCCGCGTTCACCGCCGACGAGCGCAAGCGCCTCGACACCGCGAAGCAGCTGCTCAGTGTCGCCACCGACCAGGCCGCCACCCCCAACGAGCGGCAGGTCGCCTACCGCCGCGTGCGCGAGGAGTTGAACGGTCTGATCTGGCTGTCCGACGAGGCCGTCGACGTGCTCGAGAAGAAGGTCGCGCTCGAACTGCCCCGCGGCAGCGGCGATACACCCCGCACTCCGCTCAT
This sequence comes from Microbacterium sp. Leaf436, assembly GCF_001424715.1. NCBI lineage: Bacteria > Bacillati > Actinomycetota > Actinomycetes > Micrococcales > Microbacteriaceae > Microbacterium > Microbacterium sp. Leaf436. The sequence goes on from NZ_LMRB01000001.1 coordinate 265,558, forward strand.
CCCGCCCGAGCCCGCGGTCTGACGCGACGGCTCCCGCGCGGAGTCGTCAGCTCTTGCGGCGTATCCGCACCGGCCCCCGTGCCGTCGTCACGTCGACGACGCGACCCTTCTGCGTCACCTCGACCTCGCCCAGGCCGACGAGTTCGTGCGCGGCGTCGCGCGCCGGCTGCATGAGGTCTCGCCAGTCGTCGCCGCCGACGGCGCGAGCCGCCTCCGACGGGCAGATCGTCTTGTCGGCGTCGCGCGCGGCGAGCAGTTCGCGAATGGATGCCACGAGCCGAGGATCCGCACCAGATGCCGGGGTCATCTGTCCAGTGTCCCTCCGCGCGGCGGTGCCGGGGTCAGAATGAGCCGGTGATCACCGACCGCCATGCCCCCGATCTGCCCGGACGCGCCGTCATCGAGCAGCGGTGGAACCGCGCCGTCTTCGTGCACTGGCGGGTGGACGCGGCCGACGTCGCGCCGCTGCTCCCGGCCGGTACCCGTCCCGACGTGCACGACGGCTCCGCGTGGGTGGGGCTCGTGCCCTTCGTGCTCAGTGAGTTCCGCTTCCTGCCCCTGCCGCCCGTGCCCTTCGTCGGCACGTTCACCGAGATCAACGTTCGCACCTACGCGATCGACGACGAGGGCCGCCGCGGCGTCGTGTTCCGCACGCTCGAGGCCGAGCATCTGGCCCCCGTCCTCGGGGCCCGCGCGCTGTTCGGCCTGCCCTACCGATGGGCTCGAGCCGGAGTCCGCACCGACGGGGCGCGCATCGAGTACCGCTCGCGGCGTCACGGGGGTCGGCATCCGGGAACCCACGTGCGTGCCACCCTCGGCACCGACACGGTCGACACCCCCCTCTCGCGGTTCCTGACCGCGCGATGGGGCTTCCACGAGCGTCACCTGGGCCGCACGATCTGGGCCGCGAACAGCCACGAACCGTGGCCCCTGGTCGAGGCGCAGCTCGACGTGCTCGACGACGAGCTCGTGGCCGACGCTGGCTTCCCCCAGCTCGCCGGCCGCACGCCCGACTCGGTGCTGGCGATGCCCGCGGGCCACCCCGGCTTCATCACGCGCTTCACGACGGCGCACGCGATCGCCTGACTCCACCGTTCCTCCTGTCACGACCGCCGGCCACCCGCGGCGTGGGGCGACATGACGCGAACTCGCCGCGCTCGGGCGCCCTCTCCCCGGCGTCCGCGCACGAGAAGACGGCCCCCTCCATGCCGGAGGGGGCCGTCTTCTCGCGGGATCTCAGTCGCGCTGCGTCGGGAACGCGTCGGGGTACTGCTCGAGCCACGCCTGCACGGCCTCGGGCTCCTTGCCCTCGCCGTACTCGTTGACCACGAGGTCTTCGAGCGAGCCGTACTGCTCGTCGTCGAGCTGGATGCCGGCGATGAGCTCGGCGGCATCCGGGTACTTCTCGGCGAAGCCGGAGGTGGCGAGGAAGTGCAGCGCCTCGGGGTCGCCCATCAGACCCTGGGGGTCCTCGAGGTCCTTCACGTCGTAGGCGTCGTTCGCCCAGAAGGGACGCCACAGGGTGACCGCGATGTCCTTCTGCGCCGCGATGGCGTTGTCGAGCTCGGTGAGCATCGCCGCGGTCGACGAGGTGACGAGTTCGAAGTCGCCGTCGAGGCCGTAGCCGGGCAGCATGGTCTCCTGCGTCTGCTTGGTGAGGCCGGCACCCGGCTCGATGCCGTAGATGCGCCCCTCGAAGCGGTCGGCGTTGGCCTGCAGCTGCTCGATCGAGTCGATGTCGACGTAGCTGGGCACCGCGATCGTGAGCTTGGCGTTGTCGTAGTACGCGCCGAGGTCTTCGATCTTGTCGCCGTAGGTGTTCATGTAGTCGGCGTGCGTCAACTCGGGCCATGCCGACGGGTAGATGTCGACGTCGCCCTGGGCGAGGCCGGCGTAGAGCGGGCCCGCCTCGGTGAGGGTCTGCATCTCGACGGTGTAGCCGAGCTTCTCGAGCTGGTCCTCGAGCAGGTAGGCGGTGCTGAGGCCGTCGGTCCACGACGGCAGGAACCCGAGCGTGATCGTGCCCTTGTCGCCGCCGCCGCCGTCTCCGCCCTCGGCCTGGTTGCCGCTCGCGCAGCCGGCGAGCGCGAGGGCGCTGACGGCCCCGAGGGCCAGGGTGGTGGTGAGGTGTCGCTTGTTCATCGCTGTGTTCTCTTCCTTTTCGTATGCGTTTCCGTGTGTGCGCGCGCGTGAGGTGCCAGGACTCACGCGGGGGTGGGGGTGAGGGCGGCGGGGGCGGCCGGGGCGCGACGTCGGCCCAGCGCCGCGAGCAGCGACGAGGCGTTGTCGGCCCGGTTGCCGAGGGCGGCGGTGAGGCGGTCGAGGTACACCGCCAGCACGACCACGCTGAGGCCCGCCTCGACGCCCTTGGGCAGGTTGACGGTCGAGATCGACTGCACGACCTCCTTGCCCAGGCCGTCGGCGCCGACGATGCCGGCGACGACCGCCATGGACAGGGCGAGCATGATGACCTGGTTGACGCCCGCCATGATGGTGGGCATCGCGAGCGGCAGTTGGATGCCACGCAGGATCTGTCCGGGCGTCGCGCCGAACGCGTGCCCGGCCTCCACGGTCTCGGAGTCGACCCCGCGGATGCCGAGCTCGGTCAGACGCACGCCCGGGGGCAGCGCGAAGATGACGGTCGAGACGACACCGGGTACCACCCCGATGCTGAAGAACGTGATCGCGGGGATCAGGTAGACGAAGGCGGGCATGGTCTGCATGAAGTCGAGGATCGGCTTCATGACGGCGCGCACGGTGGGATTGCGCGCCGACCAGATGCCGAGCGGCACCGAGATCGCCACGGCCACGATCGTCGCCACGAGCACGAGGGCGAGCGTCTGCATCGCCGTGACCCACTGACCCATGCCCAGGATGAGGGCGAAGCCGATCACCGTGCCGAGGGCGAGCTTCCACGAGCGCAGGAGCCACGCCAGCAGTGCCGCGATCACGATCACGACGATGATCGGGGCGGCCAGCAGCACATCGCTGAGGCCCCCGACGAGAAAGCGCACGGTCACGGCGATGACATCGAAGAGACCCGAGAGGTTGTCGCGGAGCCAGTCCACGCCGGCGTCGACCCACTGGCCGACCGGAATGCGGAAACCATCCATCAGCGCATCCCTCCGGTCTCGGATGCCGGGACCCCGGGGTCGGCGGAGGTCGCGTCGAGCACCGCGTCGATCTCTGCCGACGGGAGCGGGTTCGGAAGCACGGTGATCTCCTCGGTGGCGGTGGGGCCGGGGCCGAGAGCGGCCAACAGGGTGACGCGCGGGATGACGCCGGCCAGGCGTCCCTCGGCGTCGAGCACGGCCAGCGGCAGCGGCGACTCGACCGACGGCACGAAGAGGTTCATGAGCACGTCCTCTTCGCGCACGCTCTGCGGCAGCGGCCGGAGCCTGCCGAGTAGCGAGTTCTCTCCCGCGCGCACGAGCTTGATGGCGTCGCGGTCGGTGATGATGCCGAGCGGCTTGCGGTCGCGGTCGGTGACGTAGGCGGCCGACATGTATGCGTCGCGCATCTGGCGCAGCGCCGTCCGGGGGCCCGCCGACGCGTCGACGCGCGGTCGGGGACGCTCCATGACGTTGCCGGCCGTGAGCACGCGGGCGCGGTCGACGTCCTGCACGAACTGCTCGACGTAGTCGTTGGCCGGGTCGGTGAGGATGTCTTCGGGCGTGCCGATCTGCACGATGCGCCCGTCGCGCATGACCGCGATGCGGTCGCCGAGGAACATGGCCTCGTTGAGGTCGTGGGTGATGAAGACGATCGTCTTCTTCAGCGTCCGCTGCAGTTCGAGCAGCTGCTCCTGCATCTCGCGACGGATGAGGGGATCGAGGGCGCTGAAGGCCTCGTCCATGAGCAGGATGTCGGTGTCGGCGGCGAGAGCGCGGGCGATGCCGACGCGCTGCTGCATACCGCCCGACAGCGCGGAGGGGAGCTTGTCGCCCCATCCCTCGAGCCCGACGAGAGCGAGGATCTCGTCGGCCTTGGCGAGGCGCTCGGCCTTGCCGACGCCGCGGAGCTCGAGCGGGTAGGCCACGTTGGCCGCGACCGTCCGGTGCGGCAGCAGCGCGAAGTGCTGGAACACCATCGCGAGACGATCGCGCCGCAGCGACCGGAGTCGCGCGGTGCCGACGCCCGTGAGGGGATCGCCCTGCACCTCGACGGTGCCCGCGCTGGCCTCATGGAGGCCGTTCAGCATGCGGATGATGGTGGACTTGCCGGAGCCGGAGAGCCCCATGATGACGAAGATCTCACCGGGGTGGACCTCGAAGCTCGCGTCGATGACGGCGGCGGTCCCGTGGTCGGCGATCTCGTCGCGACGGGCGCCGGAGCGGAGCTTCTCGACGGCGGCCTGGGGGGCGCGGCCGAAGACCTTGAACAGGTTCTTCGCCGCGAGGGCAGGCGCCTCGAACGCAGGCGGATGGGTCACTGTGTGCACCTCAGCGGCCTCGGGTGGCCGCAGCGGTCACGCCCGGGTGGCAGCCGTCAGCACTCTTCGGGGGGTGGAGTGCGTCGGCGTCGAATGTCGGATCCGACGCCCAGGCCGCCGACCGTACGCTCGCGGCGTCGACTCCCCCGAGTCGTCACCGGCGACCGCGGACTGGTCGGGTGGGCGGCCCGAATTCGGGCCTCCACCAAGGTTTCACGGTGATGGATCGGCTGGCAAATCGCCCGCCGCGTTGCGCTCTCGAGCACCCTGTGGCACGCGCGTGCGCGTGCCCGATGCTTCCCGGGCTCTCCCCCGCGGGCATCCCCGGATGCGAGCCCGGGCGTGTCGCGCGACGTCGGCGGAGGCGCTCCGGCATCCCGAAACCGTCGCGCCGAGGCGACTGCCGCTCAGTCGGTCCCGGGGTGCGCGGCGGCGGACCGGTGGTGACGGATGACCTCGGCGACGACGAAGTTGAACCACTTCTCGGCGAACGCGGGGTCGAGGTCGGCGTCTTCCGCCAACCGCATGAGCCGGGCGATCTGCTGCTCTTCGCGCGAGGGATCGGACGCCGGCATGCCGTGCTGGGCCTTGAGCACACCCACCTGCTTGGTGCAGCGGAATCGCTCGGCGAGCAGGAAGATCAGCGCGGCGTCGATGTTGTCGATGCTGCCCCGCAGGCCCTGCAGGATCGTGGTGGGGTCGGCGTCGGTCATATGTCCTCCCAGATCGCTCCGAGGATACCGCGCGCGAGGGTCGACGTAACGCGCTCCCCGTAGACCCTTACAGTGTTGAGCATGAGCCGATCGACGCGCCCCGACCCCACCTCCGAGGGCGCCGAGGCGGGGACCCCCACCTCCCGCGACAAGCCGGTCTGGTCCGCGGTCTCGCGCCCCTACGCCGCCGGCTTCTTCCTCACCCTCGGCGGTCTCACCGCGCTCCTGCTGGGTGCTGCGCTCTCGAACATCTCCACGGTGCTCATCTACATCGCGATCGCCCTCTTCGTGGCCCTCGCCCTCGACCCCCTCGTGCGCATGCTGGTGCGCCGCGGCCTGTCGCGCGCGTGGTCGATCGTCATCGTGTTCGGCGGCCTCGCCGTCATCCTCGCCGGTGCCCTGTGGCTGCTGATCCCGCCCGTCGTCCGTCAGGTCGAGCAGTTCGTCCGCGACATCCCGAACTTCGTCAACGACCTCATCGACAGCGACGCCGTGCACTGGGTCGAGTCGAACTTCGGCGACAGCCTGGGCGACGTGCTCAAAGAGGTGCAGGGCTTCGCCACCAACCCCACGAACATCGCGGCGATCGGCGGCGGTCTTCTGCAGGTCGGCATCACCATCGGCACGTTCGTCTCGGGAGCGATCATCGTGCTGGTGCTGAGCCTGTACTTCCTCGCGTCCCTGCCCAAGATGAAGAACAGCCTCGTGCGTCTGACGCCCGCGCGCAGCCGCGCGACGGTCTCGGACATGACGGGTCAGATCACCGACTCGGTCGGCGGGTACCTCGCGGGCATGGTCGTGCTGGCGCTGTGCAACGCCGTCTTCGCGTTCATCGTGCTGACGATCCTGCAGCAGCCCTTCGCCGCGCTGCTGGCGGCCCTCGCCTTCGGGATCACGCTCATCCCGCTCGTCGGCTCGGTGCTCTTCTGGGCGACCGCCACGGTCTTCACGCTCATCGTCAGCCCGAGCGCCGGCCTCATCTTCGCAATCGTGTATCTCGTCTACATGCAGGTCGAGGCATATCTCCTCACCCCCCGCGTGATGAACCGCACGATCTCGGTTCCCGGCTCGCTCGTGGTGATCGGCGCGCTGGTCGGCGGCACCCTGCTGGGGCTCCTCGGTGCGCTGGTCGCGATCCCGGTCACGGCCTCGGTGCTGCTCATCATCAAGCAGATCGTCATCCCGCGTCAGGATGCCAAGAAGTAGGCACCGACGTGTGCCGCCGCCGGGGCGTGCCTCGGTGCTCGCGAGCGTGCGCATGACGGGCGTCCGGGGAGAGCGGCATCCCGAGCCGGTCCGTCGCTGACGCAGCTGAGCGGGCGGGGCCCGCGCGCGGGCCGGACCGCTGGGGCGGCTCAGCGCAACGGCAGCAGCCGGGTCGGCGAGGGCGACGGGGTGCGGTGACGGACGCGGCCCGGGATGCCGGTGCGCACATCGAGCGGGAGCGAGACGATCTCGTCGGCGAGCTGCCCGGCGACCAGCAGCGTGTCGGCGACCACGACGTGATGGCGCGGCCAGTGCGTGCCGGTGTCGGCGAGCGCGAGGAGCTGCAGCTGCTCGCCGGCGCCGCGCACCGACAGCACCCCCACGGTGTCACTGCCGCGCACCCCGGCGTACACCGTCGCCCCGTCACGGCTCGCGCACAGCTCGGCGGCCGTGTCGGTGTCGAGGGTGCCGATCAGGGGCTGCCCCGACACGATGCTCCACCGCCCCGAGGCGTCGGCGGCCAGCACGAAGACCTCTCGGCTGAGCTCCGTCACGACGTAGAGGTGTCCGGAGGGGTGCCACAGCCCGTGCCGGGGGCCGCTGCCCTGGGGCAGAACGACCTCTTGCACGGGACGTAGGCCCGCCGGGCCCGAGCGCCAGAAGCGCACCAGGTCGAGGCCCATGTCGGTCGTCGCGACCAGGCCGCCCGGAAGGAAGATGGCCTGGTGCGCGCGCGACACGCGCTCACCCGCGGCGGCTTCTTCGGACTCGGCATCGGTCACGGGCGCGTCGTCGTACGCGGGCACGAAGTGCGCGTACTGCTCACCCACGGCCTCGCGCAGCGCCCGGGCGGCCGCAGCCAGATCGGGCACCGCCGCACCCGAGACGCGTGCGCCGGTCGAGATCGTCTCGCCCGTCGGACCGGCGCCGTAGGGATCCGACGCGTCGGCGGCGATCACGGGGCGCGACGGGCGCCCCTCGGCATCGAGGTCGATCCTCACGACCCGGCCGTCGCCCCAGCAGCTGGCGACCAGGTGCGAGGCGTCGGGGGCGACCGCCACGTGGCAGACCGCCGCACCCGCGTCGATCGGCCTGCCGAGCGGCGTCAGCCGCGTCTCGGCGCTGCGGCGGTAGGCCTGCACGGTGCCGTCGGACTCCAGCGCGGCATAGAGCACGTCGAGCGTGGGGTGGGCGGCGACCCACGAGGGCGAACCGGGCGCGGCGACGGCCGTTCCGACCATGCCGAGAGGGCCCGAGGCCGCCGGCGAGTCGGCCTCGCCGGCCTGGAGCAGGCCGATGCCCTCGGCCGCTCCGCTGTCGGCGGCGTAGGCCCCGACCCAGAACCGCACGTCAGTCGACCAGGGGGTGCCGCACGATCACCTGGTCGCGCGCCGGGCCGACGCCGATGACCGAGATGCGGGTGCCGCTCATCTTCTCGAGGGCGAGCACGTACTCCTGCGCGGTCTGCGGCAGATCGTCGAACGTACGGGCCGTCGAGATGTCCTCGCTCCAGCCGGGGTAGGTCTCGTAGATCGGCTTCGCGTGGTGGAAATCGGTCTGATTGACCGGCAGGTCGTCGTAGCGCACACCGTCGACGTCGTACGCGACGCAGACGGGGATCTCGTCGAGACCGCCCAGGATGTCGAGCTTGGTCAGCACCAGGTCGGTGATGCCGTTGATGCGCGTGGCGTAGCGGGTGATGGGCGCGTCGTACCAGCCGACGCGGCGGGGGCGACCCGTCGTCGTACCGAACTCGAATCCGCGCGAGCGCAGCCAGTCGCCGCTCTCGTCGAACAGCTCGGTGGGGAAGGGCCCCGAACCGACGCGCGTCGTGTAGGCCTTGACGATGCCGACGATGCGGTCGAGGCGGTTCGGCCCCACGCCCGATCCGGTGGAGGCACCTCCCGCGGTCGCAGACGACGAGGTGACGAAGGGGTAGGTGCCGTGGTCGACGTCGAGCATGGTGGCCTGGCCGCCCTCGAAGACGACGACGTCACCGGCATCCAGTGCCTCGTTCAGCAGCAGCGAGGTGTCGGCGACCATGGGGCGCACGCGCTCGGCGTACGAGAGCAGGTCGTCGACGATCTCGTCGACGGTGATCGAGCGACGGTTGAAGACCTTCACCAACAGGTGGTTCTTCTGGTCGAGGGCGCCCTCGACCTTCTGGCGCAGGATGTTCTCGTCGAAGAGGTCTTGCACGCGGATGCCGACGCGGTTGATCTTGTCGGCGTAGGCGGGGCCGATGCCGCGACCGGTCGTGCCGATCATGCGCTTTCCGAGGAAGCGCTCGGTGACCTTGTCGAGCGTGCGGTGGTACTGCGTGATGAGGTGCGCGTTGGCGCTGATCTTCAGTCGGCTCGTGTCGAGGCCACGGGCGTTCAGCGCCTCGAGCTCGGCGAAGAGCACCTCGAGGTCGACGACGACGCCGTTGCCGATCACCGCGTTCACCCCGGGAGACAGGATGCCGCTGGGCAGCAGGTGCAGTGCGTACTTCTCGTCGCCGATGACGACGGTGTGGCCGGCGTTGTTTCCGCCGTTGAACTTCACCACCCAGTCGGTGCGCTCACCGAGCAGATCGGTGGCCTTGCCCTTGCCCTCGTCGCCCCATTGGACTCCGACGATCACAATTCCGGGCATGTGCGCTCCTCGCGTCTGATTCCGGCGGTCACCCCATCCTATCGAGCGGGTCCGACACCGCCCTCGCAAGCCCCCTCGACCGACGGGGCCGCCGCTAGCCTGGGGCGATGCACCGATCGCGCGGGTGGGCCACCGGATGGAACCTCGCACGGATCGCCGTGGCCGTGCTCATCGTCGTCGCCGTCGTCGCGCAATTCGTCTCGACGCTCGGCGAGGCCGTCGCCCGGGGCCGCGACACCACGACCGTGATCGCGAACTTCTTCAGCTTCTTCACGATCCTCTCCAACGTCTCGGCCGCGATCGTGCTCGTGCTGCTGGGCGTGCGCTTCCTCGTGCGCGGTCGCCGTCTCGAGGTCGATCCGCCCGCGCTCGCGACGGTGCTGGCGTGGGTGTCGACCTACATGATTGTCACGGGCATCGTCTACAACCTGCTGTTGCGTGGCCTCCCCCTGCAGCCCGAGACGGTGGGCTGGTCCAACGAGATCCTGCACGTGTGGGGGCCGCTCTTCCTGCTCCTCGACGTGTGCCTCGGGCCGAACCGGCGCCGTCTCCGCTGGACCGCCGCCCTGGGCGCCGCCGTCTTCCCGATCGCCTGGATCGTCTACACGCTCCTGCGGGCGCCGCTGGTGACGAACCCGACCACCGGCGCCCCGTTCTGGTATCCGTACCCCTTCCTCGACCCCAGCACCGGCGGGTGGGGCAGCGTCGCGGGGTACATCGTGGTCATCGCCGTCGCCATCGTCGCTCTCGCCGTCGGCGTCGTGGCGATCGGTCGGGCGCGCGGCATCCGCCCGAACTAGACCGACGCGTTCTCGCCGGGCGGGCCGCGCCGACGACCTACCCTGGGAGCGTGCGTATGCGATCGATGTCCGCGGCCCTGGCCGCTGCCGCCCTGCTCCTGCTCGCCGGTTGCTCCGGAGGCGCGTCCGACGGGGCCGCTCCGTCGGCGGGCGCCTCCGCCGGGGAATGCTCCTATGCCGCCTCGGGTCAGCCGGCGGTCGACGTCACGCCGCCCGCCGCGGGCACCGACCGCCCGACGGGGCAGGTCGACGTCGTCCTGTCGACCTCCGCCGGCGACATCCCCATCGCCCTCGACGGCGAGAGCGCCCCGTGCACCGTCGAGAGCTTCGTCTCGCTCGCGCAGCAGCAGTACTTCTCCAATACCGAGTGCCACCGCCTCACGACGTCGGGCATCTTCGTGCTGCAGTGCGGCGATCCCACGGGCACCGGCCGCGGCGGCCCCGGATACCGCTTCGCCGACGAGCTCGACGGCAGCGAGACCTACCCCGCGGGCACCGTCGCCATGGCCAACGCGGGCCCCGGCACCAACGGCTCGCAGTTCTTCCTCGTCTACGAGGACACGCAGCTCGCGCCCGATTACACGGTCTTCGGCACCATGTCGCCCGAGGGACTCGACGTGGTGAAGTCCATCGCCGCCGCGGGTACGGCCGGCGGCGCCGCCGACGGCGCTCCCGCCACCCCCGTCACGATCTCCGACGTCACGGTCGGCTGACCCGCGCCGCCCGCGCGCCGCGGCGCCCACGAATCGGGGTGTGCGGGCGGGGCGCAATAGAATCGACGGCATGTCCAAGGTCTTGCAGTCCCTTCCCGTCGGCGAGCGCGTCGGCATCGCCTTCTCGGGTGGTCTCGACACCTCGGTGGCCGTCGCGTGGATGCGCGACAAGGGCGCCGTCCCCTGCACGTACACCGGCGATCTCGGCCAGTACGACGAAGACGACATCGCGTCGATCCCGGGTCGCGCCACGCAGTACGGCGCCGAGGTCTCGCGCCTGGTCGACTGCAAGACGGCGCTCGTCGAAGAGGGCTTCGTCGCCCTCGCCTGCGGCGCATTCCACATCCGCTCGGGCGGGCGCACGTACTTCAACACCACGCCGCTGGGCCGCGCCGTCACCGGCACCCTGCTCGTGCGCGCGATGAAAGAAGACGGCGTCGACATCTGGGGCGACGGCTCCACCTACAAGGGCAACGACATCGAGCGGTTCTACCGCTACGGCCTGCTCGCCAACCCCTCGCTGCGCATCTACAAGCCGTGGCTCGACGCCGACTTCGTCACCGAGCTCGGTGGGCGCAAAGAGATGAGCGAGTGGCTCGTCGCCCACGACTTCCCCTACCGCGACAGCGTCGAGAAGGCGTACTCGACCGACGCCAACATCTGGGGCGCCACGCACGAGGCCAAGACCCTCGAGCACCTCGACGTCTCGCTCGAGATCGTCGAGCCGATCATGGGCGTGCGGTTCTGGGACCCCGCGGTCGAGATCGAGACCGAAGACGTCACGGTCGAGTTCGCGGCCGGTCGCCCCGTCGCCATCAACGGCACGCGCTTCGACGACCCGGTCGAGCTCGTCCGCGAGGCCAACACCATCGGCGGCCGCCACGGCCTCGGCATGAGCGACCAGATCGAGAACCGCATCATCGAGGCCAAGTCGCGCGGCATCTACGAGGCACCGGGCATGGCGCTGCTGTTCCTCACGTACGAGCGCCTGGTCAACAGCATCCTGAACGAGGACACCCTCGCGACCTACCACGAGCAGGGTCGCCGCCTGGGCCGCCTGATGTACGAGGGCCGGTGGCTCGAGCCGCAGTCGCTCATGCTGCGCGAGTCGATCCAGAAGTGGGTCGGTTCGACCATCACCGGTTCGGTCACGGTACGCCTGCGCCGCGGCGAGGACTACACGATCCTCGACACGGTGGCCTCGGGCATGTCGTACTCGCCCGAGAAGCTGTCGATGGAGCGCGTCGGCGACGCGGCCTTCGGCCCGGTCGACCGCATCGGCCAGCTCACCATGCGCAACCTCGACATCGCCGACTCGCGCGCCCGCCTCGAGCAGTACGCGAGCATGGGCCTGCTCGGCGGTCCGACCGGCGAGCTCGTCGGCGACGTCGCCGCGGGCGGCGCGAACGAGATCATCGAGTCGGCCTCTCCCCTCGACGCCGCCGGCGAGCGCCTCGCCGAGGCGACGGATGCCGCGGGCGAAGCCGCCGCGTTCGACTCCGGCACCGACTGACCGCACGTCCTCCCGAGAGCCCGCGGCGTTCGACGTCGCGGGCTCTCGTGTATTCGGGGGGGCGGGGTGCCGCCGCCAATAAGTTGCACACGACCGTGCACTTTCGGCGTACACTGAGGCACCGTGACCACTTCCACCCGCCGCGACGCCGTCGAGAACCGCGCCGGTATCGTCGACGCCGCCACCGCGGTCATCGGCCACGACCCTCGCGCGTCGATCGACACGATCGCGCGGCGCGCCGGTCTCTCGCGGCGCGCCCTGTACGGACACTTCGACGACCGCAACGCCATCGTGCGCGAGGTCATCGCCGCGGGTGCCGCCCGCTTCAACGCCATCGCCGATCGTGTCGACGACGCCGATTCCCGCGTCGCGCTCGCCCGTCTGGCATCCGAGCTGTGGGCCGAGGCCGCGCACGTGCAGGCCGCCGCAGCCCTCGCGCTCGACGACGCGCACCTGCCCGAGACCTCGGCCGCCCTCGCGCCGCTCCGCCGCCGCATCGACGCGATCGTGCGTCGCGGCCAGGAGTCGGGCGAGCTGCGCACCGACCTTCCCGCGCCCACGCTCTCGCGCCTGCTCGAAGAGACCGGGCGCACCGTGGTCGCCCGCGTCGACGCTGGATCGAGCACCGCCCGGTCCATCGCCGTGCGCGCCGTGCTCGGCATCGCGGGACTCTCGTGGACAGAAGCACGCGACCTGGTGGCGCAGTACCCCGAACTGGAGGCGCAGTGAGAATCGTCCTGAACGCGGTCGCGAAGGGTCGCGCCGAGCGCGCGCTGCCCGCGACGTCGACCGCCTACGAGACCGGGCGCGCGACCCTGGTCGTCGCCGAGACCGAGCAGCGTCCCACGGTGCTGGGCCTCGTGGCATCCGGCCGCATGAACATCGACAGCGGTTCGGTACTGGTCGACGGGCACGCCGATGCCAGGACCCTGCGCCGTCGCGTCGCCCTGGTCGATGCGCCGGTCGTCTCGGAACCCGAACCGAACGTCACGGTCACCGGCGTCGTCGCCGAGGAACTGATGTTCGCCGGCCGCGCGCCGACGCCGTTCGCGGCCGCGCGCTGGCTGGAGGGCATCGGGCTCGACGAGATCGCCGGGCTGCCGATCGGCAACGTGGAGCCGGCCGCCCGCATCCGCCTGCTGCTGGAACTCGCCGCGCTGCGCAAGGACGTCGAGGCGCTGGTGCTCGTCGCCCCCGACCGCCACGGCGGCGAGCCCTCGGCCTGGTGGGCCATCGCCCGTGAGTTCGCCGAGCGCGGCTACGCGGTGCTCGTGATCGCGGGACAGGCCTCTCGCACGGCCATCGACGCGATCGAGAACGCAGGAGAACAGGTCCGATGAAGATCCCGCAGATGATCGCGGCGGAGTTGCGCCGACTGACCTCCACCCGCATGTCGGTGATCGCTCTGGTGGCGCTGCTCGCCGTGCCCATCCTCTACGGCGGCCTGTACCTCTGGGCGAACCAGGACCCCTACGGCAACCTGTCCAGCGTCCCCGTCGCGCTCGTCGTCGACGATGAGGGCGCCGACGTCAACGGACAGCAACGCAACCTCGGCGACGAGGCGGCCGATCAACTGCTCGACAGCGACACGTTCGAGTGGCACCGGGTCAGCTCCGACGCCGCCGACGCCGGGCTGCAGGCGGGCGACTTCGACTTCATCGTGACGCTTCCGGCCGACTTCACCGAGGCGGTCGCGTCGCTGTCGAGCGCGACCCCGCGCCAGGCCGACATCGAGCTGCGCACCAACGACGCCAACAACTACCTCGCCTCGACCATCGGCACGCAGGCCGTGGCCCGCATCCAGGCGTCGGTGGCGAAGAAGGTCGTCGACGAGGCGGGGCTCACGCTGCTCGACGCCCTGCACACGGTTCGGGTCAGTCTCGTGGATGCCACGACCGGGGCGACGCAGGTCGTCGACGGTCTGAACTCGGCGAAGGCGGGCTCGTCGCAGCTCGTTTCGGGCTCGTCGCAGCTCGCGGACGGCTCGTCGCAGCTCGCCGACGGCACCGCTCAGCTTTCGAGCGGAGCGAGCCGGCTGCGCGACGGAACCGCCCAGCTGCGCGACGGGGCCGCGCAGGTGGCCGACGGTGCGCAGCAGGTCGCCGGGGGTGTCGATCGCATCGACGCCGCCGCGCGCGAGGTCGGCTCGGTCGCCTCCGACGCCGCCGCCCGCCTGCCCGAGGCGCGCGCCGACATCGCGAAGGCCCTCGCCGACGCCGGTCTCGACCAGGCCCGCATCGACGAGATCCTGTCGCGACTCGACCCCGTGGGTCAGCGGCTCACCGAGGCCAACGGTCGCGTCCAGAACACCGTCAACCAGATCGACCAGCTCGACGATGGCGCCCGACAGGTCGCCTCGGGCAGTGCGTCCGTGGCCTCGGGCGCGGCGACCGCGGCCGACGGAGCCTCGGCCCTGGCCGACGGCGCGGGCTCGGCGGCATCCGGAGCCGCCTCGCTGCGCGACGGTTCCGCGCAGGTGCGCGACGGCGCGAGCCAGCTCGACGCCGGCCTCGCCCAGCTCGCGACCGGCGCGACGCAGCTGCGCGACGGGCTGGCCTCGGGGGTGCAGCAGATCCCCGACAACGATCAGACGACGCGGCAGGCGCAGGCCTCGGCCATCTCCGACCCGGTCGCCGTGGGCACCAGCGCGGTCACGAAGGCGCAGAACTACGGCGCGGGCCTCGCCCCGTTCTTCGCCGCCCTGGCCGGCTGGATCGGCATCTACGCGCTGTTCCTCATCGTCAAGCCCGTGTCCAAGCGCGCGGTGACGGCGCTGCGCTCCCCCGTGCGCGTGACCCTCGCCGGGTGGCTGACACCGGCGGGCCTCGGCGCCCTGCAGATGGTCGGGTTGTTCACGGTGCTCGCCGTCGCGCTGCAGTTCTCGTTCGCCAACCCGTGGGCGGCCCTCGGCATCCTGATCTTCGCCTCGGCAACGTACGCGGCCATCGTGCTGGCGCTGAACGTGTGGCTCGGATCGGTGGGACAGTTCCTCGGCCTCGTGCTGATGGTGCTGCAGCTCGTGACGGCCGGCGGCACGTTCCCCTGGCAGACCCTCCCCGCTCCTCTCGCGGCGCTGCACCACGTGCTGCCCATGGGGTACGTCGTGGATGCCATGCGGCAGGTCATGTACGGAGGAGACGTCGGCCGCGTCGGCTACGACCTGCTCGTGCTCGGCGCGTGGATGGTCGGCGGGGTGCTGCTCGCCGCGATCGGCGTGACGCGCATGACGCATCACCGCACGCTGCGGGATCTGCAGCCGAGCCTGATCGGCTGACGCGCGATGGCGTGAAGTGCCAGAATTCGTCGCGGGGAACAGCCCGACGGCGACGAATTCTGGCGACTCACGCCGCAGGCAGCCGCACCTCGAACACCGTCCGGCCCGGCACGCTCTCGACCGCGATCGAGCCCCCTTGCGCCGCCGTGATCGCCTGGGCGATCGACAATCCCAAGCCGGTGCTGCCGGCGTCGCGGTTGCGCGAGTCGTCGCCGCGGGCGAAGCGCTCGAACAGCCGCTCCGCGATGCCGGGGTCGATCCCCGGGCCGGTGTCGGCGACGCGCAAGACGGCCTCGCCGCCCGCGCGTGCGAGTGACAGCGTCACCACCGTTCCGGCCGGCGTGTGCGTCTGGGCGTTGCGCAGCAGGTTCGCGACGACCTGGCGCAGGCGGTTCTCGTCGCCGGGCACCGATATGAGGTCGTCGGTGACGTCGAGACGCCACTCGTGCGTGGCGTCCGCCGCCTGCGCGTCGCTCACGGCGTCGACGGCGAGAAGGGTCAGTTCCACCTCTTCGCGGCGCAGCGGCTGGCCGGCGTCCAGACGCGCCAGCAGCAACAGGTCGTCGACGAGGGATGCCATGCGCTCGGCCTCCGACTCGATCCGGTCGAATGAGCGGGCCTGCGTCGGGGTCATCGGACCGGCTTCGCCCAGCGACAGCTGCGCGTAGCCACGGATGCTCGACAGCGGCGTGCGCAGTTCGTGACTGGCATCCGCGATGAACCGCCGCAGCTGCTCCTCGCTGTGCTGGCGCGCGGACAAAGACGACTGCACGTGCCCCAGCAGATCGTTGAGCGAGGAGCCCACCCGGCCCACCTCGGTATCGGCGTCGGTGTCGGCCGCGGCGACCCGGTCGGGGATGTCGACGCTCCCCGCGTCGAGCGACAGCGTCGACACGCGCTGGGCGACGTCGGCCACCCGGTCGAGCGGCCGCAGGCTCCTCCGCACGAAGAGCGACAGGGTGAGCACCGCGATGAGCAGGGTGACCGCCGAGACCGCGATGAGGATCCCCGTCAGCGCCGACGTGGTCGCCGTCACGTCGGCCTCCGAGTTGCCGGCGATGACCGTGGTGCCGTCGTTCTCGGCCGCCGCGATGCGGAAGGCGCCGAGGTCTCCGCCCAGATCCACGGTCGTCGGTGTGCGGTCGGTCGCGACCGAAGAGCGCAGCTGGGCGACCTGATCGTCGCTCACCGTGACCTCGGTGCCGTCGGCGCGCGTGTACTCCGAGGTCTGCACCGAGCCGTCGCCGGCGATCACCACCAGCAGGGTGCCGACCCGCGGCGCGGGGCTCGCGGCATCCATTCCCGGGGGCCGGTCGGCATCGCCCCGCCCGTCGAAGCCGCCCCGTCCGGCGGCGAACGACAGTCCCTCGCGCACCTGATCGTCGAGGCGGTCGAACGCGAAGGAGCGCAGCGACAGGATCGTCGCGACGCTCATCACGACGAAGGCGAGGGCCACGAGCACACTCGTCCCCGCCACGAGCGTGCGCCGCAGCGTCCAGCGACGCCGGGTCGATCGCCTCTGCGTCATGGCGTCTTGATCGTGTAGCCGACCCCGCGGACCGTGTGGATGAGGGGCTCGCCGAGGGTGTCGATCTTCTTCCGCAGGTACGAGATGTAAATCTCCACCACGCTGCCGTTGCCGCCGAAGTCGTAGCTCCACACCTGGTCGAGGATCTGCGCCTTGCTCAGCACCCGCCGCGGATTCTGCATGAGGTAGCGCAGCAGTTCGAACTCCCTCGCGGTGAGCTTGATCGGGATGCCACCGCGCTCGACCTCGTAGGACTCCTCGTCGAGCGACAGGTCGCCCACGCGCAGCCGCGGGTCGGCGTCTGCGACGGCGGCGACGTGGCGCCGGGCCATCCCGCGCAGACGCACGATGACCTCCTCGAGGTTGAAGGGCTTCGTGACGTAGTCGTCGGCCCCGGCCGAGATCCCCGCGATGCGGTCCTCCACCGCGTCCTTCGCGGTGAGGAACAGAACCGGGGCGTCGTTGCCGGCCGCGCGCAGGCGCGACAGCAGTTCCCTGCCGTCGACGCCCGGCATCATGATGTCGAGCACGAGCAGATCGGGCGAGAACTCGCGGATGACACCCCACGCCTCCTGTCCGTTCGCGGCCGTGCGCACGTCCCAGCCCTCGTTCTGCAGCGCCATGCGCAGCAGCTCGCTGAGGTTCGCTTCGTCGTCGACGACGACGGCACGGATGGGAGAGCCGTCGGGGCGGGCCAGGGGTGCGGGGCGGGAGGTCACGAGAGCCAGCATGCAGCCTCACGGGCCCCGGAGTCACGCGACATACCCGCTTCATAGCAACGGTGAGGGAAGGGTGAGGGCGTCGTTCCTACCTTCGGGAACACGGCCGCACCCCGCGTCCGAGAGGAGAGACATGTACGGCACCTACCTGCGGCGCGAACTCGCCGGCCGCACCAAACAGACCGTGATCGTCGCGGTCGGACTCGCGATCGCCATCGCGCTCGTCATCATCGTCAACGCGCTCTCGGCGGGCGTGCGCGACGCGCAGTCGCAGGCCCTCTCGTCGGTGTACGGGGTCGGCACCGACCTCACCGTCACCGGGGCGCAGGCCCAGCCCGGCGAGGACGGGGGCGGGCCGCGGTTCGACTTCGGCGCCGACGCCGGCTCGACGCAGGACGGCACGACCACCCTCAGCCAGTCGCGCCTCATGACCGACAGGATGCGCGCGACCCTCGATGCCTCGACCGTCGCCACCGTCACCGGTCTCGACGGCGTGTCCGCCGCCACCGGGGCCCTGGCCCTGACGAACACGACGTTCTCGGGCCAGATGCCCGACCGCAGCGCCACCACCGACGCGGGCACGGGCACCGGAGGCGGCATGGGCGGCGGTGCGGGCCAGCCGCCGTCCGGCGGCCCCGGCGGCGACGGCGGCAGTGCGTTCGGCGTCGACTCGTTCAGTGTGCTGGGCGTCGACCCCGCCGCCACGGTCGGTCCGCTGTCGTCGGTGACGGTCACCGACGGCCGGGGTCTCACCGCTGCCGACGCCGGCACCGACGTCGCCGTGATCGACGCCACGTACGCGGCGAGCGCCGGGCTGGCCGTGGGCGGGACGATCGACGTGGGCGGAACGACGATGCAGATCGTCGGCGTCGTGGCCTCGGCGTCGTCCGATGCCGACACCGCAGCGAACGTGTACTTGCCGCTCGACGTCGCCCAGAGTCTCGCGGGCGTCGGCGACGTGGTCTCGACCGTCTACGTGCAGGCCGATTCCGCGGATGCCATCGACACGGTGCAGAGCGAGGTCTCGACCGCGCTGCCCGACGCCACCGTCAGCTCGCAGTCGGAGCTCGCCTCGACGGTCTCGGGCTCGCTGTCCAGCGCGTCATCGCTCATCTCGAACCTCGGCACCTGGCTGTCGATCGTGGTCCTGCTGGTGGCTCTGTCGCTCGCGGTGCTGTTCACGATCTCCGGCGTGGCACGCCGCACGCGGGAGTTCGGCACCCTCAAGGCCATCGGCTGGTCCAACGGCCGGATCGTCCGCCAGGTCGCCGGGGAATCGTTCGCGCAGGGCCTCATCGGCGGCGTCGCGGGTCTGATCCTCGGCCTCGGCGGCATCCTGCTGATCAACGTCATCTCGCCCACCGTCTCGGTGACGTCGAACGCCACCACGGGTGGCCCCGGCGGTCAGGGCGGTCCCGGCGGTGGGGGCGGCTTCGGCCAGGCCGCCGCGCAGGCCACCGACATCGTGCTCAGTGCGCCCGTGACCCCCGTGGTCGTGGTGGCGGCCGTCGGCATCGCCGTGCTGGGCGGCGTGCTCGCCGGCGCCTTCGGCGGGTGGCGTGCCGCACGCCTCAGCCCCGCCGCCGCCCTCCGCTCGGTCGCGTGACCAGAATCCCGTTTTCGAAGGAGACATCATGACCCTCACCGCCCCCACCGATACCCTGACCGCCTACCGCCTGCGGGGCGTCACCCGCACCTACCGCCGACGCGACACCACGGTGCAGGCATTGGCCGGCGTCGACCTCGACATCGCCGGGGGCGACTTCGTCACCATCCAGGGCCCCACCGGCGGCGGCAAGTCGACGCTGCTGCAGATGCTCGGCGCTCTCGATCGCCCCTCCGCCGGGTCGGTGACGCTCGGCGACCTCGACATCGCACGCGCCTCGAACTCCGACCTGAACCGCGTGCGCGCCGCCGAGATCGGCTTCGTGTTCCAGGGCTTCAACCTCATCCCCACGCTCACCGCCGCCGAGAACGTCGACATGGGCCTCGAGCCGCTCGGTCTCGACAACGACGAGCGGCGACGGCGCGTGACCGAAGCCCTGGAACGCGTGGGGCTCGCCGATCGCCGCGACCACCGCCCGGGCGAGCTGTCGGGCGGGCAGCAGCAGCGCGTCGCGATCGCGCGGGCGATCGCCAAGCAGCCCCGGGTGCTGCTGGCCGACGAGCCGACGGGCAACCTCGACGAGAGCATGCGCGACGAGATCCTCGAGGTACTCGAGGGACTGAACGCCGAGGGCCTGACGCTCGTGGTGGTGACCCACGACTCCGCCGTCGCACGCCGAGCCCACCGTCGCCTGCGTCTGGCGAAGGGCGTGGTGACCGACATCACGGCCGGCTGACTCGGCTTCGGTACACCGAGGCCGCTGAGCCCACCGGAGCGACCGGGCGTTCCTCGACGCCCGGTTGCTTCGCCGTCCCCGTGGACGGCTCCACGGCTCCCCCGCCCCGGGGCTCCCCCGCCCCCGTCAAGTCCCGAGGCCGCCGAGCCGCCCGCGCCGTAAAGTCGAGTCACGACGACCGAGGGGACACCATGGCCGCCCGCAACACACGCCTGATGCGCTGCACGCCCGACGACCTGTTCGCCGTGCTGTCCGACGGCTGGCTGTACCCCGTGTGGGTCGTCGGGGCGGCGCGCATGCGCGACGTCGACGAGCACTGGCCGCGCGAGGGCGCGCGCATCCACCACTCCCTCGGCATCTGGCCGGTCATGATGCACGACGAGACCGAGATCGTCGAGTGGTCTCCGCCGCACCGGCTGCGGCTGCGGCCGAAGGCCGGCATCCTGGGTCGCGGGGTGATCCGCATCGACGCCCGGCCGCACGCCGACGGCACCGCGGTCACGATCCTCGAGGAACCCGTCTCGGGCGCGGCGTCGCTGCTGCCCGCGGCCCTGTGGAAACCGATGCTCGTCCTGCGCAACCACGAGTGCCTGGACCGCCTGGCGTTCCTGGCCGAAGGCCGCCGCGAAGAGCGCGAGGCGCGCGAACTCGATCACCGCACCGAGACGCCCGACCCGCAGGACGGCACCCCGTCGCCGCAGGCACGCGAAGACGTGCGCGACGCCGGCGTCTGACCTCAGCTCTCGGGGCGCGACTGCGCGCCCGTCGCCCCGGGCTGCTCGGTGCTGTGGTGCAGTTCGTCGATGTACAGGTTCTTCTCGTCGGTCGTGCGGTTGCGGTACGCGGCGCGTCCGACCATGTGGGCGGCCAGAGGGGCGGTCGCGAACTGGATGAGCACGATCGGGATGCCGAAGGCGAGGGCCTCCCACGTGCGCAGCGACAGCGCGACCGCCGACACGATGAGCAGTACGCCGAGCACCTGCGGCTTGGTGGCCGCGTGCAGACGGGTAGGCACGTCGCGCCAGCGCAGCAGGCCGATCGTCGCGGTCAGGCACAGCACCGCGCCGATGAGCACGAGCACGAGCGCGACGGTGTCGAGAACGGAGTCGAGGGTCATCTCGGGTTCTCCTTGCGCGCGACGAAACGGGCGACCGCGATCGAGCCGAACACGCCGACCGCGGCGATGATGAGCATCGCGGGCAGCGACTGGGTGTGCTTGTTGATCACCATGTCGGCACCCAGGATGCAGAGCACCTCGGTGAGCAGCACGTCGGCGGCCACGGCGCGGTCGAGGATCGACGGGCCGATCACGAGGCGGATCAGCGCCAGCACCGCGGCGGCGGCGAAGACGGCGAGGATGACGACGACGAGCGGGTTCACAGCAGGGTTCTCCCGTCGCGCGGGGTCTCGGCTCCATGCCGGGCGTCGGCGTCGGACTCGGCGATCTTGGCCCGCAGCTCCTGCAGCTCTTCCTTCGAGCCGACGGCCCGCGTGATGCGGGCTTCCCAGCCGAGCACGACGCGGCGCTGATGCTCGGCATCCGCATCGCTTCGCACGCCGATGGTGTGCAGGAACAGGGTGCGGTTCTCGCGGTCGACGTCGACGATGAGCGAGCCGGGAATGAGGGATGCCGTGACGGCGGTGTGCGCCATGATCACGTCGTCGTCGACACGCAGAGGCACCGCGATGATCGCGGCCCCCGGCTGCCGCCGGAGATCGACGACCTGCCACGCCACGATGAGCGAGCCGCGGATGACCGCGCCGAGGAAGGTGACGACGAAGACGAGCCCGTACCAGAGGTTGATGCGGCCGGACAGCTCGACCGGGGGCAGGCGGAACACCCGCGTGACGAAGATGGCCGCCACCAGACCGGTGAGGAACGCCAGCCAGGTGAACTGGCCCCACAGCAGCATCCACAGGGCGACCAGCCACACCAGGAACGGCAGCTGGTGCAGGAACAGCCCCACCTGGGACCGGCGCGACGGGCTCATTGCTGACCCGCCTGTTCCCGCACCTGCACGAGACTCACGCCGTCGGTGATGGTGACGCCCGCCCGCAGGCACATGTCGAGCAGCGGGCCCGCGAACACCGTCAGCGCCAGGGTGACGGCCACCATGCCGACGGTCGCCGAGGTCATGATGCGCGGGATCGCGCGACGCTCGGTCGAGATCGTCGCGGCGGGGGCGTTGCCGAGGTAGGCGACGCGCTCCATCGTCTCGGGCGAATCCTCGTTCTCGCGCCAGAACGACAGATTCCACGCGCGCATCAGGGCGTAGAGCGTCAGGATCGACGTCGCGATCCCGCCCACGATCAGCACCATCATCACCGGCGTCCCCACCTGGGCCGCCGCGTCGAAGAGCGCGTACTTGCCGATGAAGCCCGAGAAGGGCGGCAGACCGCCGAGGTTGATGGCCGGGATGAAGTACAGCACCGCCAGGAGGGGCGCGGCCCGCATGAGGCCCTTCACCTTGAGGATCGAGGTGCTGCCCGCGCGGCGCTCGATGAGGCCCACCGCGAGGAACAGCGTGGTCTGCACGATGATGTGGTGGACGATGTAGTAGATCGTCGCCCCCACCGCCAGCGGCGTGTTGATGGCCAGACCGAAGATCATGTAGCCGATGTGGCTCACCAGCGTGAACGACAGGATGCGTTTGAGCTCGGCCTGCGCGACGGCGCCCAGGATGCCGACGATCATCGTCGACAGCGCCACCATCATCAGCAGGAAGTTGAGGTCGTTGTCGACGAACAGCTGCGTCTCGGTGCGGATGATCGCGTAGACGCCCACCTTGGTCAGAAGACCCGCGAACACCGCGGTCACCGGCGCCGGAGCCGTCGGGTACGAGTCGGGCAGCCAGAACGACAGGGGGAACACGGCCGCCTTGATGGCGAACGCGAGAAGCAGCATGAGATGCAGGATCGTCTGGGTGTCCTGCGGTAGCAGCGCCATGCGCTCGCTGATCTGCACCATGTTGACCGTGCCGAGCGCGCCGTAGACCATCGCGATCGCGGCGAGGAAGAGGATCGACGACACCAGCGAGACGACGATGTAGACGACCCCCGTGCGGATGCGCGACTCGGTACCGCCGAGGGTGATGAGCACGTACGAGGCGACGAGCAGGATCTCGAAGCCGACGTAGAGGTTGAACAGGTCGCCCGCGATGAAGGCGTTGAAGATACCCGCGCCGAGGATGAGGTAGGCCGGGTAGAAGATCGAGACCGGGGTGTCCTCGTCGTTGTCGGCGGCTCCCTGGCCGATCGAGAACAGCAGCACGGCGAGCAGCACGATGCTGGTGACCACCACCAGGAGCGCGGCGAGCACGTCGACGTACAGCACGATGCCGAACGGGATGTCCCACGCGGCGATGGCCACGGCGAGGGGGCCGTTCGTGTCCACCTCGACGAGCAGCACGGCGCCGAGCACGAGCACGGCCGTGAGAGATGCCACCGACACGACGATCTGCGTCTTCTTGCGACGACCGAACACGAGGTTGATCGCGGCGCCGATGAGCGGGATGCCGACGAGCAGGGGAACGAGGGCGCTCACGGGCGATCACCATCCTGGGGGTCGCGGGAGTCGGGGGTGGGAGCGTCGTCGCGCTGCACGGCGACGCGGTCGACCGGTGCGTCGTCGACGAGCTGCGACAGGTCGCCCTGGTGCAGCACCCGGATGGGCGAGGCCACGTCGCCCACGAAGTCGGTGGTGACGTCGTCGTCGTCGGAACGCGACTCTTCGTCCATGGCGTCTTCGGGCTCGGTCGCCGTGCGCGTACGAAGAGCCACGTCGTCGGCGTCGTCGATGACCGTGTCGGCCTGACCCAGCTGCCAGGACCGGTAGATCAACGCGAGCAGGAACGCCGAGATGCCGAACGTGATGACGATGGCCGTCAGCGTCAGGGCCTGCGGCAGCGCGTCGGACATGTCGGCGGGGTCGGTCTGCCCGTCGTAGAACGGCGCTCTGCCCGGAGCGCCCATGACGATGAGCAGCAGCAGATTGGCGGCGTTGCCCAGCAGCAGGAAGCCGATGAGCACGCGGGTCAGGCTGCGCTCGAGCATCGCGTACACGCCGCACGCGAAGAGCACGGCCATCACGATGACGAGGACGAGAGAGATGGTCACGGGCCCACCACCTCCGCGTCTTCGGGATGCAGCGACTGCCTGTCGACTTCGGCGCCGAGGCTGCGCAGCACGTCGAGCACCAGGCCGATGACGACGAGGTAGACGCCCACGTCGAAGATCGTGCTGGTGACGAACTCCCAGTGACCGATGAGCGGCAACTCGCCCTCGAACGTGAAGCTCTGCAGAGGCGCGAAACCGAAGGCCATCGGCACCAGCGCGCACAGCACGGCGATCGCCATGCCCGCGCCCAGCAGCCGGCCGGCGTCGGTGGGGGCGGCGGCGCCGAGCTCCCATCGCCCCCCGGCGATGTAGCGCATGACCAGGCCCATGCCGGCGACCAGACCGCCGGCGAAGCCGCCGCCGGGGAGGTTGTGCCCGGCGAACAGCAGGTACAGCGACACGATCATGATCGAGTGGAAGAGCACCCGGATGATGATCTCGAGCAGGATCGACCGGTTCTCGGGCTGCACCTTCGACCCCGAGATGAGCCAGGCCCGCGGAGCATCGGTCTCGCCCACGCGCTGGGCCCGCACTCCGCTGTCGGTCTCGACGAGCGGGCGACGGCGACCGAGACCCGTGCGACTGCGGGCCGTGCCCGAGCGCCGCGACAGGTTGTCGCTGCGGTCGGTGATGAAGACGAGCGATGCCACGCCCGTGGCCGCGAGCACGAGCACCGAGAGCTCGCCCATGGTGTCCCACCCGCGCAGGTCGACCAGCGCGACGTTGACGACGTTGCGGCCGTGACCGATCTCGTACGCCAGGGCCGGCCACTCGAGCGAGATGGGAAGGTCTTGCCGGGCGCCGGTCGCGACGACGGCGACCAGGGCCATGGTGAGACCCACGCCGGCGCCGAGCACGGCGCGCGCAAGGGGGGCGACCGATTCGTTCTGCTCGCCCATGCGGGCCGGCAGACGCCGCAGCACGAGCGCGAACACGACCAGGGTCACCGTCTCGATGAGCACCTGCGTGAGGGCGAGGTCGGGGGCGCCGCTGGTGGCGAAGAGCACGACCATGCCGAGGCCGGTGACCGACACGAGCGCGACGCCGGTGTAGCGCTTGCGCGCCCGCACGGCGAGGATGCCCGCGGCGATCATGATCGGCGCCGAGATCAGCTGCGCCGGCGACTGCCACGCGTCGAGCTGCGCGCGCCACTCGCTCGAGGCGAGCAACGCGGTGCCCTCGGCCACCACGAGAACGACGAAGATCGTGCCCACGTAGAACGGCAGCGAGCCGCGCTGGAAGCGCGCGGTGACCCACTCCGACGTGTGGTCGATGCCGCGCAGGGTGGCGTTGTAGACGTCGTTCGCCGTGAACGGCAGCACGCGGCGGCGCTTGTGCAGCTGCGTCTTGCGCACGACCCAGAACACCCCGGCGCCGAGCGCGAGCGTGCCCAGCGAGATGAACAGCGCCGGCTCCAGACCGTGCCAGAGCGCGAGGTGGTACGGGTACTCGGGCGCGGGAACGCCGGCCGTCGCCTCGGGCAGCTCGTCGGCGTAGGGCGCGAGCCAGTGGTCGACGATCGGCGCCAGGAAACCGAGCGCGAGCGAGGCCGCCGACAGCAGCACCGGGGCCGAGAGGAAGCCGATGGGCGGGTCGGGCCACTCGGTCTTCTCGACGTCGCGCTTGGTCCAGTACGCACCCCAGAGGAACCGGATGCCGTACGCCGCCGTCAGAGCGGAACCCAGCACGATGCCGATCAGGGCGACGAGACCCCATCCGGCGCCGCCCTCGGCCTCGTGCAGCAGGGCGGTGAGAGCAGTCTCTTTCGCGACGAAGCCCAACGTGGGGATGACGCCGGCCATCGACGCGATCGCGATGAACGAGGCCGTGGCCATGACCGGGGCCTGGCGTCCGACACCCGAGAGCTCGCCGATGTCACGCGTGGAGAGCTGACGGTCGATGACGCCGACCACGAGGAACAGGCACGACTTGAACAGAGCGTGGCTGAGCAGCAGAGCGACGCCCGCGAGGGCGGCATCGCGCGTTCCATAGCCCAGCATGACGGTGAGGAAGCCGAGCTGGCTGACCGTACCGAAGGCCAGGATGCGCTTCAGGTCGCGTTCGCGCAGCGCCTGGAAACCGCCCAGCAGCATGGTGAAGACACCGAGGGTGATCAGCGTCGGGCGCCAGAACGGGGTGTCGGCGAAGCCGGGGGCGAGCCGCGCGATGAGGTAGATGCCGGCCTTCACCATGGCGGCGGCGTGGAGGTAGGCGCTCACCGGGGTGGGAGCGGCCATGGCGCCGGGCAGCCAGAAGTGGAAGGGGAAGATGGCCGATTTGCTCAGCGCGCCCACGAGCAGCAGCAGCACGGCGATGTCGACGACCGTCCCCACGGGGGGATCGGCGAGGATCGCCGACAGGCTCGAGGTGCCCGCCTGCACCACCAGCAGCACCACGCCGATCAGCATGACCAAGCCGCCGAGGGTCGTCACGAGCAGGGCCTGAAGGGCGGCACGGCGACTCGCCGCACGACCGTGGTAGTAGCCGATGAGCAGGTACGACAGCACGCTCGTGGCTTCCCACAGCATGACGAGCACGACGATGTCGTCGGTGAGCACGAGGCCGTACATCGCGCCGGCGAAGGCCAGCAGCACGGCCGAGAACTGCCCGACGCCCTGCGTCTTGCCGCGGAAGTACCAGCGGCAGTAGAGCATGACGAGCGCGCCGACGCCCGTGACGACGAGGGTCAGCAGCCAGCCCAGCACGTCCATGCGCATCGAGAGCGAGACGCCCAGCGCGGGAATCCACTGGTATTCCTCGAACGGAATGTCTCCGCCGAAGACCGACGCGGCCTGCACGATGGCGAAGGCGAAGGCGAGTGCCGGAAGCACCGCCGCGACGTAGAACGCCCGAGCTCCGATGCGCGAGACGAGCCACGGGAGCAGGAGCGGGAGAGCCGCGAAGGCGCCGAGGAATATCAGCATGGTCGGGCCTCCTCGGGTGTCGACGGGCGGAGTGCCCGGGCTCTCGGGGTGTCGTGACTATTCTATGCGGAGCATGAGACTCGCCGCTGCCCGCGACCTCATGTGGTACGCGGCGGCGCGGTCGTCGTGCCCTCGCGGAACGTGCACGACAACCGCAGACCCGAGGGCACGGCATCCTCGAGCATCGCGGCGACGGCCTCGCCGGCCGCGCGGCCCTTGGCGGTGGCCGGCTGCACCAGCGTCGTGAGCACGTGCGGTGCCAGGCCGTCGACGACGACGCCGTCGAACCCCGTCACGCTGACGTCGTCGGGAACCCGGAGGCCCGCCTCTTCGGCGGCGCGGATGACCCCGGCCGCCAGCAGGTCGCTCTGCGCGATCACCGCGGTGGGGCGGTTCGCGGGGTCGGCGAAGAGCGTGCGTCCGGCGATCGCGCCCTCGTCGATCGAGCTGGTGGCCGCGGCCAGCGCGGGCGCGTCGGGGAACACGCGACGGGCCCCGGCCAGTCGATCGGCGGTGACGTCGACGCGCACGACCTCGTCGGACGCGATCCAGCCCCGCCGCCGCGACGTGTCGATCGGCAGGGTGACGAGAACGACGTCGCGGTGCCCGAGGCCGGCCAGGTGTTCGGCGGCGGCGGACTGCGCCTCGGTGTTGTCGAGCAGCACGCGCGGGATCCCCTCGCCGGCGTCGCCCTCGACGACGACGACCGGGATGCCGCGTCCGCGGACGATCTCGAGCGAGTCGCGCATGCGGGGGCTGCACCCGATCAGCACGGCGGCGTCGATGGGCGCGGTGTGGAGCGACGGCTCACTCACCGTCTCACCGTCGTCGCGCAGCAGCAGCAACGCCGCACCCAGGCGCGAGACCCCGTCGGCGAGGCCGTCCATCATGTGCGTGGTCACCGGGTCGAGGAAGGCGGTTCCGAGGTGCTGGTCGAAGACGACGCCGACGATGCCCGACCGTCCGCGCCGCAGAGAGGCCGCGCGCGGGTCGGGCCCGGTGTAGCCGAGACTCTGAGCCGCGGCGAGCACGCGTGCCCGGGTGGCCTCCGAGGTGGGGGTCTTGCCGCTGAAGACCACCGAGGCGGTCGACGGCGAGACGCCCGCCTCGCGGGCGACGTCGCTGATGGTGGCGCGTCGGGTGCTCACGGGCCGATCGTAACCCGCGACACGCGCGCTTCCGAATCGATTCGATCGACGTCGAATCGATTCGGTACAGTGGCGCCATGCATTCCACGCTGACCCGGTCCCAACTCGTGCGTTGGCACGTCGCGATCTGCGCCATCTTCCTCGCGAGCGGACTCAGCATCTCGACCTGGGCCTCGCGCGTGCCGGCGATCCGCGAGTCGCTCGGCATCGAGAACTCCGGCGTCGGTCTCCTGCTGCTCGGCATGGGTGTGGCATCCATCATCGGACTCTCCATCGCCCCCGCCGTCATGGCCCGCATCGGCGCCCGCACGGGAATGCTCGTCGCGCTGGTGCTCGTGGGCGTGGGCCTGGCCATCATCGGCTTCGGCACCGACTCCCTGCAGCTCTTCGCCGTCGCGCTCGTGGGCCTCGCCCTGTTCGGGTTCGGCAACGGCGCCGTCGACGTGATGATGAACGTCGAGGGCGCCGCCCTCGAGAAGGCCACGGGCCGCACGATCATGCCCCTGCTGCACGCGTTCTTCAGCTTCGGGACGGTGATCGGCGCCGCCCTCGGCTTCGTCGCCGTGCGCTTCGACATCCCGGTCGTCGCGCACTGCGTGGCCATGGGCGTGGTCATCGTCGTGGTGGCGTTCGTCTCGGTCGCCAACGTTCCCCGCGCCGAGGTCGCGATGGACGCTCCCGTCGCCGAGGAGCGCGCTCACTGGCGCGAGCGCCTCGCGGTCTCGCTGCAGGCCTGGCGCGAGCCGCGCACGTACACGCTCGGCGTCATCATGCTGGGCATGGCGTTCGCCGAGGGCAGCGCGAACGACTGGCTCCCCTCGGCCGTCGTCTACGGTCACGGAGCACCCGAAGAGGCCGGCCCCGCCGTGCTCGCGGTCTTCTCGGTCGCGATGACCGTCGGACGCATCGCCGGCGGACCGGTGGTCGATCGTCTCGGTCGCGTGCTGGTGCTGCGGGTGCTGGCGGCCACCGCGGCCGCGGGCCTGCTGCTGTTCATCCTCGCGCCGTTCGGCCCGTGGGTGTTCGTGGGCGCGGCACTGTGGGGTCTCGGTGCCTCCCTCGGCTTCCCGATCGGCATGTCGGCCGCCGCCGACGACCCCGCCAAGGCCGCCTCGCGCGTGGCCGCCGCGGCGACCATCGGGTACGTCGCGTTCCTCTGCGGTCCCCCGATCCTCGGATGGATCGGCGACCACATCGGGCTGCTCAACACGCTGCTCATCGTGGTCGGCCTGATCGTGGCATCCGGCCTCTTCTCGGGCGCAGCCAAGCCGCTCGTCGTCGAGAGCGCCGAGGCCGAGAAGGCCCGTCGCTGACACCCGGCGGCGAGCGCGATTAGGCTCGACGGGTGCGTCTCGTCATCGCCCGTTGCTCCGTCGATTACACCGGCCGACTCAACGCGCATCTCCCCCTCGCCACCCGCCTGCTCGTGCACAAGGGCGACGGCAGCCTGCTCGTGCACTCCGACGGCGGCTCGTACAAGCCGCTCAACTGGATGAGCCCGCCGTGCAGTCTCACGCTCGAACAGCCCGATGAGGCCGACGTCGAAGACGGCGTGATCGAGCGGTGGCGCGTCACCCACGCCAAGACGGGCGACGCGCTGCTGGTGCGCATCCACGAGGTCGTCCACGATTCCTCGCACGAGCTCGGCGTCGACCCCGGCCTCATCAAGGACGGCGTCGAAGCCGACCTGCAACGTCTGCTGGCCGAGCAGGTCTCGGTCGTCGGCGAGGGCCTGCGACTCGTGCGTCGCGAGTACCCCACGGCGATCGGTCCGGTCGACCTGCTGCTGCGCGACGACGCCGGCGGCACCGTCGCGATCGAGGTCAAGCGCCGCGGCGACATCGACGGTGTCGAACAGCTCACGCGCTATCTCGAGCTGCTCAACCGCGACCCCCTGCTCGCTCCGGTCACCGGCATCTTCGCGGCCCAGGAGATCAAGCCCCAGGCCCGCGTGCTCGCCACCGACCGCGGCATCCGCTGCCTCACCCTCGACTACGACGAGATGAAGGGCGTGCAGTCGGGGGCGCCGCGGCTGTTCTGACGCACTCCACGCGTGGGGAGCGAGCCGGGCCGATGCCGCGCCGGTAGCGTGGGAGCATGCCCGTACGCTCCCCCTTCTCGTGTGTCCTGTGGGACGTCGACGGCACTCTCGTCGACGCGTCCGAGGGGATCCTCCGTCGCCTGACGATCACCCTCGAGCATTTCGGACGCACTCCGCCGACGCGGGGAGAACTGTCGCACTGGATCGGGCCGCCCATGTTCGAGTCCTTCCAGGTGAACGTCGGGATGACGCCCGAGCAAGCCACCGAGGCCGTCACGTTCTATCGCGGCCTCAATCGCAGCGAGGGCTACACCGTCAGCGCGCGGCTGTATCCCGGCGTCGGTGAGATCGTGCACGACCTGCACGCCGCCGGTGTGCCGCAGTCGACGGCCAGCTCGAAGCCCGAGGTGCAGGTCGTGGCCCTGATGGACCACTTCGGTCTCGCCCCCGACCTCGAGGCCGTGGTCGGGGCGTCGCTCGACGAACGCACCCTGAGCACGAAGTCCGACATCGTCCGCGAGGCCCTGCGGCGACTGGAGGCGCAGGGTGTCGACGTCTCGCGCCCCGTGCTGATCGGCGATCGTCACCACGACGTCGAGGGCGGTCGGGATGCCGAGGTGCCCGTGATCTTCGTGCGCTGGGGGTTCAGCTGGCCGCACGAGTCCGAGGGCGCGCAGGCCGCCGTCGACGACGTCGACCAGTTGCGGGCCCTGCTGCTCGTCGACGACGCCCCCGCCGACCGTGACTGACGTCGCCTGGGCGATCCCCGCGGCGATCGCGCTCACCGGCGGTCTGCTCGTCGCGGCGATCGTCGTGCTGGTCGTCCGGGTGCGTCATCGCTCACCGCGTGCGCAGGCGGCGGCGGCCGAGGCCGTCATCGCCGCCGAAGCCGCCCTGCTCGACCTCGACGACGCGGTGGACTCCCTCGACATCGCCTTCGAAGCGGCCGACGCCCTGCCCGCGGGCGATGCCCCGGCAGATCTGCGTCGGGCGTACACCGCCGCCCAACGCGCTCGCGACCGCGGGTTCTCCGACGTCTCATCGCTGCGACGGGGCGCGGTCGTCCCTGCGCGACGACGTGTCGAGGCCGAGCGGCTGCGCGCCGGGCTCGTGTCGCAGCTCGCCCGCGTCGAGGCGACACGCGCGCAGCTCGCCGCCTGGTCGATGGCTCAGCGCACCCCGGCCGCGCTCGTCGCAGCCGCACGTCGGCGCCGCGACGAGGCCGTCACCTCGGCGGGCGACCCGGCCCCGCTGCTCGCGGCACTGGGCGACCGCTTCGACGCCGACGATTGGCGCGACGCCGCCCTCTCGGCGCAGGCCGGCCATGCCGCGCTGATCGAGGCCGACGCCGAGATCGACCGCGCTGCGGCACGCGACGCCGATGTCGCGACCGTGATGGTGCACCTGCACCGCTCGACAGACGCCACCCGCCGGGCCGGACGCCACCTGCGTGCCGTGGAGGACTCCCACCGCATCGCCCTGCAGGCTGCCGACAACGTCACCGCCGAGCTGGCTGCGGCCCGCGCCGAACTGGGCGCGGCGATCGAGCTCGCGACCGCCCGTGCCGACGCCTGCGCGCCCGGGGCGCAGGCGCGTCTGCGCTCCGCGGTCCGCGACCTCGACGATGCGGCCGCCCACGCTCTCCGTCGCCCGCGCACCGCCGTCGAAACCGTGGCGCGGGTGCGCGAGGTGCGCGACGATGCCCTCCGCGAGGCGCCGAGCACCCGGCATCGGCTCGAGGTCGCCCGCACGGCCCTGCCCGGCACCCTCGCGTGCGCGCGTGCCGCCCTCGCCGCGGCCGACGCGCGCGAGGGCGTCCTGGCCATCGACGCCCGGTTGCGCCTCGAGACCGCGCGTCGCGAGTTGGCAGCGGCCCGGGCGGCCACCGACGCGGTCGTCGCCCTGGCCAACGCGCGCGCCGCCTGGCACGCCGTATCCTCGGCCGAGCTCTGAGCGAGAGGCCGAG
Organism: Microbacterium sp. Leaf436; assembly: GCF_001424715.1. Lineage (NCBI taxonomy): Bacteria > Bacillati > Actinomycetota > Actinomycetes > Micrococcales > Microbacteriaceae > Microbacterium > Microbacterium sp. Leaf436. The sequence goes on from NZ_LMRB01000001.1 coordinate 297,630, forward strand.
AGCGGCCGTGCCCTATCTTTAGCGGCATGAGGGAGAACACCACGACCCGCCGCGTGAGCGCGGTCGCGCGCCGCATCCCGGCCACGCTCGCACTCGTCGGCATCCTGATCCTCGTCGGCGTCGCGGTGGGTGCACTGTGGCAGCCGTTCACCGCGTCTCCCCTGTTCCCGAGCGTGGCCTATGGCCTGCCGGCGCTCGAGGCGGGCCGCTGGTGGACGCCGCTCACCGGCTCGTTCTTCGTCGGCGCCCCCTGGGTCTACGCGCTCGTCGTTCCGGGTCTGGCCGGCATGGCGCTGCTGGAGTTCCGTCGGGGCAGTCGCGTGGCACTGGCCTACTTCGGCACCGGCCAGCTCTTCTCCGTTCTCGCCGCGGCCGCGTTCCTGTGGGGAGCCGCCCTGCTCCCGTGGGCGTGGGCCCAGGAGCAGGCGATGGCCCTCGGCGTGGGACCCTCCGGCGGCATCGTCGCCTGCCTCGCGGCCGCCGTCGGGGTTCTGCCCTCACCCTGGCGCCTGCGGGCCGGCACGACGCTGATCGCCGTCCTGTCGGTGACGTTCCTGTACTGGGGAACGTTGTCCGATCTGCAGCACGTGTTCGCCGCCGCGCTGGTGCTGGGCGTCGACCGCTCCCTGCGCCCGCAACGCGTGAGTGTGCGAGAGCAGCGACTGGTCGCGTTCGCCCTGGTGTGCACCCTCGGGGCGATGGAGATCATCGGCTACGTCGCTCCCATGACGGGCCCGTTCGGCTCGTCGGGCCCCGCCGACGGCTCGTGGCTCGACGTCGCCGTCAACACCGTGCTCGTGCTCGTCGTCGCCCTGGCTCTCCACCGCGGCCGGCGCTGGGCGTGGATCGTGCTCCTGACCTACAGCGCCCTGAACCTCGTGCTCGTCCTGCTCACGCTGGTCCTCGCCGTGCTCGTGGGCGTGACCGAGCTCGAAGCCGACCTCGATGCCGACCTCACCAGCATCCTCGCCTCGTCGACGCTGTGGATCCTGGCGGCGGCGTATTTCGTGCTCGTGCGCGCCGCTTTCCGCGCCCGCCCGCGCGCGGCCCTCGGCGACGCGCCCGCCCCCGCGGTCGAAGACGTGAAGACCGAGCTGCGGGCCTCGGGCGGCGGGACCCTGTCGTGGATGACCACGTGGGAGGGGATGTCGTACGCACGATTCGGCCGGGGGATCGTCGCGTACCAGCGGCGCTCGGGCGTGGCGCTCGCCTTGGCCGATCCGCTCGGTCCGGTCGAGACGCGCGCCGCCACCGTGCGGGCGTTCATCGAGAGCGCCGAGGCCGCCGGGCTCGCGCCCTGCTTCTTCAGCGCCGATGACGCGACGCGTGCGGCGGTGCCCTCGGACTGGCGCAGCATCGTGGTGGCCGACGACACCGTCGTCGACCTGCCGGGCCTGGCCTTCACCGGCAAGGCCTGGGGCGACGTGCGTACCTCGCTCAACCGCGCACAGCGCGAGGGGATGACGTTCCGTCTCTCGCGCCTCGCCGACGAGACCTGGGGCGTGCGTCAACAGCTGCGCGCCATCTCCGAGAGCTGGGTCGACGAGAAGGACCTGCCCGAGATGGGGTTCACGCTCGGCACCCTGCACGAGGCGGCCGACCCCGAGGTCCGCATCGCCCTCGCCGTCTCGCCGCACGGCGACGTCGACGGCTTCCTGTCGTGGCTGCCGATCTACGGCGATGGGGCGGTGCGCGGGTGGACGCTCGATCTCATGCGCCGACGCGAAGGCGGGTTCGGTCCGGTGATGGAGTACCTGATCGGCTCGTCGGCGCAGCAGTTCTCCACGGAGGGGGCGGCCGTGATGTCGCTGTCCGGCGCGCCGCTGGCGCACGAGTACCCCGCCGACGCCGGGGCCATCGTCGACCTGCAGGCGCGCATGGCGAGCATGCTGGAGCCCGTGTACGGGTTCGCCTCGCTGCACCGCTTCAAGCAGAAGTTCCACCCGCGGTACGAGACGCTCTCGCTGCTCTACCGCGACGAGGCCGACCTCGCGCGCATCGGTGCCGCACTGACGCGGGCGTTCCTGCCGCACGCCACGATCCGGCAGTTCGCCTCCGCGGGCGTCGATCTCGTGCGCCACGAACAGTGAAGGCCCCGGGCGCGCACGACCGTCGAGTGACGCGTGCGCGGCCGAGGCCGATCCGGGACGTGCCCGAGAAGATCAGATGACGCGGATGTCCTCGGCCTGAAGGCCCTTGGGGCCCTGGGCGACCTCGAACTCGACGCGCTGGTTCTCTTCGAGCGAGCGGTAGCCGCCCGACTGGATCGCACTGTAGTGCGCGAAGACATCCTGACCGCCGTCATCGGGGGCGATGAAGCCGAAGCCCTTTTCCGAGTTGAACCACTTGACCGTGCCCTGCGTGCTCATCGTCATGCCGTTTTCCGCTTGAGCCGGCACCGTGCGCGCCGGACTGTGCCCCCACGGTAACGGGCGGGATCGCCCGGCGCACAGGTCCGTGACACAAACGTTGCGTCGATCGCCGGGGTGGTGGTGTCCCCATGCGCGGTAGACCGGCCGGTGCGCGAGAGGGAATCGCTCCGGAGCCCATACGACGCCCGGGCTGAGCATTGCTCAAAGCCCGGGCGTCGACGGATCCCCCCGGATATGTCACGCGAGGCGTGACGTGATGACATTACCGGTCGCGCGAGCCTCTGCGCGACAAGAAAACGAAGAATCAGGTAGTTATGGCGATGTTCTGTGATAACCGGGAGTCGTATGATCCGCGTGATGGACACCCGGAGACGCGCTTCTGCGCTCGTCGAGGAGGCGTATTCCGCCCTCGGCGAGGCGATCGTCGACGGGCGCCTGCGGCCCGGTGACCGTTTGCGCGACGTCGAACTGGCGGAGCTCATGGGCATCTCCCGCACCCCCGTGCGCGAGGCCCTGCAGAAACTCGAGCGCATCGGCCTCGTGGAGGTCGCCGCCAACCGTTACACCCGCGTCTCGGAGCTGACCGACCGCGCGCGGACCGACATGCGGGAGTACGCCGCGCACACCATCGCGGGGGCGATGCGGGTGGCCCTCCCCCGCCTCACCGCCACCGACATGGACACCGCCGTCCGGCACGTCGACGCCATGCGCGACGCGGAGACCTCGCCGTCGTACGTGACGGCCGTGCTCGCCCTGTACGCCCACGTGGTGGCCGGTTCGCGCAATATCGTCTTCGCACGAGCACTCGCCCAGACCCAGCTGGTGCTGCGCCGCAATCTCGACGGTTGGACGAGCATCGACGGGGACACCCGCGGCCCCCTGTTCCGACACCTGCGCGGGCAGGTGTCGGCGCGCGACGCGAACGGTGCCACCTGGACGTTCCTCGCTCTGCACGGCTTCGCCTGACGGCGCAAGGCCGGCGGGGCGAGGAGTGCCCTTCGCTAGCGTGGCGCCATGCCCCACATCGAGCTGCGCGACCTTCGTGACGAGGATCGGGATGCCGCCTTCGCGGCGCTCCGCGACAGTCCCTCGACGTGGCCACGGGTGTCGATCGACGACCGCGCCTCGTTCGACCGGTGGGTCGACGGCGACGGCGCGAGTGTGCACGCCATCGTCGAAGACGCCGCGGTCGTGGGGGTCGCCGCCGCACTCGACGTCGACGACGACCGCGAGATCCTGCTCGCGGTGTCGCCGCACGCGGGCGACGATGCCGCCACCGAGGCGCTGCGTCTGCTCACCGTGCGCGAACCGGAGCGCCCGCTGTACGCCTGCGTGTCCGCCGACGACGATCCTTCGCACGCCGTTCTCGCCCGCCTCGGTTTCGTCGAGCACGAGCGCGACGGCGCCGACATCGTCTACGTCCTGCCGCCGACCCTGGAGTAGGCCGGGACGTTGACCTCCCGTGGCATCCGTGTTCGGCTGGAGTCATGGTGAGCGAATGGTGGTGGGCCGCCTTCGCGGTCGTCGGAGCCGCGCTGTGGTGGTGGTCGATCCACCTGACCCTGGGTGCGTACCCGCGGGAGCGTGTGTCGTACTGGGCGAACCCGCGAAAGGCGCCCCGTCGAGCCGTCGCGTCGCGCGCCGTGGGAATCGGGCTGACGGTCTTCGGGGTCGGCATGATGCCTCGGCTCGTCGAGACCGAGCCATGGGCGGCGGCCCTTTTCGCGGGCGGCGCGATCATCGTCCTCATCTGGGTGCCCTACGTGGTCGCCATCGCCGCGCACAATCGCCGGATCACCGCGATCGGCGCACCCGACTCCCCCGCCCCGGAGCGCGCACCCGCCTCCCGCGGCCAGAACCCGCCGTCGCCCGCCGCGGACGTTCGCCGCGCCCCCTAGTTCGGCTCTTCCGACTCCTCGAGTGACTCGTCGACCTCGATCGACGAGTCGTCGGTGGCGCTGGCCTGTTCGGCTCGCTCCGCCTGCTGCTCGGCCCGGGCGTAGGCCTCTTCGACGCGGCGCTTCTCCGACATGAACGTCCCCTCCGTGATCGATCGTCCGACCAACCTAGGGTCGACGAGCCCGCGGCGGAAGATCCCTCATCGACGCGACACCGTCGCCACGACCGGGCGGTGGTCGCTCCCGGCGTCGTCGAAACCGGTGACGACCGCGAATCCGCGCGCCTGCCAATCGCCACCGGTGAGCACGTGGTCGATCGGCGCCGCGAGGGCGGCCGGCAACCGTACCGGCCAGGTGCCCACGGCCGCGGCACCCCGATCGGCGGCGGCGTCGCGGCATCCGCCGATCACCCCTCCGTCGCGACCCAGCCCCGAGAAGTGGTCCAGCGTCGCGTTCAGGTCGCCCGCCACGATGACGTCGGGATCCGCGCACCGCGCCGCGACCCAGTCCAGCCCGTCGACCCACTCGGTCATTATCAGCGGCAACGGGGGCAGGGGGTGAGCGGCCACCAGCACGGGGCCGTCGCCATCGCTCGGCCGCCACACGCCGCTCGGTACGCCGGGAGTCGATCCCGCCGACGCGTCGCGTTCGTATGGGCCGAGCGAGGTCGCGATCAGGATCGAGGTCGGCACGGGGTCGTCGCCCGGCTCCGACACGACGGTGTCGTGCATCATCTCGATACCGTCCCGAGCCAGGATGCCGACCACCGCGGCCGCCGCGATCGCATCGGTCTCGGGCAGGCTCACCACGTCGGCCCCCGTCTCGCGCACGAGCCGCGCGATGCTCTCGGGCGACGCGCCGCCGCCGTAGGTGTTCCACGCGACGACGGTCAGATCACCCTCCGCGATCGCACTGCCTCCGCCCCGCGCGAGCAGGACGGCGCCGTGACCGACCGTCGCCGCGGCGAGCGCGATCGCGAGGGCCGCTGTCACGCTCCATCGTCGCCGCAGCACCGCCACCACGGTGGCGACGAGCGCGAGAGCACCGAGAACGAGGGCCAGGATGCCGCGGAACGGGATCGCATTCGACACGAGGGGCAGCCGGTGCAGGCCGAGGGCCTGCGGCCACACGCAGATCACCGCCAGCAGCACACCGATCACCAGCGCGATGACGAAGGGGCGGCGTCGGGTGTTCGGCATCCGGACAGTAAAGCGGATCCCCGTGCACGCAGAAGGGCCCGGGGCGCGGTTCCACCGCCCCGGGCCCTTCGTTTCACCTCAGCGCGCGGAGCGGCGGCTGGTGATGAAGCCGTAGATGAGCAGCACGATGATCGAGCCGCCGATGGCCAGCAGCCAGGTCTGGATCGAGAAGAAGTCCTGCAGGGGTGCGTTGAAGATCAGGCCACCCAGGAAACCACCGAGCAGCGCGCCCACGACGCCGAGAAGCAGCGTGATGAGCCAGCCGCCGCCCTGCTTACCGGGCAGGATCAGCTTGGCGATGGCGCCGGCCAGCAGGCCGAGAAGAAGAAATCCGAAGAATCCCATGATGTGTCCCTTTCGCGAGTGTGAACCGAAGACCGCTCTCGCGGGTCCCTCGATTCATCCAGCTTGCTCCCAGGTTCGATTCTCGGGGGGTGGGTTGCGTTCGAGCCGAACATGGTGTTCGGGGTCGATGAGGTCGGTCTGACGGGGCGGTCCCGGGGAGCCGTCGTCTTTTCAGACGAGAAAACACGGCGACTTCGTCGAGGCCCCGCGGCACTTATCTGCTTGTTCACGGCGGCCGACGAGGTATGGCGCGAGAAAGCACGCCGTCGGCGCGGAATCTGCGGCGACGGGGGCGATTAGCGTCGGCAGAAGCGAGACGTTCGCGCTCGCGTGGGGCTCGCGCTCCCCGTCTCGCCCTCGGTGTCAGTTCGGGTCTGCACACCGATGCTGGGCGGATGCCGCAATTGGGGGCGGCTTCCGCCCAGCCTCCTCCCCGGGGATCGGACGGCGGTGCGGGCAGGAGCCCCCGCCCCCTGGTCCCACCCGCACCGGTCGAGTGCCACCGCCTAGCGGCAGAGGCCGGTCGACGTGCTGCTGTAGCAGATCGACGTGCTCCAGGAGCTGGCGAAGACCTCGCTGCGCTCGGTCTCACCGCGCTCGAGCGTCTGCAGAGAAAGCAGGTATCCCATTGATGTCACCTCCCCCCGGGGCTCGGCGCCCGCTGTCGGGCGGAGTCGACCGGGGGGAGGTCGAGGAACGGCAGCGTCAGCCGCTGACCGTCACGAAGACTCGCGAGCATCCACAGCACGCCGGCCGAGCCGGTGGCCAGGTCGCACGACAGACGCAGCAGGGCGCGACCCGCATACCCCACGCCGTCGGGGCGGGGGATCTCGTGCAGACGCAGCAGCCGCCGATGGCGCTGCAGCGCGCGGCTCTTCGCGGGTGTCGGCGTTCGGGCCAGCAGGAGCATGAGACCCGCGCGCCCCTGGAACAGACCCGACTCCAGCACGAACTCGGGCAGACTCGCGCGCTCGAGGGCCGCGAGAGTGGCGGTGAGAGTGGCGGTGAGCGGGTGCGCGGGGTCCCGCTCCACGAGCGCGGCGAGGGCGAGGGCGACGCCGGCCGATCCCGAGCCGAGGTACGGCAGGAGCCGCCATCCCTCGTTCATCTGCAGCGAGCCGTCGGCGGCCTCGGTGCACCGTGCGAGGTCGGCGCGGATCGCCGCATCGGCCAGCTGCAGCAGCGCCGGGTCGCCGTCGCGGTCGAAGAGGGCCATCGCCAGCAGGGCGATCCCGCTGGGGCCGCGCAGCAGACCGCCCGCCCCCGTGGCGACCGGGTCGGTCGAACGCTCGCTCCACCCGTTCGCGCGATCGGCGATCTCGTCCAGGATGCCGCGCGCCCGGCCGACCAGCTCGGGGTGCCGGTCCGCCAGCCGAAGCAGACCGAGCGCCGTTCCCGCCGGTCCCCCGTAGAGCCCCGGGGCATCCCACCGCAGCGGAGCGTCGAGGCATCGCTCCACGGCGCGGTCGGCCGCGTCAATCCGCCCGAGTGCCTGCAGCGCCGCGGCGGCGCCCGCCAACCCGTCGAACAGTCCTGAGCGGGCGGGGGCCGCCTCGACGGCGCGTTCGCTCCACTCCACGAGCGAGAGCGGCGCCTGCTCCCCGGCCGCGTGCACCGCGATCAGGGGGCCGAGGGCTCCGTGCGCGAGGGCGTACGGGGGCTCGTCGAACTGCGCCGGGTCGCCCGGCCAGAGGCGATCGGTGCGTTCGCGCGTGGCATCCGCGATCAGCTGGCGGGCGACGGCGGCGAGGGGATCCGCGAGGTCGTCGCGCTCCGGGGGCGAGACGCGGGCGAACCCGAGCGCGCGTTCGTCCTCGTCTCTCAGCTCGAACCTCTCGCTCACCCAGGCGCGCACCTCGGCCTCTTTCCCCGCGTGCAGGTCGAAGACGGGCGTCATCGGCGCGAACAAGAAGAGCTGCACGCGCCGCAGCGCGAAGACGTCCGCCGCCACCCCGCCGCGACCGTCGGAGGCGACGAAGCCCGGCGCGCCGATCACCGCGGGGACGTCGTCGGCCGCGGGGCGCGCCATCTCGAAGTCGATCAGGGTGACCTCGTCGTCGTCGTCGACGAGGAAGTTGCCCGGATGCACGTCGCCGTGCGCGAGACCCGCCGCGTGCACCGCGGTCAGCGCCCGCTCGATACGGCGCGCGACCTCCAGGGCCCAGGTCCGGTAGGTGTCGACGGCGTCGGCGTCGACCTCGGCCGACACGAGCGGATGCCGGGCCACGACCGCCTGGTGCAGCGGCAGGCCGCGTGCGCGTTCCAGAACGAGGTAGCGATGCTCGAGAACGGTGAACTCGCGCAGCAGGGTCGCGGTGCCGGTTCCCTGGAGTCGCCGCAGCGTCCGGGCTTCGCGATCCGCGCGTTGCACCGCGCTGAGACCGTCGGGGGTCACCCCGGCGTGGGGGCGCGCCTCTTTCACGATCACCTCGCGCCCGTGATCGCGCGCGGTGTAGACGCCGCCGGCGTTCGAGAACTGCACGACCCCGGTGATCTCGGGGAAGCCCGGGGGCGGCTGGCGGTCACGCAGCTCATCGATCAACTCCCGCAGGAACGGCGGAACGGGTGCCCAGGCCGGCGGGTCGAATCCCGGCCGCCGCACGTCGGCGACGAGGTGCCCCGACGGATGCCGGATCGCCGGCACCGCGGTTCCTTCGACGTCCACGAACATCCGGTGGAAGCCCCCGTACCGCACGAACACCGGCCCCTCCCGCCATCGCAGGTCCGAGAGCACGTGCGGTCCCGCGAGGCGCGCGGTGCGCCGCCCGAGGTGCGTCAACGTCCGGTGCAGCTGATCGATCGACGTCGGGTAGATCGTGACGAACTTGCCGGAGCCCTCACGACCGGCGTCCTTCGCGTTCGACGACGCCCGCACGCCCTCGGTCGAGAGGTGTTTGAAGGCGATCCCCGCGCGCAGGCAGTGGGCGGCGACCTCGCGCAGCACGGTGTCGGCGGTGTCCGCCGTGCTGCTGAGGTGGATCTTCCAGCCCTGCTCGGGAAGCACGACCCCGGCCGGCTCGAGGTACGTCCAGATCCCGTCGTCGACGCGGCTCCAGCCCTCGGTCGCGTCGACCACGAATCGGCGGTCGTCCGCTGCCGGCGGGCGTCGCGAGGGATGGTCGTAGAAGGTCTGGTCCGCGCGGGCGAACACCGGATAGATCGCGTCCATGCCCCCGCCCACGCCGCCTGAGACGCCGGACTGACGCGGCGCGAAGCCATGGTGTTCTCGCGCGAGCGGAGCGGCTCCTCACCGCGGAGGGGCCGACGGCGGGATCGAGGGTGTTTCGCGGGGGGATTCGAGCCGGTCACGCGCGCAATCCCGGGGGTCGAGCCACGCTCCGGGCCCGACCGAAGGCGTCAGATGACGACGGTCAGATTCGTCCATCCGGACGAGCGATGAGCTCGGAGCCCACCCGCACTCCCCACAGCGCGAGCTGCGTGCGATCCGAGACGTCGACCTTGCGCAGCGAGGACTGGATGTGGGTGCGCACGGTGTTCACCGAGACCACCAACTGCGCCGCCAGCTGCTCGTTCGACGTGACTCCCTCGCTGAGCAGCCGCACCACGCGGCTCTCCGACGCGCTGAGCGACGCGACCTTGGCCCGGTCGTCGGCGCTCAGCCGGCGCTCGGCGATGTCGCGCAGCAGGGGGGCCGTCACGTGCGTCGACACGAGAGCGTCACCGCGGTGCGCGGCGTGGATGGCGTCGATGAGCTGGGCGCTGTCGTGCGTCTTGAGCAGGTAGCCCGCCGCTCCGTTGCGCAGAGCCCGCATCACCAGGCGGTCCTCGCCATGGCTGGTGAGCACGATCACGCGGGTGGAGCCCCCCGACTCCTCCACGACGGCGCGCGTCGCGTCGATGCCGTTCATCTCGGGCATCTCGAGGTCCATCAGCACCACGTCGGCGTGCGCGGCGAGCGCCCCGGCCAGCGCGTCACGACCGGTGGCGGCCTCTCCGACGACCGAGATCCCGTCGGCGTGCTCGAGGCGCAGGCGCACGCCGCGTCGGAAGGGACGGTTGTCGTCGGCGATGAGAACCCGGATGGGTGCACTGTCAATCACGTTCCGCCTCCGTCGTCCTCGGGAAGGGGATCTCCACCCCCAGGTGCCAGCCCCCCTGGTCGTCTGCCGACGCGTCGACGGACCCGTCGACGAGAGTGAGCTTCTGGCGCAGGCTATCCAACCCCCAGCCGAGTCCGAGGTCGTCCTCGTCGGCCCTCACCCGTCTCGCCGGTCCGTTCGCGACCGTCGCGGTCAGCCGGTCGGCGTCGACGTGCACCCCGATGTCGACGGCAGCTCCCGCCGCGTGTTTGGCGGCGTTCGAGAGCCCCTCCGAGATGGCCCGGTACGCGGTGGTCGAGACGACCACGGGCGGTGACTGCAGATCCCCGGTCGTCGTGACCCGCACGTCCATGCCGCGCTCGCGCCAGAACGCGACGAGCACGGAAAGGCTCCGCAGATCCGGCGTGGGCGTCTGGGCCGAGGAATCGACGGCCCGCAGGTCGCCGAGCGCGCCGTAGAGGCTCGCGGCGGCATAGCGTCCCTCGGCGCGCACCTCTTCGATGAGGTGCAGCGCCTGCTGCGGATGCTCGGGCGCGAGTTCCACCGACGCGTCGCACAGCGAGACGAGCCCCGCCAGGTGCTGACCGGCGACGTCGTGCAGTTCCTGGGCGATGCGACCGCGCTCGGCGTTGCGCGATGCCTCGACCGCCTCGGCCTGCTGCGCCTTGAAGGCGAGCGCACGCCGACGGGCGCGCTGCGTGCGCCGCTCGAGCACCGCCCACAGCATCCCCAGGGCCACACCGGCGAAGCACACGGATGCCAGGGCGGTGCCCTCCGTGAGGACGAAGCCGACGACGGCGCCGGTCGGTGCTCCGGCGGCCGCGGCCCAGAGGCCCAGCCCCACCACGGCCACGAGCACGCTCGCCCCCGCCCACGCCGCCGCGACGGGAATCGACCGCGCGCTGCCGACGGCGAACATCGCCACCGCGACGACCAACTGCATCGGAGACGCCCAGGTCGGAACCCCCAACCACAGCGCGATCGCGAGGTAGCAGGCCAGGGCCCCCAGCATGGCCGATACGGGGCGGTGGGCCGCTTGTGTGACGCAGAGCGCCTGGGCGAGGCAACCGAGGGCGGCGAGGCCGATGACGACGGCCGGCGGCAGCTGGTGCCCCCACTCCCCCGCGCCCGTCCACAGGGCGACCAGCGGGTCGGCACACACCTGCACGACGGTCGCGAGGAACACCACCGCCGTGAAGACGGGCGAGCGCATCGCCTGGATCACCTGCCCGGTACCCGCGGATTCCTGCACCGTCTGCGTTTCCCCCACCATGACTCCATCGTCATGCCTCGCACCGGGGTTTCCCGCATTTTCACGCTGTCGCGTGGCGCCGGGGTCGAATGGGCCGGCCCGCGCACGGAAACGAGAAAGGCCCCGGGATGAACCCGGGGCCTTCTGTGTTGTGTGCGCGAGGGGGGACTTGAACCCCCACGCCCGTGAAGGCACTGGCACCTGAAGCCAGCGCGTCTACCTATTCCGCCACTCGCGCGTGCGCGGCATCGAGGATGCCACGCGACCAACTTCCCGAGAATATCACGGTCGCGCCCGCACGACGAAACGCAGGCCCCGGAAGGCGCGTCCATGACCTGCACAGCAGCCCTGGCTACGATGTGCCTACTGGTCTGCCTGCCTGAAGGAGTCTTGTGGGACTACTCGACAGTTTCGAGAAGGGTCTCGAACGCGCCGTCAACGGTGCGTTCGCGAAGACCTTCCGCAGCGGCATCCAGCCGGTGGAGATCGCATCAGCCCTCCGCAGCGAGCTCGACAAGAAGGCCGTCGTGGTCACCCGCGACCGCATCCTGGCGCCCAACTCGTTCTCGGTGCGCCTCTCTCCCGCCGACGACGAGAAGATGAGCGCGCTCGGGTCGACCCTGGTCACCGAGCTCGACACCCTGGTCAAGAAGCACGCGCGCACGCAGGGGTACTCCTTCGCCGGTCCCGTCGCCATCTCGATCGAGCGCGACGGGTCGCTGTCCACCGGCACCCTGCGCGTCGACTCGCAGACCACCGAGGGCCAGGTGGCGTGGCGCGGCGTCGTCGACATCGACGGCAAGCGTCATCCGCTCTCCTCGGCCCGCACGGTCATCGGGCGCGGGAGCGACGCCGACATCACCATCCCCGACGCCGGCACGAGCCGCAAGCACGTCGAGATCCTCTGGGACGGCGAGCGCGCGATGGTCCGCGACCTCGGTTCCACCAACGGCACCACGCTCAACGGCCACAAGGTCACCGAGGCCGCTCTGCCGCCCGATTCGACGATCTCGATCGGTCGGACCAATATCGTGTTCCGAGTGGTGGCGCAGGCGCAGCCGCCGCGGCGCCCCTCGGCGTCCGACGCCACGCGCATCTTCGACGTCCGGGAACGGGGACCCCTTTCATGAGTCAGTTGACTCTCCTCCTGCTGCAGGGCGGGTTCCTCGTCCTGCTGTGGTTCTTCGTCTTCGGAGTGGTCTACTCGCTGCGCGCCGACCTGTTCGGCGTGAAGGTGCGCAAGCTCCCCGAGCCGGTCGCCGCAGCGGCTCCGGCGGCCGCGGCGCCCACCGCCTCGCCCGACGCGGTCACCACCCAGGTCAAGCGCCCCGCGGCCCCGGTCCCCGCACCGGCCGCGGGCCTCGCCACCACCGCGAGCGTCTCGCGCATCGTCATCACGAGCGGTCCCAAGGCCGGCCTCGAGCTGCCCCTCGGCACCGAGCCCCTCACGATCGGCCGCTCGAGCGAATCGGGCCTCGTCGTGCGCGACGACTACACCTCCAGCCACCACGCACGTCTCGTGCTGTGGGGGGAGCAGTGGATGCTGCAGGACCTCGACTCCACGAACGGCACCTCCCACGACGGTGTGCGCGTGGCCTCCCCGGTCCAGGTCAAGGTCGGGGCACCGATCAAGGTGGGCGCCACGACCTTCGAGTTGAGGAAGTAACCCTCCTCCATGGTCTTCCAGGGCTCGAGCGTCGCCATCTCCCACACGGGCAAGGTGCGCTCCAACAACCAGGACTCCGGCTACGCCGGGTCCAATCTCTTCGTGGTCGCCGACGGTATGGGCGGCCACGCGGGCGGTGACGTCGCCTCGAGCCTCGCGATCCACCGTCTCACCGACCTCGATCAGCCCTTCACGACGCCGTCCGAGGCCGAGCACGCGATCCGCGACGCTCTGGCCGACACCGCCGCCGAGCTGATCGACACCGTCGCCCGCCGACCCGAGCTGGCCGGCATGGGAACCACCGTCAGCGCGCTCGTGATGGTCGACGCCTACGCCGTCATCGGGCACATCGGCGACTCGCGCATCTACCTCTACCGCGACGACACCCTCACCCAGATCACCGCCGACCACACCTTCGTGCAGCGCCTCGTCGACTCGGGCCGCATCACGCCCGAAGAGGCGCGGTACCACCCGCGCCGGTCGGTGCTCATGCGCGTTCTCGGCGACATGGACCCCGATCCCGAGGTCGACACGTTCATCATGCCGACGCAGGACGGCGACCGGTGGCTGCTGTGCTCCGACGGCCTGTCGGGCGTCGTCGACGACCCGCACACGGCGCGCACCCTCGGCCTGGGCCTGCCGCCGGGGCGCACCGCCGATGCCCTGCTGAAGCAGGCGCTCGACGGCGGAGCACCCGACAACGTCACGGTCGTGCTCGTCGACGTCGGCGGACAGCACCCGGTGTTCATCGGCACTCCGACGATCGTCGGATCCGCCTCGAACCCGAGCGGTGTCGTCGTTCCCGCCGCGCGTCCGGGTCGCTCGGGGTGGCTGCACCCCGCCCGTCAGGCGGCCAACGAGCCCACGCACTTCGAACCCGCCGCCGAGTTCCTCGAGGAGCTCATCGAAGAAGACCGTCGCCGCGCCCGCCGTCGTCGACTGGGCTGGCTCGCCGCCCTGCTCATCGTGCTGGCGGGGATCGGCGTCTCCCTGTTCGCGGGGTACAACTGGACGCAGACGCGCTACTACGTCGGCGCCGATGAGAACTCCGTGGTCATCTATCGCGGCATCCAGCAGTCCATCGGCCCGGTCTCGCTGTCGACCGTCTACGAAGACACCAACATCGTGCTGGCCGATCTGTCCGACTTCGACCGGCAGACCGTCGAGGCCACCATCTCGGCACGATCGCTCTCCGATGCCGAGCTGATCGTCGACCGGCTGCGCCCGACCGAGGAGGCCGGCGGATGACCGATCAGAAGCTCACCCGCGGTGAGGCCGTCTCGACCGACACCGCCGTCATGCGCGCGCTGAAGAAGATCCGAGTCCCCGCCACGCAGCGCAACCGCGAGCTGGGCCTGCTGGTCTTCGCCGTCGCCGTCTACGGTTCGGCCGTCGCCCTCGTGCAGCTGGGCGTGAACGGTACCGTCGACCCGGCCTTCCTCCTGCTGGCGGGCGTTCCGGCGTTCCTCGCCCTCGTGATGCACGTCGTCCTGCGCCTGCGTGCCCGCGACGCCGACCCGTTCGTGCTGCCGATCGCGACCGTGCTCACGGGCCTCGGCATCGCGATGATCTACCGCATCGACCTGGCCGACGAGGCGAGCGGATGGGATGCCACGGGTAACCGCCAGATCGCCTGGGCGGTCATCGCGATGGTCATCGCCCTGGCAGTGCTGATCTTCGTGCGCAACTACCGCGTGCTCTTCCGCTACACCTATCTCTTCGGTCTCGTCGGCATCCTGCTGCTGCTGCTGCCCTTCGTGCCGGGCCTGGGCACCGACCAGAACGCCGATGTCTGGGTCTCGCTCGGCTTCGTGTCGTTCCAGCCGGGCGAGCTGGCGAAGATCTGCCTCGCGATCTTCTTCGCCGGCTACCTCGTGCGCACCCGCGAGAGCCTCACCTCCACCGGCACGCGCTTCCTCTTCATGACCTGGCCGCGCGCCCGCGAGCTCGGACCCGTGCTGATCATCTGGCTGGTCTCGCTCGGCATCATCGTCCTGCAGCGCGACCTCGGTACGGGGCTGCTGATCTTCGGCATGTTCGTCGCCATGCTCTACGTCGCCACGGGCAAGACGAGCTGGGTGTTCATCGGTCTCGTGCTCGTCGGCGTCGGTGCGTTCCTGGCATCCCGGTTCCTCCCGTACGTGAACGGGCGCTTCGCCAACTGGCTGAACGCGTTCGACCCCGAGGTCGTCAATCGCGACGGCGGCAGCTACCAGCTCGTGCAGGGCATCTTCGGCCTGTCGCACGGAGGACTGTTCGGTACGGGCCTCGGTCAGGGGCGGCCCTACATCACGCCACTGTCGCAGAGCGACTACATCGTGCCCAGCCTCGGCGAAGAACTGGGTCTCGTCGGCCTATTCGCGATCCTCGCGCTGTACATGGTGTTCGCCAGCCGCGGCGTGCGCGTGGGCCTCGCCGGTCAGGACGACTTCGGCAAGCTGCTCGCCACGGGCTTCTCGTTCACGATCGCCCTGCAGGTGTTCATCATGGTCGGCGGCGTGACGCGCGTCATCCCGCTCACCGGCCTCACCACCCCGTTCCTCGCGGCGGGTGGCTCCTCGCTCATCGCCAACTGGATCATCGTCGCGTTCCTCCTGCGCATCTCGGATGCCGTCCGCAGCCGCCCGCGAGTGGTGATCGGCTGATGGCCCCGATGACCCCGCGCCCCGGCGCCCCGATCTCGAAGGAGGCACCGTGACCAAAGAACTCCGACGCCTCAGCATCGTGATGCTCGCGATGTTCATCGCCCTGTTCGCCTCGACCAGCGTCATCCAGGTCGTGCAGGCGAACGACCTGACCAACACCACCGGCAACACGCGTGCGCTGTACGACTCGTACCAGATCCAGCGCGGATCGATCATCGCCAGCGGCACGGCCATCGCCTCGTCGGTGCCGTCCGACGACGTCTACAGCTGGCAGCGCCAGTACGCGGATGCCGAGATGTGGGCCCCCGTGACCGGCTACATGAACCCCGTGCTCGACGCCAAGACGCAGATCGAGTCCGCCGAGAACAGCGTGCTGAGCGGCTCGGACTCGAACCAGTTCTTCTCGCGCATCGACCGTGCGATCACGGGCCAGGCCCCGCGCGGCTCGAACGTGGAGCTCTCTCTCGACGCGAACGTGCAGAGGGCGGCGTGGGACGCCCTCGGCGACCAGCAGGGCGCCGTCGTCGCGATCGAGCCGTCGACGGGCCGCATCCTCGCCATGGTGTCCAAGCCCGGGTTCGACACGAACGTCCTCGCCTCGCACGACACGGACGCCGTGAACGCGGCGTACGACCAGCTCGTCGCCGACTCGTCGCGCCCCCTCGACAACCGCGCCATCGGCGGCAACCTCAACCCTCCGGGGTCGACGTTCAAGCTGGTCGTGGCCTCGGCTGCCCTGGCATCCGGTCGCTACACCCCCGACTCCGCTTTCCCCAACCTCGCCGCGTACACGCTGCCGCAGTCGACCAACGTCGTCAGCAACGCGGGTGGCGGAACGTGCGGCGGTGGGGACACCGTCACGATCGCGACCGCCCTGCGCCTGAGCTGCAACATCCCGTTCGCCGAGCTCGCGGTCGACCTGGGTGACGACGCGATCCGCGCCGAGGCCGAGAAGTACGGCTTCAACGCGCAGTTCACGATGCCGCTGGAGTCCACGGCATCCACCTACCCCTCGTCGCCCAACGCTCCGCAGACCGCGCTCAGCGGCTTCGGCCAGGGCGATGTGCGCGCGACGCCCCTGCAGATGGCCATGGTCTCGGCGGGTATCGCCAACGGCGGTGTCGTGATGAACCCGCGCATGGTGGACCGGGTCATCGAGCCCAACCTGTCCGTCAAAGACGAGAGCAGCAGCAGCGAGTTCGGTCGTGCCCTCGAGAGCACCATCGCCGCGCAGATGGTCACCATGATGACGGCGAACGTCCAGGACGGCGCCGCATCGAATGCAAGAATAGACGGGGTTCAGGTGGCGGGTAAGACCGGCACCGCGGAGAACGATTCCCGTCCCTACACTCTCTGGTTCACCGGCTTCGCCCCGGCGGACGACCCCCAGGTCGCCGTCGCCGTGGTGGTCGAAAACGGTGGAGGCCAGGGGCAGAGCGGGAGCGGCAACGAGATCGCCGCCCCGATAGCGAAGAAGGTCATGGAGGCGGTGCTGGGTAAATGAGACCGACACAAGGTGTGACCTTCGGCGGGCGGTACGAGCTCGATTCGCGGATCGCGATCGGCGGCATGGGCGAGGTCTGGGAAGCCAACGACCACGTCATCGGACGTACCGTCGCCATCAAGATCCTCAAAGACGAATACATGGGCGACCCCGGGTTCCTCGAGCGCTTCCGCGCCGAGGCCCGTCACGCGGCCCTCGTCAACCACGAGGGCATCGCGAGCGTCTTCGACTACGGCGAAGAAGACGGCAGCGCCTTCCTCGTGATGGAGCTCGTCCCCGGCGAGGCCCTCTCGACCATCCTCGAGCGCGAGGGGTCCCTGTCGACCGACAAGACGCTCGACATCGTCGCCCAGACGGCCGCGGCCCTGCAGGCGGCGCACGCCGCCGGCCTCGTGCACCGCGACATCAAGCCGGGCAACCTGCTGATCACGCCCGACGGGCGCGTGAAGATCACCGACTTCGGCATCGCCCGCATCGCCGACCAGGTGCCGCTGACCGCGACCGGCCAGGTCATGGGCACGGTGCAGTACCTCTCGCCCGAGCAGGCCTCGGGTCACCCCGCGTCGCCCGCGACCGACACCTACTCGCTCGGCATCGTCGCGTACGAATGCCTGGCCGGTAAGCGCCCCTTCACGGGCGAGTCGCAGGTCGCGATCGCCATGGCTCAGATCAACGAGCAGCCCGCACCCCTGCCGCCCACGGTGGCCGTGCCGGTGCAGAACCTCGTCATGGCGATGATCGCCAAGAAGCCCGATGACCGACCGGCCTCCTCGGCCGCGGTCTCGCGCGCCGCCACCGCCCTCCGCCGCGGCGACCTCGTCGCGGCTGCCGCAGCGGTCCCGGCCATCGCCGCGGGTGCCGCGGTCGCCGACGACGCGACGCAGCTGCTCACCGCGGGGCAGACCTCTGCCGCGACGCGTCTGCTGCCGTCGGCCGGAGCGGGAGCGGCGGCGACGTCGCTCCTCACCGAGGAGCACACCGAAGAAGACGTGCAGCCGCAGAAGAAGGCGCGGAGCCGCTGGACGTGGCCGCTCGTCGCTCTCATCGCTTTGCTCGCCTTGATCCTCGGCGCCACCGTCGTCGGCCTGCTGTCGAACCAAGACGCCCCGGCGCCCGCGCCCACCAGCGCCGCACCGTCGGCGTCGACGCCCGCACCGGCGCCGTCGACCCTCTCGCCGACCCCGAGCCCGACCACCACGCGTGTCGAGGTGGCGTCTCTCGGCCTGAACGGCAAGACCTGCGATGACGCGCGCGCCATCCTCGAGTCCAACGGTCTCGTGGCCGACTGCCGCGTCGGCAACGCCGCGACCACCACGGCCGACGTCGGTCTCATCTACGACGTCAACCCGACCGGTCGCGTCGACGAGGGCACGACGATCACCGTCACGACCTACGCCGACGAGACGCCGCTGACCGCGCCCGGTACGCCGACCCTCCCCGGGTCGACGGTGTCCGCCGGCGCCGACGTGCAGGTCTCGTGGCAGCAGTACACCTGCCCCTCCGGCACCGGATCGGTCGCGTCGTACAACTTCACCGCCGTCAACGGCACGTTCGACACCAATGGGCAGTCCACGGCGTCGTTCGAGCCCGACGCGCGCACCGCGTCGCTGAAGGTCAGCAACTCCGTGGGTCAGACCCTGCGGGTGACCTACACCGTCAGCTGCTCGGGCACGGATCGTACGGCCGGGCCCTCGGGTGAAGCGTCCGCGAGCATCACCGGCGGCAATACCCCGAGCCCCACGATCACGGGTAACGGCGGCAACAACGGCAGCAACACCAAGCCCTGACCTCCGTCATCCCCCCACGCCAGGAGTTCCTTCGTGACCACTGAGACGCGCGTCCTGTCCGGGCGCTATCGCGTCGACGACCTCATCGGTCGCGGCGGCATGGCCAGCGTCTACCGCGGATACGATCAGACGCTCGGCCGCACGGTGGCGATCAAGATCCTGCGCACCGACCTCGCCGGCGACGCCGCGTTCCGCACGCGGTTCCGTCTCGAGGCCCAGGCCGCGTCGCGCATGGCGCACCCGACGATCGTGCGGGTGTTCGACGCGGGTGAAGACGTCGAGACGGGTCTCGACGGCAACGATCGCCCGGTCCCGTACATCGTGATGGAACTCGTCCAGGGGCGCCTGCTGAAAGACGTGATCGCCGAGGGGCCGGTGCCCACCGACGACGCTCTGCGGTACGTCGACGGCATCCTCGAGGCTCTGGAGTACTCTCACCGGGCCGGCGTCGTGCACCGCGACATCAAGCCCGGCAACGTCATGATCACCGAGGCCGGGCGCGTGAAGGTCATGGACTTCGGCATCGCGCGCGCGGTGTCGGACTCCTCGTCGACCGTCGCCGAGACCACGGCGATCGTGGGGACCGCGGCGTACTTCTCCCCCGAGCAGGCGAAGGGCGAATCCGTCGACGCGCGCGCCGACCTGTATTCGGCCGGAGTCGTCTTGTACGAGCTGCTCGCCGGGCGCACGCCGTTCCGCGGCGACACCCCCGTGGCCGTCGCGTATCAGCACGTGAGCGAGGCACCGCTCCCGCCGAGCGAGATCAACGACACCATCCCGCGGGCATTGGATGCCATCGTGCTCCGCGCCCTGGCGAAGGATCCGTTCCAGCGTCCGCAAGATGCCGCCAGCTTCCGCGAAGCGCTCGACGAGACCGTCGACGGAAAGGCGCCAACCAAGCGCCAGATGTCGGCGCTGTCGAACGAGCTCTACGGCCCGAACCCGCGCCAGGCCGCCGAGACCGCGCGCTCCCTGCGTCAGCTGAGCACCGACACCACCATGCGGCGCACGCAGGCCGGGCCCCCGGTCGCGTGGATCTGGGCCGGCGTGACCGTCCTCGCGGTGCTGCTGGTCGCCGTCCTCATCTGGGTGATGCAGATCCAGCAGACCGACGACGTGCCCACCACCTCGCTCGCCGTACCCAACGTCGTCGACATGTCGTACGAACGCGCCGTCGAGACGCTCGAGGCCGAGCAGATGACCACGAGCCGCGTGAACGAGTCCAGCGAGACGATCGCCGCGGGCAACGTCACGCGCTCGACGCCCGAGGCCGACACGTCCGTCGCCGCGGGGCAGCTGGTGACGCTCTACGTCTCGACGGGCCCCGATACGGCCAAGGTCCCGACCCTCGACGGCATCACCGAGACCGAGGCCCGCACCGCTCTCGAAGCCGCCGGTCTGTCGGTGGGCTCCATCCGTCGTCAGACCGATCCCGCCCTGGCCGGGGGGACCGTCATCTCCTCGAGCCTCGCCTCGGGCTCCGACGTGGCGAAGGGCACGACGGTGAACCTCGTCGTGGCCAGCGGTCAGATCGTGATCGTCGATTACACGGGTTACACGGTCGATGCGGCCAAGCGCGAGCTCGAGTCCGACGCGAAGCAGCTCACCGTTCAGGTGACCGAGGACCCCGGATGCCGTGCCTCGTCGCCGGCGACGGTGAAGACGCAGTCGCTGGCCCCGGGCGAAGTGCCGGTGCACAGCGAGATCACGCTCACGACGTGCTCGGGCTCCTGAGCCGCCGCGGGTGAAGTCGGGCGCCGCGCAGCGCGGCGCCCCGCAGGCCGGCGTTCTCGAGCCAGCGACCCAGCAGGGCGTGGCCGCCCTCGGTGAGCACGCTCTCGGGGTGGAACTGGACGCCTTCGATCGGAGCGGTACGGTGCCGCAGACCCATGATCACGCCGCCGTCCGTGCGCGCGGTGACCTCGAGCTCGCCCGGCACCGACGACGGGTCGACCGCGAGCGAGTGGTACCGCGTCGCGACGAACCCGTCGGCCAGGTCGGCGAACACGCCCTCGCGGTCGTGGTGGATGACACTCGTTATGCCGTGCAGCAGCTCGGGTGCGTGCCCCACCCGTCCGCCGAACGCCGCGGCGATCGCCTGGTGCCCGAGACAGACCCCGAGCAGCGGAACCCCGGTGTCGTACGCGGCGCGGACCACCGCCACCGACTGACCGGCGTCGAGGGGATGACCGGGTCCGGGTGAGACCAGGATCGCGTCGGCACCCGACGTCGTCTCGAGCAGGGCGGGGTCATCGGCCGACATCATCACGGTGGTGGCGCCGAGGTCGCGGACGTACCCGGCGAGAGTGTGGACGAAGCTGTCGCGGTTGTCGACGACGACGACGCGCCAGTCGGTCACTCGACCGTGACCTCCTGGGGATAGACGATGTCGCTCACCCAGGGGAAGACGTAGAAGAACAGTCCGTACAGCACGGCGGCCGCGAGCACGAGGACGATGAGCAGGCGTACCCACCAAGGACCGGGCAGAACGCGCCAGAGGGCTCCGTACATCAGGCGGCTCCGGAGGTCAGTGACACCGGCGGGCCGGCGTCGGTGCGGGGGGTGAACGACTCGAAGACGCCGTAGGCGATGGCGCGCTCCGAGAAACCGTAGCGAGGGCTGCACGTGGTCATGGTGATGACGCGGTCGGTCGCCTCGATCTGCGGCGCCTGGGGGAACGGCAGCAGCACCTCCACACCGTCGGGGCGAACGTACTCGAGGTTACGGAACCGGTAGGTGTACCACCCGCCCTCGGTCTCGACGACCACCGCGTCCCCGACGCGCAGCGACGGAAGATCGGCGAACGGTGCGCCGTGGCTGCCGCGGTGGCCGGCGATCGCGAAGTTGCCGACCTGACCCGGCATGGAGGTGTCGGGGTAGTGCCCCAGACCGATCGGGTCGAGAGTCACCGACGCGCTCACCCCGCCGGCCAGCTTGAACTGCCAGTCCGCGCCCAGACGCGGTACGCGGAGCACACCGAACACCTCGCCGTCACCGGGCTGATCCAGAACCGGGGGTTCTGCGGTGGCGGGACCCGTCGTTCCCGGCGTCGGGGTGACCGACGGTGCGGGCGCGGCCGGGGCGCTGTTGGCCCATTCGTCGGTGAGGTTGCTGGCCTCGTCTTTGAACTGCGCGCCGATGATGGCGTCGCCGATCCACAGCTGCCAGACCACGAACAGCAGCACGACGACGCCGGCGGTCACCAGGAGGTCGCCGAGCACGCCGACGAAAGACAGACGTCGCCGGTCGCCGCGGCCACCACGTCGGCTGCGGCGGGTCGGTGGTTGCTGCACGGTCTGCACCAGGCGAGTCTAGTTCCGTGGGTCCGTGGTCACCTGGCCGTTAGACTGACCGCATGGCGCGAACTGGTAAAGGCGACGACCCGATCGCCGAACGCAATGATGGCGGATCGGCACCGAACCCCGTGTGGTTCCTGCCCCTCATGGTCGGACTCATGCTCGTCGGCCTCGTGTGGGTGCTGGTGTTCTACCTCAGCAACTCGCAGTTCCCCATCCCGGGCATCGGTCCGTGGAACCTCGTCATCGGCTTCGGCATCGCCTTCGTCGGCTTCCTCATGACCACGCGCTGGCGCTGACTTGCCCGAAAGTTACACCCGTGTAATTCATCCCCAGGTTGTGGATGGATCTGTGGATAACTCTCAGACGTAGGCGATCGCGGGAATGGCCAGCAGGCCGACCAGCACCACGGTGAGCGCCACGAGCAGACCGATCTGCAGACCGCGCTGGCGCGGCGCGCGCGTGCGGGAGTAGATCAATCCCACGGCGGCTCCCGTGGCGAGCCCACCGAGGTGCGCCTGCCACGAGATACCCACCGCGGCGAGTGCCCCGGCGAAGTCACCGCTCCCGATCGACTGCACGCCGGCCGCGACGAACGGCCAGGCGAAGTTGATGGCGATGATGACGCCGATCACCCGGATGTCGGCACCGATGTGGCGGCCGATCACGAGCAGGGCACCGAAGAGAGCGAAGATCGCGCCCGAGGCGCCCACCGTCCACACTCCGGGGGCGAGCAGGGCCACCGCGACCGAGCCGCCGAGGGCGCCGACGACGTAGAGCGTCAGGAAGCGCGCGCGACCCAGCAGCGGCTCGAGATTGCGACCGATGAACCACAGCGCGAGCATGTTCAACGCCACGTGGAAGAACCCGCCGTGCACCAGCGCGACGGTGAGCAACCGCCACGGCTGGACGACACCGGCCTGCGGCAGCAGGTACACGCTGTTGAACATCAGCAAGTTGGTGAGCAGGGGACCCACACCGGGGATCAACCCGATGATGTAGACCAGCCCCGTCACGGCGATGATCGCCAGCGTCACGCGAGGGCGGTCCGACGACACGATCGCCATCGGGCGCGAAGCCCAGCGGCGCTGCGCCTTCTTCTGCGCCGGAGTCTGCGAGGCGCGTTGCTGCGCCATGCACTCCGGGCAGATGACTCCGACGGCGGCGGGGGTACGGCAATCCGAGCACACGGTGCGCATGCACCGCTGGCACAGAACGAAGCTCTGCCGGTCAGGGTGCCGGTAACAGAAGTTGTCGCTGTTGCGACGGAACTCGTCGGTCGTAGACACCCCCGCCGCCCGTGGGACTCAGACCGAGACGACGTCGACCGACTGAAGGACGACGTCGACCTTCGGCCGGTCCTGCGCACCGGTGGGCACCGCGGCGATGGCGTCGACGACGGCCTTGGAGGCGTCATCGGCGACCTCGCCGAAGATCGTGTGCTTGCCCTGGAGCCACGGGGTCGGGTCGGTGGTGATGAAGAACTGCGACCCGTTGGTGCCCTCGGCCTTGCCGGTGATGGCGTTGCGACGCAGTCCCGCGTTGGCCATGGCCAGCTTGTAGGGCGCCGTGAAGTCGAGCTCCGGGCTGATCTCGTCGTCGAAGTTGTACCCGGGGCCGCCGATGCCCTGGCCGAGGGGATCGCCGCCCTGGATCATGAAGTTGGGGATGATGCGGTGGAAGATCACGTCGGAGTACAGGGGACCTTCGCCCGGGGCACCCGTAGCCGGGTTGGTCCATTCCTGGGTTCCGTCGGAGAGCCCGACGAAGTTGCGGACGGTACGCGGAGCGTGGTCACCGAACAGGTTGACGACGATGTCGCCGTGGTTGGTGTGGAGGGTCGCGACGGCAGTGTGGTTGGCCATGGGTACATTCTCTCAGAGTTATCTGCAAGGGTCGGCGGCGCAGGCGGCCCCTTCTGGCAAGATGAACGCAACGTACATCCCATCGATAGGGAGGATGAGCCGTGGGCCTCAGCCGCAAGAGCAAGAAGGAACTGCGCAAGCTCCAGAAGCACGCCGCCAAGGTGTGGGAGTCGCAGCAGGTGCTGCTGGGCGAGAGCGGGAAGGTCGCTCGTGAAGCCGGCCACCAGCTCGGTCGCTTCAGCCGCGAAGACCTCGTCCCCGCCGTGCAGGACGGGTACAGCAAGTACGCCGCCCCGTACGTCGACAAGAGCGTGAAGTACAGCAACCGTTTCCTCAGCACCAAGGTCGTCCCGGCCGCCGGTGCCGTGGTCGGCGGAGCCATGTCCGTGTGGGACGCCGCGGGCGACACCCGTGACCGCCTCGCGAAGGGCCGTGGCTTCGAGCTCGACACTCACAAGTACGCCAAGCGTGCCGAGAAGTACGGCAAGCAGGCCTCGAAGCGTCTCGCCAAGAAGCTGCCGTCGCAGCACGACGGAATCGGTGCCGGCGGTGTCATCGCGATCATCCTCGGTGTCGTCGCCGCGGCCGGCGTGGCTTACGCCGCCTGGCAGACGCTGCGCGCCGATGACGAGCTGTGGGTTGCCGACGACCCGCTGCGTGCACCGGACGCGTGAGCGACCCCACCATCAGAGTCAGAGAGGCCGCGCGTGAGCGCGGCCTCTCCGTCGTCATACGCGAACGCCCCGCGGCCTCGAGCCTCGACGAGGCGGCCGCGCTTCTCGGCATCCCGGCCGCCTCGATCGTGAAGACGCTCGTCGTCAAGCGATCCGACGACACCTACCTGTTCGCGCTGATCCCCGGCGATCGGGCGATCTCGTGGCCGAAGCTCCGCGCTGTCGTGGGCGTCAACAAGCTCCGCCTCCCCGAGCCGGAGTTGGCGCTCGCGGCCACCGGATACGAGCGTGGGACCATCGTTCCGGTCGGCAGCACCACGGACTGGCCCATCTACGCCGACGAACGCATCGTCGGCGAGCGCATCGCCATGGGCGCCGGAGCCCATGGCTACAGCCTGTTCGTCGACGCTGACGATCTCCTCTCGTCGTACGGCGCCGTGGTCGCCGACATCAGCGCCGAACGCGCCTGACCGGGCTCACGGCCGAGCGAGGCCCGCCATCCGGAACGCCACGTCGACCAGCTGCACGCGCCGCAGCTTGCGGGCGGTCGGCAGGGTGAACCACTCCGCCCGGTCGGTGGAGCCGTCGACCTCGTTGCGCAGGCGCCCGCCCACGACGTGCGCGCGGTAGACGATCCGCAGGGCGTGGAGGGGTCCGGTCTTCCCCTCGGCGGCGCGCGACTCGGCCGGGATGACCCGCGAATGGATGCCGAGAAGCTCGTCGATGCCGACCCGGTACCCGGTCTCCTCGCGCACCTCGCGGCGTACGGCGCTCACGGGGTCCTCACCGTCTTCCAGACCGCCGCCCGGCAGCGTCCACGCCGCGCGTCGCCCGTGCACCCAGTGGGCGAGCAGCACGCGGTCTTCGGCGTCGGTGATGACGGCGTACGCGGCGACCCGCATGTCCATGACCGAACTCTAGCGAAGCGGGGGAGGCCGCACGTCTCGGCGCGAGCGGCGCGGCCGGAAACGAGAAGAGCCGGTCCTGATGGACCGGCTCTTGCACCGTTGTGGAGCCTAGGAGATTCGAACTCCTGACATCCTGCTTGCAAAGCAGGCGCTCTACCAGCTGAGCTAAGGCCCCGTGAGGGAGAAGGGTGGGGCTACCAGGACTTGAACCTGGGACCTCTTCATTATCAGTGAAGCGCTCTAACCGCCTGAGCTATAGCCCCGTCTCGGTGACGTGATCACGTCAACCTCGAAGACTTTACCGGATCACCGAGGTTTTTCCGAATCGACGTCAGTTCGACGTGAAGCCGACGAGCAGACCGCCCGTGACCTTGACGGCGAGGTTGTAGATCCCCGCCATGACGGCGCCCAGAACGGTGACCACGACGAGGTTGAGGATCGCCACGATGGCCGCGAAAGCCATGACCTGCGGCAGTCCGACGTACTGCGAGAGCGTCGCCCCGCCATCGGTGAAGCTCGTGAAGAACTCATCGAGCTTCGTGATGAGGCCGGTCGCCGACACCACCAGGTAGATCAAGAAGTACGACACGACCGTGACGATGGCCAGAGCCACCGCTGCCAGGAACGACAGCTTCACGGCCGACCAGAAGTCGATGTACACCAGGCGCAGACGCACCTGCTTGGCAGGGGTCTTGTGAGTCGACTTCTTGGCGAGTTTGTCGGCTACCGTGCTCATGCGTCAGTACTTTCCTCGGGGGTCTCGGGAGCGGAGGCATCGGCCTCGTCCGCAGGGGATGCGGCGGGCTCCGTGGTTGTCTCCGTCGTCTCGGCAAGGTTGCGCTCGGCGTTGCGCGCGATGGCGATGATGCGGTCATCGCCTCCGGCGCGGGCGAAAACGACACCCATCGTGTCGCGTCCCTTGGCGGGCACCTCGGCCACGGCAGAGCGTACCACCTTGCCACTGGCAAGAACCACAAGGACCTCGTCGCCCTCGGACACCATCATTCCGCCCGCGAGGGTGCCGCGATCGTCGGTCAGACGCGCGACCTTGATGCCCAGACCGCCGCGGTTCTGCATGCGGTATTCGGTCACGGCGGTGCGCTTGGCGTAGCCGCCCTCGGTGACGACGAAGACGAACTCGTCATCCTGGGCGACCGATGCCGAGAGCAAGCTGTCGCCCTCTCGGAACTCCATGCCCTTCACACCCGAGGTCGAACGACCCATCGGGCGCAGGGTGCTGTCGGTGGCCGAGAACCGCAGCGACATGCCGAGGCGGCTGATGAGCAGGATGTCGTCTCCCTCGTCGACCAGCATCGCACTCACGAGCTCGTCGGCGGCGCCCTGCTCGGCCTCGTCACCCTCTTCGGCGACCTGACCGCGCAGCTTGATCGCGATCACACCGCCCTGACGGTTGGTGTCGTACTCTGCGAGCCGGGTCTTCTTGACCAGACCGCCGCGTGTGGCCAGGACGAGATAGGTCGACACCGAGTAGTCGCGGATGTCGAGGATCTGGGCGATCTCTTCGTCGGGCTGAAGCGCGAGCAGGTTCGCGACGTGCTGGCCCTTCGCATCGCGACCGGCCTCGGGCACCTCGTACGCCTTGGAGCGGTACACACGGCCCTTGTTCGTGAAGAACAGCAGCCAGTGGTGCGTCGTCGTGACGAAGAAGTGCTCGACGACGTCGTCGGCGCGCAACTGCGCACCCTTCACGCCCTTGCCGCCGCGGTGCTGCGAGCGGTAGTTGTCGCTGCGCGTGCGCTTGATGTAGCCGTCGCGCGTGACGGTGACGACCATCTCCTCCTCGGCGATGAGGTCTTCGATCGACACGTCACCGTCGAACCCGTGCAGGATCTCGGTGCGGCGGTCATCGCCGAAGCGGTCCGTGATCGCGGTGAGCTCGTCGCGGATGATCGTGCGCTGACGCGCGGGCGTGGCGAGGATGTCGTTGTAGTCGGCGATGCGGGCTTCGAGCTCGGTCGCTTCGTCGACGATCTTCTGCCGCTCGAGCGCCGCGAGGCGGCGGAGCTGCATGTCGAGGATCGCCTGCGCCTGCACATCGTCGATGTCGAGGAGCTTCTGCAGGCCCTCGTTGGCATCCTGTGCCGTCGGCGAGCGACGGATGAGCGCGATGACGTCGTCGAGGGCGTCGAGTGCCTTGAGGTAGCCGCGCAGGATGTGCATGCGCTCTTCGGCCTTGCGCAGGCGGTACTGCGTGCGGCGCACGATGACCTCGACCTGGTGGTCGATCCACAGGCTGATGAAGCCGTCGAGCGCGAGCGTGCGCGGCACGCCGTCGACGATCGCCAGCATGTTCGCGCCGAAGTTCTCCTGCAGCTGGGTGTGCTTGTAGAGGTTGTTCAGCACGACCTTCGCGACGGCGTCGCGCTTGAGCACGACGACCAGGCGCTGACCGGTACGGCCCGAGCTCTCGTCGCGGATGTCGGCCACGCCAGTGATCTTGCCCTCGCGAGCGAGGTCGCCGATCTTGACCGCGACGTTGTCGGGGTTGACCTGGTACGGCAGCTCGGTGATCACCAGGCACGTACGGCCCTGGATCTCTTCGATGTTGACCACGGCGCGCATCGTGATCGAGCCGCGGCCGGTGCGGTAGGCCTCTTTGATGCCGCGCGTACCGAGGATCTGCGCGCGGGTCGGGAAGTCGGGGCCCGGGATGCGCTCCATGAGCGCTTCGAGCAGCTCCTCGCGAGTGGCATCCGGGTTCTCGAGAGCCCACAGCGCGCCGGCCGAGACCTCACGCAGGTTGTGCGGCGGGATGTTCGTCGCCATGCCGACCGCGATGCCGACCGAGCCGTTCACGAGCAGGTTCGGGAACCGCGCCGGCAGGACCGTCGGCTCCTGCGTCTGGCCGTCGTAATTGTCCTGGAAGTCGACGGTCTCTTCTTCGATGTCGCGCACCATCTCGAGCGCGAGCGGCGACATCTTCGTCTCGGTGTACCGGGGCGCGGCCGCTCCCTGGTTCCCGGGCGAACCGAAGTTGCCCTGGCCGAGCGCGAGCGGGTACCGCAGCGACCACGGCTGCACCAGGCGTACCAGGGCGTCGTAGATGGGGGCGTCGCCGTGGGGGTGGTAGTGCCCCATGACCTCGCCCACCACGCGGGCGCACTTCGAGAACGACTTGTCGGGGCGGAATCCCCCGTCGTACATGCCGTAGATCACACGGCGGTGCACGGGCTTGAGGCCGTCGCGCACATCGGGCAGCGCACGGCCGACGATGACGCTCATCGCATAGTCGAGATAGCTCCGCTGCATCTCGAGCTGCAGGTCGACCTGGTCGATCCTGCCGTGGTCGTGGGCGGGCTCGGCGCGGACGTCGTCGGGCTCGGGAGTGGAGTCGTCAGCCATGTCTTCTCAGTTTCGTAGTGCGTCGTCGTCGATCGTCGTCGGGCCGGACGAGATCAGATGTCGAGGAAGCGGACGTCTTTGGCGTTGCGCTGGATGAAGCTGCGGCGCGATTCGACGTCTTCGCCCATGAGGACCGAGAAGATCTCGTCGGCCGCGGCCGCGTCGTCGATCGTGACCTGCTTCAGCGTGCGCGTCTGCGGGTCCATCGTGGTCTCCCACAGTTCGTGATCGTTCATCTCGCCGAGACCCTTGTACCGCTGGATGCCGTTGTCCTTGGGGATGCGGCGACCGGAGGCCTGACCGTCGATCAGCATCGCGTCTCGCTCACGGTCGCTGTACGCGTACTCGTGCGCGTGGTTCGACCACTTCAGGCGGTACAGCGGCGGCTGCGCGAGGTAGACGTAGCCGGCCTCGATGAGCCCACGCATGTAGCGGAAGAGCAGCGTCAGCAGCAGCGTCGTGATGTGCTGACCGTCGACGTCGGCATCGGCCATGAGCACGATCTTGTGGTACCGCGCCTTGGTCATGTCGAAGTCTTCGCCGATGCCCGTGCCGAAGGCCTGGATCATCGCCTGCACTTCTTTGTTGCCCAGCGCGCGGTCCAGGCGGGCGCGCTCGACGTTGAGGATCTTGCCGCGCAGCGCCAGGATCGCCTGCGTGTGGGGGTCGCGACCCTGAACGGCCGACCCACCGGCCGAGTCGCCCTCGACGAGGAAGATCTCGCTGATCGACGGATCCTTCGACGTGCAGTCCTTGAGCTTGTCGGGCATCGCCGCCGACTCGAACACGCTCTTGCGACGCGCGGTCTCGCGCGCCTTTCGCGCGGCGAGGCGGGCGGTGGCCGCGTCGAACGCCTTGCGGATGATGTTCTTGGCCTGGGTGGGGTTGCGGTCGAACCAGTCGCCGAGCTTGTCGCCGACGACCTTCTGAACGAATGCCTTGGCCTCGGTGTTGCCGAGCTTGGTCTTGGTCTGACCCTCGAACTGCGGCTCCGACAGCTTCACCGAGATCACGGCGGTGAGACCCTCGCGGATGTCGTCGCCCGTCAGGTTGTCGTCTTTTTCCTTCAGCAGGTTATTCGCCCGCGCGTAGCGGTTCACGAGAGTGGTCAGTGCCGCGCGGAAACCCTCCTCGTGCGTTCCGCCCTCGTGCGTGTTGATGGTGTTCGCGTAGGTGAAGACGTTCTCGGTGTACGCCGTCGTCCACTGCATCGCGAGCTCGAGTGCGATGTGGCGGTCGGTGTCTTCGGACTCGACCTCGATGATCACGTCGTTGACGACGTCGGCCTTGCGCACGCGATTGAGGTGCTCGACGTAGTCGACCAAGCCGCGCTCGTACAGGAACGAGTCGTGGCGGCCCTGGGTGACCTCTGCTCCGGGGTCGCCCTCGGTCACGACCGCGTCGGGCCGCTCGTCGCGCAGGCTGATGCGCAGGCCCTTGTTCAGGAACGCCATCTGCTGGAACCGCGTCCGCAGGGTGTCGTAGTCGAAGTCGACGGTGTCGAAGATGGTCGCATCGGGCCAGAACGTGATGGTCGTCCCGGTCTTGTCGCTCTCTTCGCCCTTCGCGAGAGGGGCGAGGGGAGTACCGCCGTCGCGGAACGACTGACGCCACACGTGTCCCTGACGCTGCACCTCGACCTCGAGGCGCGTCGACAGCGCGTTCACGACCGACGAGCCCACGCCGTGCAGGCCGCCCGAGACGGCGTAGCCACCGCCACCGAACTTTCCACCGGCGTGCAGCACGGTGAGCACGACCTCGACCGTCGACTTGCCCTCGGTGCGGTGCATGTCGACCGGGATGCCGCGACCGTTGTCGATCACGCGGACGGCTCCGTCGCTCATGATCGTGACGTCGATCGTGTCGCAGTAGCCGGCCAGGGCCTCGTCGACGGAGTTGTCGACGATCTCTTGCACGAGGTGGTGCAGACCCCGCTCACCGGTGGAGCCGATGTACATGCCGGGGCGCTTACGGACGGCCTCGAGACCCTCGAGCACCTGGATGGCGTCTGCCCCGTACTCGTTGGGAACCTTGGTCGATGCGACGGGAGGTTCCTCGGAAACGCTGTCGGGGTTTTCGGACGTCATGGGTACGTGCGCTCCAGATCGGTTCGTCGGAAGCTCCATCCTACCGCGTGGGGCTCGCGAAAATGGCGTGTACGCCCCTACACGGCGATAAATCGGACCGAGGCGGGATCGACCATGGCCTAGCCGTAGGTATCGCGCGGACCGCGGCCTGGAACGGCTCTGGGGCCCCATTTCCAAGAGGGGACGTCCGGCCCTACGAACCGGATGGCTTCGACCCCCGCGTCGGGGAAGCGTCGGATGATCTCCGAGAGGATGTGCGCGCGCATCAACTGGAGCTGCTTCGCCCACGCCGTCGAATCGGCCTGGACCGTGAGCGTGCCGGCATCCAGAGCCACCGGGCGGGTGTGCGCCGCCGTCTCGGCACCGGCGACCTCGTCCCACTTGCGCACGAGGTCCTCTCGCGACAGCTGGGGCTCCCAGCCCGCCGATCGAGTGAGGCCCGACAGCACATCGCCGAGTCCCCGGGGATCACGGCCCGGCGTGAACGGTGCGTTCTCGCCGTCGTCCACCCGGCGCCGACGCTTCTTCTTGCGATACGGCGAGGGCTCGAGTCCGCGCAGCCGCAGGTACGTCGCCACCGTCTCGGGCAGCTCGCCCTCGTCACTCATCACCGGGCTCACGGATCTGACCGGCTTCGACCCGCACGACGTGGGCGCGCAGCTCGGGCGGGACGTCTTCTTCGACGGCCGACGTCACGATGACCTGTTCGTAGCCCGCCGCGAACTCGGCCAGGCGGGCGCGGCGGCCGGCGTCGAGCTCGGCGAAGACGTCGTCGAGGATCAACACGGGGTCTCCGAGCCGTGACTCGGCACGCAGGAGCTCGGCCGAGGCGAGTCGGAGCGCCAACGCGATCGACCAGGATTCGCCGTGCGAGGCGTAGCCCTTCACCGGGAGGCCGCGCACCTCGAGTACGAGGTCGTCGCGGTGCGGGCCGACCAGGGTGAGTCCGCGCTCGAGTTCGGCCGAACGGCGTGCGGCCAGCGAGGCTCGGAACTGCTCTGCCAGAGGAAGGGCCGAGCCCGCGGTCTCGATGGCGTCGTCTTCTTCGGGGTCGCCCCCGCCCACCGACAGCGCCCACGTGAGCCGTGGTCGGTGGTCGTCGCCCGCGATGGCCTCGTAGGCGTGCGCCACGGGCTGGGAGAGGGCGGATGCCAGCGCGATGCGCGCTTCGATCACCTCGGTGCCCAGGGTGACGAGCTTGTCGTCCCATACGTCGAGGGTGCTGAGGGCGTCGCCGCGCACCCCGCGGGCGCGCGCCGATTTCAGCAGGGCGCTGCGCTGCCGCAGGACGCGGTCGTAGTCGCCCAACACCGCGGCCATGCGAGGAGTCCGTTGCACGATGAGCTGGTCGGCGAACCGACGCCGAGCGGACGGGTCACCGCGCACGATCTGCAGATCTTCGGGGGCGAACAGCACCACCTGCGCGTACCGGGGCAACTCCGAGGTGCGGACGTTGACACCGTTGACCCGAGCCTTGTTCGCACCCTGGCGGTTGAGCTGGAGCTCGAGGAGCACCGTGCGCTCACCGTGTGCCAGACGAGCGCGCACGATCGCGGCATCCGTTCCGTCGCGCACCATCGGTGCGTCGTGAGACACGCGGTGCGAGCCGAGCATGGCGAGGTAGGCGACCGCCTCGACGAGGTTCGTCTTGCCCTGCCCGTTGCGACCGATGAAGACGTTCGCGCCCGCGGAGAGCGAGACATCGGCGACCGCGTAATTGCGGAAGTCCTTCAGTCCGAGCTGCTCCACGATCACCGAGTCAGACTACCCGTCGCCTCCGACACGACGACCGGAGCCCGATCTCAGCGCAGGAGCAGGTTCGGCTGGAGAAGGTACTTGAACGAGCCCTCGCCACCCTTGTCGACCGAGGTCTGCGGGGTGACCAGCACGGGACTGAGCTTGTTCGCGTTGTCGCTCGAGGTGAACGTGATGCGCGTGAACTCGCTGCGAACGGCACCGAGCGACTCGAGCAGGTACTGGGGGTTGAGACCCAGGGTGACCTCGTCGCCGACGAGGGTGGCGTCGACCGACTCGGTCGCGCGCGCCTGCTCGGTGCCGGAGGCATCCATCGAGACGCCCTCGGGACCGAAGGTGAAGCGAAGCGGAGCGGAGCGGTCGAGGACGAGCGCCACGCGGCGCACCGCCTCGGCGAGCTCGGCGGTGTTGACCACGCTGTGGTGCTCGGTCTGCGCGGGGAACAAGCGGCGCACGGGGGGGAAGTTGCCCTTGATGAGCAGCGAGGTCACCGTCTTGTTGCCGGACGAGAACGCGATGATCTCGCGATCTCCCGAGCCCGAGAAGGCGATCGAGATGTCGCCGGCGTGCGCGAAGGTCTTGCCGACCTCCTGCAGCGTGCGGGCCGGCACCAGGGCCGACGTGGGTTCGTCTGAGGCCGCCGAACCGCCGTCCCAGGGGATCTCGCGCAGGGCCACGCGGTAGCGGTCGGTGGCGACGAGGCTCAGGCGGGTGCCCGTGACCTCGAGCTGCACGCCGGTGAGCACCGGGGTCACGTCGTCGCGCGAGGCGGCGAAGGCGACCTGTGCGATGGCCGTGGCGAACTCGTCGGCCGGGACGAGGCCCGATTCTCCACTCACTTCGGGGATCGCCGGGTACTCCTGCACGGGCATGGAGGCGAGAGTGAATCGTGCGGAGCCGCAGGTGAGCAGGATGCCGCCGTCGTCGTCGACGGTGATCTGGATCGGAGCGTTGGGAAGCCGGCTGGCGATGTCGTTCAGAAGTCGGCCGTGCACCAGGATCGTGCCCGGCTCGTCGACGGTGGCTTCGATGGTGGTGCGCGCGGAGGCTTCGTAGTCGAAGGCGGCGAGGGTCAGACCCTGGTCCCCGGCCTCGATGAGCACACCGGCCAGGATCGGCTGCGGGTTTCGCTGGGGCAGGAGCTTGACCACGAACGAGACGGCTTCGCTGAACACATCACGATTGACGTGGAACTTCACGGATGCTCCCTTGATGGCGGGTACGGCTTACCCATGCTAGCCCCACGCTTCCGGCGAGCCGACGACGGGCCTGGCACGGCAAGGTCATCGAATCTCTCTTAACGAAGGGAAAAGGATCTTCATCTTGTTAACCACTGTGGAGACTGTGGATAACTTCCGACATGCGTGTTAACAGCTGGGAACTACACCGTTGTTAACTGTGGACGCGCTGCGGACAGCCTGGGCAGTTAACAGCGACGTGAGGAAGTGCGGTCGAGCCCTCCTCCACAGGCAAGCCCCGTTCGTACACAAGTCATCCGCAGCAAATCAGAGTTATCCACAGGTTTTCCACACTGTGTAGAACTGTGTCGGGAACCACTCGTACGGAGGCGTGTGCGCGATTTTCCGGGCCGAAAATGCGCGAAGGGCTCGCCCACGATGGTGGACGAGCCCTGACGGGAGAGGAGCGCTCAGCGCATACGGCCGAGCTGGCTGGTGATCTCCGATACCTGGTTGAAGATGGAGCGGCGCTCCTTCATGAGGTCGCTGATCTTCTTGTAGGCGTACATGACGGTGGTGTGATCGCGGTTTCCGAAGAGCTGCCCGATCTTCGGCAGTGACAGGCTCGTGCGCTCGCGGCACAGGTACATCGCGATCTGTCGAGCCGTGGCGACGGCCTGCGAACGGCTCGAACCGTAGAGATCGTCGACCGAGAGCTTGAAGTACTGCGCCGTCGCCGTGATGATGTCGGTCGGCGAGATGACGTTGGCATCGTCTTGATCGATGATGTCGCGAAGCACGGTCTGGGCCAGCGACATGTCGAGCGTCGACCTGTTCAAGCTGGCGAAGGCCGAGACGCGGATCAGCGCCCCTTCGAGCTCACGGATGTTCGACGAGACGACGGTGGCGATGTACTCCAACACGTCGTCGGGAATCAGCAGTCGCTCGCTCTGCGCCTTCTTCCGCAGAATCGCGATGCGCGTTTCCAGGTCGGGGGCCTGCACATCGGTGATGAGTCCCCACTCGAAGCGACTGCGCATGCGGTCTTCGAATCCGGTCAACTGCTTCGGCGGCAGGTCGCTGGTGATCACGACCTGCTTGTCGTGGTCGTGGAGCGTGTTGAAGGTGTGGAAGAAGGCTTCCTGCGTCTCGGCGCGACCCTGGAGGAACTGGATGTCGTCGATCAGCAGGATGTCGACTTCGCGGTACCGCGCCTGGAACGCCGAGCCGCGGTTGTTCGCGATCGAGTTGATGAAGTCGTTCGTGAACTCCTCACTCGAGACGTACCGCACGCGGATGCCCGCGTACATGCTGGCCGCGTAGTCGCCGATGGCATGGAGGAGGTGCGTCTTGCCGAGGCCGGAGTCGCCGTAGATGAACAGCGGGTTGTACGCCTTGGCCGGTGCTTCGGCGACAGCGACGGCAGCGGCGTGCGCGAAACGGTTCGACTGCCCGATGACGAAGTTGTCGAAGGTGTACTTCGGGTTCAGGCGGGTGTCGTTCCGTGACGCCGGCACGATCGGCTCCGGTGCCTGTTCGATGACGGCCGCGTGCACAGAGACGGCGGGGC
The DNA here is from genome assembly GCF_001424715.1 of Microbacterium sp. Leaf436. Taxonomy (NCBI): domain Bacteria; kingdom Bacillati; phylum Actinomycetota; class Actinomycetes; order Micrococcales; family Microbacteriaceae; genus Microbacterium; species Microbacterium sp. Leaf436. The sequence continues at coordinate 333,055 of NZ_LMRB01000001.1, forward strand.
CGGATGATGACGGCCGGTCATCGTCACGGGACGAGGTGCGGTGGGATTCGACGAGGTCGGGATTGACCACGACGCGGAAGGTGCCCACTTCCGGGTCACTCCCCTGCACCTGGGCGAGCGCCTCGAGGATCGACGCGCGCATGCGTTTGTTGAACTGCGCCGCGGTCAGGTCGTTGGGGACGTCGAGGTAGAGGGTCCCGCCCATCACACCCTGCGGCACAGCCAGATTGAGGAAGCCGTGCAGCTGCGGGGTGACCCGATCGTCGGTGAGAAGATGGTCTAGCACGGCGGACCAGACGGGAACATCCGGTACTTCGTGCAGAGACATATCCCCTCCGGGATCTAGACGCGACGGCGATCGACGAGTCGCGTCGAACCTGTGGATAACTCCGGGGGCCACGCTAGTTCGCGGCTCTCGAGGAGCAAAATCCACTGTAAGTCCCGGCCGCGTGTCTTTGCCACGCTTGTGGACGGAGCCTGGGGATAATGAGCGGTCGGCTTCCCAGTTTGAGTTAACGCCCCGCTCGACGTAGCCTTAGTCGGTTGACTTATGCCTATACGGCAGTCCCGACCCCCGTCCCCGGCAGAAGAGCATCGGGCGACATCACCTCCGGAGTGACCCATGAGCAAGCGCACCTTCCAGCCCAACAACCGCCGCCGCGCTAAGAAGCACGGCTTCCGTGCCCGCATGCGCACCCGCGCCGGCCGCGGCATCCTCGCGGCGCGTCGCGCCAAGGGCCGCACCGAGCTTTCGGCCTGACCTACCAGGTGCTCGCGAAGCCGAACCGACTCACCCGCGGATCGGACTACAAAACCACAGTCCGACGGGGTTCTCGTTGTGCCGGAGCGCACACCGTGACCTACGTCGGATCGTCGGTTGAGAGTGGTTCGCCTCGCTTCGGCTTCATCGTGAGCCGGCAGGTCGGCTCCGCCGTCACCCGCAACACCATTCGCCGCCGCCTCAAAGCGGTGTGCGCCGAGGCGCTCCCGTCCATCAACGGGGGCGCCTCTATCGTCATCCGCGCTCTGCCGTCAGCGGCGACCGTGGACTACGCGACACTTCGCGCCGATGTGGTGCGGTGTCTGCAACGCAAGGCCGTCGCATGAGTGCGTCGACACTGCCGACATCGGCCACCGGGGCCGGTCGCCTGGCACCGGATGCCGTCCTGGCATCCCTCCCCCTCCTCCCCCGGAATGCAGGGCTCGCCCTGCTGCACGCGTATCGAGCGACGATCTCGCACGTCTACGGCGACGTGTGCAAGTACTACCCGTCATGCTCCGCCTATTCGGTGGGAGCGGTGCAACAACACGGACTCGTCAAGGGCGTCGCGTTCACCGCGGCCCGTCTCGCACGCTGTCATCCCTGGGCTCAGGGGGGCATCGACGATGTCCGTCCGCACCGCGCCTTCCGCCACGAACTCACTCCGCACGGTTTCGTCGTGCCTTCCCGAAAGGACTGATCGTGCAATTCGATCTCATTGGGACCCTTCTCTGGCCCCTCAAGTGGGCTGTCGAGCTCGTACTCGTCGGTTGGCATTCGCTGTTCACGGCGTTCGGCATGGCTCCTGCCGCCGGCATCACCTGGGTGCTGTCGATCGTCGGACTCGTGCTCATCGTGCGCGCCGCGCTCATCCCGCTCTTCGTCAAGCAGATCAAGAGCCAGCGCAAGATGATGGAGATCGCTCCCGAGCTGCGCAAGGTTCAAGAGAAGTACCGCGGCAAGAAGGACCAGCTCTCTCGTGAGGCCATGAGCCGCGAGACCATGGCGTTGTACAAGAAGCACGGCACGACGCCGGTGTCGAGCTGCCTGCCGCTCTTGGTGCAGATGCCGATCTTCTTCGCGCTCTTCAGCGTTCTGAACGACGTCTCCAAGCACGCCGCGAGCGGTGTCGGCGGCGTCGGCCTGCTCACCCCCGAGCTGACGACCGAGTTCTACGACGCACGCCTGTTCGACGTGGCATCCATGCACGTCAATCTGGTCACCGCATGGGGTCAGGCCGACGGCCAGGTCACCGTCGCCATCCTGCTGACGCTCGTGGTGCTGATGATCGGATCGCAGTTCTTCACGCAGCTGCAGATCATCTCGAAGAACCTGTCGCCCGAGGCCAAGACCGGTCAGGCGTACCAGATGCAGAAGATCATGCTGTACATCCTGCCGCTGGCCTTCATCTTCTCGGGTGTCTTCTTCCCGCTCGGTGTCGTCATCTACTGGTTCGTCAGCAACCTGTGGACGATGGTCCAGCAGTTCGTGGTCATCCGCGAGATGCCCACACCCGGATCTGACGCGGCCAAGGCTCGTGAAGAGCGTCTCGCTCGCAAGGGCAAGGCCATCGATGCGACCGGAAAGGTCGTTCCGATCGAGAAGTACAAGGCCGAACAGCAGCGTCTTCTCGAAGAGGCCGAGCGTGTGCGTGCGGCGCAGCCCAAGCGGCAGCAGCCCGTGGGCAAGCAGCGCGCCAAGAAGCAGCAGACCACGAAGAACACCGGTACGGCGAGCGGATCGGCCGGCACGCCCGGCTCGTCCCCCGCTCCCTGACGACCCGAAAGACCACGATGACGACGTCAGATCAGATCGCACCCGAACAGACCGCCGCCACCGAGGAGCAGCTCGAGCAAGAAGGCGACATCGCTGCCGACTACCTCGAGGGACTTCTCGACATCGCCGACATCGAGGGCGACCTCGCCCTCGATGTACGTGGGGGGCGTGCCTACGTGTCGGTCGAGGCCGACGACGCGGAGGCCCTCTCGACGCTTTCGCACCCCGACACCGTTCAGGCACTGCAGGAGCTGACGCGCCTGGCCGTGCAGAACTCGACAGGCCGATTCTCTCGGCTCATCCTCGACATCGGCGGCTCGCGTGATGCGCGTCAGCGCCAGCTCGAGGCCCTCGTCGACCTGGCGATCGAGCGGATCAACGAGGGTGCCACACAGGCATCCCTGCCGGCCATGTCGAGCTACGAGCGCAAGTTGGTGCACGACATCGCCGCGGACCGCGGCTACACGTCTGAGTCGTTCGGTGAGGGCGCTGACCGCCACACCGTGCTGCGACGCGGCTGATCAGGATGCCGGAACAGCTCGAGCCTGAGCCGGCGGCAGCGGTCGCGCTGTTCGGCGACCGCATCGACCGTGCGCGGCAGTTCGTCGCCGCTCTCGCCGAGCATGGCGAAGAGAGGGGTCTCATCGGCCCCCAGGAAGTTCCGCGGCTGTGGACCCGACACGTCCTGAACAGCGCGATCACGGCGCCGTACTTCTCCGGGCGATCGGTGGATGTGGGTTCGGGCGCCGGCCTTCCCGGTCTCGTGCTCGCCATCGCTCGTCCCGACGTCGAATGGACGCTCATCGAACCGATGGAGCGCCGTACGGCGTGGTTGACCGAGCAGGTCGCCGAGCTGGAGCTCGACAACGTGACGGTCGAGCGCATGCGCGCCGAAGAGTGGGCCCGCGGGCGCATCTTCGACGTGGTGACCGCCCGAGCCGTCAGTGCGCTTCGCACCCTCCTGCCCTTCACCGCTCCCCTGGTCCGCCCTGGTGGGCGGCTCGTATTCCTCAAGGGAGCCAGCGTGGGAGCGGAGATCGAATCGGCAGCGAAGCAGGTTCGTAAGCTCGGCCTCACAGACGTCTCGGTCGAGGTCGTGGGCGAGGGTGTGCTCGACGAGCCCACGCGTGTCTTCTTGGCCACCGTCTCGCGCTAGCGTTCGTGGAGGCTCTGAGGGGCTGCAGACGCCGCTGAGAGTCCACGCACGAGCGTGTGGGCGTGCGCGGCGGGTGCTTCCGCGCCGCGGTGGATGCAGCGCGGATGGTGTGCGCCCGTGGCGGGTATGGAGCGATGGGCGGATACGGCGTCGTCCTCGACGACGCTGACGCGGGTGTGCGCATTTTCCTCGCGGTGTCGGTGTGGCTTGGTCTCAGGCAGCGCCAGGGACTGTCTTCGGTGCGTGCCCACGCACGATGGGCCAGGGCTGCGGCTGTACCGAGACATCTTGCGGTAGTCCGCGTTCACACCACCCCTCCGATATATATCCATATGAATACAGTTATGGGTGAAGGAAGGAAGGTGGGCGGCGCGATGGTCCTCTGGGCGACGATGAGGTCGGCAAGGACGGGTGCATCTGACGCATCTCGCGCCGCATGATTTCTGTCAGATGGGATGCGCGTGGAGCGTCCATTTGCATCCATCGTGCGCCTCGTGAGGGACGCGTCTTCTTCTGGATGCCAGACGAGTCACCATTGCGTCTGCGTTCGCCGACATTGTTCACCACGTCACGTCCGCCGTCGCTCGCACGACCGGTTCGCGTGGGCGGAACGTCGTGCGGTGGGGGATGCGGTCGATCCCGAGTTACGGCGAGGGCTCTGCGGCCATGGTCGTCCTCTTCGGTGAGCTTGCGACGAGGCCCGTGGGAAGCGAGTCTCGTCGACGGTGAGATGCAACAGGGCACCGTCTCGATCTGAGGATCCGCGGACTGGGATGGATCTGCTGCGCGGGCGAGACAACGAGACCTTACGAAGCGCGTCTGCCGTGTGCGTGGAGTTCGGAGGCGTCGACCGTTCTCGCTGCTACGAAGCGTGATGGTGGCTCGGGCGAATGCCCTGGTGCAGTTCGCGCACGGGTCAGGAACGTGCTGACCAGTTGCGAGAACGTGGGGCCGTTGTCATGACCCGCACGAAGCGGGGTCCGGGTCTGGTCCGGATGTCGCTGCGCACGCCACGGTGTTCGCGGTTTCACGATCGTAGGCGGATTTGTTCGAGCCTCTCGCTGCCCCAATGATCCTGCACATGTGAACGTGCCCCACGATGGGTGGGATCCCGTGATGCACGGTGACGATCGTGAGGTGGCGGCTACGGGCTGTGGAGCCAGCTCGACGCGGTCGTCGTGGGTGGGGCCCGGGGAGGTCTGGCCGTGAGCCGCAAGTCGGTGTTCGACGCTCCCCTGACTGGGGTGTGGGCCTGAGCCAGTGATGTGCACCGTGTCTCGGAGTGGCGCGGAGAACTCGGTTGTGACCATCTGAATCGTTCGGCGCGGCCAGAGCACAACGACCGTCCTGCGAGACATGGAGCACAGTAGCGATCGGTGACGTGATCTGCCTCGTCGGAGCCCCTGTGGCGGCGTGCGCTTGCAAAGGGCTTGGTGGGTCAGCGAGAGGTGAGCAGCAGGCGCGGATAGGCGGTGTCGCTCTCGCGTTCCACGTGAAACATCCCGACTCTCCGGCTTGCTGTTAGACCGGCCCGTGTGTGTTTCACGTGAAACATTGAAGTTCAGGTCGAGAGGGTGGCAGGAGAGAACGTCGGTGCGGGGCTGTTCCCGCATGAGCACGTTGCCTAGCTCTCTTCTCGCGGGCGCGGAATCGCGGCAGTGAATCGATGGTCGGGCCGCTCCCCCGCCCATTCCTGCGCAGCCCAGGCGCTTCCCGTGGGGCTGGGTAGTGGCTTCGGGCCGACATGCTGATCGGTCGGTGTGGGGCTGGCCTTTCGGTTGTCTCTTCCCAAGACGTTGGTTCCAGCGGGGTGTCTTAAACCTCCCGCATGTCTAGACCAGTGCGGACGGCGCAAGTGCGTGCGGCCTGATCTCCGCGCGACACCTCTCGTGGGACGTGGGACGCCTACTCAATGAGCGATAGCGGTGCCCTGACCTGCCGCGCCCAGATATGAATCGGTCAGCCGGCGGGGGCCTAGCCTGCCTCGCCTACAGCCCTGGTCCCAACCAGTCGTTCGCCCAACAAGCCTTCTCGCCGGAGGCATCGGCGTGACGGGAGGGTGGGTGGTGATTGGGATGTCTCCCATGGACTGGCGACGTGGTCACGGCGCCTGATTCGGATGAGGACGGGATCTCCTCACGGTCGCGGGCTCACTGACCGCGGCCGTCATCGACCAACCCGGTGCCGGCCGAACGGTGCACACTAGGCCGACGCGCGCCCCGCAGACCCACTCGGCGTCTCGTGTAAAGGTCGCCCCGCTGCGTGGAGAGCTGGGCGTGGAGCTGACGGTGCACGGAAGGCCACACCGAGGTAGTCGCATCCGGACGCGTGCCATTCCGGGCAACTGAGGCTCGGCCTGGCGAGAACGTGCCATCCCCTGCAGCCACCGTGCCGGTCGTGTGTGCCGGCTGATGCGATGTGCTGGGCCGCGCGACGTGCGGGGGCGGACGTCGCGCCGGGACCTCTTTCGTGCCGGACCCATGTCGTGCAGGGAGATACATCGCGAGGCGAAGTGTGTTGTCGCAGCCGCGCCCAGGGCGCTCGGGAGCACTCTCATGCGCACTGGCTGCCGCATCCGTGGCTGGACAGCGCACTGGGAGGGTCGGACGACGCCGTACCCCCCCGCTCCAGTGGTTGCTCCCCTGCATGGATCGAGAGACGGTCGCGGCGTACTCCGGCTTCTGGGCGGCTCAGAGAGTGGCGTCGTCCGACACGCTGAGGCACCCGCGCTTTGCTGCGCCGCAACTACCCCGCGATTCGCGCAGACAGGAGAGCGCGCGAGTGGCTGTGCGGGTCGCGTCGCCGCGGCTCGGCCAGGTCATGCGTGAGGGTGGTGAGCCAGTGCCGTAGTTCTTCGGCTCGAGAACGTGAAAGCACCGAAGTGACGTCACTTCGGGAGTAGCGGCGCCCGAGATCCCGGGGCCAGATGCCGGCAAGGCCGTTCACCTTTCCGACATCGATAAGTCTGTCTCGAGCCCCCACGAGCACCGCGGGTGTCCAGTGCTGGGCCCCCTCCGATCCGAGGAAGTCTTGGCCACTTGGCGAGGCGTCAGGTCCAGGTCCACGGGCATGACGCCGAAGTCCGGGGCGTTGAAATGACAGTCCCTGTTTCACGTGAAACATCGCGCATATAGCCAGCCGATAGATCCGCCGCATCGCAGCAGTGAGCGGCGCACAGATAGCCCCGCCTTTCCGCGCCCGTCTACGACAGGGATCGCGTCGTGATGCGCCTTGGCCATCGCCATGCTGGAGCGGGCCGGACTTCAGATGCTGTCTGAGCGTCGATCGGGGACTCACCGGCAACGCGGCTTGACCGGTGACCGCCGAGCTCGCGGACGCTGTACGTGTCCGCTGCATCAGAGTGCTCTGGGCGCGCTCCGTGCGAACCTGCTTCGTGCGCGTCGGGGATGACGTGAAGGACGGGCCCCACTCCCCCGATGGTGGACGATTACCCCAGTTCGCTGCCTCCCCAAGTGACCGGCGTCGACTCGCACACAATGGCCGGAGATCGTCGCGCAGGCTGTGAGCGAACCGGAGGATGCGCTCGCGTGGGGCGCCGGACTGCTCAGGGAAGGCGCATCGGCGGACCACGATCGGCGCCGTCCTGGACACCAGTGCCCAGAACGGAGAGACGAGCCTCATGATGCACCGGCTTGGTTGCCCACAGATGCGTGCCGCAGTCCAGCCGACGGGCGGCAATCGCCCATTGGAGGCTCTCGCTCCGGCGGGCAGCGGGGCGCGACGATTGTCGACTGACTGAGGTGTCCTGAAATCGGACGATGGTGCCGAATAGGAAGGCTTCCTCCCCAGCAGTCGAGGTCCGGATGGGAAGGGAACCGAGTGAATCATGCGCACGCGCCAGGCTGTGCGATGTTCCACGTTAAACACTGAGCGATCGAACGCGCGCAGAGCGGTCTCGGCTGGACGCTGCGCCGGGATGAACATCCCCGTTCGGAGCGAGTCGACGGGGACCTGGGTAGTCTCGAGCAAACTGCAAGCGCGCGGGAGCCTCCCTATTGCCGCAATCTCGGGTTCGTATGGACGGGGTGAGATGTTTCACGTGAAACGGTCCCGCATGCGTGCCACGCCTTGAGTCACACCGCTGCCTGTCGCCATCGTTACGACACGGCGCTCCCGGCGCCGCGCCGCACTCCCCTCGGATCATGCTCGCGGTCCTGTCGAACCCGGTGGGGACGAGATCGCGGGACCGGGTTCACGATTTGGTAGCCACTCACTCACCAGCGGCCTGCCGATGAGACCGAGGCGGGCACTCACTTCCCGACAGTGGCAAAAGCTGATGTTTCACGTGAAACACATCGGTCCGCGGTCTCAGATGCCACGCGCGATTCTCCGGTCAGGCGTAGCCACGCAGTGCAAAAAGCAACCCCGCGTGAACCGGCGAGCATGGATTCCGTTGCGAGACGAGAGCCGTTAGTGTCGGCGGATCGTATCGCCAGGTGCCTGCACTGTTAACCCTCCGCTCCCTGAAGCCGGTCGGGCAGACACCTCACGCGTCGTGGGAGTCGTCCGCTCAAAGTTGCCCGCAGCGAGTTGTGTGGACAGCTCGCCTCTTCAGCCGACACGTCGTGCCCCATGATCCCGCCACACAGAACACAGCAGGAAGGCTCGGGTGTCACCCAAGGACGGAGCGATGGACGCTCATCGTGATCGCGGCGCGAGGATAGCCGCCCGTGGAGAAAGGTGGACCGGCTTAACCCCGTCGAGCGGTGTGGGTTGCACAAATGACGGTGCCGCCCGGGTATCCGGGGATGGCGCGAGTAGACTGAGCAAGTTCGGCAACGGAGAGGTGTTTCACGTGAAACAGTCCGATGGGGCATCTGCGTCCTCTTCCTTCGAGGACTCCCCCATCGCTCGTGAGATCGCTGATCTTTCCGCGCGACGTCGCGCCCTTGACTCGCGAGAGGTGGAGCTGTCGGGACGCACTCGCGTCTTCACCGTCTCGAACCAGAAGGGCGGCGTAGGGAAGACAACGACCGCGGTAAACGTGGCCGCCGCTCTTGTGTCGATCGGGGCTCGCGTCCTCGTGATCGATCTCGATCCGCAGGGCAATGCGTCGACCGCTTTGGGAGTCGCTCACAACGCTGAGACGCCGAGTGTGTATGACGTTCTCATCGACGACTTCCCGCTCGCCGACATCGTGCAGACCAGCCCGGAGTCACCGAATCTTCTGTGCGCACCGAGCACCATTCACCTCGCCGGTGCTGAGATCGAGCTTGTTTCGCAGGTTGCTCGGGAGCACCGACTGCGCGGAGCTCTCCGCGACTACCTCGCGATCGACGACAACCACCTCGACTTCGTCATCATCGACTGCCCGCCGTCCCTGGGCCTGCTGACCATCAACGCGTTCACTGCCGCCGATGAGGTCATGATCCCCATTCAGTGCGAGTACTACGCGCTCGAGGGCCTGAGTCAGCTTCTGGGCAGCGTGCAGATGATTCAGAAGCACCTCAATCCTTCGCTCCACGTCTCGACGATCCTGCTGACGATGTACGACGGCCGTACGCGTCTCGCTCAGCAGGTCGCCGAAGAAGTGCGTTCGCATTTCACCCACGAGGTCCTCGACACGGTGATTCCCCGATCGGTGCGCGTCTCCGAGGCGCCGAGCTTCGGTCAGACGGTCATCGCGTACGATGGCCAATCAGCGGGGGCCATCGCTTACCGTGAGGCGGCGGTCGAGATCGTCGCGCGCGACACCACGAAGAAGGATTCCTGATGGCGAAGAGAACCGGTCTGGGTCGCGGTATCGGCGCCCTCATTCCCACCGCAGAGCCGTCGGAGTCCCGTCCGGTCGACGTCTTCTTCCCCGGTGCGTCGAGTTCGTCGAAGGCGGAGTCCGCGGAGAAGACTGACGCATCTGCCGAGGCAGATGGTCTCGTCACGGTCCCGGGCGCGCGGCTCGTGCACATCGACCCCAAGTTGATCGTTCCCAACCCGCGTCAACCGCGCACGCACTTCGACTCCGACGATCTCGCTGAGCTCGTCCACTCGGTGCGCGAGTTCGGCGTGCTGCAGCCCGTCGTGGTCCGGGACAAGGGCGACGGCACCTATGAGCTCATCATGGGCGAGCGCCGCACCCGAGCGTCTCGCGAGGCGGGCCTCGACACCATCCCCGCGGTGGTCCGAGAGACCGAAGACGAGTACCTGCTGCGTGATGCTCTGCTCGAGAACCTTCACCGTTCCCAACTGAATCCGTTGGAAGAGGCGTCGGCCTACCAGCAGCTGCTCGAGGATTTCGGGATCACTCAGGAGGAACTCGCCACGAGGATCGGGCGGTCGCGCCCGCAGATCAGCAATACGATCCGCCTGTTGAAGCTGCCCGTCCCCGTTCAGCAGCGAGTGGCGGCCGGAGTCCTGAGTGCCGGACACGCCCGCGCCATCCTGTCGCTCGACGACCCGCGTGAGATGCAGAAGCTCGCCGACAAGATCGTGAACGAGGATCTGTCTGTGCGCGCGGCCGAAGCCGCGGCGAAGATGCCCGGGGTGGCGCCGGTGCGGCAGAAACCGCAGGCAGGCTCGCGTCGTGCTGGCCTCGACGAGGTCGCCGAGCGTTTGGGCGATCGGTTCGACACAAAGGTCCGCGTCTCTCTCACCGCGAAAAAAGGCCAGATCAGCATAGATTTCGCCTCGATTCAGGATCTGAACAGAATCCTGGCGACCCTGGGTGAAGACGGGTACACGGGCTGAGACCGACCCCACAGGTGCGCACACTTGTGCACACCCGGGCGCCAGACGATCCCGGTGTCGGTGGCTCGACGTAACCTGGATGGGTGACTTCGAACGACCAAAACCCTCGCCGTCGTGCCAGCCTGGAGCTGCTGCGTGCCGAGGCGTCCGACGAACTCGCGGTGCTGATTCACGAACGCCTGCGGGGCGGCGAAGATCCCTGGGACTTCATGGAGGACCTGCCGAACGTGGATGAACTCGTGGTCCTCACTCTGCGGGCCGAGAACATCACAGAGAACGGTGGCGTTCGCCCCAATCGCGCCCGCAACTACCGTGTACTCCGTCAGATCGCCCTCGACTATCCGGCTCTGACGCGGGCTGTGTGGCGCATCCTGGGCGAAGAAGAGTCGCACCGTGTGTGGGACGCCAGCGCTCGACTCGACGCCTCCTGACGGCGGGAGACCCCCGGCACCGGCGAAGCCGGCACCGCTTTGCGTCGGGCACCGACCGTGTTCCGTCGAGCGGCGGTGGCGTACCGGCATCCCTCTCTCGACATATGGGCACCTCGGCAGGGCTGTCCCTTCCGAAAACGACGAATCCCCGACGCCGTGGCGCCGGGGATTCGATGATCGCGGGGACTCAGCCGAGGAACGGCGCGAGGTCCTGCTCGAGTGCGTACTTGGGCTTCGCACCGATGATGGTCGTCTTGACCTCACCGCCCTGGAAGACCTTCATCGCGGGGATGGAGGTGATCTGGTACTTCATCGCGAGGTCGGGGTTCTCGTCGACGTTGAGCTTGAGGATCGTGATCTTGCCCGAGTTCTCGTTCTGGATCTCGTCGAGGACGGGGGCGACCATGCGACACGGTCCGCACCACTCGGCCCAGAAGTCCACGAGAACGGGTCCGTCAGCCTGCAGGACGTCCTGCTCGAACGTTGCGGAGGTCGTCGCCTTGGCAGTCATTGCATATCTCCTTAGATGGAAGCTTCAGTGAATGAAAACGCTGGTGAGCGTTCTTTTGTTCCTCAGACGACAGCGGCGTCGGGAAGGCCCTCGATGGGGCTCTCCGCGACCGCGGGCTCGCCGGCCTCACCGCGGGCGGCGAGGAAGTGTTCCACGTCGAGGGCAGCGACGGTACCGCTGCCGGCGGCCGTGATGGCCTGGCGGTAGGTCGGGTCGATGACGTCGCCGGCGGCGAAGACACCCTCGACCGACGTGCGCGAGGAACGGCCGTCGACCCAGATGGTGCCCTGGTCGGTGAGCTGCAGCTTGTCGTGCACGAGGTGGGTGCGGGGGTCGTTGCCGATGGCGACGAACAGACCGTCGAGGGGGAGCTCGCTCACGGTGTCGTCCACCGTCGAGCGCAGGCGCACACCGTTCACGGCGTCGTCGCCCAGGATCTCGTCGACCGCGGAGTTCCAGATGAACTCGATCTTGGGGTTCGCGAAAGCACGCTCCTGCATGATCTTCGACGCCCGCAGCGAGTCCTTGCGGTGGATGATGTAGACCTTCGACGCGAACTTGGTGAGGAAGTTCGCCTCTTCCATGGCCGAGTCGCCGCCGCCGACGACGGCGATGGTGCGGTCACGGAAGAAGAAGCCGTCGCACGTGGCGCACCACGAGACGCCGCGGCCGGAGAGGCGCTCTTCGCCCTCGAGTCCGAGCTTGCGGTACGCGGAGCCGGTGGCGTAGATGACCGAGATAGCCTCTTCGACCTTGCCGCTGCCGAGCGTGACGGTCTTGACGGGGCCGTCGAGCTGGAGCGACACGACGTCGTCGTACAACACCTGCGCTCCGAAGCGTTCGGCCTGCGCCTGCATCTTGGCCATGAGGTCAGGACCCTGGATGCCGTCGGGGAAGCCGGGGAAGTTCTCGACCTCGGTCGTGTTCATGAGGTCGCCGCCGGCTTCGACGGAACTCGCGACGACGAGGGGCTCGAGGTTGGCTCGGGCGGCGTAGATGGCGGCGGTGTAGCCGGCGGGGCCCGATCCGATGATGATGACGTGACGCACGGTAGCGCGTTCCCTTCGTTGATTCCGTCGGATGAAACCCATGGTAGCCCCGGGATATTCCGGGAACCCGGGGCTAGCGGTGGGGGAGGAAGCGACGGCCCAGGGTGAGCGCCGGCGCGAGCTCGGGGGTGCGGAAGAGCGCCAGGATGCCGAGGTACACGGCGAGCACGACGGAGCCGACGATGGCGGCACCTGCCGCTCCCGCGAGGGCACTGCTGGTCGTCCACCCGTCCGTGCCACCGAGCAGCAGCAGCACGCCGTACCCGGCGGCCGCTGCCGGAACAGCGGCCAACGCGAACCTGCCGAGGGCGAGCAGCCACGATGCCGTTCCGATGCCCGACAGGCGACGGTGCAGCAGCACGGTGGCGACGACGACCTGCACGACGCTGGCGATGGACTGGGTCAGGGCCACACCCGCCGCCAGCTCGCCCCGACCGAGAACGGCACTGGCGAGGACCGCGCCGCCGGCCACGAGGGCGCACTGGAGGAGCGTGAAGAAGAAGGGTGTGCGCGTGTCGTTGTACGCGTAGAAGGTGCGCTGTACGACGAATAGCACGGCGAGGGGCACGAGGCAGACCAGGAAGCACAGCAGCACCGGTGCCGCAGCGACGGCCTGTTCGGCGTTCTTGGTGAAGATGCGGCTGGCCGGAACCGCCGCGACGGCGAGGGCCGCGGCCGACGCGACGATGAAGAAGCCGAGCGTGCGGATGCTGCGCGAGATGTCCGCGCGCACCTGGTCGTGGCGACCCGCGGCCGCGTGCTCGCTGAGCTGGGTGAAGTACGGCGTTCCGATCGACAGCACGATGATCGAATACGGGAGCATGAACAGCAGCCACGCGTTCTGAGAGACGAAGATGGCGGGGTCGTTCCCCGAGGCGCCCGAGAGCACGTTGGATTGCACGATGCCGGCGAGCTGACCCGCCACGACCATCAGGAAGGTCCAGCCCGCGAGACGCCCGATGTGGCGCAGGCCCACGCCCTTCCACTGGAAGTCGGGCCGCAGCGTGAGCCCCGCGCGCCGCCAGAAGAACAGCAGCACCAGGGTCTGCACGACGATGCCGGCGGTGGCGGTGCCGGCGAGTGTCGCGATCATCGAGGGCGTCCACGCGGCGACGCGATCCTGAGGGCCGCTGAAGATCAGGATGAAGACGCCGAAGCCGGCGATCGAGATGACGTTGTTGACGATCGGCGCCCACGTGTACGGCCCGAACACGCGCCGGGCGTTCAGGATCTCGCCCAGCAGTGCGTACAGACCGTAGAAGAACACCTGCGGAAGGCACCAGTAGGCGAAGGCGGTCGACAGTGCCAGCTGATCGTCGGTGAACTTGCTCGCGTACACCTGCACCAACAGGGGCGCGGCGACCATGGCGAGCGCCGTGGCCCCCAGCAGGCCCACCGTGCCCAGCGTGAAGAGCTTGGAGATGAATGCCTGGCCGCCGTCGGCGTGCGCGGCCGCCTTGACGATCTGCGGGACGACCACGGCGGTCAGCAGACCCGTCGAGATGATCGCGTAGATGTTGTTGGGCAGCTGGTTCGCGACGGCGAAGGCGTCACCCGCGCCACCGATCGAACCGATGGCTGCGACCAGCACGATGGTGCGCAGCAGACCGGTCAGGCGCGACGCGATGGTCCCCGCTCCGATGAGCACACTCGCCCGTCCGATACTGCTCACGGGCGGTTCTCCTCGGTGAAGTCGGATGACAGCGGCTCGGTGCCGTCGTCGTCGGTGTCGGGGGCACTGTCGTCCGATGCCGGGCTGCGCCCATCGGCATCCGGGCTCTTGCGCACGATGCTGCCGTCGGCCGGGGGCTCGGCATCCGGAGTCTCGTCGCCCTCGGTGCGCGTTCGACGGCGACGGGCGATGGTGCGCACGACGCCGAGACTCAGGAACGCCACGATCAGCAGGATGATGACGATGAGGCCGATGCTCTCCCACTCGGCCCGCACCTCGACGTCGACCACCTGCGGCGAGCCCACGGCTTCTCCGGTGGGGCTGTAGAGCTGCAGGGCGACGCTGACCTCGCCGTTGGCGATGCGTGCCTCGACGGGGACCTCGACGCGCGTGTTGGCCGAGGCCTGAGCGTTGACGGTCGTGCGCGGCTGCACGCGGAGCCGCACGTCGTTGGGGTCCACGGCCATCACGACCGTGACGGGCCAGGGCAGGTCGTTGCGCACCCACGGCCGCAGCGGCGCGCTGGAACTCACGAGTCGGAAGTCCGACGACAGGATGCCGACGGAATCGAGCGTCGTACGCGTCGCGGCGCGGTGGTCCGAGACGGCCTTGCGGGCGGCATCCCCCGTCCACGACACGTTCGTCACCTGGAGGACTTCGGCGCGCTCGCGGCCGGTGAGCAGCTCGGGCTGGTCGAGGATCGTCGCGAAACGGTCGATGACCTGCTCGTCGGCGAGCAGATCGGCGACGTCGGTGACGCGGGCGGTATCGACCGTCGCGTCGGCGAGGGTGATCTCGGATGCCGGGATCGTCGACACCGCGGCGAGCGTGGAGCTGCTGTACCCCGGCGCCGTCGCGACGAGGCCCAGGGTCGCGCGGAGACTCACGCGCGAGCGGTCGGTGCCGCGGTCGAGGATGGCGAGGACGGGCTGATCACCGGTGGTCGCGCGAGCCAGGGCGAGGTAGGCCTGCGCGGCCGCGAGCGCCGACCCCCGTCGGGTCGTGTCGTTCTGTCCGGCGGCGTCGGCGAGAGCACGCGAGACCTCGGCGTCGTAGACGGGGGTGGATACGCCTGCCACGGCGGCGGCGGCCTGACGTGCGCCCCCGACCACGCTGGTCGACGGCACCAGCACGTGGGCGGGCTGATCGGCGCTCCCCAGGGCACCGAGGGCGGTGACGGTGTCGGCGCCGGCCGACCCGGTCGCGGGCCAGAAGACGTTCGGGGTGGCGGAACCGATGTCGAGCAGCGACGTCAGCGACGGGTAGGACGGCTGGCCCGGCGTCGCCGATGTCGACGGATCGGGCGTCGACACCGCCGAGACGGCGGGCGCGGGCTGGGTGAAGTCGGCGGCCGCCATGTACGACTGCAGCGACGTAGGCGAGAGGGGGGCGGTGAGGCCGGCTCGCAACTGCGCCGCGATGTCGGCGTCACCGAACTGCAGCGCGAAGCGGTTGTTGGGCAGCGCCAGCAGACGCTGCAGCCAGGCCACGGCGGTGGGGGGTGCGGCCGAGCCGAGAACCCGGATCGCTGCGGGGATGGCGGGATCGACCGCGAGGGTCGCCCCGGTTCCGTCGACCGCATCGAGTTGGGCCGAGAGAGCGCCGTCGACCGCGGTGAGCTCCGCCAGTTCGCTCGCGCTCAGCAGCCCCCGGGTCATCGGTGCGGCCGTGATGGGAACGACGAGGGCGACGGGTGTCTGCGCGCCCGCGTCGTTCGGAACGACGACCACGGTCGGGGTGCGCAGACCCGCGCCGTCGGCCGTCACGCGCACCGGGTAGACCCCCGCCGCGCGTCCGGCCAGCGCGGCGTCGGTCGCCGGTACCGACAGCGCCGTGGTGGTCTGGGCGCCGGAGGCGGTGGCATCCATCGATCCGGTGGCGACCTGCTGCAGGGTGACTCCGGTGGTGTCGCCGCCGAGCCAGCGCTCGAGGGCCGCGTCGTCGCTCAGGGGCGCCGTTCCCAGCTGCAGGCCGACGGGGGTCGCGACGGCCGCCCCGGAACCCGCCGCCAGGGTCACGGCGACCGTCAGCGCCTCTCCGGGGCGCAGGATGCCGTTGGCGACGGGTGCGGCCGACAGGACGGCCGGCGTCGTCGAGGCCGACGGCGAGGGGCTCGGTGCGGCAGCCGCGGCGGGCATCGCCGGGACCGCGAGTCCGAACGCCAGGGCGCCGGCGGCGAGGGTCGCCAGCAGCCGGCGCGTGAGGGAGCGCCGCGGCACGGGTGAGCCCGGAGGCTGGGAGGTCACGTTCATACGAGCGTCGGTGGAACGAGGGGGCCTCGCACCGCGTCGAGTCTAGGCCCGCGCACCTCGGAGCCCCCCGATAGCCCCGCGCAGACGGTTGAATGGACCGGTGCTCCCCGAACCCGACGCCCTGCTGTGCCGCGCCCTCGCCGACGACCTCCGCGCGGCGGGCTTCGCCAGCGCTGCACTGAGAGACGCGTGGGGTGCCCAAGCCGACGACGCTCTCGCCCGCGGCCTGCGTCGCCCCGCCACGCGCGCGCTGGGCGACCGGGGTGACGCGTTGGCCGTGCTGGGACGCCTCTGGGGTCTGGGACTGCCCGTGGCACGCGGCGACGTGGAGGCGGCGCTGCCCGCGCTGCGCGTCGACGGAGCCGTGACTCTGGGGCTCATCGAGGTGTCGGGCGATGCGGTCACCCCGGCGGTGATGCTGCGCCCGCAGGGGTTCTCCGACGACCAGGGCGACGTCGAATGGTGGATCGCGAGCGATCTCGACGAGTCGGCGCTCGAGGGCCCGCTCCCCGAGAACCACGTGCTCGGGGTGGGGGGCGCCTCCGAGACCCTCGCGCGGCTGCAGCTCACGCGTCGCGCGCACACCGCCCTCGATCTCGGCACGGGGTGCGGCATCCAGGCCCTGCGGTTGCGCCGTCTGGTCGACCACGTCGTCGCGACCGACATCTCGGAGCGCGCGCTGCGGTTCACCCGGCTGAACGCCCTGCTCAACGACGTCGACGGCATCGAGACGCGGCACGGCTCGCTCTTCGAACCCGTCGCCGGCGAGACGTTCGACCGCGTGGCCTCCAATCCCCCGTTCGTCATCACTCCCCGCGTGGCCGGTGTTCCGGCGTATGAATACCGCGACGGTGGTCTCGAGGGCGACGCGCTCGTCGCGTCGGTCATCGGCGGCGTGGGCGCGCACCTGTCCCCCGGCGGTGTCGCGCAGTCACTCGGCAACTGGGAGTACCGCGAGGGCGAGTCGGGACTCGATCGGGTGCGCGACTGGATCGGAACGTCGATGGACGCCTGGGTCGTCGAGCGGCAGGTGCTCGATCCGCTCGCCTACGCCGAACTGTGGGTGCGCGATGGCGGTACCGTCGCCGGCACCCCCGCGTACGCGCGGCTGATCGACGCCTGGCTCGACGACTTCGCCGAGCGGGGGGTGACCGGCATCGGTTTCGGCTACGTGCTCGTGCGCAAGCCCCTCGCCGGAGCCCCCACGCTCGCCCGCTTCGAGCGGGTCGACGGCGGCGGCGAGGCGTGGTTCGGGTCGCACCTGGCCGCCTGCCTCGCCGCGCACGATCGCGCGGCGCTGCTCGACGACGAGAGCCTGGCCGACAGCGTGCTGCGCGTCGCCCCCGACGTGACCGAGGCCCGGCACCACCGACCGGGTGAAGAGGACCCCTCGGTCATCGAGCTGCGCCAGGGCGGGGGCTTCGCGCGCGCGCTCGAGGTCGACCCCGCGTTGGCGGCGCTCGTGGGCGCGTGCGACGGCGATCTGTCGGTGGGCGTGCTCGTCGACGCGATCGCGCAGCTGCTCGAGGTGGATGCCGAGGCCCTCCGCGCCGACCTGCTCCCGCGTGTGCGCGAGTTGCTGGTGACCGGGTTCGTGGACTTCGCCGACGACTGACGCCCGCCGGTGTCTGCGGACAGGGTGCCGTCGGCCCTCGCGTCTGGCGCGGAGCACGTCTGCGGTGGCTGTCGGCGGCCCCGGATAGGCTCGAAGGCATGCTGAACATGGTCGACGGTCTCGCGCGCCTGGAGGAGCTGGCGGCCCACCCCGTGGTCGCAACTCTCGCCCGCGTCTTCGCCGACGCCGGTCGCGACCTGGCCCTGGTCGGGGGACCCGTCCGCGACGCGTTGCTGGGCCGGATCACCCACGACTTCGACTTCACCACCGACGCGCGTCCCGACGAGATCCTCGCCCTGGTGAAGCCGGTGTCGTCGGTGCAGTGGGACGTCGGTCGGGCCTTCGGCACGATCGGCGCCCGGGTCAGGGGTGAGCAGGTCGAGATCACGACCTACCGGGCCGACAGCTACGACGGCGTCACCCGCAAGCCCACCGTCGAGTTCGGTGACACGCTCGAGGCCGATCTCAACCGCCGCGACTTCACGGTCAACGCCATGGCGCTGCGGGTTCCCGCCCGCACCCTCGTCGACCCGACGGGCGGCGTCGAAGACCTGCTGGCCCAGCGCCTGCGCACCCCCATCGATCCCGCGGTGAGCTTCGGCGACGACCCCCTGCGCATGCTGCGCGGAGCCCGATTCGCGTCGCAGCTCGAGTTCACCCTCGACCCCGACACGCTCGCCGCCATCGTCGAGCTGCGCGCCTCGCTGCAGATCGTCAGCCCCGAGCGCGTGCAGGCGGAGCTCGTGCGGCTGCTCCAGACCGACGACCCCGTCCGCGGTATCCGGGTGCTGGTCGAGACCGGCCTGATCGACGAGTTCCTGCCCGAGGTACCGGCGCTGCGCCTCGAGGTCGATGAGCACCACCACCACAAAGACGTCTACGAGCACTCGCTCACCGTGCTACGCCAAGCCATCGCGCTCGAGAAGGAACGGCATCCGGATGCCGCCCCCGATGTGCCGCTGCGTCTCGCGGCGCTGCTGCACGACATCGGCAAGCCCGCGACGCGGCGCCTGGAGCCGGGCGGCGGCGTGACCTTCCACCACCACGACATCAAGGGCGCACGCCTGGCCCGCAAGCGTCTGCAGGCGCTGCGCTTCGACGCGAACACCACGACCGTCGTGTCGCGTCTGGTCGAACTGCACCTGCGGTTCTTCGGCTACGCCGAGGGCGCCTGGACCGACTCCGCGGTCCGACGCTACGTGCGCGACGCCGGCGACGAGCTCGAACGCCTGCACATCCTCACGCGGGCCGACGTGACCACGCGCAACAAGCGCAAGGCCCATCGCCTGGCATCCGCGTACGACGACATCGAGAGCCGCATCTCGGCGCTGCGCGAGCAGGAGCAGATCGACGCGATCCGCCCCGAGCTCGACGGCAACCGCATTCAAGAGGTGCTGGGGGTGAAGCCCGGTCGTGAGGTGGGCGAGGCCTACCGGTTCCTGCTCGAGCTGCGCCTCGACGAGGGCGTGCTCGGCGAAGACGAGGCCGAGAAGCGCTTGCGGCAGTGGTGGGCGGCGCGGGGATAGGCACCGACCCGGCGTGACGCTCCCCCTGCGGGAACGCCGCGGGCGTGGCATCCATGGTCCGGATGCCACCCCCGCGGCGCCGTGATCAGGGAACGACGACCGCGCGGCCGCGCACCTCGCCCCGGTGCAGCTTGGCGTACGCCTCGACCGCGCCGTCGAAGCCGTAGCGCTCGACGTGCACGCCGACCGCGCCACTACGGGCGAGGTCGAGCACCTCGATCAGCTCGCTGCGCGTGCCCCAGTACGGCGCGCGGACGGCGGCTCCCATCGGTGTGGAGAAGAAACCGGCGGGGAGGATGCCGCCACCGATACCCACGATGTGGATGAAGCTGTCGATCGCCGCGACCTCGCGCGCGAGGTCGATCGTGGGCTGCACTCCGACGAAGTCGAACACCGCCGCCGCGCCGAGGCCGTTCGTCAGCTCCCGGATGCGGGTGGCCGCCTGAGCGTCGGAGGCGACCGTGTGGTGGGCGCCGACCTCGCGGGCGAGGGCGAGCTTGTCCTCGCCGATGTCGACGGCGATGACGGTGGCCTGCGAGATCGCGCGGAGGATCTGCACTCCGACGTGTCCCAGGCCGCCGACGCCGATCACCACGGCCACGGCGCCGGGGTACAGCTTCTCTTTCGCCGACACGATCGCGTGGTACGGGGTGAGACCCGCGTCGGTCAGCGACACGGTCTCGACGGGATCGAGGTCGCCGAGGGGCGCGAGGTGACGCGGATCGTCGACGATGACGTACTCCGCCATGGCTCCCGGGCTTCCGAGCCCCGGAGGGGTGATGCCCATCTCGGCGGCATACGGGCAGTAGTTCTCGGCGCCCTTCGCGCAGGCGTGGCACCGACCGCAGCCCCACGGTCCGTAGATCGCGTAGGCCGCGCCGACCTCGACGCTCTCGACTCCTTCGCCGAGCTCGTCGACGATGCCGGCGCCCTCGTGGCCGAGCGTGAGCGGGAGGCCGTAGGTGTACTGCTCTTCGGGGAGGTCCATCACGAACCAGTCGGAATGGCACAGCCCCGCGGCCGTGACCTTGAGTCGCACCTGGCCCGGACCCGCGTGGGGTTCCTCGATCTCGACGACCTCGGGGCCTTTGCCGATCTCGCGATACTGCACTGCCTTCATGGCATCCCTCTCCTTCGTTTCTCCCACCGTGCGCGTGCGCACCGGGATCGTGGGCGGGGGTTGACGCCCGACCCCTCCCCTCGACACGGCCGTCGACCTACACTGAGACCCACCTCCGTCACCGCCGATGGGAGTCCTGTGTCCTCTTCCTGGTCGCGACCGGCCATCTCCCCCGAGACCTCGGGACTGCTGATCGCGCGCGCCCACGACGAGATGCTCGCCGGCAACGAGGATCGACGCCTCGACGACGTGCGGCCCCTCGTGCAGGACTCGTGGCGGCGGTCGCTGGCATCGCTGGTCGGACCCGAGGGGCTTCCCTCGCTCGAACTCGCCAGCGACGAGCTCGAGGCCTACCGTCGCGCCCACCCGTTGGCGGGGGTGATGGACATGGTGAGGTCGCTCCTGCTGCCCGGCACGGCCGAGGAATCGGGCGTCGTGGTCGCCGTCGGAGATGCCGCCGGGCGCCTGCTGTGGGTCGAGGGCGACCGGCACATCCGCACGCTCACCGGCGACATGGGTTTCGTCGCGGGCGCGAACTGGGCGGAAGACGCGGTGGGCACCTCGGCCCCGGGAACGGCGCTCACCCTGGACCGGTCGGTGCAGATCCGCGGCGCCGAGCACTTCAACCGCCTCGTGCAGCCGTGGTCGTGCACCGCGGCTCCCGTGCACGATCCCGAGACGCGGCGTCTGATCGGTGTGATCGACGTCACGGGCGGGCCCGAGGCCGTGACGCCCCAGGCTCAACTGCTGGTGGATGCCACGGCCCGCGCGATCGAGAGCGAGATCCTCGTCGCGCGGCTGCGCGCGCAGCATCCACCCGCGCCGAAGCGGGCGGTGCCGTCGCGCGCGTTGCTGCGCATCCTGGGTCGCGATCGCGCGCTGCTGGAGGTGGATGGGGCGGTGCGGGAACTCAGCGCCCGGCACGCCGAGATCCTGCTGCTCCTCGCCGTGCACCGGGAAGGGCTGTCGGCCGAGGCGCTGAGCGAAGCGGTCTACGGCCACCCCGCCGTCGAGACGCTGCGGCCCGAGATGGTGCGGTTGCGCCGCGCGCTCGTCCCCGTCGCGTCGCGTCTGGTTCCGGCATCCCGCCCCTATCGCCTGCTGGAGGATCTCGAGACCGACGCGCAGCACGTGCTGTCGCTGCTCGATCGCGGGGCGCGCCGGGTGGCGTTGGCCGCGTACGCGGGTTCGGTGCTGCCGGAGTCGGACGCACCGGGGGTCATCGAGGTGCGCGAGTCGGTGCGCTCGGCGCTGCGCGAAGCGCTCATCGCCGAGGCGAGCGTCGACGTGCTGCTCGCCTACGCCGAGACCGCCGAGGCGTGCGACGACGAGGAGGTGCTGCGGCTGTGCCTGGGCATGCTCCCCCCGCGTTCCCCCAAGCGCTCGGGGCTCGTCGCGCGGCTGGAGCGTCTCGAGCGGGCGTGAGCGGGCCCTGTTCGCCGGGTGTTCGCCCGGCGATGGGCCGCGGGCGTTCCCGATGTCGGAACCCCTCGTTACGCTGAACATATGGACGAAGAAACGCTCGACATCTTCTCGGCAGCTCGCGCCCGTCGCGACGTGGGGCGCATTCGCGAGGCCCTCGCCGAGGTGAAGGCCGGCGATATCGCCCGGGTCATCGTCCGCTCCCCCCGCTACGGCCTCTACGCCCTCGAGGGCACCGTGCGCATCGGCGTGGGCGGTCAGCCGCTCGTCGGTGATGTCATCCTCGCCACGAGCTCCGAGATCCAGCGCATCGACGTGGGCATCGAGCAGCCCGAGGCCGCCCTGGGTGCCGATGTCGTCGATCCCTCGACCCTCCCCCACGGCACGCCCGTCCGCGTGACGTTCCTCACTCCTACGCACCAGACCTTCGCGCTCACCGGACCGATCACGGCCGGCAACGACCGGTTCCTGCTGGTCGGCAGCTGGATCGTCGCCGACGATCGCGTCATCGCCCCGCGCGTGCAGAGCATCGAGCGCCTCGACGGCGTCGACCTGCACGAGGTCAATGTTCCGCCGCTCCGGTCGGTGCTGGCTGACGCCGACGCGTAGTCTCCCGCGCTGAACGGATGCCACGGCCTCGGGGTCGTGGCATCCGTCGTCGGTGCGTGTGGGGGCCGCGGTCCCCGCGTCGGACCCGGTGGCGTTCGCTCGCCGCGCGTGCCCACCCCGGGCGGCGGACGGACGGCGGGTGATCGGAACCGCATCCTTTTGACGAGGACGCATGCGTTCGCCGCCAATCGGGTGCGGTCTCGGCAAACGGGTGCGGTCTCGTTGGGACGGCTACGCCGCCGTCCGCCCGCGCGTGCGTCCCGGGTGCAACCGGATGCAACCTCCCCCGGCGTAGCGTCGGCGCATCGCCGCCCGAAGCCGTCGCGGCGACTCATGACCGTCGAAGGAGACACGCATGACCATCGTCGAAGAAGGCGTCTCGAGCGTCTACGCCGCTCCCGGAACCCGCGGAGCCGTCGCCGAGTACCGCTCGCGGTACGGGCACTACATCGGCGGCGAATGGGTCGAACCGCACAGCGGCGAGTACTTCGAGAACATCACCCCGGTCACCGGCAAGCCGTTCTGCGAGGTCGGTCGCGGCGACGCGCACGACATCGACCGCGCGGTCGAGGCCGGCTGGAAGGCGTTCGCGTCGTGGAAGAAGACCACTCCCGCCGAGCGCAGCGTTATCCTGAACAAGATCGCCGACCGCATCGAAGAGAACCTCGAGAAGATCGCCGTCGCCGAGACGTGGGAGAACGGCAAGCCGGTGCGCGAGACGCTCGCCGCCGACATCCCGCTGACCGTCGACCACTTCCGCTACTTCGCGGGCGTGCTGCGGGCCCAGGAGGGCTCGCTCAGCCAGCTCGACGAGAACACTGTGGCCTACCACTTCAACGAACCGCTCGGTGTGGTCGGGCAGATCATCCCGTGGAACTTCCCCATCCTCATGGCCGCCTGGAAGCTGGCGCCGGCGCTCGCCGCGGGCAACTGCGTCGTGATCAAGCCGGCCGAGCAGACCCCGGCATCGCTGCTGTTCCTGTTCGACATCATCGGCGACCTGCTGCCGGCGGGCGTCGTGAACATCGTGAACGGCTTCGGCATCGAGGCGGGGGCACCGCTGGCGCAGCACAAGCGCATCCGCAAGATCGCGTTCACCGGTGAGACCACCACGGGGCGTCTGATCATGCAGTACGCCTCGCAGAACCTCATCCCCGTGACGCTCGAACTCGGCGGCAAGAGCCCGAACGTGTTTTTCGAAGACGTCGCCCTGCGCAGCGACGACGCGTACTACGACAAGGCGCTCGAGGGCTTCACGATGTTCGCGCTGAATCAGGGCGAGGTGTGCACGTGTCCGTCGCGCTCGCTCATCCAGCGGTCGATCTACGACCAATTCCTCGGTGACGGCCTCGAGCGCGTGAAGAAGGTGCGTCAGGGCAATCCGCTCGACCCCGAGACGATGATCGGAGCACAGGCGTCGAACGACCAGCTCGAGAAGATCCTGTCGTACATCGACATCGGCAAAGCGGGCGGAGCGAAGCTGCTGACGGGTGGCGAACGCGTCGATCTCGGCGGCGACCTGACGGACGGCTACTACATGGCGCCGACCGTTTTCGAGGGCACGAACGACATGCGCATCTTCCAGGAGGAGATCTTCGGCCCCGTCCTGTCGGTGACCTCGTTCGACGACTTCGACGACGCGATCTCGATCGCCAACGACACCCTCTACGGCCTCGGCGCCGGTGTGTGGAGCCGCAGTGGCGACACCGCCTACCGTGCCGGCCGCGCCATCGAAGCCGGGCGTGTGTGGACGAACACCTACCACCAGTACCCCGCGCACGCCGCGTTCGGCGGGTACAAGCAGTCGGGCATCGGCCGCGAGAACCACCTGAAGATGCTCGACCACTACCAGCAGACGAAGAACCTGCTGGTGTCGTATGCCGATGGGGCCATGGGCTTCTTCTGAGTCCTGCTGATGGGCGCGCCGTGTCTCACTTCGTGCAGATCGGACACCGATCTTCTGCACCAAGTGGGACACGGCGGTGAAGGAAGGACGGAACGGATGCCAGAACTCTCCCGCGTCGACGTGACGGATGCCGCGGCCGCGCTCCTGCGCGATCTGACGGTGAAGCACGGCCCGCTGATGTTCCACCAGTCCGGCGGCTGCTGCGACGGCAGTTCTCCGATGTGTTACCCGGTGGGAATGTTCCTCACGGGGCCGAGCGACGTACTGCTGGGCACCGTCGAAGTGGGCCTCGACGACCCCATCGAGGTCTACATGTCGGAATCGCAGTTCGAGTACTGGAAGTTCACTCACCTGACGATCGACGTCGTGCCCGGGCGCGGGGCGGGCTTCTCGGTGGAGGGTCCGACGGGCATGCGATTCCTCATTCGCTCGCGGATGCTGACGGAGCAGGAGGCGGTGGCGTTCGGGGTGACGACTCTCTCGGAATGAGGCTGCGGCGCCACCGGCGGTCGCGAACGAAGGTCGCGACACCGTACGACGGCTAACGGGCGAAAACGCCACGGCGTCGGGCGAAAACGGCGCCCACCCCCCTCGGCGGTGGAAGCGGGCGCCGTTAGCGTGTCGTCGGTCCGGGCACGAGACCCGGCAGCCGCGCGAGCGGCTCGCGCGGAGGGTGCCCCATGAAGTTCAGCGCCGGTCGCGTGTTCGTCCTCGTCCTGGCCCCGCTCATCGCCGCGGCCCTGGTAGCGACCGGGCTGATGCTGCTGGCCATCGTCGCGACCGAGGCGGCGACGACCATCGTCGTCCCCTACCTCGTCACCTACACGGGAACGAAGGACCCGGGCGGCGGTGGGCGGACGCTGTACATCGACGGCTCCTGGTCCGTCGCGACAGCGGTGACCGGCATCGTGGCGTCTCCCCTGGTCGCGCTGGCACTCTTCCTGCCCGACGGACCCGCACGACCGCGTCGCGGCTAGAGCCAGCCCCGGTCGACAGCCACTCGCACGGCGTCCGCCCGATTGCGCCCGCCGGTCTTGCCGATCGCACTCGAGAGATGGTTCTTCACCGTGCCCTCCGACAGGTGCACCATCCGCGCGATGTCGGCGATCGACCCGCCCGACCGCGCTGCGGCGAGCACATCGGTCTCACGCTCCGTGAGGGGCGAGTCGCCCTGAGCCAACGACTCGACAGCCAGCGCCGGGTCCACGACTCGCAGTCCCATCGACACGCGCCGCACGGCATCGGCCAGCTCGGCCGCGGGAGTGTCCTTCACGACGAAGCCCGATGCCCCGGCCTGAAGGGCCCGTGCCAGGTAGCCCGGCCGGCCGAAGGTCGTGACGATGAGGGCACGGCATCCGGGAACCTCGGAACGCAGGAGTGATGCCGCGGCGATGCCGTCGATACCGGGCATCTCGATGTCGAGCAGCGCCACCGTCGCCTGAGACGCGCGAGCCGCTTCGACGACCTCGTCGCCGCGCCCGACCTGGGCGACGACCTCGATATCGTTCTCGAGCCCGAGCAGGGCGGCGAGGGCACCGCGCACCAGGGCCTGGTCGTCGGCGATGAGAAGCCGGATCACCATCGCGTCACCACGTCACTTTCACTCTGAACCCGCCGAGATCACTGCGACCCACGGTGAGGCGGGCGCCAGCGGTCTCGACGCGTTCGCGGAGGCCCGTGAGCCCTGACCCCGAGGATGCCGTGGTGGACGGTCCGCATCCGTCGTCGTCGACCTCGACACCGCGGGCGCTCAGACGCACGCGGCACGCGTGAGCACCGGCGTGCCGTACGACGTTGGTCACCGACTCGCGCACCACCCATCCGGCGAGCTCCCGACGATCGGCGGGGACCTGCTCGGTCGACCCGGGCAGGTCGGGCGTCACCCCGGCGCTCTCGAGGGCGGCCCGCGCCGCGGCGAGCTCCCCGCTGATGCTCACGCCGCGGAAACCGTGCACCGTCGCGCGCACGTCGGCCAACGCGCCACGCGCCAGCTGCTCGATCTGGGCGATCTCGTCGCGCGCGGCCGGGGATCCGGCATCCATCAGTCGCCCCGCCAGCTCGGCTTTGACCGTGATGACCGTGAGGGAGTGGCCGAGGATGTCGTGCACGTCGCGAGCGACGCGGCCCCGCTCGCGCTCGGCGGCGAGCTCGGCGACCTGGTGCTGCGCGGCCCGAAGACGCGCCAGGGTGGTGATGTTGCCGGTGAGAGTCGCCATCATCACCGACACCGAGAGGATGACGGCGGCGTTCAGGGCGCTGTTGCCGACGTCGGCGTCGTCCCACACCCCCACGGCGAAGGTGAGGCCGGCCAGCACCAGGAGGGCGATCCAGAGCATGCTGCGCCGCATGCGCGAGACGGCGAGGGCCACGCCGACGAACGTCCACAACCAGCGCACGTCGGCGCCGAGCCACGGAATGAGCGACAGGCTCAGCAGGAAGAGCACCGCGGCCGGAACGAGGCGCACCGCACCGGGCTGCAGCCGCCGCATCACCGGAACCGTGCACAGGAAGGCACCGCCGAAGACCGCCACGAGAAGCGTCGGCACGATGGTGACGGCCGAAGGCTGCGCCCACAGCGTGTACATCGTCGGCACGATCCAGGCGAGAGACATGCCCGCGCCGACGAACCACCCGCGGTTCGACATGGCGAAGCCGGCACCCGCGGAGGGTGCCGACCCGGCGGCGGGGGCGGCCTGCTCGTTCATCACGTTCACCATAGGACGCCCCCGTCGCTCATCCTCGCCGCGTATCGCGACGGAAGAAGGCGACCGTGCCCGTGACGAACACCGCGAGCCAGACGACCGCATTGATCAGGGCACCAAGGTCGAAGGCATCCCCCGTCAGCGGTGACCGCGCCAGCTCACCGATGCCGTACACGGGCGTCAGCTTGCCGATGACCTGCAGGAAGTCCGGCATGTTCGACAGCGGGAAGAACAGGCCGCCCAGGAACGACAGCAGAACGACGACCAGGCTCGTGATCTGCGCGACGTTCTCACCGGGCACCATGTAGCCGACCATGAGCCCGAGCGTCGTGAAGACCGCACCGGCGAGCAGCCACGCGGCCAGGCCCGACACGATCCACTGGGATGCCGACAACTCGACGCCCGAGAACATGGCCACGATGTAGGTCGCGACGATGGCGACGAGACCGAACATCATGCCCGCGATCGTCTTCACGGCGACATTGACGACAGGGTTCAGCGGCGTGAGGCGCAGCTGCCGCGTCCACCCCTGCGCGCGTTCGGCGGCGACCGACGCCCCGGTCTGGGTCGCCGACATCATCGCTCCGTACATCGCCATCGACACCATGATGTACGCGGCCACCGACACTCCCCCGGATGCCACGGGCGTCGCCGTCAGCGGTTCGTCGAGCAGCTGATACCCGACGATGAAGAACATCAGCACCGGGAACGCCACGGTGAAGAACAACCCGCGCGGGTTGCGGATCTTGCGCATCAGCTCGAGGCGCAGATAGGTGAGCGTGAACCCGCCGAGGGTGGGCACCGGTCGGTCGAGGGTGATGGCGGTCATCGGACTGCTCCGTTCAGGGCGGGTGCCGCGGCGTCGGCGGTGAGGGCGAGGAAGACGCTCTCGAGGTTCTGCGCGGTGATCTCGAGATCCCGCGCGGGGGTGGCGGTCAGCAGGTGTCGAGCGAGCTCGTCGGAATCACGCGTGTGGATCGTGACGCGCCCGCCGGCGGCCTCGACCGAATCGACGCCCGGAATCGACGCGAGCGCCGTGAGGTCGGCATCCGGGAGCGTCACCTGGACGACCCGACCCGAGACGAGGTTCTTGATCTCGGCGGTGCTCCCGTCGGCGACGATCCGGCCGCGGCTCATCAGAACGATGCGATCGGCGTATTCGTCGGCCTCGTCGAGGTAGTGCGTGGCGAACATGACGGTGCGTCCGCGGGCGGCATCCGCCCGGATCGCACTCCAGAACGAGCGGCGCGCCTCGACGTCCATGCCGGTGGTCGGTTCGTCGAGGATCAACAGCGCTGGGTCGCTCACGAGGGCCATCGCGAAACGGAGTCGCTGCTGCTCGCCCCCGGAGCACAGGCCCACGCGACGGTTCGCCAGACCCTGGATGCCGGCCCGCTCGAGGGCTTCGTCGACGGGACGCTTCTCGGCGAACAGGCTGGCCGTGAGGGCCACCGTCTCGCGGACAGTGATGTCTTTGAGGAGGCCACCGGTCTGCAGCACGGCCGAGACGAGGCCGCGGGCGACGGCGCCGCGGGGGGTGTGTCCGAACACCTGGATGGAGCCGGCGTCGGGGTTCGTGAGGCCGAGGATCATGTCGATCGTCGTGGTCTTACCCGCGCCGTTCGGGCCGAGGAAGGCCACGATCTCGCCCGGACGGACGGTGAGGTCCACGCCGCGAACGGCGTGGACGGAGCCGAAGCTCTTGACGACGCCCCGCGCGTCGATCGCGACGGGGGTGGGGGTGGAGGAGGTCATGTGTTCATGCTGGCCGCGCACGACGGCCGGCACGGGGGGCGTGGGTCACGTCGTGGGGGTGACGTTCGTCATGGGTCGGGGTGGATGGGTGAAGTTCGGCGCTCCCGCGACGAGCGCGGGCGAACCTTTCCCCGTGAGGGGTGGATCTGTGGATAACTCCCGAGGCGACTGCTCAGACCTCAGTACCGTGCGGGGATGCAGAAATTCACGGTCGAGCCGGAGGCACTGCGCCGTGCGGCGTACGTGGTCGACGCCGCGGCGGATCACGCCGGGGCGTCGACGTCGTTGACTCCGACACGCAACCTGGGGCACGCGCGGCTGAGCGCGGCGGCCGAGGAGTTGCTGCAGTCCTTGACGGGCGGTTGGACGGAGGCCACGGCGCAGATCGACGCCGTGGCCGCGAGTCTGCGCGCCACCGCGCAGATCTACGAGCGAGCGGATGCCGACGGCGAACGAGACGCCCGCGCCATCGGCGCGCAGCGATGAGTGCCCTGGGCGCGACGACGCTGGCCTCTGAGCTGGTTCCCGGCTCCGTCGAGGCGGCCTACGAACTCGCGCGTCTCGGCGGGCAGCGATCTTCGGTCGCCGATGACATCTCTCACTCCCTTCGGCGACAGCACGAGATCGACGGATGGACGGGGAGCGCCTCCGACGCGTACGGCGCGCGGATCGACCTCATCGCGCGGCGATGGGAGCTGATCGGTGAGGCGCTGGAGGCCCTGGTCGAACCGATGCAGACCTATGGCCGCGCACTGTCGCGCGCCCAGGGGCTGGCTCAGGATGCCATCGAGGCATGGGCCTACGCCTCATCGCTGCCGACCGACGGTGGCGAGCTCCCCGCATTCCGTTCCTTCGCGAGCGGATGGCCGCTGGTCATCTCGGACGGACGCCATCAGGGCGCAGCGCCGAGCTCCCGCGCTGAGGCCCTGCGCCGGGCCGAAGCGATGCTCGCCGACGCGTGCGCCGACGTGCTCACCGCGGGTGATATCGCCGCGGCCGCGGTGCGCGCATTGATCGAGCCGCTCCGCGCGCGAGGCGAGGTCTGGGTCTCGATCGGTGAGGGCCTCGGGCGCACCGCGGTGCCGTCGGCGCACGTGCTGTCGGTCATGTCCGCGCTCGATCCGTCTGCCCTGACCGCTCTGCTACGGGCACGGCCCGACCTGGTGGTGAGGCTCGCACAGGCCGATCCTGCTGCCATCGCGCCGTGGTGGCGCGATCTCGACCCCGACGTGCGCGAGGTGCTCATCACCGAAGCACCCGGGGTGATCGGGAACCTGGGCGGCGTCGCGTACGCGTCTCGTGACCGCGCGAATCGCATCGTGCTCGCGCAAGCGCTCCAGGATGCCAGGAACAGTCCCTGGGATCAGTCCGATCAGGCCGCTGCGCTGGAGGCACTGGAGAGAGCTGCCACGGGCAACACCCTCGCCTCGCTCGTGCTCGACCGGCCCCCGTTGGCGCAGGTGGCGGTGGGCGATCTGGATCGGGCTCGTCACATTTCGGTGATCGTGCCGGGGATGGGGACGACGGTCGGGGGTGACATGAAGAACTACGTGGAGGCAGCAAAGGCGCTCATTACCGAACAGGTCAGCGTTTCCGATCTGCTCCCGGGTCAGGTGGCCGCGGTGGCCTGGATCGGTTACCACCCACCAATGCCGGATATCAATGCCGCCGAGGTTGCGTCTGATACCCGTGCCGCGGTGGGGGCGGCATCTTTAGCGCGTGATCTGAAAGCGGTCGAAGCGGTCCACCAAGCGAGGCACGCGGACGTGGACCTTTCCGTTGTGGCGCACTCATATGGGACTGGTGTGGCGACGCTTGCCCTTGAGCATGCACACGCAGATCACGTCATTCTCCTGGGGTCAGCGGGCATATCGACTCGAATCGACAGTGCGTCTGACCTCGACGTTCCTGATGGGGAAGTTTTCGCGTCGCAGGCTCTCAGGGACGGTTGGGCGCCGGTGGGGCAGCTGCTGTCCGGTCGAACCGACCCCACAGATTTGACGTTCGGGGCTCGCGTGTTCTCCTCCGAAGCCACGGTTGTCGACGGGACGGTTTTCGATCAAGTCGATAGGCACGGGCCGTTCGAGGCCGGATCCGATGGGGCGTCGAGCTATTTCACCAGGAACACTACGGCGCTCTACAACACCGCACTCGCCACAACCGGGAACGACGATCGAATCATTGCAGGCGGCAGTGCACAGGAGCGCGCTGCTGTCAGGGGCTGGATGTGGGACGTGAATCATTCATGAGGGCATACATCGCAGCGCTAGGCGTGCTGATCACGGCCATTATCTTGACGGCATGCTCGACCGACACCGACAAAGGAGAATTGACGATGTCACCCCAGGAACTTCGAGTCGTCGCGCAGGATCTGTATCAGGCCGTCACTGCCACCTTGGGTGAGGACGGGTGGACTGCTAGCGAGTCCTGGTCGGCCTGCGACGCTCTTGGAGGAGCCGAGGGTGTCACGCTTCACTTCGACGCCTACTTACGACAACCCCTGTCGAACGAGCCTGCAGTGCTTTCTGAGCGGGTGCAGGCTGGATGGAAGAAACTCGGGATCGACGCCAAGATAGCTGTCAACAATGACCTCGATCCTGCTCGATACATCCTTTCTGATCCACCTTTTCGGACCGGAGTGAACAAGGACGGAAGTTTCTACGATTTGGAACTTGGGGCGGGTATCGCAAACTTCAGTTACACGAGTTCGTGCGTCCCCGGTGACATTTTCGAACTCACCGACCAGAAGTAGGCCGGCGTTGAGCGTGCCGATCCAATCAAACCCGGACGCACCTGAATCGTACGGAGGCGCCGCCACACCGCCCGGCAGACCCCACGTGCCGATCGACTGGTGTCCTCCGGTGACGCTCCGCACCCGCGATGTCCGAGCCTCGGGTTAGCCTGACCACATGTCGGGCAAGGTCTACGTCATCCATGAGAACCCCCAGTGGCTCCCGCCGTTCGAGGCGGCGTTCACCGCCGAGGGTGTGCCGTTCGAGGAGTGGTTGCTCACCGATGGGTCGATCGACCTGTCGGTCGAGCCGCCCGAGGGCATTTTCTGGTCGCGTCTCAGTGCGTCGGCGCACACGCGTGATCACGCGCACAGCAAGGAGTTCGGCCGTGCCGTGCTGCGCTGGCTGGCGTCGTGGGGGCGCACCGTCATCAACGGCGCCGACGTGCTGGAGCTCGAGGTCAGCAAGGTCGCTCAGCATGCGGCTCTGCGTCACGCCGGTATCGATGTGCCGCGCACCGTCGCGGTGTTCGGCGTCGACGATCTCGCCGCGAAGGCCGAGCAGTTCGGGGCGCCGTTCATCAGCAAGCACAACCAGGGAGGCAAGGGCCTCGGCGTACGCCGCTGGGACTCCGTGGCCGAGTTCTCTGAGTGGGTCTCCTCCCCCGAGTTCGAGCCGTCGCCCGACGGCATCACGCTGCTGCAAGAACTCCTGGTCGCGAAGGCGCCGTTCATCACCCGCGCCGAGTTCGTGGCGGGCGAGTTCGTCTACGCCGTTCGAGTCGACACGAGCGCGGGCAGCTTCGAGCTCTGCCCGGCCGAGGCCTGCGCGGTGCCCGGAGCCGACGGTGTCGAGCCCGAGCCCCTCTTCCGCCTCCGCGATGACGTCGATCAGGCACTCATCGACCGTTACCTGGCCTTCCTCGCCGCCGAGGGGGTCGGCATCGCCGGGATCGAGTTCATCGAGACCCGTGACGGACGCACCGTCACCTACGACGTAAACACCAACACCAACTACAACCCCGATGTCGAGGCGACCGCGCCGCGCTCCGGACCGCGTGCCATCGCGCGCTGGCTGGGCTCGCTGCTCCCCCAAGAGGCGGTGGGTGCTCGTGGCTGAGGCCGCCCCGCCGCATACCGAGTGGCAGGGCTTCGGGTTCGCGACGCGTCAGGTGCACGCCGGCGAGGTCGAAGACCTCACGCACGGCTCGCGCATCACCCCGGTGCACCTGTCGGCGGCGTACCGTTTCGCCTCGTTCCAAGAGGCCACCGATCGATTCGGCGGCGCCGACCTGGGACACCTGTACTCGCGAAACCTGAACCCGACGAACCAGGTCGCCGAAGCACGACTGGCGTCGCTCGAAGGCGGGGCCGGCACGATCGTCGTCGGCTCCGGCCAGGCAGCCATCACCATGGCCCTGCTGGGTCTCGCCGGCAGCGGCGAGCACCTCGTGTCGACCGCGAGCATCTACAGCGGAACCCGAGTGCTGTTCGACCGCACCTTCGCGCGCATGGGTGTCAGCGTCGACTACGTCTGGGACCCCAGCGACGAGCACGAGTGGGACTCCCTCATTCGGCCCGAGACCAAGGCCATCTTCACCGAGACGTTGCCGAACCCGAAGAACGACGTCGTCGATATCGACGCCGTCGCCCGAGTGGCACGCAGGCACGGCATCCCCCTCGTCGTGGACAACACGATCGCGACCCCCTTCCTGATCCGTCCCATCGAGCACGGAGCCGACATCGTCGTGCACTCCGCGACGAAGTTCCTCTCGGGTCACGGCGCCAATCTCGCGGGCGCCGTCGTCGACGGCGGAACGTTCGACTGGGCGGCATCCGATCGCCCCTATCCCGGACTCACCGAGACGCCGATCGCAGAACACGCCTCGTTCGTCGCCGCGTTCGGCCCCCGTGCGTTCGAGTTCTTCCTGCGGTTCGGCATCGCCAACGACACCGGTCCCGCCCTGTCGCCGCTCAACGGCTTCCTTCTGCAGCAGGGCATGGAGACGTTGTCGGTGCGCATGCGTCAACACCTCTCCAGCGCACACACGATCGCGACGTGGCTCGAGCAACACGACGGCGTCGAGAGCGTCGACTACGCCGGACTCCCGTCGCACCCGCAGCACGCGCTCGCCGTCCGCGACTACGGTGGCCTCTCGGGGTCGGTCTTCTCGTTCACCGTGGCTGGCGGTCGCGACGGCGCCGAGCGATTCTTCGACGCGCTGCGCCTGTTCAGCCGCATGACGAACATCGGCGACACCCGCTCGATGGCGCTGCACCCCGCGACCACGACCCACCTCGGCTTCACGCAAGAGACGCGCGACCGCCTCGGCATTGGCGACGGTCTCGTGCGTCTGTCGATCGGCCTCGAGGATGCCGAAGACCTCATCGCCGACCTGGATCAGGCGCTTCGCGCGGTCTGACGCCGGCTGCGCCGCCTGGCGGGCCGATCCGTCGGCCTCCGGCTTCGTCGAACTCAGCGGCCTGCCGCCGACGCCGCACTCCCCCGCCCCCCGTTGAGTGTCCAAGACACGCCGCATCCGCGCCTGTCTGAGCGGCGTGTTCTGGACACTCAACGCTGGGGAAGCGCCGCAGCGCGCGCGGCGTGGAGACGCGCAGGCCGCACTCCCCCGCCCCCCGTTGAGTGTCCAAGACACGCCCCATCCGCGCCTGCCTGAGCGGCGTGTTGTGGACGCTCACCGCTGGGGACGCCCGCGCAGCGCGCGCGGCGTGGAGACGCGCAGACCGCATTCTCCCTCCCCGTCGAGTGTCCAAGACACGCCGCAGCTCACCCCGACTGAGCGGCGTGTCCTGGACACTCAACGCTGGGGAAGCGCACGTAGAGCGTGGGGCGCGCCCGGAACCCTCGCCAGGGGAGACGCGCTCAGCGCGGCGGCGGCGCGATCAGGCGTCGCGGAGCGCCTCGAGGCGCCGCACGCGCGGGATGACGTCGGCGGCGAAACGCTGCAGTTCGGGCAGGTGCGGCGAGAACTGCAGCAGCAGGGTCGAGACGCCGACGTTCGCGAACTCGACGATGCGTTCGGCGACCTGATCGGGCGTGCCGATGAGGTTGGGCCGCAGGCCGCGGTTCGACACCGAGTACTCCTTGAGATCGACCGGGGTGTCGAGCTTCGACTTGCTCACGAAGTCCTGGTACGAGCCGTAGGCCGCTCCCCCGCGCACGTCGGTGATGCGGTCGATCTCGGCCTGGGCCTCGTCGTCGGTGTCGCGGACGACCGCGTACGCGGCCATGCCGAACGCCTCGAACGGCGAGGCGCCGGCCTCGGAGCGCCGACGGCGCATGTCGGCCACCTTCGTCGACAGCTCCTCGAGCGTGCCGCCGTGCGTCAGGTACGCGTCGGCGAAGCGCGTGATCGCGGTGCGACCGGCCTCGCTCTCGCCCCCGGCGTACAGGCGCGGAAGCACCTGCGGCTTCGGTTCGGTGTACGTGCCCTCGGTGCGGTAGTACTCGCCCTCGTAGGCGAAGGGGGTCTGCGTCCACAGGCCCCGCAGCACCTCGACCCACTCGATCGTGCGGGCGTAACGGTCGTCG
Organism: Microbacterium sp. Leaf436; assembly: GCF_001424715.1. Lineage (NCBI taxonomy): Bacteria > Bacillati > Actinomycetota > Actinomycetes > Micrococcales > Microbacteriaceae > Microbacterium > Microbacterium sp. Leaf436. The sequence goes on from NZ_LMRB01000001.1 coordinate 368,306, forward strand.
TGCGCACTGAACAGGCCGTCGTACTGCTTGGCCTCTTCGGCCCACCAGGCCGACACGACGTTCAGCGTGAAGCGCCCCCCGCTGATCTCGTCGATGGTCGCCGCCTGCTTCGCGGTGTGGAACGGGTTGTGAAACCCCGGGCGCACCGCCGTCATGAGCTCGAGGTGAGAGGTCACCGCCGCCAGACCGGCGGTCACCGCCCACGCGTCGAGCGACGGGGCTTCGACGCCCTTGATGTCGTTCAGGTTGAGCTCGGGAATGAGCGTCAGGTCGAAGCCGCCCTCTTCGGCGACGCGGGCGATCTCGGCGATGTGGGCGAACGACACGGGCGTCTGCTCGTCGTCGACGTTGCGCAACCACCCGCCGAAGATCGGGGTCCAGTAGCCGAATCGCACGCGCTGGGGGGAGGTCATTGGTCCATCCTCACCCGTTCCCAGACGCCCGGGGTCACGGGGCGAAACGGGCCGTCACATGACGTTGACCCGAAGCCGACCCGGTGCGACGGTGGCCGTGTTCCGATCCGCGAGGAGGACTCCATGACCGACATCTCCCCCACCCACGAGCCCCTGAAGTTCGCCTACTGGGTTCCCAACGTCAGTGGCGGACTGGTCATCAGCTCGATCGAGCAGCGCACCGACTGGAGTTACGACTACAACGTGAAGCTGGCGCAGACGGCCGAGCGCGTCGGCTTCGAGTACGCGCTGAGCCAGGTGCGGTACGCCTCCAGCTACGGCGCGGCCCAGCAGCACGAGTCCACCTCGATCAGCCTTGCGCTGCTGCTGAACACCGAGCGACTCAAGGTCATCTCGGCGATCCACCCGGGGATCTGGCATCCGGCGGTTCTCGCGAAGTTCATCAACACCGCCGACCAGTTCTCGCACGGGCGGGCCGCGGTGAACGTGGTCAGCGGATGGTTCAAAGACGAGTACACCGACCTGGGTCTGGAATGGCTGGAACACGATGAGCGGTACGAGCGGGCCGCCGAATTCATCCAGGTGCTGCGGGGCCTCTGGACACAGGAGAAGTTCTCGTTCCACGGCAAGTACTACGACATCACCGACTTCACGCTGCGTCCGTTCCCGTACGAGGTGCCGGGGCGCCCCCACCCCGAGATCTTCCAGGGCGGGAACAGCACCGCCGCGCGATTCAATGGCGGCGCCTTCTCGGACTGGTACTTCTCGAACGGCAAGGACTTCGACGGTTTCACCGAGCAGTATGACGACGTCACGCGCGTCGCCGCCGAGCACGGGCGCCGCACGCGCTTCGGCCTGAACGGCTTCGTCATCCAGCGCGACAGCCGTGCCGCGGCCGAGGCGCAGCTGCGCGACATCATCGAGCACGCCGACGACAGCGCGGTGCAGGGATTCCGTCGGAGCGTGCAAGAAGCCGGTGCCGCCACGAAAGACGGCAAGGGCATGTGGGCCGACTCGTCGCTCGACGACCTCGTGCAGTACAACGACGGTTTCCGCACGAAATTGTTCGGCGACGCGCAGCAGATCGCGGAACGGATCGTCGAATACAAGAAGCGCGGTGTCGATCTGTTCCTGCTGGGCTTCCTGCATTTCCAGGAGGAGCTCGAGCACTTCGGTGAGACGGTGATCCCGATCGTGCGCGAACTCGAGGCCGATCTCGCGCGCACCGGGGACGCGATCGCGGTACCGGCCCGCTGACCGGAGGCCCCGCTTAGGCTCGACGAATGGCGAGAATCAGCGGGGTGCCCGAGGGCACGCGGGGCGGCGCGCGGCTGGGGTTCTTCACCCGACTTCTGGATGCCGGAACCGACGGCCAGCGGTATCGCGCGGCGCTCGAACAGGTGCGTGCGGCCGAAAAGCTCGGCTTCGCGTCATTGTGGGTCGCCCAGCATCACTTCGACCGTGACGAGGGGGGACTGCCGTCTCCCTTCCCGTTCCTGGCGGCGGCCGCCGTGCAGACCGACCACATCGCCCTGGGAACCGGCATCGTGACGCTGCCCATCGACGACCCGGTGCGCGTGGCCGAGGATGCCGCGTTCGTCGACGCCCTGAGCGCAGGGCGCGTGCAGCTCGGCATCGGTACCGGTGGCACTCCCTCGTCGTTCGCCGCGTTCCGCCGCTCGTCCGACGACCGGCGTGAGATCCAGGCCGAGCACGTCTCGGTACTCCGCGACGCCTTCGCGGGGCGCGGGATCCGCGACACGGAGCTGCGGCTCAACCCCCCGGCTCCCCACCTGGGCTCACGCCTCTGGCAGGCGACCTTCTCGGTCGACGGCGGGCGTCGCGCCGGGCGAGAGGGCGACGGTCTTCTGCTCTCGCGCACGCAGCCGCGAGAACCCGGGCAGGCGCTGCACGATGTCCAGCTGCCGATCATCGAGGCCTACCTGGCGGCGTTGCCGTCGGGGGTCGAGCCCCGCATCCTCGCTTCGCGCACGGCGGTGGTGGTCGACGCTGCCGACCTCGACGAGACGTGGCGCGGAGCTGAGCGCGGCATCCGGCGCCTCACCCGCACCTTCCTTCGACGCGACGACTCGGGCGATCTGCGAGATCTCGCGCGTGCTTCCGACACCCACCTCGGCACCGTCGACGAGGTCGTGGCCTCACTGGTCGCCGACCTCACCCTGGCCCGGGCGACAGACGTGGCGTTCCAGGTGCACTCCGTCGACCCCGCGCACGAGGTGACGCTGCGCTCGCTGGAGCTGCTGGCCACGGAGGTGGCCCCCCGCATCGGCTTGCGCACCGGGGCCGAGGCCGCCCGTGAGCTCCGGAATCTCGGGGCCGATATCGACGTATGACGTCAGAGGCATATATTCCTCCGTCGGAATGCGATCGCCTCGATCCCGTCAACGAAGGAAGTCGGAGACGAGGGTGAACACCCACCAGCCGCCGATGGCGACCGCAACGACGACGGTGACCCACGAGAAGCGGCGTTTCAGCCGTCGCCCGGGGACGGCGACGCCCCGGGGTGGGGGAGTGAGCAGCGGAGCGGCCGGATGCGGGACTCCGGCGTCGACTGGAACCGTGGGCGCCCCCGACGACGCTGCGGCCGACAACCGCTCATCGCGCCAGCGCGCCCACTGCGCGAGTTTGTCGTCGATCGCGTCGACGGTCACGAACAACCACTCCCAGACGGCGGGGTCGAGCGTCGACAGCTCGCGCCGCGAGTAGAGGAACAGCCAGTCATCGACGATCTCGACGTCGAGGGCGGCGGCGCTGTCGATGAAGCGCGCCATCACGTCGGGCGTGAAGAGGTACAGCGCGTCCCGCTCGTACCCCTCCGGGCAGTACAGCGCGAAGTGCCTGTCGAAATCGCCCTCGAGACTGAGCCGCTGGCGTGGGCCGAACGAGACGGGCAGATTGGTTCCCCCGAAGAGGCCGTTGTTGCCCACGGCATCCAGCACGATGTGCGGAAGAGGGGTGTCGAGGCGGAGGGCGACGTACCCCCACCGGTGCGTCTGCTTGTTCTTGCCCGACCCGGTCTCGTACGAGAAGTTGCCGATCTCCACGGCCCGCGGACGTTCTCCGCGCACGAGATCGCTGGTCTCGCGAGAGTGACCGAGGCCGAAGATCATGCCGGGAAGCGGGGGGTTGGCGAACCCCGGATGCCAGGTCATCCCGTTGGCGCGCGCGAAGCGGTCCAGGCGGTATCGGCGTACGGCCGCTCCCCCGAGGCCGCGGATGATCGCCCCGCCGATGAAGACGGCGACGGCCAGGAAGACGGCCAGGATCAGCAGGGGGATCGGGCCGGAGCCGTCGCGTGTGACGAATGACGCGACGATCAGGCCGAAGACCGGCACGGCCACGAGCAAAAACGCGACGCCCACGATCACCAGCACGATGATCGACACGAGCCGACCGCTCAGTCTGCCCTCGCGTCTCAGTTGCGCACTGAACGCGCGTGCCGCGGCGCGGTCGACGGGCTCGGTGAGCGGCGCGGGGTCGAACGGTGCGGTGCGGGTCATCGTGATCGCCTCCCTTCCTCGACGGTACTCACAGCGACAACAGGAGCAGCAGCGGCACGAGCAGCATCACCGCTCCCACGGCGAACGCCCCGCCCACGATCACCAGCACGACGAGCCACGGATTGCTGCGGCGCAGTCGACGGCCGGCCGGTGCCACGCCCCGCGGGTGCGGCTGGAGCAGGCCGGCAGGCACGACGGGTGCGCCCCCGGGTGCCGCTCCCCCGGCGTGGGCGACGGGGGCCGGGGCCGGCGCGGACACGGCGGTCACGCGGTCGTCACGCCACCGCTCCCACTGCTCGAGCTTGTCGAGCAGCGCGGAGATCACCGAGAACTCCCACGCCCAGCGCCCCGGATCGACGCTCGACAACTCCTCGCGGGAGTAGAGGAACAACCAGTCGTCGACGATCTCGACGTCGAGCACCGCGGCGTTGTCGATGAACCGGGCCATGACGTCGGGAGTGAAGAGGTACAGCGCATCGCGTTCGTAGCCCTCGGGGCAGAACAGGCGGAAGTGGCGGTCGAAGTCTCCCTCGAGGCTGAGCCGTTGGCCTCGCACCCACGACGCCGGAAGGTTCGACCCGAACGCGCCGTCGTTCGCCGTGGCATCGAGGACGATGTGGGGGAGCGGCGTGCCGAGGCGGATGGCGATGTAGCCCCACCGCACGGTGGTGCTGCTCTTGCCGTTGCTCACGACGTACGAGTGGTTGCCCATCTCGACGAAGCGCGGCTGCAGGCCCCGCACCACATCGGTCGCCGTGCGAGCGCTGCCGAGCGAGAAGATCACCCCGGGAAGCGGGGGCGCCGGCACCGCGGGGATGTACTCCATGCCCACGTCGCGGGCGAACCCGGCGATCCGCCACCGGCGGTCTTCCTGCGCCCGCACGCCACGCTGCGCGACGAGGATGCCGGCGATCAGAGCGCCGAGTCCCAAGAGCACGGGCACGACGAAGAGGAACCCGACGACGATCGCGCCCTCGCGCAGCACCGAGGCGAAGACCGCGACCAGGAACGCGAAGAACACGCCCATTCCGGCGATCATCGCGAACGCGATCGTGTACGCGACCACCGCGACGGCAGCGTTGCCCGACGGCAGGCGCCCCTCGGCGCGCAGCCGTGCGGTGAAGGCGCGCGCGCCCGCGCGATCCTCGGGCATCAGGAGTGCCCTCGCGTCGAACGGTCGTATCCCTGTCATGCGGCCCCCCGCCGTCGGTGTGCTCCACGCTACCGATCGCCGATTCCCCGGGGGAGCCGGCATCCGTTAGACTACGAAGGTTGTCCGGTCACGCCCATGCGCGTATAAGCCCGCGACAACGTGCACCACACCCTCCTGCTGCCGGGAAATGCCCGTCAGCCGTTCTAGTCCGAAGGAGGTGGGTTAGTGACGCACCAGTACGAACTCATGGTCATCTTCGATCCCGAGGTCGACGAGCGCCAGGTCGCTCCGAAGCTCGACGGATTCCTCAAGGTCATCACGGCCGATGGGGGAACCATCGACAAGATCGACATCTGGGGCCGCCGTCGCCTTGCCTACGAGATCCGCAAGAAGAACGAGGGCATCTACGCCGTCGTCAACTTCGTCGCGACCAGCGCTGCCACGAACGAGCTCGACCGTCAGCTGAAGCTGAACGAGCAGATCATGCGCACCAAGGTCCTGCGGGCTGAAGAGGCCATCGCTCAGGTTGCCGCCGAAGCCAAGCGCTCCGAGGAGAAGGCTGCTCGCAAGGCCGCCGCTCCCCGCAAGGTCGAGTCCGCCGAGAAGGCTGCGAAGTAACGACGATGGCCGGCGAAACCGTCATCACCGTTGTGGGCAACCTCACGGCCGACCCCGAACTGCGTTACACGCAGAACGGTCTTCCGGTCGCGAACTTCACCATCGCGTCGACTCCCCGCACGTTCGACCGTCAGGCGAACGAGTGGAAAGACGGCGAGGCGCTGTTCCTGCGTGCCTCGGTGTGGCGCGAATTCGCCGAGCACGTCGCCGGTTCGCTGACGAAGGGTTCCCGTGTCATCGCGACCGGTCGCCTCAAGCAGCGTTCGTACCAGGACCGCGAGGGCAACAACCGCACCTCCATCGAACTCGAAGTCGATGAGATCGGACCCTCGCTCCGCTACGCGACCGCTCAGGTCACCCGTGCCGCGTCCAGCGGTGGTGGCGGCGGTGGCGGTGGCGGACAGCGCCCGCAGGTGCAGCAGTCGGCTGATGAGCCGTGGTCGACCCCCGGGTCGAACAACGGCGGCAACAGCGGCGGCGGCGCCGACGCGTGGAGCACTCCCGGTTCCTACGGAGACGACACACCGTTCTGATCTTCGCCGCGCTCTCGAGCGTGACGATCCCTGAAATTCCGGATGCCGTCCGCCGGTCCGCGTGACCGAGCAGGCATCCGAACCACACGAAAGAAGGAAGCATGGCTGGAAAGGCCACTGGCGACCGCCGCAAGCCGCGGAAGGGCGCGAAGAACGCAGCCCCCGCGAAGGCGATTCGCGTCGGCGTCATCGATTACAAGGACGTCCCCACCCTCCGCAAGTTCATCTCGGAGCGCGGGAAGATCCGTGCCCGTCGTATCACCGGTGTCTCCGTGCAGGAGCAGCGCCTGATCGCCCGCGCCATCAAGAACGCGCGCGAGATGGCTCTTCTGCCCTACGCCGGCGCTGGCCGCTAAGGAGCACCCGATGGCAAAGCTGATTCTCACGAATGAGGTCACCGGGCTCGGTAGCGCCGGTGACGTTGTCGAGGTCAAGAACGGGTACGCCCGTAACTACCTCATCCCCCAGGGTTTCGCCGTCGCGTGGTCGCGCGGTGGCGAGAAGCAGGTCTCGTCGATCCGTGCCGCTCGCGAGAGCCGCGCGATCCACGATCACGAAGATGCTGTGGCCCTGAAGAACACGCTCGAGTCGAACACCGTCAAGCTGGCCGTCAAGGCCGGTAACGAGGGTCGCCTCTTCGGTTCGGTCAAGACGGGCGACGTCGCCGACGCCGTCAAGGCCGCCGGTCTCGGCGAGCTCGACAAGCGCAAGATCCAGATCACCTCGGCGATCAAGTCGGTCGGCGAGCACGAGGCGACCGTTCGCCTGCGTGACGACGTCACCGCCGTGATCACCCTCCAGGTGGTTGCCGCGAAGTAATTCGCGACGCACGAATAGGCCCCGCTCCTGCTTCGGTAGGGCGGGGCCTTCTCGCGTCCTGCCGCGGGCCCGTCATACGCGACGGCGGGCTCGAACGGCTCCTCTACCGGGACGGCTCCCGGTCCGCGCCAGGGGAGGACCCGTGACCGTCGAGGGGACCGGTGCCGCCGAGCCTAGGCTGAGAGCCGTGACCGACCCCCGCGCACCCGAGCGCATCGTCCGCCGCTTCGCGCGCGCCTCGAACCTCATGATCGCCGGCCGCCCCTTCGCGGTGCGCGGCGAGGGCTCCGCCGACCTGCACGCTCTGCTCGCCCGGCTGGGTGGCATCCCGAGCCCGTCGCCGGCGCCCGGTCGCGTCGAGTTCGATCTGGATGCCGACACCACGACGCTCGACGGAGTGCCCCTTCCCGAGCGCGGCGACGCCGCCGGCCGCATCGCCTTCGCGCGAACCCACATGCCCGTCGCCGCCGCTCTCGCGGAGCGCCTCGACCTGACCGGCCTGCGGGTGGGCGTGGCGATGGTGCTCGAGCCCAAGACCGCTGTGCTGTCGCTACTACTGCGCGAGCGGGGCGCCGAGGTGTCGGTCTACGCGCACCCCGACGAGACCGATGTCGCGGTCGCCGACGAGCTGCGCGCACAGGGCTTCGCCGTGACCGCCGATCCCGCCCTGGCCGGAGCCGAGGAACGGGCCGCCGCCCTCGGCTTTCTGCGGGCGGGCCTCGACGTGCTGCTCGACGACGGTGCGCACCTGGTGCGCCTGGCCCACGAGGACGATCCCGCGCTCGTCGACGGCTGGATCGGTGCGTGCGAAGAGACGACGAGCGGGCTGACGCCGCTGCGCCGGATGCACGACGCCGGAATGCTGCGCTGCGCCGTGATGGCCGTCAACGACGCCCGCACCAAGACGATGTTCGACAACCGCTACGGAACCGGGCAATCGTGCGTATTCGCGATCGCCGATCTTCTGGAGGAGCGGGGGATCGCGCTGACCGACCAGCCCGCGCTGGTGCTCGGCTACGGTCCGGTGGGTCGGGGTGTGGCGGCGCACCTGCGTGCCCTCGGTGCAGAGGTGCGGATCGCCGAGACCGATCCCGTCCGGGCCCTCGAGGCGCGGCACGACGGCTTCGCCACGGGGGCGGCGCGCGAGCTGGCATCCGGAGCCCTGGTGGTGTCGGCGACCGGTGTTCCGGCGACCGTGACCCCCGAGATCGCCACGGGCGCGCGGATCGTCGCCGTCGCCGGGGGAGTGCCGGGCGAGGTGTCCGACGCGGGAGCCGCCCTGCTGCTCGGCGGTGGGGGAGCGGTGAACATCACCGCAGCCGAGGGCAACCCCATCGAGATCATGGACCTGTCCTTCGCCGTGCAGCTCGCCGCCCTCGGCGAACTGCTGTCGCGTCGCCCTGCCCCCGGGGTGCACGCGCTCGACGTCGGCGTCGACGACCTCGTGGCCCGTGCGGCGCTGGCCGTGCGCGGGGCCGACCTCGACGCCCCTCGCGCCCTCGATGCCGACGGCCTCGACGACTGGCGTTCCCCGCGCTACCGGGGCGGTGCCGCATGAACGTCGTGCTGTATTCGGCATCCCTCGTTCTGCCCATCACGGCTCCGCCGATTCCGGGCGGGGCGATCGCCGTGGCGGGCGGGCGCATCCGTCACGTCGGCGACCGGGAATGGGTGCGGCACGAGCTGCGCGCGCGAGGGGTGGCGTTCGACGAGGTGCACTGGCCGGGCGTGCTCACCCCCGGCCTGGTGAACGCCCACTCGCACCTGCAGTACACGGGCATGGCCGAGGTCGGACGCGGCTCCTACGCGGGCTTCGACGACTGGGACGAGGCGTTCACGCCCGTCTACCGCGAGGGTCACGACTGGGCGGCGGATGCCAGAACCGGCGCGCTCGCCATGATCGCCGCGGGGACCACGGCGGTGGCCGACATCGTCACCGACGTCGAGGCGGCCTCGGCGCTGCACGACGCGCGGCTGCACGGCATCACCTACTGGGAGGTGATGAGCTGGACCAACGCGGCGTGGGCCCAACGCGGCCGCGCGGAGGTGGAGGCACGGCTCGACGCGCTGCCCGGTCCTCCCGGTACGGGGCTGTCGCCGCACGCGCCGTACTCGCTCGACGTGGAGCCGCTGCTCGAGATCCCCGACATCGTGCGCGAGCGGGGGAGTCGGCTGCACCTGCACCTGGGCGAGGCGGCGTTCGAACGTGAGCACGGCGAGGCCGTGCCGTGGCAGGTGCATCGGCCCTCGAGCTTCCGGGCGCTGCGCGACGAGGGCTTCGGCACCGGGGCGACGGAGTTCGTCGACGAGCTGGGCGTTCTGGGGCCGGACTGCCACATCGCGCACGGGGTCTACATGACCGCGCGCGACCGGGCGATCCTGCGCGCCCGCGGCACGACGGTGGCGCTCTGCCCGCGCTCCAACGCCGTCATCGGGCTCGACGAGCCGCCCGTGGCCGCCTACCTCGTCGAGGGCAATGCGCTGGCCGTGGGCACCGACTCCCTGGCATCCAGTCCCTCACTCGACCTGCTCGCCGACGTCTCGGCCCTGCATCGCCTGGCGCGGACCCAGGGGTACGTCAACCGCGATCTGTCGGAGTTGCTGCTGCGCGCGGCCACGCTGGGTGGGGCGCACGCGATGGGCCTCGACACCGGACCCGCCCGCACGGGGTACCTCGCCGTGGGCGCCGTCGCCGACCTGGCGTTCTTCAACGTCGCGGTGTCGGACGTCGATGACACCATCGAGCATCTCGCGGTGGACGGCGCGGGTTCCGCGGCCGCCACCTTCATCGACGGCGAGGCCCGGTGGGTCTCGGCCGGCTTCACCCGAGAGACCGGAGTCCTCGCATGACCGATCGCCCCGCCACCGCCGTCCTGCTCGATCTCGAGCCCCACGCCGAGGGCGGCTGGTTCCGCCGCATGTGGACCGGCGGCTACGCGGTCGAGACGCCGGCGGGCGTGCGGCCCGCGGCGACCTGCATCCACTACCTGCTCACCCCGGGCGAAGAGAGCGCGTGGCACGTCGTCACGAGCGACGAGGTGTGGCTCTGGCACGGCCCCGGAACGCTCGAGCTGTCGCTGGGCGGTGACGGCGCCGAGCCGGGGGAGGCGCGCACCGTGACGCTCGGTCCCGACCTCGCCGCGGGCCACGTGCTGCAGCACACCGTGCCCGCCGGGGTATGGCAGTCCGCTCGGCCGGCGGGGGAGTCCGAGGTCGTCGTCAGCTGCCTCGTGTCGCCAGGTTTCAGCTTCGAGGATTGGCGCCTCGCCCCGTGATTTAGGCTGTGCACATCACAGCACTCCGGGGATGACCCCGATACGTCCACGAGGAGACATCGTGACCACTTTCGCACGCCTGCGCCGCGCCGCCGCCCTGACCGCCGTGGCCACCGCCACGGTCGTCTCGCTCACCGCCTGCGCCTTCGCCCCCACGGGCTCCGACGCCGGCGCCGCCCCCGCTTCCGAGGGGGCGCTGCAGACCGTCACCGCCGGCAAGCTCACCATCGCCACGGGCGAGCCGGCGTTCTCGCCGTGGGTCGAGAACGACGACCCCGCGTCGTGCGAGGGCTTCGAGGCCGCCGTCTCGTGCGCCGTCGCCGAGAAGCTCGGCTTCGCGACAAGCGACGTGGTGTGGGTGCGCTCCAACTTCGACAGCGCCATCGCTCCCGGCCCGAAGGACTGGGACATGAACGTGCAGCAGTTCTCGATCACCGACGAGCGCAAAGAGGCCGTCGACTTCTCGTCGCCGTACTACACGACCACGCAGGCCGTCGTGACGACCGGTGCTTCGCCCGTGGCCGGCGCGACGAGCGTCGCCGAGCTCACGAACGTTCCCGTGGGCGTCATGAGCGCCACCACGAGCTACCAGGTGGCCGCCGACCAGCTCGGTACCACGAACCTCAGCGTCTTCAACTCGAACGACGACGCCGTCGCCGCCCTGCAGTCGGGCCAGGTCGACGCGATCGTCGTCGACTTGCCGACCGCGTTCTACCTCGCCGGTGCCGTGCTCGACGACGGTAAGGTCGTCGGCCAGCTGCCCGACTCGTCGGCCGGCGGAGACGAGCTCGCCTACGTGCTGCCCAAGGACTCGGCCCTCACCACCCCGGTCACCGAGGCGGTCGACGCCCTGCGCGCCGACGGCACGCTCGACGAGCTGCAGCAGAAGTGGCTCGGTGGCACGGCCGCCGCGCCCGTGCTCAAGTAACCACGGTGGCCACCCCCGCACCCGGCGGCGTGTGGAGCCCGAGCGAGCTCGAACTCGCCCGGCGCTCCACACGGCGTCAGCAGTCGACCAGGTCGGTGCTGATCGCGCTGATCAGCTCGGTCGTGTTCGTCGTCGTCGTCGGCTGGGCGATCCTGTCGAGTCCCGGCTGGGAAGACGTGCGGCGGAGCTTCTTCAACGTCGACGTCGCGCTGGCGAGCTTCCCGTCGGTGCTCGCGGGGCTGTGGGTCAACATCCAGGTGCTGATCGTCGCGGCCATCTCGGTCGCGATCCTCGGCACCACCCTGGCCGTGCTGCGCTCGCTGCGGGGCCCGGTGTTCTTCCCGCTCCGCGCCCTCGCCACGGTGTACACCGATCTGTTCCGCGGCATTCCGCTGCTGATCGTGCTGTACCTGGTCGGCTTCGGTCTGCCCGCCCTCGGCGTCTTCGGCCGAGTGCCGGTGGTGCTGTGGGGCACGGTGGCCATCGTGCTGACGTACTCGGCCTACATCGCCGAGGTGCTCCGCGCGGGTATGGAGGCCGTGCACCCCTCGCAGCGCGTCGCCGCCCGCTCGCTGGGCCTGACCCACGGCCAGACGCTGCGCATCGTCGTCATTCCCCAGGGCGTGCGCAAGGTCGTCCCCGCCCTCATGAACGACTTCGTGTCGATGCAGAAAGACGTGGGTCTCATCTCGGTGCTGGGGGCGGTGGATGCCGTGCGCGCGGCGCAGATCGCCGCGGCACAGTCGTACAACTTCACGCCCTACATCGTGGCGGCGCTGCTGTTCGTGGCCATGGCCCTACCGATGATCCGGCTCACCGACTACGTCTCGGCGCGACTGGCCCGCCGCGAGCAGATGGGTGGCGTCGTATGAGCGTCCTCGACGTCAAGAACGTGCGCAAGGCCTTCGGTGACCACGTCGTGCTCGACGGCATCGACCTGTCGATCGACCAGCACGAGGTCGTCGTGCTCATCGGCGCCTCGGGGTCGGGCAAGTCGACCCTGCTGCGCACCATCAACCTCATCGAGCGCGTCGACGACGGCCAGATCCTGCTGAACGGCGACGATCTGACCGATCCGACCGTCGATCAAGATGCCGCTCGGGCCCGCATCGGCGTGGTCTTCCAGCACTTCAACCTCTTCCCGCACCTGCGGGTCATCGACAACGTCACCCTCGCGGCGCGCAAGGTGCACCGCGCGAGCAAGAGCGAGGCGTACGCACGCGGGACCGAGCTGCTCGAGCAGTTGGGGTTGGGGGCGAAGGCCCGGGAGTTCCCCGACCGCCTCTCGGGCGGTCAGCAGCAGCGCGTGGCCATCGTGCGCGCGGTCATGACCGACCCCGAGCTGCTGCTGCTCGACGAGATCACCTCGGCGCTCGACCCGCAGCTCGTCGGTGAGGTGCTCGACCTGGTGCGCGTGCTGCGCGATCGCGGGTCGACCATGCTCATGGCGACGCACGAGATGTCGTTCGCCCGCGAGGTGGCCGACCGCATCGTGTTCATGAAGGGCGGACGGATCGTCGAGCAGGGCACTCCGGCTCAGATCCTCGACACTCCACAGCACCCCGACACGATCGCGTTCCTCGAGCGCGAACGTCGCGGCGGGGCGCTCTGACGACGATTAGCTCGACCCCGTGCTCGTGGTCGTCGGGGCGGTCGGCGTGCCCGCAGCGGGGCTCCTGTGACGGTTGAGGCGCGGGTTAACACCGGTTGACCTCGGGGTGTCCGAACGACACGCCGAGGGTCGGCAAAAACTTGACATGGACCCCGCCCGTCAGTACGACTCGACGAAGTTATCCCCCGAGTTGTACACATGTGCGTCCCTAGCGGACAACCTTCAACGCAAACTTCACATCGAATTTCTTCAGGAAACCTGTGGAGAAGTAAAAACCTGATCAGATTGTGTTTCGATGCCTAAAATCCGATCCATCCACCGGGTTATCCACAGCAGTTGTGCACAGACGGGACGGCGTTTCCCGCATCTTCTCCACAGAGTTATCCACAGGCACATTTGCGTGGGACAAGAGGTGCTCTTAACGTGGGGGCAGCCCATCGGGCATCCCCTCACCACCCGCTCGTGTCGATGTCGGACGTCCGTGATCTGATGCTTCCGAGGTCGCCGCGACGTCCCGTCCCCGCAGCCGCACGCGCGCGCGGGGGAACGCCGAGACGGAGGGCGCCCGAGATCAGAAGGAGAGCCCGTGTCGATCGCTGACATCGCCGAAGAGCGTCTCGGAAAAGCCCCGCGTCCCGAGCGCACTCCGCCGCACGACACCCTCGCCGAGCAGAGCGCACTGGGCGGCATGCTGCTGTCGAAAGACGCCGTGGCCGACGTCATCGAGAGCCTGCGCGGCCCCGACTTCTACGTGCCGAAGCACGAGCTGATCTTCGAGGCCATCCTCACCCTGTACTCGCACGGCGAGCCCACCGACGTCGTGGCCGTCACCGACGAGTTGATCAAGACCGGTGAGCTGCAGCGAGCCGGGGGAGCGGACTACCTCCACACCCTCACCTCGATCGTGCCGACCGCCGCCAACGCGGGGTACTACGCCTCGATCGTCGCCGAGCGCGCGCTGCTGCGCCGCCTGGTCGAGGCCGGCACGCGCATCGTGCAGATGGGCTACGCGGGCGAGGGCGATCCGGTCGATCTCGTCAACAGCGCCCAGGCCGAGATCTACAACGTCTCGGGCGACGACAGCGCCGACGACTACATCCCGCTGACGATGGCGGTGGATGCCGCGGTCGAAGAGATCGAGGCCGCCCGCGGTCGCGACGGGTCGATGACCGGCATCCCCACCGGCTTCGCCGGTCTCGACCAACTCACCAACGGTCTGCACCCGGGCCAGATGATCGTGCTCGCCGCGCGCCCCGCCATGGGTAAGTCGACGCTCGCGCTCGACTTCGCCCGCGCCGCCGCGATCAAGTCGAACGCGCCGTGCATCTTCTTCTCGCTCGAAATGGGTCGTTCCGAGATCGCCATGCGCCTCCTCAGCGCTGAGGGTTCGATCCCGCTGCAGAGCATGCGCAAGGGAACGCTCGACTCCCGCGACTGGACCACCGTCGCCTCCACGCGCGGTCGCATCAACGACGCGCCCCTCTACATCGATGACAGCCCCAACATGACGCTGGTCGAGATCCGGGCGAAGTGCCGCCGCCTCAAGCAGCGCGAGGGTCTGAAGATGGTCGTCATCGACTACCTCCAGCTGCTCACCAGCGGTAAGCGCGTCGAGTCGCGTCAGCAGGAGGTCAGTGAGTTCTCACGCGCGCTGAAGCTGATGGCGAAAGAGCTGCAGGTTCCCGTCATCGCCCTGTCGCAGCTGAACCGTGGTGCCGAGCAGCGCGCCGACAAGAAGCCGGCTCTGAGCGACCTGCGTGAGTCGGGCTCGATCGAGCAGGATGCCGACATGGTGGTGCTGCTGCACCGTGAGGCCGCGTACGAGAAGGACTCGCCGCGCGCGGGCGAGGCGGACTTGATCGTGGCGAAGCACCGTAACGGGCCGACGGACACGATCACGGTGGCGTTCCAGGGGCATTATTCGCGGTTCGCGGATATGGCGCCGGGGATGTAGTTCTCTTTTTGTGGATCCCCGCGGAAGACGTCAGATTGCCGCCGTGAATGCCTCGAGGCGACAAGCTCCTGGCGGACGCGGTTCACGACCTTCGGCTAGTCGAGCTCATCTGGTCAGTCGACCTCCACGCCACGCCACGCAACGTGCGGTCGACGTGATCTTCCATCCAACCGTGGTCGAAGGTGCCCCTGCGGAGCAGCCAGCGATGGAGGACTGGACCGAGCAAGAGTTCCGCCGCCGCATCGGGCTCGGTGACTCCGCCACGTTCGAGGCGTTGGGCGACGGCGGACATCTGGGGCTCGAGCAATAGGTCGCGGTACTGGCGGGCAAGGTCAGAGTCCGTCTGAATGGCGGCGGTGACTGTGCGCAACAACGGCTCAGTCGCGGGCGAGGTCAGCTCATGGATTGTCTGCTGCACCAGCAGGAGAAGATCGGACCTCAAGTCGCCGCTATCGGGCACGGCGACAACGCCCTCGGGAGTCTCGCTCCGGGCGAGCAACGCGTCGAACAGGATCGTCGACGTCGACGGCCAGGTTCGGTAAAGAGTTTGTTTGCCCACGCCCGCGCGGGCGGCGATGCCCTCCATCGTGACCTTTGCGATTCCGGCATCACCTACGAGAGCAAGAGCCGCCTCATGCACCCGTGCGCGCGTTCGTGTGCTGGCCATGGTCTGATCATATCCAAAAAGGAACGCTGCGTCTCGTTTTGGATAGAGTGACCGGATGAGCACTCGACAGGTCTGGATGATCACCGGAGCCGGCCGCGGGCTCGGCCGTGCCCTTACTCTCGCTGCGCTGGCGGAGGGGCACACGGTCGTGGCTACCGTGCGCGGCGAACACACCCTCCCCGCTCATGAGCAGTTGCACGTCAGACATCTGGATGTGCGGGATCGGGCGATGGCGACGGCTGTCGTCGAGACAGCGGCGTCGGAGCTCGGGCGCCTGGACGTCCTGGTGAACAACGCCGGCTACGGCCTCATCGGAGCGATCGAAGAAGTGGACGAGAACGAGGCGCGAGATCTCCTCGATACCGACCTTCTCGGGCCGCTCTGGCTGTCGCAGGCTGCGCTTCCGGTCATGCGCCGCCAGGGAGGAGGGCACATCGTCCAGATATCGACGGTCGGAGCCGCCGGCACTATGCCCACGCTGGGTCTCTACAACGCGGCGAAGTGGGGTCTCGAAGGGTGGAGCGAGGCGATGGCGGCCGAAGTCGCCGAGTTCGGTGTCCGCACGACCATCGTCGAGCCCGGAGCTATCGACACCGAATGGGGCGCCGGCAGCATGCATTTTGCGACGCCCGCTCCTGCCTACGACAACCTGCGGGTCCGTCTCTTCGGCACAGCCGAAGTGCCGTGGCCGCCCAGCGGCACGGGCGGTGGAACGTCGTCCACCGCAATCGCGGCCGCCGTCCTATCGCACGTTGCGGACCATAGCGATCGTCGCCTGCGCCTTCTCGTTGGAGAGGACGCTCCCGGGCACGTGCGTGCCGCGCTGGATAGGCGGATCGAGGACTACGACCTCGACCCGCGCTGGCCGTCGGCTGCGACCGATGAGGCAGGTACTTGACCGGTTGCGATCGGGGTCGTTCGTCGTGCCGCCGGGCGGCGCGTGTCAGAAGGGCTCACGTGTCGATCGACACCATGTTCGCCTCGTCGTGGCGGTCGCCCGCGGCCGGCTCCAAGCTCGTCAGACGGGTGATCTGGTCCTCGGTCAGCTCGACCTGATCCGCCGCGGTGTTCTCTTCCATCCGCTCCACGCGGCGGGTGCCGGGGATCGGGGCGATGTCGTCGCCACGGGTGAGGATCCAGGCGAGGGCGGTCTGCGCGGGGGTGGCTCCGATCTCCGCGCCGATCGCGCGGACCTCGTCGACCAGACGGAGGTTGCGTGCGAAGTTCTCGCCGACGAAGCGGGGGTTGGTCTTGCGCCAGTCGTCGTCGGGAATGTCGGCTGCGGAGCGGATCTGCCCGGTGAGCAGGCCGTGCCCGAGCGGCGAATACGGCATGAAGCCGATGCCGAGCTCACGCAGGACCGGCAGGATCTCCGCTTCCACGTCGCGGGTCCACAGCGAGTACTCCGTCTGCAGAGCGGTCACCGGCTGCACGGCGTGTGCGCGGCGGATGGTCTGCACTGACGCTTCAGAAAGACCGAAGTGCAAGACCTTTCCCTCCGCGATCAGATCGGCGACAGCCCCGGCGGTTTCCTCGATGGGCGTGTTCGGGTCGACGCGGTGCTGGTAGTAGAGGTCGATGTGGTCGGTGCCGAGGCGCCGCAGTGACCCCTCCACCGCTGCCTTGATGTTCGCGGGGCTGCTGTCGATCGTGCCGGGGCCACCGCCCGAGTGGGAGACGAGACCGAACTTGGTCGCGATCTTCACCTGGTCACGGCGTCCCTTGATCGCCTGACCGACGATCTCCTCGCTGAGGTACGGCCCATAGATCTCGGCGGTGTCGATGTGGGTGACCCCGAGCTCGAGTGCGCGGTGGATCGTGCGGATCGACTCGTCGTTGTCGAGCCCTCCGCCGGTCGTATAGGTGCCGGCCATGGTCATCGCGCCGAGGCCGATGCGGGAGACGTCGAGATCTCCGAGGTGTGCGTTCTTCATGGTGTTCCCCTGTCGTGGTGATCGGTTCGAGTCAACGCTCCTGTTCCCGAGTTAGCGTGGCCCTGGTTACGGGTGCACTGACAGGGACCCTCTCCCCGCTCGGAATCGGCGTACTTTCGATGAGATGGACACCGCCGCCGCGATCACCGAGTTCCTCACCACGAGGCGCGCGAAACTGACGCCTGCACACGTCGGCCTTCCGGATTTCGGTGGGCGTCGGCGGGTGCCCGGGCTGCGCCGGGAAGAAGTCGCACTCATGGCGGGGATGAGCGCGGAGTACTACAAGCGCCTCGAGCGGGGGAACGCGACGGGCGTGTCCGAAGCGGTGATCGATGGGGTCAGCCGAGCGCTGCAGCTCGACGAGGCGGAGCATGCGCACCTCAACGACTTGATCCGTTCGGCCAACGCCGGCGCTCGACCGCCGCAGCGGCGCAACGTGTCTCGCAAGTCGCAGGTCACCGAGGGTTTGCAGCAGACCATCGATGCGATGTCGACGGTGCCCGTCTACGTTCAGAACGGGCGCCTCGACGCTGTCGCCACGAACCGACTCGGTCGTGCGCTGTTCTCGGAGATGCTCGACGGCGCCCAGCAGCCCGCGAATGCTGCCCGTTTCATGTTCCTCGAGTCGCGCGCGCAAACGTTCTACCGGGAGTGGGAGGCGCAGACCCGCCAGATCGTCGCGGTCCTCCGCGCCGAGGCGGGCCGCTCGCCTTATGACCGGCAGCTCAGTGACCTCGTCGGGGAGCTGTCCACCCGGAGCGACCTGTTCCGGAAACTCTGGGGTGCCCACGACGTGCGCGAGCATCGCACCGGACTCAAATCCGTTCACCACCCCGTGGTCGGCGACCTCGACCTGACATTCCAGGCCATGGATCTGGCATCCGACCGTGGCCTGCAGATGATCGTCTTCTCTGCCGAACCCGGATCGACCACTCACGAGCGGATGCAACTCTTGGCCAACTGGGCCGAAACCCGCACGCCCCTCCCGCACTGATCTCTAGGGCATTCGAACTCAGTCGTGATGCCGCGAGGGGGTCGTTGGCTTTCCGGTTCTCTTCGCTGAAGCAGGGGACAGCCGCTCGGACGCCGCCGTCGGCGAATGACGTGGTCTGGTGGACGGTGCGGCATCGTTCGTCGCTTGCCAACTGGCGAGCAGTCGGAACCGCTCCTCGCTCTCCGAACCGGTCTGTGGAACGTAGACGAGGAACGTGAGTCCCGGATGCTGGACGAACTGCATGTCTTCGTAGCTGAGCTCCAGCGCTCCGACGACGGGGTGGGTGAAGTGCTTCGTCCCGGCGCCGTGTTGCCGCACGTCGTGGGCACCCCATCTGACGCGGAACTCGTCGCTGCGGGTGGAGAGTTCACCGACGAGATCCTGCAGGGCGCGGTCGTAGGGGTCGCGGCCGGCCTCGGTGCGGAGGATGCCGACCGTGATGTCTGCCGCCTTCTCCCAGTTCGGGTGGAAGTCGCGGGCGCGAGGGTCGAGGAAGGTGTACCGGGCCAGGTTCCCGTCGCCCGGTGACTCGAACACCTCTGTCTGCAGGGCGCGTCCGAGGGCGTTGACGGCGAGGATGTCCATCCGGCCGTTGCGCACCATCGCGGCGCCGCCCGTGATCGCGTCGAGCATCAGCTCCATGCCGGAGCGGATGGATGCCGGGGTGCCCGGCTTGCGGCGCGATCTCGGCGGCGTCTGTCCAGCCGCTCGGGCCAGATCGAACAGGTGCTCGCGTTCGGCGTCGTCGAGCTGCAGGGCCTGCGCGATCGCGTGCAGGACGGATTCGGACGCGCCGGCGATCTGCCCGCGTTCGATCTTGGAGTAGTACTCGATGCTCACGCCGGCGAGCGTGGCGACCTCGTTGCGGCGCAGGCCCGGCACCCGCCGGTTGCCGCCACCGGGGATCCCCACGTCGTCCGGGATGAGTTTCGCGCGACGAGAGGTGAGGAACTCCCGCACCTCTGCCCTGTTGTCCATGAGTTCGACGTTACGCGCGGGCCTGCGCGCCGTGGAATGCCCTGTCAGTACACGTCACACCAGAGACTTCCTCCTCCGCGCGGGAGGCGGTTCAGTGGTGACGTCTGAGAAGGAGGACACCATGACCGAAGTGCAGAACGGATGGACCGGAGGGCAGCGCGCCTTCGGAGACTTCGCACCGGGCCTCGTCCACTACACCGACAAGGTGCTGTTCGACGAGGTGTGGGAGCGCGGCGACCTCTCCAAACGCGACCGGAGTCTCATCACCGTCGCCGCCCTGACCGCCATGGGCAAGACCGATCAGCTGCGGTTCCACCTCGACTATGCCCGCACGAACGGGGTCACCACCGACGAGCTGAAGGAGGCCATCCTCCATCTCGCGTTCTACACGGGCTGGCCCAATGGCATGGCCGCGATGACCGTGCTGAAAGACATCACCGACGAGAAGGATGACTGAAATGACCTTCGACAGCCTGTTTCCGCGCGGCGACGAGAACGACGCCTTCGCGCAGTACTTCATCGGGCAGAGCTACCTCGCCCCCCTCGCGAGCCTCGGAATGAGCATCGCGAACGTCACTTTCGAGCCGGGATGCCGAAACAACTGGCACCGCCACAACGCCACCGCGGGTGGGGGGCAGATCCTGCTCGCGACCGCCGGCAGCGGTTGGTATCAGGCGGAGGGCGAGGAGCCCGTCAGCCTCATCCCCGGCACGGTCATCGAGATCCCCGCCGGCACGAAGCACTGGCACGGCGCCAAGGCCGACTCGTGGTTCAGCCACGTCGCCATCGCCGTGCCGGGGGAGAACACCTCGAACGAGTGGCTCGAGCCCGTCGCCGACGAGGACTACGCCGCGCTCGGCCTGGAGCGGGGAGGGCAATCGGCAGGCTGAGCCGAGATCGTCTGAAAGCAGCACCCCGCTCGCGGCGGAGGTGTCCACGCGCGGGGGCGGGGCGGGCGCCCCGACACCCCGCGCGGGCGCCGCTCATCCCGTCAGGGGCGGATGAGCACCTTCAACGCTTCGCGCGCGTCCATCAGCCGGTAGGCCTCGGCGATGTCGTCGAGCGGGAGTTCCCGGTCGAAGACCTTTCCGGGATCGATGGTGCCGTCGATCACCTGGGGGATGGCGGCTTCGAGGTAGGCGCGCACGGTGGCGGGGCCGCCGGTGAGGGTGGCGTTCTTGCCGAACAGCGAGGCGAAGCCGACGGCGGCATCCTCGTACTGGGGAACGCCCACGCGCGAGATGACACCGCCCGGGCGGACGATGCCGTACGCCTGCTCGTACGCGGGCATGTGTCCGACCGCTTCCAGGACGACGTGCGCCCCTTCGCCGCCGGTGAGCTGGAGGACTTTCGCAATCCCCTCTTCGCCGCGCTCGGCGACGACGTGGGTGGCGCCGAACTCCCGGCCGAGATCCGTGCGGGCGGTGTGACGGCCCATCAGGATGATCGTCTCGGCGCCGAGCTGACGTGCGGCCAGGACGGCGGAGAGCCCGACGGCTCCGTCGCCGATCACGGCGACGGTCTTGCCCGCCTCGACGCCGCCGCGCACGGCGGCGTGGTAGCCGGTCAGGTACACGTCGGAGAGGGTGAGCAGCGCGGGCATGAGCGCCTCGTCGGTCCCGGCGGGGATGGCGACGGCGGTTCCGTCGGCGTAGGGAATCCGCAGCATCTCGGCCTGCGTGGCCGAGGGGGCGCCGTCGAAGAATCCACCGTGCACGCACGAGGTGGTGATCCCGTCGCGGCAGAACGCGCAGGTGCCGTCCGACCAGGCGAACGGGACGATGACGGTGTCGCCGACGGCGAGGGTGGTGACGTCGGCGCCGATCTGCTCGATGACGCCGATGGCCTCGTGGCCCATGCGGCGACCCTCGGGGGTGTCGCCGAGGTCATGGTAGGGGTGCAGGTCCGACCCGCAGACGCAGGCGTAGGTGACGCGGATGACCGCATCGGTGGGCTCTTGGATCGTCGGTTCGGGCACGTCGACGACGCGGACGTCACCGGCGGCGTACATGAGGGTTGCGCGCATGATGTTCTCTTTCTACGGGTGGTGCGGGTGGGATCGGACGAGCCGCCGTCGCGTCAGGCGAACACGGCGCTCGCCGGCGTCAGTCGACGATCTCGACGGTCACGGGACCGCCCTCGAGGAGCGAGAGTTGCTCCTCGGTCGCGACGTACGTACCGATGTGCAGGGTGGCATCCGAAAAGCCGATGCCGTCGGCGTTGTAGTAGAAGCCGAGGTTCCCCCACGAGGTGAAGTAGATGAGGTCTCCGTCCTCGGGATCGGAGCCGGGCGAGCCGTCGTGGGCGAGCTCGCGGGGGAGGTACGAGATCTTCTCCCGGCCGGCGAACTCCTCGAACGTGAGCTCCGTGGGGAGGAGGGAGAGGAAGTCGCGCACGCCGGGGCTGTCCTCCCCGACGGTGACGTCGACGCTCGTGCGGTCGGACGTGAACCGCACCACCGTGCCCACGATTTGCCCAGGTTCATCGGTCGGTGTCGGTGCCGACGATGACTCGACGCCGGCGGCCGTCGGTATGGCGGAGGCCGCGGGCGGAACCGACGATGCGGCGGTGGGGGAGCAGGCGGTGAGCGCCGCGGTCATGAGCGCGCCGACGGTGACGGCGAGCAGCGCACGACGTCGGTGTTCCCGTGCTTTGCCGGTGAACGCGGTCATCGGCTGCGATCCTTCGCGGTCCCGGCGTGCTCGTCGTCGGTGAGGGGGCCGGCTGACGCACGCGGCTGGGGTCGGCGGGCGAGCAGGAGGAAGGCGGCGCCGGCGAGCAGCACCGCGACGGTGGTCACCACGCCGAGCGGGAGGATGCTGAGCGCCCCCGCTACCCCGACCAGGGGCGCGGCGATTCCGCCGAACCCGAACCGCACCATGCCGAGCAGCGATGAGGCGGTGCCGGCCATCTGCGGGTAGTCGACGAGCGCGAGGGTGGTCGCGGGTGGCGACGAGATCGCGACCCCACCGGCGAGCAGGAACAGCGACACGATCACCACCCACAACGGCATCCGGGTGAGTCCCGACGACAGCAACCCGAGCGCGCCGATGCCGGCGACCAGGATGCCGACGGTCAGGGTGCCGGTGATGCTCCACCGTTCCGCGGCCCGGCCGGCGAGGTAGCCGAGGGTCATGAACCCCGCGGAGTTGAGGCCGAAGGCGAGTGCGTACGCGAGGGGGGACAGCCCGTAGATGTCCTGCAGCACGAACGTGGACCCGGCGAGGTAGGCGAACAGGGCGCCGTACAGGAACCCCTGGTTCAGGATCGCGCCGACGAACACCCGGTCGGAGAGCAGCGTGCGGAAGTCGCGCAGGGTGTGCGTGAGGCCGCCCGTCGCGCGGCTCTCGGCAGGCAGGGTCTCGGGGAACATCCGCAGGGCGATAACGAGGATGCCCGCGCCGATGAGAGCCAGGAAGACGAAAAGTCCCCGCCAGTCGGCCACCGTGTTCAGCACCCCGCCGAGGAGCGGTCCGATGATCGCGGCGAGTCCGCCGACCACGGTGAGGCGGCCGTAGAAACGCACCAGTGCGCCACCCGTGTAGATGTCACGACCGGCTGCCTGCGCGATGACGATCCCGACCCCGCCGGCCAGACCCTGCACGAATCGCACGATGATCAGCAGTTCGACCGTGGGGCTGATTGCGCACAGCGCCGAGGTGACGATGTACGCGACGATGCCGATGAGCAGGATGCCGCGTCGCCCGAATCGGTCCGACAGGGCGCCCGCGACCAGCTGCCCGAGGGCGAGGCCGATCAGGCAGGCCGTCACGGTGAGCTGGGCCACCGAGGTGGCCGCGCCGAGTTCCGCAGCCAAGGCGGGGAGGGCGGGGAGGTAGAGGTCCATCGAGATCGGACCGAACACCGTCAGCAGCAGGAGCAGAGTGGGCAGGATGCGGCTGAACTCCGTCCGCGAGGGTGAGATCTGTGCGGTCATGTCATCCACGGTGCGCGCTCAGCGCGTAGCCGGGGAGTCTCTGATGAGAGGTGTACCGGCAGGGAACCCCTCCTGAGCGAGGAGCGTGGGGTCCTCTGAGAGGGCATCCCTCCCGCGGGCGGGGCGACCTACCCTGGGGCACATGGACAATCGATCAGAGGTGCGGGAGTTCCTCATGACCCGTCGCGCCCGGGTGTCGCCGGATGCCGCCGGCATCCCCGCCGGGCCGAATCGCCGGGTCGAGGGGCTGCGCCGCAGCGAGGTCGCCGCGCTCGCCGGGGTCAGCGTCGAGTACTACTCGAAGCTGGAACGCGGGTCGATCGCGGGGGCCTCCGCGGCCGTGCTCGACGCGGTCTCGCGCGCCCTGCAGCTCTCGGATGCCGAGCACTCCCACCTGCTCGACCTTGCGCGCAACGCCGACGGGATCCCGTCGTCGGGCCGCACCCGCCGCCGTGGCAGCAAACCCGCCTCACCCCGGAACAGCTTGGAGTGGGCACTGGCATCCATAACCGATTCGGTGGCGGTGGTGCGGGATCAGCGGCAGGACATCGTCGCGTTCAATACCTTGGGCAAGGCGTTCTACTCGCCCCTGATCGGTGACGCGGGACGCGTGCCGAACTTCGCCCGCTTCCAATTCCTCGACCCGGCCGCGCACGACTTCTACCCCGACTGGGACCTGTTCGCCGACATGTGCGTCGCCGTCATCCGCGCCGAGGCCGGCCGCGATCCGCATGACAAGGGCATCCAAGACCTCGTCGGCGAACTCTCGACGAGAAGCGAGGTGTTCCGCACGCTCTGGGCGGCACACAACGTGCGCACCCACGGATCCGGTCAGAAGCGATTCCACCACCCCGTCGTCGGCGAGGTGACCCTCGTCTACGAGGAGCTCGCGATCACGGCCGAGCCGGGGCAGGTTCTGCTGATCTACTCCGCCGAGCCCGGCTCGCCGTCTGCCGAGCGGTTGGGGTTGCTGGCGTCGTGGGCTGCTGAGGCGGCGGCGCAACCGGCGTCTTGACGGGGGATGCCGGGGTGCCATCGTCGTCGCCCCCGGCGGCTGACGGTGTGTGTCGGTTTCCGCGCCCTGTCGGCGTTGCGGCGGCCGCGCTAGCCTGACGCCACCACCGCCCGCGTCGAGGGAGACCGCCGTGACCCAACCGCTTTGCTACGGCATCAACGTCACCCTCGACGGGTGCGTTCACCACGAGGCGGGCCTGCCTCCGGATGCCGAATCCATGGCGTTCTGGACTGACGAACTGCGCCGCTCCGACTCGCTGCTCTACGGCCGCGTCACGTACGAGCTGATGGAGTCCGCCTGGCGTCGACCCGAGTCGGGGGAGTGGCCCGACTGGATGGATGCCAGCGAGGTCGCGTTCTCGGAGGTGATGGACCCGATGCGGAAGTACGTCGTCTCGACGGAACTGGATGCCGTGGACTGGAACGCCTCGCTCGTGCGGGGTGACCTCGGTACCGCGGTCGACGAGTTGAAGGCGCAGCCGGGGCGGGGGATCTTGGTGGGTGGGGTGCGGCTGCCGGCGGCGCTCGCGGAGCTCGGGCTGATCGATGAGTTCACGTTCGTCGTGCACCCGGTGGTCGCGGGGCGGGGGCCGCGGTTGCTGGAGGGGGTGTGGGGGCCGTTGGAGTTGGTTGAGCGGTGGGAGTTGGGGCGGGGCGTTGTGGTGCAGCGGTACCGCCGGGCGGAATCGGCCTGACGGTCTACTAGCGCTTCCAGAATCCCAGAGCGCACATCAGCCGGGTCTCGTTGTCGGTGTTGGCCGGCGGCTCGATCAACCGCGGGATCAAGCCCCGCTGCCGCGGTTTAGCGGCCGCATGGAGCTGATCGACGACACGGCGAAACGTTGCGTCGACGTGGAGGAAAGGGTGGGCTGTGGCCTCGGTGGGCGTGCCGGTCGCCATCTCGTCAGCGCGCATTTCGGCGAATGAATGGCCTCCTTTGATCGGTATAGCTGATTGGCCGATAGCTTTCATCAATGGTTACGATCACCCCGGCTCAACTTTCCATCGAGCTTCAAGTGCCACAGAAAAGAATTCGGGACCATCTGCGTTCCGTGTACGGGACTCTCGAGCAAGGTTCGCCGCGCTGGCATCTGTCTGACGAGCAGGCTGAGGGGGTCCGAGAACGTTTCCGCGACGGTCGTCGGGTAAAGCGGGATGACTGGCTGCTTGAGCCGGGCGACACCGTTCGCAGACGATCAATGCACGACGCATACGGCGGTCAGCAGCAAGGTGGGATCTCCACACCACGGGGACAGAATGACATCTTCATCTTCACGGACCCGGAGTCGGGGGCCAGATACGGATACGACAAGTTCGAGGGGTTACGGGAGGACGGCTCCTACTCGTACACCGGTGAGGGGCAGTACGGGCAACAGGAGTTCGTGCGCGGGAACCGTGCCTTGCGCGATTGCGCTAAGGACGGGAGGACCATCCGGCTCTTCAGAACACGCGGCACGTCAGCGACCTATGTCGGAGCGTTCACGACAGGTACACCCACGCATGAGATCGAAACGATCCCTGACGCTTCTGGAAATCCCCGCGCAGGAATCATCTTCAACCTCCTGCCGATCAATGCGAACGTCGAGCTGCTCCCTGCCTATGGGGGCGGCTTGGGACCGGACGCACTTACCCACTACTCGGCTACGCCGCGCGCGTGGACGCCCCCTGAGTACGACGATGTGGTGTTGGCCGCTACCGAGGCCGCCCCTGGCGAGCGTGTCGTTTCTCGGATCGAATTTGAGCTGCAGGCCGCGTTCGGTGAGTGGCTGGGCACGCAGGGGCTTTCACCGCAACGACTCCCGCTCCGAGCGGGGAGTGCACTGATCGAGCCAGACATGTTCGTCCCGGAACGCGACTGGATCGTGGAGGCGAAAAAGTCGACCGCGCGAGGGCACGTGCGAACGGCGATCGGGCAGGTTCTGGATTACGTCCACGTGGCTCGAAAGGCGGGGCTGGATGCCACTCCCGTCATTCTTCTCCCGGGACCCCCGGAGGAAGATCTCCGCGAGTTGATGCACACCCTCGGTATTACTTTGGTTCGGAGAATCGATGACGGCTTTGAGGTCTCTGCGCCTTAGTATCCGCGCGCAATCAGGATCTTCACGGCGGGCCAGTCGGGCTCGGCCCAATGCAAGTGCTCAAGAGCTCGCGCAGCTACCCACGCCAGGCTGTCATGATCGGTGCTCTGGGTCGGCCGTGGTCCTTCGAGCTCAGCGCGAAGGCAGGTCAACCGAATGACGAGATCACCGACCAACGTTTCGTCGGTCGTCAGTTCTCCCAGAACGCGGATGCTGATGGCCAACTCTTCTTGAATCTCGCGGCGCAGGGCCTCAGCTGCGCTCTCTCCGTCCTCGACCTTGCCCCCTGGGAATTCCCAACGCCCACCCGAGGCCTTTCCTGGGCGACGTCGACACGCGAGGAACTGATCTCCGTCCTGAATCACGGCTGCCACAACCCTGAGCACAATGGCCATGGCACGACCGTAGTCGCAGCTGGGGCACCACGTGCGCCCGGCTGAAGCCCCTGCGGCTGGGTAGCGTGCGCCGCATCCGTTCTGCCCGATGACGACACCATCGCCCCGTCAGAGCCGAGCTTCCCGTGCTCGCCGCCTCGGTTAGCGTAGGAGGGTTGCACGCGAGTCGGGAGAGTCTGTGGTGACAGGTCCAATGAAGAGTCGGGTCGACAAGGTCTGGGATGCGTTCTGGTCGGCTGGTTAGAGGCGGGGAGAGAAATTCGCGCAGCTGGCGCCGTGCAGCCGCAACGCGTAGCCAAAGCCCGCTTCTCTGGCCAAACCTCGCGGGGGGTCGTGGCGCAAGCCCAAGGCCCGCGCCACGACCCCTGGGGTCACGCCGCCGCGACCGACGCGCTCCACGTGACCCCGAACCGGTCGGTCAGCATCCCGAAGCCGGCACTCCACGCTGATGCCGCCAGGGGCTCGACGATCGTGGCATCCACCGCCAGGGCGTCCCAGTGGCCCTGCAGCTCGTCGAGCGTGGGAGAGGTGATCGACACGAACAGCGCCTGCTCCGTGACCGTCGTGTTGTTCTCGCGGTGGGTCGACCCGCCGCCGACGATGCCGCCCTCGGTGCGGCCGGGGATGTCGTAGCCCATGATGCGGAAGCCGTTCTCGGCGGCGACCAGGCCGAAGACGACCTTGTCGGATCCGGGGATGTCGGCCGGCATCCCGAAGTCGGCGTAGGTGTTGACGACGAGGTGTCCGCCGAAGACGGACTGGTAGAAAGCGAGCGCCTCACGGGCGTCGCCGCGGAAGTTCAGGTGGGTGGTGGTCTGCACGGACATGTCTGCTCCTCGATGTCTCGGCCGGGATCGGCTTGTGAATCAACGGTCTCAGCCGTGTAGGTCTGTTTCTGTCCTCTATTCGCTCTAACGTGGACGACATGGCTACGACGTCGAGATTGCTCACTCTGCTGTCGCTGCTGCAGGCCCGGCGCGACTGGCCGGGGTCGGTGTTGGCGTCGCGGCTGGGTATCAGCCATCGCACGGTGCGGCGTGACATCGACCGTCTTCGCGAGATGGGCTACCGCATCGAGGCAGCGATGGGTCCCGACGGCGGATACCGCCTCGAGGCGGGAAACGACATGCCCCCGCTGCTCTTCGACGACGACCAGGCGCTCGCGGTCGCGATCGCGCTGCGGGCGGCTCCTGCGCTGGGCGCCGGTATCGGGGAGGCGGCGGTGCGCGCACTCGGGACCATGCGTCAGGTGCTGCCATCGCGGCTACGGCACCGGCTCGATGCCATCGAGGTGACCACGGTCGGGCGACCCGGTGACGGGCCGGCCGTCGCGGTGCCCCTGGACGTGCTCCTGACGCTGGGGCAGGCTCTGCGTGACCGGGTGACAGTCCGCTTCGACTACCTGCCTCGCGAGGGGGACGACGCCGAGCCGGGGCCGGTCCGGCGGGTCGAGCCGCACCATCTCGTCGCATCGCAGGGCAGGTGGTACCTGCTCGCGTGGGACCTCGACCGGGAGGACTGGCGGCTCTTCTCGGCGCATCGAGTGCGGCCGCGAGTGCCGTCGGGAGCTCCGTTCCTGCCGCGGATCGTGCCGGGCGGTGATGTCGACGCGTTCGTCTCGGCGCGGTTCAAGGGGTCGGACACGAATGAGTGGGCCTGCCGGGGGACGGTGCTGTTGCACGCGCCGGCCCGCGATGTGCTGCCCTTCGCGGGCGACGGCACCGTCACGGCTGTGGACGACGAGCGCTGCACCCTCGAAGCCGGTTCGTGGTCGTGGGGTGCCCTCGCCGCATCGTTCGGACGGTTCGAGGTGGCGATGGAGGTGGTGGGGCCAGCGGAGTTGGCGGAGGCGTTCGCGGTGCAGGCACAGCGGTTCGCGGCGGCGGGCGGAGGCCCTTCCGCCGAGGGGATCCGACGACCAAGCTAGCGGCATGACCCAGCCGCTCCGCTACGCCATCAACGTCACGCTCGACGGCTGCGTCCACCACGAGACCGGCCTTCCGCCGGACTCCGAATCCATGGCGTTCTGGACCGACGAGCTGCGACGCTCGGACACACTCCTCTACGGCCGCGTCACGTACGAGCTGATGCTGGGGGCGTGGCGGCGGCCGGAGTCGGGGGAGTGGCCGGACTGGATGGATGCCGATGAGGTGGCCTTCTCGGAGGTGATGGATCCGATGCGGAAGGTCGTGGCATCCGGAACCATCGACGCCGTGGACTGGAACGCCGAACTCATCAGTGGTGACGTTGTCGAAGCCGTTCGGGCGCTGAAGGAACGGCCGGGGCGGGGCATTTCGCTCGGCGGCGTGCAACTCCCGGCCGCGCTCGCCGCGGCCGGGCTCATCGACGAGTACACCTTCGTCGTACACCCGGTGGTCGCCGGGCGCGGGCCACGCCTGCTCGATGGCATCCGGAATCAAATGCGACTCGAGCTCGTCGAGCGCCGGGAGTTCCGCTCGGGCGCCACCGCGCAGCGATACCGAGCCGCCTCATAGCGCCCGCCCGCTACTCCGAACCCGCCCCATCGCGATCGCTTGTACGCGAGGTGGCGACAATCGCCACCCCCACGGCGAGCACGGCCGCGTTCGACCAGAAGATCGCCACGAGTCCGAAGGGGCCGGCGACGAGGCCCACGCTCACTGGGATCAGCACCTGCAGCACGCGGTTGGCGGTCAGGCGCAGGCCGAGGGCGGCGCCGTGCACCGCGGGCGGGGTGATGGCGGTCGTCCAGGCCATGGTCAGGGGTTGGGGGAGGCCGAGGGCGATGCCGAGCGCGATCATCACGGGGATCGCACCCCACTGGTTCGCAAAGGGCAGGGCGACGAGACTCGCGACGCCCATGAGCATCGCCACGACGAGCAGGGTGCGGCGGCCGAATCGCGCGACGATGCGGGCGAGGCCGAGGCGGCTCACGACCGAGACGATCGCGCGCAGGGCGAGCAGAAGGCCGACGGTGACCGGGGCGATGCCCTTCTCGACCGCCCACAGCGGCACGAAGGTGTAGAGCAGGTCGACCGTCACGAGCACGGCCCCGCTGACGGCGAGGGCCCGCCACAATTCGGGGGCTTTCATCACCGCAGAGAGCGGGGCACGCGGGGTCTTCACGGTCGTGGCACGGCGGTGCGTGTCGCCGCGGCGCAGGAAGAGGATCAGCGGTGTGGCGAGCACCGTGAAGGCGAGGCAGACGGCGAAGCCCGCGGTCGTGTCGGGCTGATCGCGTGCGGCCAGGGTCGCGGCGACGGTGACGGCCGGGGGACCGATCAGTTGACCGATGGATGCCGCTGCGCTGAGGGTGCCGAAGCCGCTGTCCATCGAGCCTCCGCGACTCGCGTGCGCGACGAAGGTCTGCTGGCCGATCATCACGCAGAGGTGGCCCAAGCCGATCGTGAGGGCCGCGGCGAACAACAGCAGCACGGTCGACGGCAGGGTGAGCACGACGATCGCGCCGGCCGAGGCGATGAGAAGGCCGGCGAAGGCGACGGTGCTGCCGCCGAAGCGGTCGCAGATCCGGCCCGCGGGAAGCGCCGCGACGATCGTCGGAACGGCGAAGGATGCCGCGAGCGCGGCGAGCAGCAGCGGATCCCCGCCCAGCTCGAGCGCCCGGTAGCCGACCATCAGCCGGACACCGACCCACGAGGCCTGCGACAGTGCCGCCTGGGTGCTGAGTGCCGCCCGCCAGGCGGGGCCGGTCACGGCCGCAGGGGGATCTCGTCGGTGCCGCCGAGCATGCGGGTGAGACCGTCGATGTCCTCGCGCACGGCGTGGTACCGCTCGGAGTCGAGGTGGTAGACCGCGAGCTGGAGCGCATAGCAGATGGCCATCGGCACGAAGAGGGTGCGGTACTCGCTGTCGGCGCTGCGGAGGGCCGCGATCAGGTGGTCGGGCGCGGGCCGGAACTGGGCGCCCGGCACGTCGGTGATGAGCAGGCTGCGTCCGCGTCGGCGCTGCGCCTCGGCGATGAGGGCGGGGAGCATCCGCGGCGTCTCGCGCAGCGCGAAGCCGATCAGCATGCTGGTGGAGTCGAACGGCACGAAGCGCTCGGCGAGATCCTTCGCCTGGGGCGAGAGGGTGACCACGACCATTCCCAGCCGACGGAAGCGTCGGGCGAGCAGCTCCTGCAGCGAGCGGGCGTCGCCGTTCGCGAAGATGTAGACAACCCCGGCGCCGGCGATGTCGCGGGCGGCGGCGTCGATCGCGGACTGGGGGACGAACTCCGACAGGCGTTCGAGGCCGGCTCGCTCGTCGGCGACGAAGGATGCCAGGTCGGCCCCGGATTCCTGCCGCATCGGCGCACCCGAGAGCGCGGGGTTCACCTCGTCGGCGCGCAGGTCGCGGCGCAGGTCGGGGTACCCGCGGTAGCCCAGCTTCTGCGCGAGGCGCACCACGGTCGACTCGTGCGTGCCGGCCTGGGCAGCCACGTCGGCCGCCGTCGTCGACGACGTCGCGGCGCTCAGCAGCACCGTCATGACCTTCTGCTCCGTAGCGCTCAGGGCGGCGGTGTTGCGAGTCGCGACGGCGCGAAAGCTCATGTTCTCTCCTTCGAGGGCACGACGCCGATCGAGCGGGTCGGTTGTTGACAAGTCTGGACCATCCTGCAATCCTGTGCAAGTGCGCAAGTTGCATTAAATGCCTTGCACACACACCTAGCACGGAAACCCGCAGAGAGGCGGATGACGATGGCGTCTGATGTGGTGGAGACCTCGTCCTCGACGAGGGCGCGGCAGTACCTGGAATGGTCTGTCGTGGCGATCGGTGCCGTCGCCGGCATCGCGGTCATGGTGTCGGGCTTCGGCTACGGCCTGACGAACGTGACCGGGGTCGGCGCGGGGTTCTTCCCGGTCGTCGCGGGCGCCACGATCGCGCTCGGCGCGGTGCTCTGGGCGCTCCAGCTGCTCGGTGCGGCTGCGGCGCGGCGCCGCGAGGCGAGCCGGTCGGACACACGGCCCCCGTTCGAGGGCAACCGCGTCGACCCGCCCACCGACACGGCGATCGGCGTGCTCGTCGTCGACGGGATCGACGAGGAAGACGACGACATCGCCCTTCCCGACCGGCGCGGAGTGCTGCGCGTCGCCATCGTGGCGGGGGCGCTCGTGCTCTCCGCGATCCTGCTCCCGGTGCTCGGCTACCTCATCACCATGACGCTGCTGCTCTTCAGCGTGATGACGCTCGTGAGCGCTCGCCGCTGGTGGGTCGCCCTTCTCATCGCCGTCGGTGTCGCCGTCATCAGCCGGTTCGTCTTCGCCGACCTGCTCGGCACCGCCCTCCCGCACTCGAGCATCACCGTGCTCCGCATGATCGGCCTCTGACATGGAATTCGGCGCTCTCTTCCAAGGACTCCTCACCGTTCTCACCCCCGAGAACCTGCTCTTCGCCCTTCTCGGCTGCGTGCTCGGCATGCTCGTCGGCGTGCTGCCCGGCTTCGGGCCCGCAGCAGCCGTGTCGCTGCTCATCCCGGTCACGTTCGGGCTCTCGCCCACGACGGCGATCATCATGCTCGCCGCCATCCTCTACGGCGCGGCCTTCGGCGGCACGATCACCGCCGTCCTGCTGCGGATCCCCGGCGAAGCCTCCTCGGTGGCGACGACCCTCGACGGATACGAGCTCGCCAAGCGCGGCCGCGGCGGCCCGGCCCTCGTGATCGCGGCGGTGGGCTCTTTCATCGGCGGGCTGGTCGGAGTCGTCGGGTTCGTGCTCGTCGCCCCCTTCGCGCGGATCGCACTGGAGTTCGGCGCCCCCGAGCTGTTCCTCGTGTCGTTCCTCGGGCTGCTGCTCATCACGAGCTTCGCGGGCAGCAACCCCGCCAAGGCGCTCATCAGCGCCGGCGTGGGCCTGGCGATCGCGACGGTGGGCCTCGACCCGGGCGTCGGCATCGTGCGCTTCGGATTCGACATGCCACAGCTGTTCGACGGCATCGGCCTCGTCGCGATCGTGATGGGCGCCTTCGGGCTCAGCGAGATCCTCGCCCAGGCCCAGCGTGGACCCGGCGGCATCGCCAAGCCCCTCTCGATCGGACGGCTCTACCCCACCCGCGACGACTTCCGGCGCTCGTGGAAGCCCTTCTTCCGCGGCTCGATCATCGGCTTCTTCATGGGTCTGCTCCCCGGCTCTCCCGGAGCCGCGACGTCGCTGGCCTCGTACGCCGCCGAGAAGCGCTTCTCGAAGAAGCACCGCTCGGAGTTCGGCCGCGGCGCCATGGAGGGCGTCGCCGGGCCCGAGTCCGCCAACAACGCCCTCGCGGTGTCGTCGATGATCCCGCTGTTCACCCTCGGCATCCCGACGTCGGCCACGGTCGCGATCATGGCGGGGGCGTTCACCGTCAACGGCCTCATCCCCGGGCCGCTCCTGTTCCGCGACAACCCCGAGGTCGCCTGGGCCATCATCGCCAGCTTCCTGGTGGGCAACGTCATCCTGCTCATCCTCAACGTGCCCCTTGTGCGCGTCTGGATCGCGGTCCTGCGCCTGCCTTTCGCCTACCTGATGGCCGCGATCCTCGCGTTCATGTTCCTCGGCACCTACTCGATCAACGGCAGCACCTTCGAGATCTTCGTCATGGTCGCCGCGGGCGTGATCGGCTACGTCTTCCACCTGCTGCGCGTGCCGCTCACACCTCTCGTGCTCGCGATCATCCTCGGCCCGATGCTCGAGGAGAACTTCCAGCGCTCGCTCGCCCTGTCGCGCGGCGACTGGGGAGTGTTCACCAGCAGCCCGATCGCCACCGGCCTGCTCATCGTCTGCGCCCTCGCCGTCGCGCTCGGAGCGAGCCGCCCCGCCCTCGCCGCCTTCGTGCGGTCGCGGTCACGGTCCCGCGCGCGGATCGACGCCTAATCCTGTCCCTGCTCACCCGTCATCCCCACCAGAAGGAGAAATCAGCATGCGAACCCGCTCCCTGACCCTCACCGCCGTCGCAGCCTTCGCGGCCGTAGCCCTCGTCGGATGCTCGTCCGCCGCCGGCACCACCTCGAACGGCAACGGCGCCGACGAGGCCTGGCCCGCCGCCGGAACGGACATCGAATGGATCGTCCCCTCGGCAGCCGGTGCCGGCAACGACATCCTGGCCCGCATCGTCGCGCCGGCCATGCAGGAATCCCTCGACGCCAACATCCAGGTCGTGAACCTCGAGGGCGGCAGCCAGGTCGTCGGCCTCAGCAAGCTCGCCACCTCGGCACCCGACGGGACGACGTTCGGCTACACGAACATCCCGTCGATCCTCGGTCGCTACCTCGACCCCTCGAAGAATGCCACGTTCGATCGTGAGAGCTTCCTGCCGGTCGGTTCCTTCGCCACCAACTCGGTCGTGATCGGCGTGGCTGCCAACAGCCCCTACAAGACCATCGACGACCTGTTCGCCGCCGTCGAAGACGACCCCGGCACGATCACGGCGGGAACGGACTCGCGCGCCGGCGACGACCACGTCAACCTGCGCATCCTCGAGAACGAACTCGACCTGGGGTTCAACATCGTCCACTACAACAGTGGTGCCGACAAGGTGGCCGCTGTCATGTCCGGTGAGGTGAACTTCGCCCTGGGCGGGGTCTCGAGCTTCTACGGCCCGTACAAGTCGGGCGACATCCGCCTGCTGGCGATCGTCGAAGACGAGCAGAGCGAGCTCATGCCCGACGTGCCCACCCTGACCGGAGCGGGCTACGAGGTGGCGCCGATGAACAGCCGCTTCACCCTGTCGGTGCCGGCCGAGACGCCCGAGAACATCCGCTCCTCGCTGGAGGCCGCGCTCAAGGTCGCCGCGGAGGACCCCGCGGTCATCGAGAAGCTCACCAACGCGGCCACCGTCGCCTCGTGGATGCCGGGTGCCGAGGTCGAGACGCTGTGGGAAGAGCGCGAAGCCACGATCTCTCCCATCATCGACGAGCTGCTGCAGGTCTCGAAGTGACCTCGGCCGTCGCGACACCCGTCGCCGAGCGCGCACCCCTCAGCGCCTCCGAGCGCGAACGTCTCGCGCCCCTGGCCGCCTCGGCGGTCGTCGACTCCATGCAGCGCCTCGGGTCTCCGGATGCCGGCATCTCACCGACGTGGGTGGGTGCGCGCCTGGTGGGTCCGGCGCTCACCGTGCTCACGGCGGCGGGCGACAACCAGATCGTCCACGCGGCGCTCGACGTCGTCCAGCCGGGCGAGGTCATCGTGCTCAACGGGTTCGGCGACACCACGCGGGCGCTGATCGGCGACCTCATCGCCGAGCGGGCGCGGAGCCTCGGAGTGGCGGGCTTCGTCGTCGACGGCTGCGTGCGCGACGTCGACGCGATCCGCGAGCTGGGCCTGCCCGTCTTCGCCCGCGGGGTGACCCCGGCCGGTCCCTACAAGAACGGTCCCGGCGTGATCGGCGGCGCCGTCGCCATCGGGGGAGTGGCCGTGCTCACGGGTGACGTCGTGGTCGCCGACGCCGACGGCGTCGTGTTCATCCCCCGCGCGCAGCTGGACACCATCGTCGACCTGGCGGAGCAGAAGCTCGAGAGCGAGGCCCGGAAGCGGGCGAGCATCCGGGCGTCCGTGGGCTGAGTCCTCACCGGCATCCGCATCCCCGGTTATGACGAAGGGCCTCGCGCGAACGGCATCCACCGTCCGTGCGAGGCCCTTCGACGTGATTCAGCCCTGCAAGAACGGGTAATCCGTGTAGCCGCGCTCGTCGCCGCCGTAGACCGACGCCTGGTCGACCTCGTTCTCATCGGCGCCCTGCTCCCAGCGCGTCACGAGGTCGGGGTTGGCGATCGCGGGGCGACCGACGGCAACCAGGTCGGCGATGCCGTCGTCGACGGCCGAGACGGCCTCGTCGCGCGTGGTGATGCTCGAGAAGCCGGTGTTGACGATGACCGTGCCGCCGAACGCACGGCGGAGGTCCTGGATCAGCTCGCCCGCGGGGTCGGCGTGCAGCACGCTCAGGTACGCGAGGCCCAGAGGCGCGAGGCCGGCGATGAGCGCTTCGTAGGTGGCGCGGGTCTCGGCTTCGTCCTTCTCCCACACGTCCTGGATGTTGTGGGCGGGCGAGATGCGGATGCCGACGCGACCGGCGCCGATCTCGGCCACGACGGCCTCGGCGACCTCGATGACGAAGCGGGCGCGGGCCTCGGGCGACCCGCCGTACTCGTCGGTGCGCTGGTTGGAGGCGGGGGAGAGGAACTCGTGCAGCAGGTATCCGTTGGCGCCGTGCAGCTCAACACCGTCGAAGCCGGCATCCACCGCCCTACGGGCGGCGGCGACGAATTCGTCACGCACCGTGGCGAGTTCGGAGGTCTCGAGCGCGTGCGGCTCGGCGTAGGCGACCTTGGTTCCGTCGGCCAGGCGCGTGTCGCCCTGGATCGCGATCGCCGAGGGGGCGACGATGCGGTCGGTGCCGGTGATGTCGGGGTGCGTGACGCGTC
Source organism: Microbacterium sp. Leaf436 (assembly GCF_001424715.1). NCBI lineage: Bacteria > Bacillati > Actinomycetota > Actinomycetes > Micrococcales > Microbacteriaceae > Microbacterium > Microbacterium sp. Leaf436. Next base: position 404,500 of record NZ_LMRB01000001.1, read on the forward strand.
CGCCGTTCATCAGCTGCATGAAGACGGTGCCGCCCTCGGCGTGCACGGCCTCTGCCACCTTGGCCCAGCCGGCGGCCTGGGCGTCGGTGACGATGCCGGGCTGTCCGGGGTAGGCGCGCGACTCGTCGCTCGGGAAGACGCCCTCGGTGACGAGGAGGCCGATGCCCGCGCGCTGCGCGTAGTACTTCGCCACGATCGGGCCGGGAACGCCGTCGGCCGACGCGCGCAGACGGGTCATCGGAGCGAGCGATACGCGGTTGCGAACATCGACATCGCCGACGGTGGTGGGGTGGAACAGGCTCACGGGGGTCCTTTCGTGGGGAAACGGGGGCCACGCCTCCCAACGAGGGGCAGCGGCTGCCTATTCCACCGGGGCCACATCCGCAGACCGGATGGCGTGACGTGAGAGCGACATCAGCTTCGCGGCCGCCGCGTCTACGGCATCCAGAACCCCAGCGTGCACAGCAGTCGCGTCTCGTCATCGGCGTCCGCCGGCGGGTCGATCGCCGGACCGAACACGCCCCACTGGCGCCACTCGTCGGCGTGGCGAACGACGTGTTCGTTCATCCCCGCGATCAGCTCGGGTGAGAGGTGAAACGGGACGCCGAACGTCTTGGCGATCATCCACGCCTGAAAAGCGCGGTATGTCGCCAGATGAGCGAAGCCCTCGGCCGCCGGGTAGTCGCCGTACGTGAAGTGGAAGGTGTCGGCGATGTCGCCCTTGTTCACCGCGGCCGTCGCGGCGTCGTTGAGCGCGTCGTACGCGGCGATCGGATCGTCGCCGCTCAAGAGGTCGCCCTCGGCGAACGGGTCGCCGTCGGCCGCCGCGCGGCCCGCGATCACGTCGGGGACCCAGGCTTCGTCGTACGCGTGCCGCCCGATGATGTCGAGCAGCGTGGGCGACTCGAGCTGGCTCCATTCCTTCGGCACCGGGGCCGAGAAGTCAGCGGGATCGAGGCGGTCGATGACATCGCGCAGCGCGGCGTCGGAGCGCAGAAACAGTTCGGCGGGCGTCATGGCGACGACGGTACTCCGGGCCACCGACACCGGCTAGAGGGGGCGCCGGCGGTGCGCGCGCACGTGACGAGCGGAGGGGGAGGGAGGGGCGGAGGATCGATTCTGCTCACACCTCCTCCCGCGGTCACACCTCCTCCGCTGGCTTCAACCGCTCCTTCGGCGCGACCCCGCGCCCCGAGCGACGACACCGCCATACGATGGTGCCGCGACCGACCGGAGGACCGCGATGACCGAGAACCCCCTCGCCCACCGACGGGACTACACGCTCGACGAGCTCGACGACGCCGCGCTCTCGGCATCGCCCATCGCTCTTCTCCTCCGGTGGCTGAACGATGCTGCCGGCCTTTCCGAGCCGAACGCGATGGTGGTCTCGACGGTGGATGCCGAGGCCCGACCCACCTCGCGTACCGTGCTGCTGCGTGGCATCGACGACGACGGCGCGCTGTGGTTCTTCACCAACCGCCTGTCGCGAAAGGGCCGCGCGCTCGCCGAGAACCCTTCGGTGTCGATCCTGTTCCCCTGGTACGCGTTGCAGCGCCAGGTCATCGTGCTCGGTACGGCGACGCCGCTGCCGCCCGAGCGTGACGACGCGTACTTCGCCTCGCGGCCCCGCGCTTCGCAGCTGTCGGCCTGGGCGAGCCACCAGTCGGAGCAGGTGGCATCCCGAACCGCCCTCGAGGAGCAGATGGCCCGGATCGGCGCCCGATTCGCCGACGACGAGTCCGTGCCGCGCCCCCCGCACTGGGGTGGATACCGGGTCGAGCCGCGCGAGATCGAGTTCTGGCAGGGGCGGCCGTCGCGACTGCACGACCGCATCGTGTTCTCGCGCGAGGGTCCGGCGGGGGAGTGGGCGGCGTACCGGCGGCAGCCGTGACGACGCCTTCCTCGGCTGAGTGCGGGTCGGCACTGCGCGAGATCGCGCCCGGTGTGCTCGTGAGCACGAGTCGCACGATGCAGACGAACACGACGGTCATCGTCGACTCAGGCCGCGCGTTGCTCGTCGACCCCGCGTGGATGCCCGACGAACTCGCCGCGCTCGCCCGCGAGTTGCGGGAGCGCGGCATCACCGTGGTCGAGGGCTTCGCGACCCACGCCCACCACGACCATGTGCTCTGGCATCCGGAATTCGGCGACGTGCCCCGCTGGGCGTCGGCGCGCACCGCCGAGCTCGCCCGCACCGAGCGTGCCGACCTGGTCGCCGCTCTCGGGCCGGCGTTCTCCGACGACCTCGTCGACCTGATGGGACGGGTGGATGCCGGCATCCCGGCCTTCGACGTGGAGCTCATCGTGCACGACGGGCACGCCCCCGGGCACACGGCGCTCTGGCTGCCGGAGCCGCGCGTGCTCGTGGCAGGAGACATGCTGAGCGACGTCGAGCTTCCGCTTCCGTTCTGGCCCGATGACGTGCCGGCCTACGAGCGGGCGCTCGATGCGCTCGAGCCCTACGCCGACGCCGCGCGCCTCGTCATCCCGGGCCACGGGAACGTGGGCACCGACGCCCGCGCTCGCCTCGACGCCGACCGCCGCTACCTCACCGACGTCCGGCGCACCGGCCGGTCGAACGACCCGAGGCGTGCGAACGAGGGGATGGATGCCGAGTACGCACACCTGCAGGAGCTTCTCAGCCGTCAGCCCTGAGCCGGATGCCGTCGGTTCGCTGTCGTCCGTGCTCGGGACACCGCGCGGCGCCGATGTCCATGGGCGGTCCCGGGGGCGCATCGAATGCGACACTGACGAGACATGCACGAGCGAGGGGGCGCAATGGCGAAGAAAGACGCGAAGAAGCCCGCGATCGACGAGAAGGCGTTCGTCGACGCGTCGTCGGAGGCGCGGTCGCGCTACGGCCGGTTCAATCTCGCGATCGTCGGGACTTCCGGAGTGGGCAAGTCGTCGCTCGTCAACGCCGTGTTCGGGCGCGACTGGGCGAAGGTCGGGCGAGGGCTCCCGGTCACGCGCGGGGTGCAGTTCTACAGCGACGACTCCCTCGGCATCTGGGACGTCGAGGGCTTCGAGATCGGATCGCCCATTCCGCCCGATCAGCAACTCCGAAACCACCTCGACGCGATCGCGGCGCACTCCGGCGACCACCAGATCTCGGTCGTCTGGTACTGCGTGAAGGCCAACGACGATCGCCTCACGCCCGCCGACATCGCCATGATCCGTGAACTCGACGCCCGTGGACTCCCCGTCATCCTGGTGCTCACCAAGGTCGATTGGATCAAGAACCCGATCACCGGGCATCAGAGCGTGGCCAAAGACGTGGAGGCCTTCGTCGACTGGCTGAACGACCCGACGGATGCCGCGACCGGCGAACGCCTACGTGTGCCGTATCGGCGCGTCATCCTCACCTCTACGCGCGACCGGCACGGGAAGGGGAAGGGGCACGGCCTCGGTGACCTTGTCACCGAGACGCTCGCCCTCGCTCCCGAGCGTGACAAGGACGCCTTTCGCATCGCACAGCGCCTCAACCTCCCGTGGAAGCGCGAGATGGCTCGCCCGATCATCGCGGCAGCGGCCGCGGCAGCCGCGGGAGCGGCGACCGTTCCGCTTCCTGTCTCGGATGCTTTCACTCTTGCGCCGATCCAGCTCACGATGATGGGGCGGATCGCCGCGGTCTACGACCTCGAGGTCAAGACGATGCTCTCGGCCGGGGCCCTCGCCCAGTTCGGCGTGCAGGTGGCGGGTCGGGCTCTGGCGACGAGCTTCCTGAAGCTGATCCCCGGCGCCGGCGTCGTGGTGAATGCGGCGGTGGCGGGCGCCCTCACGGCGGCGACCGGAGAGAGCTGGCTGAGGATCTGCGAACTCCTGCACACGGGCAAGATCGACGTCCGCAAGCTCGACCAGGAGTGGGCCAAGTACGCGCCGAACTTCATGGACGTCGCTCGGAAGCTGATCGAGCGGCGGGTGCTGAAGAAATAGCGCATCCGGCGCCGGGGTCGCATGATCGAGCCCGGGAAGGGCGGAGGGCGAGGGATGAGCGGAGGGCGGATGCCGCTGAGGCGTCCTCCCGTGGCCCCCTCCCCTCCGCTGGTCACGGCTCCCCGCACCGCAGCCGACCAGGCCTCACGACCCCCGCGGCCCCGCCGCGTGAAACCCTGGGAGGCACCATGACCGACGAAACCCCCGCCGACCGCCTCCGCGCCGCCCTCGGACACCCCGATGCGTCCGCGCGCCTGCAGTCCGCGCTCGCCGCGGGAACGCGACCCGACGACAGTTACGTCGCCGAGCTGGTGGCCCGGTGCGGGGTCGAGCCCGACTTCTTCGTGCGCGACATGCTGACCTGGGCGCTCACGCGGCACGACCCGGCCCGCACCGTGCCGGCCCTGCTTCCCGAAGTGGCATCCGAGATCCCCCAGGCGCGCAGCCAAGCGCTGCACACCCTGTCGAAGATCGGCGACCCCGCGGCGTTCGCGGCGATCACCCCGGCGGTGCTGCGCGATCGGCACCCCGAGGTGGCGCGGGCGGCGTGGCGAACGGCATCCGGGCTCGTTCTCGACGGCGAGCACGAGAGCCTCGCCGATGAACTGTCGACCCAGTTCGGCCGCGGCGACCACGACACGCAGCGCAGCCTCAGCCGCGCGTTCGCCGCCATCGGATTCCGGGCCGAGGCGGCCGTCGCGCGCGCGGCCGCGTCGCCCTACGACGTCGTGAGCGCCCACGCGCGGGCCACGGCGATCGTCATGGACGACCCCGACACCGAGTTCGCCGAGGCCGTCGTCGAAGCGCAGCGGGCGCTCCCCGCGGAGGAGTGACGTCCGGGGCGTTGAGCCCGGCCGCGGGTCGATCCCGCGGGCACCTACCGCCGCGCCGCCTTCGCCGACGGCGCGGTGAGCGAAGGAATCAGCACAGGCGTGCTGTCGCGGTACGCGACGTAGTCGGCGCGGTCGCCCCAGCGCTCGTCGGCGCGCTTCTCGAGCAACGGGATGCCGCTGACCCGGGTGAGCAGAAGGATGACGAAGAGCGGCGAGAGGACCGCGATCCACTGCCACCCCTGCAGCACCGGCACCGCGACGAGGAAGACGCCGACCCACACGAGGATCTCGCCGAAGTAGTTGGGGTGGCGCGAACGCGACCACAGACCCGTGCGGATGAACTCGCCCTTGTTCGCCGGGTCGGCGCGGAACGCCTGCTTCTGCAGGTCGGCGACCACCTCGAGCACCATTCCGAGCAGCCAGACCACGATGCCCGCCGCGGCGAAACCGTCGAGGGGCGCCCGGTCGGTGGCATCCGCGCTCATCGCGATCCACGCGGCCGAGGCGGTGAGAGCGACCCACAGACCCTGGATGCACCACACCTGGAAGAAACGCAGCGGCTTCGTCTTGATCTCGTCGAACCGTCCGTCGGAGCCCGAGCGGTGCACGCGCGCGAACAGGAACGACCCCAGGCGTGCGGCCCACAGCACCACCATGGCGGCGAGGATCCACCCGCGGGCATCCTGCGCGGGCGCGAGGAACGCCAGCGCGACCGACACCGAGATGAACGTCAGGCTGCCGGTGAGGTCGAAGAACCGCTCGGTGCGGCGAAGCGCCGAGGGCACGAAGACGAGGAACTGGATGACGAAGGCCGCGGCCACCGCGAGGGCGAACACCGGGATGCCGCCGACCTGCGCGCCGCGATGGCTGCCGGCCACGGCGACCCCGGCGCCGATGGCGAGGGCCACGACGACGGCGACGATGGCCTTGCGGTTCTGCGTGTCGGCGGACCCGCTGGTGGTGGGGGGAACGGGTGCGGTCATGATGCGGCTCCTCGGTACAGGGTGTCGATCGTGTCGGCGGCGCGATGCAGCACCTCGCGGCGCTTGATCTTGAGCGTGGGGGTGACGAGCTCGCGGTCGTCGAGGTCGGCGAGCACGAGGGTGAACCGGCGCACCTGCTCGCTGCGCGCGACGAGGGCGTTGGCGGCGTCGACGGTGGACTGCAGGTTCGCGCACAGGAGCGGCTCGTCGATCGCGCGCAGCTCTCCCGGTGAGCCGGGCTCGAGCACCGCGCCGTTCGCAGCGGCCCACGCGGCGGACTGCTCGGGGTCGAGGATGAGCAGGGCCGAGAGGTAGGGCTTGCCCTCGCCGACCATCACGGCGTGCTGCACGAGCGGGCTCGCCTCGACGGCGCCCTCCCAGCGGGCGGGGACCACGGTCTTGCCGTTCGAGGTGACGATGACGTCTTTCAGGCGGCCTTCGAGGATCAGGCGCCCTCCGTCGTCGATGCGGCCCAGGTCTCCCGTGCGGAAGAAGCCGTCGACGAAGGCCTCGGCGTCGTGGCGGGGGTCGCGGTACCCGGCGAACACGCCCACCCCGCGAGCCAGCACTTCGCCCTCGGCGCTGATGCGCACCGTCGAGCCGGGCAGCGGAAGCCCGACCGTGCCCGAGACGATGCGGCCGGGCAGGTTGCCGGTCAGCGGCGCGGTGGTCTCGGTGAGCCCGTAGCCCTCGATGACCGGAACCCCGATCCCGCGGAAGAACAGCGACAGGATGCCGTCGAGGGTCGCCCCGCCCGACAGGATGTAGCCGACGCGTCCGCCCATCACCGCGCGCAGCCGTGAGTAGAAGAGGGCGTCGAAGACGGCGGCGCGCACGCGGAGGCCGAGGGGAACGCGGCGGCGATGGCCGGCATCCTGCTTCTCGGCGAAGCGTCCGCGGGCGACGGCCGTCGACACGGCGCGCGCCCAGACCCGGCCGAGGCCCTTCGCGGCGGCCTTGTCGGCGGCGGCGGCCTGGATCTTCTGCAGCACGCGCGGCACGACGACGAGGAACGTCGGGCGCAGCACCGCCAGGGCGGGCACGACCTTCGCCGGGTCGGAGAGGTGCGCGATGCGCATGCCGCTGGCGATGCAGATCAACTGCAGGCCGCGGGCGAGTACGTGCGCGAGCGGAAGGAAGATGATCGTGTTGCCCGTCGGGGTGACCACCTCGCGGTAGGCCGCGGCGATGTTGAGCACCTGGCCGAGGAAGTTCGCGTGCGTGAGCACGGCGCCTTTCGGCTCGCCCGTCGTGCCCGAGGTGTAGACGATCGTCGCGGGGTCGTCGTGCCCCGCGAGCGTGCGCCGGCTCTCGAGCTCGGCGTCGGAGACGTGCGCACCGAGCGCTACGAGGTCGTCGAGGGAGGGGATGCCATCGACTCCCCGCATCGCCCAGGTGCCGAGCGCGTCGGTCTCCGCCTGCGCGAGCGCCGCGTGCAGCAGGTCGGCGTGCGCGCGCGACCCGGCGACGGCCAGGCGCACGCCGGCATCGCGCACGATCGCATCGACTTGCGAGGCCGACGAGGAGTCGTAGACCGGAACGACGACGCCGCCGGCGAACCAGGTCGCGAGATCGGCGACGGCCCACTCGTAGCGTGTCGGAGCCATGATGGCGACCGTGTCGCCCGCGGCGAGGCCGGCGCCCATCATTCCCTTGGCGAGAGTGCGCACGTCGTCGAGGAACGCGGCGGTCGTCACCGGGCGCCACGACGAGGCGTCGTCGGTGGGCACCTCGAACGCGACGTGCTCCGGGGCTTCGGCCGCTCGAAGCGCGAGCAGGTCGGTCACGTTGGCGAACGCGTCCAGGCTCGCCAGCGCAGGCGTGGTCGTCTCGAGCATGTGTCCTCCGGTGCGAGTGCGCGGCCATCGGAGAGACAGGCCGCCGATCAGTGTTCGGAGGAGTGCGCGAATCGGATGGGTACTGCGTGCGAGGGAGGGGAGGAAGGGAGGGGCCCCCCGTCAAGCCCCGACCTTTTCAGGCATCTCCTCAACGCGGAGGAGTACCGTCTCATCCGGTCTGCGCGACTGCACGTGCTCAGGTCGACTCCTCTGGCGTCGTCGACGAGCACGGGGTCGCGCCCGAACACGAGACGGAGGCGATGACCATCAGCACGATGACCGCCTCCGCGCCGACCGTGCAGCGCTCCGCGGCCGAGGCCGCCCCCGGCCCCCTCTCGCACGTGCGCAACCTGCCGTCGCTCACGGGGCTGCGCTGGGCGACCGCGATGCTGATCTTCGGCCACCACATCATGGCGGTCGAGTACTTCGGCGGGAACGCCGGGGTCGTGTGGGGCGTGCTGTTCGAGGCCGGCAAGACCGGGGTGACGCTGTTCTTCATCCTCTCGGGCTTCGTGCTGGCGTGGGGCTACAAGCCGCAGCAGTCGGCGCGGTCGTTCTGGTGGCACCGTTTCGCCCGCGTCTATCCCCTGCACCTCGTCGGCGTCGGGCTCGCGCTGGTCGCCGCGGCGACACTGGTGCCCGAGATCCGTGCCGACGGCGCGGCGCCCGTCGTCGCCAACGTGCTCCTCGTCAACGGCTGGGTGCCCGACTGGTGGCAGGCGGGCAACCCCGCGAGCTGGTCGCTGGTGTGCGAGGCGTTCTTCTACCTGAGCTTCCCGTTCCTGATCCGCCCCCTCGTGCGCGCGTCGAATCGCACCCTCGTGGTGGTGGTCGTGGCATCCCTTGTTCTCGTGGCCCTCATGCCCCAGATCGCCGCGGTGTCGCCCGTGCCCCTGTCGGCCGCATCGACACCGCTGCTGCGCATGCCCGAGTTCGTCATCGGCGTGAGTCTGGCGCTGCTGATGAAGAACAGTGACTGGCGTCCGGTGCGCCTCGCGCTCGCGGTGCCGCTCGCCCTCGCCGGATACGCGCTGTCCGAGGCCCCGACCCTTCCCGGCACCGACGTGCACCCCGGCCTCGCCGCGACGGTGGGCTTCTTCGCCCTGCTCGTCGCCTCGCTCGCGGACGCCGACGCCCGGTCGAACTCGACGTTCCTGGCCCGGCCGCTCTGGCAGGAGCTCGGCCGTGTCTCGTTCGCGTTCTACCTGGTGCACCTGCTCGTGATCGCGTCGGTGTCGTCGGCCTGGCCTGACGGGCATCCGCAGCTGCCGTGGCGGCGCGCGGTGCTGCTCGCGCTCGCCGCGTTCGGCATCGCCCTGGCGATCGCCTGGGTGCTGCACAAAGCGGTCGAGGTCCCCGCGCAGCGGTGGCTGCTGCGCCGCGATCGGGCACGCGCGACGGCCCGCTCGACCGCGACCCTGGCGGCGGCCGACGCCCGCCGGTAGCATCGCCGGATGTTCTCGGCCGTCGGCGGTGCCCACCTGCTCATCCTGTTGCTCACCTGGGGCCTCGGTCTCGTGGTGGTCGGGGCGGCGCTGTACGTCGTCGTGCGCGTGGCCGTGCTGCACGCGCTGAAGGCGCACACGCGGTGGATCGACGGCGGGAAGCCCTAGCCGCGCCACCGGAACGGGCGCGGCTTCCGGAACAGGCTGATCCGTTCCGCCGCCGCATCCGGCCCATTCGCCGTTCAGCAACGCCTCGGTACACTTCCCTGTGCCCGAAACGCCCTCGAACCCCGACCTCGACGCCCCTCACGACGCGCCCCGCGACGTGCCGCGCGACGTGGCGACCGACTCGGCCCTCGACGCCGGGGCCGCGGCATCCATCGATCCGACCGAGCTCGAGATCGCGCTGCGCGTCATCGACGCCGCCGCATCCCTCGACCCCGAAGACCCCGCGTACATCGCCCTGCGCCGCCAGACCGGAAAGCTCTACAAAGACGTCAAGCGCCAGTCGCGCCGTGAGAAGCGCCAGCGCATCGCCGACGCCGACCGCGCAGTCGTGGCCGCCACCGCGACGGGGGCCGCCGACCGCATCGACGACGAGACGCGCGGCATTCCGCTGGCGACCCGCGCGACCACACCGTTCGCGGGCGAGCTGATCAAGGCGCGCGCCTGCTACATCTGCAAAGAGGACTACACCCTCGTCGACGCGTTCTACCACCAGCTCTGCCCCGACTGCGCGGCCATGAGCCACGCCAAGCGCGACGCCCGCACCGACCTCTCCGGAAAGCGCGCGCTGCTCACCGGCGGTCGCGCGAAGATCGGCATGTACATCGCGCTGCGCCTGCTGCGCGACGGCGCGCACACGACCATCACCACGCGCTTCCCGCGCGATGCGGTCCGGCGCTTCTCATCGCTGCCCGACAGCGCCGACTGGATCCACCGGCTCAAGGTCGTCGGCATCGACCTGCGCGACCCCGCCCAGGTGATCGGACTCGCCGAGTCCGTGGCATCCGCGGGCCCGCTCGACATCCTCATCAACAACGCCGCGCAAACCGTGCGGCGCTCGCCGGGGGCATACAAACCCCTGGTGGATGCCGAACTGGCACCGCTGCCCGACGGCCCGCTGCCCGAGCTGCTCACCTTCGGCCACACCAACGACGCGCACCCGCTCGCGCTCGCGCAGTCGGTGTCGTCGCATCCGATCCTCGCGGCCGCCGCCCGCACCGCCGACGAGCTCACCGCCGAGGCGATGGCCGCGGGCTCCTCGTCGCTCGACCGTCTGGCCGCGGGCACCGCGATCGACGCCGGCGGGCTCGTGCCCGACGAGGACCGCATCAACAGCTGGACGCAGCACGTCGACCAGGTCGAGCCGCTCGAGATGCTCGAGGTGCAGCTGGCCAACATGACCGCGCCGTTCCTGCTCGTCAGCCGCCTGCGCCCGGCCATGGCCGCCTCGACTGCTGAGCGCAAGTACATCGTCAACGTCTCGGCGATGGAGGGCGTGTTCGGCCGCGGATACAAGGGCCCCGGCCACCCGCACACCAACATGGCCAAGGCCGCGCTGAACATGCTCACCCGCACGAGCGCGCGCGAGATGTTCGAGAGCGACCGCATCCTCATGACGGCTGTCGACACCGGCTGGATCACCGACGAGCGCCCGCACTTCACCAAGGTGCGCCTCGCCGAGGAGGGTTTCCACGCCCCGCTCGACCTCGTCGACGGCGCCGCCCGCGTGTACGACCCGATCGTGCGCGGCGAGGCCGGCGAAGACCTGTTCGGCATCTTCTTGAAGGACTACCGCAAGAGCTCGTGGTGAGGTCGGCCGCGGGTCGCGTTCCGCGCGGTTGAGTGTCCGGGGCACGCCGTGCTGGCGGGTCGCGCGCCGCGCGCCCCGGTGTTGAGTGTCCGGAACACGCCGTGCGGCCGGGGGGCTTTGCGGCGTGTCTTGGACACTGAACGGTGGTTGGACCGCCCGCGGGGGTGTGACGCTGTCGCGTCGCGCGCGTTGTTGGTGCGCCGCGCTGCCGCACCGTGCCCCGGTGTTGAGTGTCCGGAACACGCCGTGCGAGCGGGGTGCTTTGCGGCGCGTCTTGAACACTCAACGGCGGTTGGACCGCGCGCGGGGTGTGGCGGTCGGCGGCGGTGCGTTGGTGAGCCGTCGCGTCGGTGCGGTTCGCCGCGGCGCCGCGCTGGGCGTCGCTCGGTCGCTGCCGCGTCCCGCCCAGTGTTGAGTGTCCGGAACACGCCGTGCGGGTGGCGGGCTTTGCGGCGTGTCTTGGACACTCAACGGCGGTTGGACCGCCTGCGGGCGCTCAGGCGGGCAGGAAGAACTCGCGGGCGAGGGGGGCGATCTCGAGCCCGGATGCCGTTGCGGCGGTGACCCAGCGGAGTTCGGCGATCTCGGCATCCGGGATCGGCTGCTGATCGCCGATGTCGACGCGGAACACCTCGGCCACGACCTCGAAGCCCGGCTCGTTCGCGGCGCTCGCGGTGAAGGATCCGAGCGGCTCGAGCGTGTCGGGCGAGACGCGCACGCCGATCTCTTCAGCCAGCTCGCGGGCGAGCGTCTCGGCCGGCGTCTCACCGGGGTCGGGCTTGCCGCCGGGCTGCATGAACGCCGTCGTGCCGGCCTTGCGCACGACCAGCAAGCGGCCTTCGGCGTCGGTGATGACCGCGGCCGAGACGTGGATACGGCGCGGGGGAGTGGCATCCGGGATCACTCCGGCACGGTAGCACTCGCCCGGGCGCGGGAAGGATCGTCGAGTGTCCAGGACATGCCGCTGCGCGTGGGGTGGGTGCGGAGTGTCTTGGACACTCGACGGCGTGTGGGCGAGGCCCGAGAGGGAGCTCGCCCCGTGTCGCTCACGCCCCGTGTCGCTCACGCCCCGTGTCGCTCACGGCCCGTGTCGGCAGCCCCGCCAGCGCCCTCGCACCCCCGCAGCCGCACCCCGCAGCCGCGCCTCCGCAGCCCCGCCCGCGCCCTCGCGGCCCGCGGCCGCCCGGCCCGCGCGCTCTCGCAGCCCCACCCGCCCAGCCCCCGTCACGCCGCGCTGCGGCGGATCCCGTTCACGATCGGCCGCGTCGACGCCAGGGCGGCGGCGACCAGGGCGAACCCGGCGGCGAACGTGAGCACGATCGTCAGCACCGCGAGCGGGGCGACGAGCAGGCTGATCCCGACGACGGGCGCGGCGAGCATCAGGCCGAGGGCCGCGCCTCCGACGGCGGCCCAGCGCAGCGGCACCATCACCGTCAGGCGGCGGGCGCGGCGGAGTTCGGCCTCGGGGATGCCGAGGCGGTCGAGCCCCACGATCAACTCGCGCTCCTCGAGCACCGACGCCGCCTGGGTGACGCCGACCGCGCAGGCGAGCAGCACGAAGGCGATGCCGAGGGTGACGAGCACCCCGGTGCGGATGTCGGCCATGAGGGGCCCGGCCTCGGACGCGACGTCGGCGATCGCCAGACCGGAGCCCGCGACGACGGCGATGAACGACACGAGGGCCATGCCCGACACCCGGCGCCACGCGGGGCCGGCGTGCGCGGCGAGCTCGCGGCCCGCGACGAGCTGGGCGGCGGTGCGGGCGCGGCGGGCCATCGCGCGCCCGCGGGCGGCGATGATCGGGGCGCCGATGAGGTTGAGCAGACCCAGCGCTCCCGCGAACAGGGCCAGCAGCACGGCGACGCTCACGGCGGGGCCGACCAATTCGCCCACGACGCTGAAGTTCGATACCAGCGCCACGACGCCCACGATCAGGATGCCGCCGGTGACGAACGCCGCGGTCTTCTTCGGCGGGGCTTCGCTGCGGGTGCGCACCCCCAGCGGGGTCACGGTCACGCGGCGCAGGCTCGCCGCCGCGCTCACCGCGCCGATCAGCACGACCGCGGCGAGCACGGCGGCGCCGAGCAGCGGGTCGACGGCGACGGCGGCGATGCCCACGGGGCCGCCGAAGAACGGCAGCAGACCCACCAGCGGCAGAAGCGCACCGTAGAGGACGACACCGGCGACGGCTCCGGCCGCGGCGATGACCGTCGCCTCGAGCACCGTCAGCGACCACAGCTCGCGTCCGCTCGCGCCGAGCAGTCGCAGGGTCGCGAGGCGGTCGTTGCGGCGGCGGCTGGTCAGGCGCGCGGCCGCGGCTCCCAGCGTGACGAGGGGGACGGCCAGCAGCACCAGGGCGAGCACGGCCAGGATGCCGTAGAACCCGCCCTCGTCCGCCGTGCGCGGGTCGACGAGGAACATGCGCGCGCCCCCGGCGACCACCAGCAGCAACGCGGTGGTGACGGCGAACGCCACGACGGGCAGGGCGATCGCCGCGCGACCCTGCCGGGCGGGACGCGACAGCAGGCGGGTGAGGGGGACGACGGCGCTCATCGGTCGAGACCCGTCGAGAGCGATGCGGCACCCGGAAGCGTCGCGGTGGCGGAACCGGCGCCCGACGCCGTGGCATCCGCCGCCGAATCCGCGACGATGCGCCCGTCGCGTACCTGCACGATCCGCGAGCAGCGGCGGGCCACGTCGGCGTCGTGCGTGACCATCACGAGCGTGCGCCCCTGCCCGGTCGTCGCGTGCAGCAGCGCGGTCAGCACCTCGGCCGAGGTCGTCGAGTCGAGGGCGCCGGTGGGCTCGTCGGCGAAGACCACCGGGGCACCCGTGACCTGCGCGCGGGCGATCGCCACGCGCTGCGCTTGGCCGCCCGAGAGCTGGCCGATGCGGCGGTCTTCCATTCCGGCGAGTCCCAGGGCGGCGAGCCAGCCGGCGGCGTGGCGTTCGGCATCCGGTCGGCGCACGCCCTTCAACAGCAGCGGCAGGGCGGCGTTCTCGACGGCGGTGAGCTCGGGCAGCAGCAGGTGCTCCTGGAAGACGAAGCCCAGCGACTCGCGGCGCACGCGGGCGCGCTCGCCCTCGCCGAGTCCGACGAGTTCGCGGGCTTCGACGCCGGGGGCGCTGAGTACGACGGAGCCGGAGTCGGGGGCGATCACTGCCGCGAGGCAGTGCAGCAGCGTCGTCTTGCCCGAGCCCGAAGCGCCCATGACGGCGACGGACTCGCCGCCGCGGATGGTCAGCGACACGTCGTCGAGGGCGCGCAGCTCTCCGTAGCGCTTGACGAGGCCGGTGGCGGTGAGGACGGGGGAGGAAGTCATGCCTCCATTCCAGCGAGAGGGGGCGGGTGGGTCGTCCGTCGGGGGAGGTATCCGGGTCGGTCGCGAGGACGATTCGCGGGCCCGGTCGCCTCGTAGCGCTCGAAGACCGAGCCGAGACGAGGCTCCCGTCGGCGTCGACCGTGGCAGGGACCCGTGGGGCCCGGGCGTCTCGACGTCGAGCGGCCCCGAGGTCCGCACAGGTGCCGAGGAATAGACTGGATGCCATCGACTCCGCCTCTCCGGGACTCTCCGTGACCACTCCTTCCTCCGTGCGCTCGTTCGACCTGCGCCACGTGCAACTCGCGCGCGCCCTTTTCGCGGCGCTCGCCGCCGTCATGGTGACGTTCTCGCCGGATCACTCGGCGCCCCTCGGGCTCGGCGTGTTCAGCGGGTTCGCGCTCGCCACGGGCCTCGTCTTCGCCCTGTCGGCCTGGCTCGTCTTCCCCCGCGCCGAGCGCGCGACTCCCGTGCTGCTCGCGGTCGTCTCGATCCTCGCGGGCCTGGCGAGCAGCGTTCCCGCGTGGCGCACCACGGGCTTCTTCTTCGGCGTCGTCATCGCGTGGGCTCTGCTCACCGGGCTCATCGAACTGCTGGGGGCACGGCGCGATCGCCGCGCCGGCCGCACCGACGGTGTGCGCGACGGGGTGCTCATCGGCATCCTGAGCCTGGTTCTCGGCGCCGCGCTGCTGCTGCCGTTCCAGCAGTACACGCTCGACTACAGCATCGCCGGGGCGGGCTCGTTCACCCTCACCGGAATCACCATCGCCGTGGGACTCTTCGGCGGATACGCGGCGGTCGTCGCCGTGTTCCTGGCCATCGCGGGCTTCTCACCCCGCCGCCCCGAGGCCGCTCCGGCCCTACCTTCGGAAGAGGCCGCGTCATGACCGACAAGCCCACCCGCCGCGACCTGATGAAGCCCGTTCAGCTTCTGGGCCTCGCCTTCGTCGCCGCTCTGTTCGCAGGCTTCGTCACGCTCATGTCGATGGGGTTCTTCCAGACCCGGCCCGCCGAAGAGATCCAGCGCGCCCTCGTGGTGGCGGCGGTGGCCGCGGGAGCGACGTTCATCGTCACACTCGTGAGCGTGGCGCTGCTGCTGCTCATGGTCGACCCCTCGAAGGTCACCGCGACCATAGACCGTCCGCTGCTGCTGCCGACGGATGATCAGGATGCCGCTCCCACCGGCGCGGCGACGGCGGCGACGACCAGTGCGGCCAGCGAGCCGGCGTCCACCGACCCCACGGACGCGAAGCGACCGACCCGGAGCGCCGCAGACGGACCCGACGGCGACACCGCCGCCCCGAAGGCCTGACGCCGACTGCATCGCGCCCGCGCGGTGACGAGCGGAGGGTCTGGGACGAGCGGAGGGCTCAGCGGGCGATTCGGTACTCCCTCGGCCACATCTCCTCCGCCGAGCACCGATCCCGGCCGGATTCCGGCCCCCGGAGCGCGCCAGCCGTGCGTCGGCTTCGGCCCCGCACCGACCTCGGCGCGCACCGACCGTGACGTTGGGCGCGTGCCGCCCCCGCGCTCAGGCCCGACGCGGGTCGATCATCGTCATGCCCGCCGGTGACGCGGAGTCCATGCCCGGCAGCAGCGTCGCAGCTTCGCCGAGGCCGATGACGCGCTCGATGAGGTCGTGCGGGCGCAGGGCGCCGCTCTCGATGAGCGAGAGCATCTCAGGGTAGTCGACCGCGGCCATGCCGTGGCTGCCGAGCAGGTCGAGTTCCCACGCGATCACGCGGGCCATCGGCATCGACGTCATGCCGTCAGCCGTGGGCAGCAGGCCGATCTGCACGTGGCGTCCGCGGCGCCGCAGGCTCAGCACCGCGTCGCGGGCCGTCTGCGCGCTGCCGACCGCGTCGACCGAGACGTGGCTTCCTCCGCCGGTGAGCTCGTGCACCGCCGCGGCGATGTCGGAGCCGTCGGCGACGAGGGCGTGCTCCGCGCCGAGGCGCCGCGCCGCGTCGAGGGCGGCGGGAGTGCGATCGACGGCGATCACGCGCGCGCCGAGGGCGACGCCGATCATCACCGCGCTGAGTCCGACCCCGCCCGCACCGACCACGGTGATCCACTCCCCGGCCGTCACGCGCGCGCGGCCGGTGAGCGCGCGGTACGCCGTGGCGAAGCGGCACCCGAGGGCCGCGGCCGCCTCGAACGAGACGCCGTCGGGAATGCGCACGACGTTCGTGTCGGCCGCACGCAGCACCACCCGCTCCGCGAAGGATCCCCACTGCGTGAAGCCGGGCTGCTGCTGGTCGGGGCACACCTGCGCGTTGCCGCCGAGGCACCACTCGCACGCGCCGCAGCCCATCACGAACGGCACGGTCACGCGGTCGCCGACGCTCCAGCGCTGGACGCCGTCGCCCACCTCGACGATCAGACCGGCCAGCTCATGACCGGGAACGTGCGGCAGCGACACGTCGTCGTGGCCGACCCAGGCGTGCCAGTCGCTCTTGCACAGGCCGGTCGCGTGCACCTCGACCACGACGCCGCCCGCCGGGGCGGTCGGGGCCTCGACCTCGCGCACCTCGAGCGGCTCGGCCAGGGCATCCATGATCATCGCGCGCATGGCATCCATTGTTCCAGGGCACGCGGGGCGCGACCGGTGCCGCGGGGCGGGGGTGGCCGGATGCCGCTCGACACCGTCCGGGTGTCAGAGACGCTCAGCGCGGGACGTGCCCGCGCAGCGCGAAGCGCGACGGAGCGATCACGCCGCGCGACGGCGAGACGCGCCGACCAATCGCACGCGCCGCGCGACGCCTCAGAGCGCGTCGACCACCTTCGACGCCAGCCCCGCGTACGCGGCAGGCGTGAGCGCGAGCAGGCGCTCTTTCGCGGCGTCGCCGATGTCGAGGCCGCGCACGAACTCGGCCAGCTCGGCGCCGCCGACGCGGCGACCGCGCGTGAGGTCCTTGAGCAGGGCGTACGGGTCGGTGATGCGCGAGCGACCCGCGGCGATCTCGGCGCGCACCACGGTCTGGATGGCCTCGGCGAGCACCTCCCAGTTCACGTCGAGGTCGGCCAGCAGCACCTTCTCGGCGAGCGAGATCTCGGTGAGCCCGCGCTGCAGGTTGTCGAGCGCGAGCAGCGAGTGGCCGAAGGCGACCCCGATGTTGCGTTGGGTGGTCGAGTCGGTGAGGTCGCGCTGCAGGCGGCTGGTGACGAGGGTGGATGCCAGGGTGCCGAACAGTCCACCGGCGATCTCGAGGTTCGCCTCGGCGTTCTCGAAGCGGATCGGGTTGATCTTGTGCGGCATGGTCGATGACCCCGTGGCGCCGGGGACCGGGATCTGCGTGAAGTAGCCGAGCGAGATGTAGGTCCAGATGTCGGTGGCGAGGTTGTGCAGGATGCCGCCCGCGTGCCGCGCGCGGTCGTACAGCTCGACCTGCCAGTCGTGCGATTCGATCTGCGTCGTGACCGGGTTGAAGCCCAGGCCGAGCGACTCGATGAACGTGCGCGTGAGCTCGGGCCAGTCGACGTCGGGCTCGGCGGCGACGTGCGCCGACCAGGTGCCGGTGGCGCCCGAGAACTTGGCGAGGTACTCCCCGGCGTCGAGCTGGCGGATGACGCGTTCGAGGCGCCACGCGAAGACGCCGATCTCTTTGCCCATGGTGGTGGGCGTGGCGGGCTGGCCGTGCGTGCGCGAGAGCATGGCCGCGTCGCGGTGCTCGACGGCGAGCTCGGCGAGGGCGGCGGTGACCGAGCGGAGCTTCGGCAGCCACACGCGCTCGACCGCGCGCTGCACGGTGAGGGCGTAGGCGGTGGAGTTGATGTCTTCGCTGGTGCACGCGAAGTGCGTCAGCTCGGCGAGCGCCGTCAGCCCGAGGGTGTCGAGTCGGTCGCGCACGAGGTACTCGACGGCCTTGACGTCGTGGCGGGTGACGGCTTCTTTCTCTTTGAGCCAGGCGATCTCGTCGGCGCCGAACTCCTCGTACAGGGCCCGCAGACGCGTGCGGTCGGCGTCGGACACGGGCGAGGTGCCGAACAGCGAACGGTCGGTCAGGGCGAGTAGCCATTCGACCTCGACCTCGACGCGGGCGCGGTTCAGGCCCGCTTCCGACAGGTAGTCGCCGAGTTCTGCGACGGTGGCGAAGTAGCGGCCGTCGAGGGGGCTGAGGGGCTGCGGAGGCAGAGAGGACACGGGTCTCCCGGGGATCGCGCGAACGGGTCAGCCCGCGGTACGGATGGCGGGCTCGAGCTGTCGGAACAGGGCTCGGCTTGCGCGTTCGATCATACCGAGCACCTCGTCGAACATCGGGGCCCCGGCGTAGTACGGGTCGGGCACGTCGAGGGTGTCGGCATCGGGGAGGAACGACTGCAGCAGCGCGATCTTGTCGGCCGCGTCGTCGTCGTGCGCCCAGCCGCGCAGCACGCGCTCGTGGCTGCGGTCGAGCGCCACGACCAGGTCGTTGTGCTCGAAGTCGGCGTACTGGAACTGCCGCGCGCGGTGCGAGGAGCCGTCGTAGCCGTGGCGGTCGAGGACCGCGAGGGTGCGGTGGTCGGCGCGCTCGCCCACGTGCCAGTCGCCGGTACCGGCCGAGCTGGAGGCCACGCGTGACGAGAGCCCCGAGATCTCCGCGAGATGGCGGAACACCACGTCGGCCATGGGGGAGCGGCAGATGTTGCCGCTGCACACGAACACGACGCGGAAGGGCGCGTCGGCACTCGCGGTCATCCCCCCATCATGGCGGGGAAGCGCTTTCCGCGCATCAGCGGCGTGAGCGCTCTTCTTTGCGCGGGCGCAGCAGCCCGCCGAGGATGGCGTTGATGATGCCGATGAGCAGGGCCGCGACGGCGGTGAGCCAGAACTCGCCGGTGCGCAGGCCCCAGTCCCAGTTCTCGGTGATGACGGCCGTCAGCCACAGCAGGAATCCGTTGATGACGAGCGAAATGAGTCCGAGCGTGAGGATGTAGAGCGGGATCGCGACGAACTTCACCACCGTGCCGATGAGGGTGTTCACGAGCGCGAAGATGAGCCCGACCACCAGCACGGTGAGGGCGACCTGCAGGGCCTCGCCCGGCGCGAACGGAATGAGCCGCACCTGTAGGGCGGGCAGCAGGGTGACGATCCAGATGGCGAAGGCGTTGACGGCCACGCGAACGACGAAGCGCATGCCTCCACCTTGGCACGGACGGGGCGCTGCGCCCGGGACCGATCCCGCTCCGCGGGCTGTGGAGAAGCCGTCGAAAGAGGGGACTGACGCGCGCGGGGGCCTCGCGGTTAGGCTCGCGGGGTGAGTGACGAGCCGGTTCTGCCCCGTATCCGCCCCGAGATCGCCGCGCTGCCGGCGTACCGCCAGGGGCGTCAGGCCAGCCCCGACGCGTTCAAGCTGTCGAGCAACGAGAACCCGTTCGACCCGCTCCCCGGGGTGCTCGAGGCGATCCAGGGGGCGACCGGCATCAACCGGTATCCGGATGCCACGGCCGCCCGCCTGCGCGAACGTCTCGCCGCACGCCACGGCGTCTCGCCCGACGACGTGCACGTCGGCGCCGGCAGCGTGTCGCTACTCGCGCAGCTGCTGCTGGCGACCTCGGGTCCCGGCGACGAGGTCGTGTACGCGTGGCGCTCGTTCGAGGCCTACCCGTCTCTGGTCGCCGTCGCCGGGGCGACGAGCGTGCCGGTGCCGCTCACCGCGGACTTCCGTCACGACCTGCCCGCGATGGCCGCCGCGGTCACCGATCGCACGCGCCTGATCATCGTGTGCAGCCCGAACAACCCGACGGGCCCCACCGTCACCCACGACGAGTTCGCCGTCTTCGTCGACTCCGTGCCGGCCGACGTGCTCATCGTGCTCGACGAGGCCTACGCCGAGTTCGTCACCGACCCCGCATCCGTCGAGGGCGACCGCGTGCGCGCGATCATCGCCCGCCCCAACATCGTGGTGCTGCGCACCTTCAGCAAGGCCTACGGTCTGGCGGGCCTGCGCGTCGGATACGCCATCGGCCACACGCGCGTGCTCGACGCCGCGCGCAGCACGGCCATACCCCTGTCGGTGACGGCCGCCGCCGAAGAGGCCGCGCTCGCGAGCCTGCGCGCCGAGTCGGAACTGCTCGAGCGCGTCACCGTCATCGCCCAGCGCCGCGACGGTCTCGTCGCGCGTCTGCGCGAGGCGGGCTGGCCGGTGCCCGACGCCCAGGGCAATTTCGTGTGGCTCCCCGCGGGGGAGCGGGCGGTCGAGGTCGCCGCGGCGTTCGAAGAGGCGGGCTTGGTCGTGCGTCCGTTCGCGGGCGACGGCGTGCGCATCTCGATCGGCGAAGAGGAGTCCCTCGACCGGATCGTCGAGGCCGCGGCCTCGGTCGCTCCGCGCTGACCGGGTGCGACGTTTGTCGGTATCGAACCCCGAATCGCGGCATCCGTTGTGCACCTCATGCGGTCCTCGGCATAAGGCGAGCATTAGCGTGGGAGCATGACCCCGCTCGATGACCCCGCTCTCGTGCGCGTTCTCGCCGCCGACGGTTCGCTGGCCCCCACGCCCGCGGCCGAGCGCTATCTGCCGCTCATCGACGCGCTGACCGACGCCGAACTCGAGACGTTCTACCGCGACATGGTCTCGATCCGCGCCTTCGACGTGCAGGCGACCAACCTGCAGCGTCAAGGGCAGCTCGCCCTGTGGCCCCCCTCGTTCGGTCAAGAGGCCGCGCAGGTCGGCTCCGCCCGCGCCGCGCGGGCCCAGGACCACCTCTTCCCCTCGTACCGCGAGCACGTGGTCACCCGCATCCGCGGCGTCGATCCGCTCGACATCATCCGCCTCATGCGCGGACTCACCCACGGCGGGTGGGACCCGACCGACCCGAAGAACGGCAACACGCACATCTACACGCTCGTGCTCGGCGCGCAGACGCTGCACGCCACGGGCCTGGCGATGGGCCTGGTCTTCGACGGCAAGAGCGGCACCGGCGACCCCGAGCGCGACGAGGCCGTCATCGTCTACTACGGCGACGGTGCCTCCAGCCAGGGCGACGTGCACGAGGCGATGGTCTTCGCCGCGAGCTTCCAGACCCCCGAGGTCTTCTTCCTGCAGAACAACCAGTGGGCCATCTCGGTGCCCGTCGCCACCCAGTCGCGCTCGCCGCTGTACAAGCGCGGCGAGGGGTACGGCATCCCGAGCCTGCAGGTCGACGGCAACGACGTCCTCGCCAGCTACGCCGTGTCGAAGCTCGCCCTCGACGAGGCCCGGGCCGGTGGCGGACCCCGCGCGATCGAGGCAATGACCTACCGCATGGGTGCGCACACCACGAGCGACGACCCCACCAAGTACCGCACCTCCGACGAGGAGCAGTCATGGGGCCGGCGCGACCCGATCGTCCGCATGCGCGCGTTCCTCGAGGGCCGCGGCGCCTCGCAGCAGTTCTTCGACGACGCGGATGCCGAGGGCCGGGCGCTCGCCGACGACGTGCGCACCCGCACGAACGAGCTCGGCGGCCTGCCCCGGGTGCACATGTTCGAGAGCGTCTACTCCGAGGCGCACGCGCTCATCGAGTCGGAGCAGCGCTGGCTCGACGACTACGAGACGTCGATGGACGGGGGCGCGAAGTGACCGAGAACCTGCCGATCAGCCGGGCCCTGAACGCGGGCCTGCGCCGCGCGCTCGAGACCGACGACCGCGTGCTGCTCATGGGCGAGGACATCGGGCCGCTCGGCGGCGTCTTCCGCGTCACCGAGGGGCTGCAGAAGGACTTCGGACCGCGCCGCGTCATCGACTCGCCCCTGGCCGAGTCGGGCATCGTCGGAACCGCGATCGGTCTCGCGATGGGCGGGTTCAAGCCCGTGCTCGAGATCCAGTTCGACGGCTTCGTCTTCCCCGCGTTCGACCAGATCACCTCGCAGCTGGCGAAGATCACGAACCGCCACGAGGGCGGCGTGCGCATGCCCGTCGTCATCCGCATCCCCTACGGCGGACACATCGGCGCGGTCGAGCACCACCAGGAGAGCCCCGAGGCGTACTTCACGCACACCCCGGGCCTGCGGGTCGTCAGCCCCTCGAACGCCAACGACGCGTACTGGATGATGCAGCAGGCCATCGCCTCGCCCGACCCCGTCATCTTCCTCGAGCCCAAGGCGAAGTACTGGCAGAAGGGCGAGGTCGACACCGAGGCCCCCGCGCTGCCGCTGCACGCCAGCCGCATCGTGCGCCGCGGGACCGACGTCACCCTCGTCGGTCACGGCGCCATGGTCACCACCCTGCTGCAGGCCGCTGCGCTCGCCGAGAGCGAGGGCACGAGCTGCGAGGTCATCGACTTGCGGTCGCTCTCGCCGGTCGACTACGGCCCGCTGCTCGACTCGGTGCGCCGCACCGGACGCATGGTCTACGCGCAGGAGGCGCCGGGCTTCACCTCGCTCGGTTCCGAGATCGCGGCCACCGTCATGGAGCGGGCGTTCTTCGCCCTCGAGGCCCCCGTGCTGCGGGTGTCGGGCTTCGACGTGCCGTTCCCTCCCGCGAAGCTCGAGGGCACGTACCTGCCCGACGCCGACCGCATCCTCGAGGCCGTCGACCGGTCTCTCGCCTACTGACCCGCTGCCCTCCCGCCCGCCGGAGCATTCCGTTGCGGCGTCGCCGGTGACAAGCTGGCTCCCGAGCAAAGGACACACCGTGACCGAGCAGACCTTCGTTCTCCCCGACGTCGGAGAAGGCCTCACCGAGGCCGAGATCGTGCAGTGGCGCGTCGCCCCCGGCGACACCGTCGAGGTCAACGACGTGATCGTCGAGATCGAGACCGCCAAGTCGCTCGTCGAGCTGCCCTCGCCCTTCGCGGGCACGGTCGGAGAACTCCTCGCCGTCGAGGGCGCCACCGTCGAGGTGGGCGTTCCGATCATCACCATCGGCTCCGCGGATGCCGCAACCCCGCCCCCCGCGGCCCCCGCCACGGTGCCCGAGCCCGACGACGCCGGCGGTGCCGTGCTGGTCGGTTACGGCACGGGCGGAGCGGTGTCGTCGCGGCGTCGCGCGCCCGCGGAGCGTCCGGTCAAGGCATCGGTCGGCGTGGTCGCCAAGCCCCCGATCCGCAAGCTCGCGCGCGACCTCGGGGTCGACCTGTCGGCCGTCACGCCCAGCGGCCCCGCGGGCGAAGTGACCCGCGACGACGTCGTGAAGCACGCCGACCAGGCCAGCGTCTTCCGCAACATCGAGACGCCGGCGTGGGGCGCCGTGCGCGAAGAGACGATCCCCGTGGCCGCCCCCGCCGCCCCGGCGCCGGTGGCCGATGCCCGCGAGGAGTCGATCCCGGTGCGCGGAGTGCGCAAGGCCACGGCCAACGCCATGACCTCGAGCGCGTACTCGGCCCCGCACGTCTCGGTGTGGGTCGACGTCGACGCGTCGCGCACCATGGAGTTCGTCAAGCGGCTCAAGGCCTCGGCCGACTTCGCCGACGTGAAGATCTCGCCGCTGCTGATCATGGCGCGCGCCGTGATCTGGGCCCTGCGCCGCACCCCGATGATCAACGCCGCCTGGGTCGACACCGAGGACGGCGCGCAGATCAGCGTGCGTCACTACGTCAACCTCGGCATCGCCGCCGCCACCCCGCGCGGCCTGCTCGTGCCGAACATCAAGGACGCGCAGGCGATGAACACGCGCGAGCTGGCCAAGGCGCTCGAGAACCTCACCCTCACCGCGCGCGAGGGCAAGACGAGCCCGGCCGACCAGACCGGCGGAACGTTCACGATCACGAACATCGGCGTCTTCGGGGTGGATGCCGGTACCCCGATCATCAACCCGGGTGAGGCCGGCATCATCGCCCTGGGCGCGATCCGCCAGAAGCCGTGGGTCGTCGACGGCGAGGTGCGCCCGCGCTGGGTGACCACCGTGTCGGGGTCGTTCGATCACCGCGTGGTCGACGGCGACGGGATCTCGCGGTTCATCGCCGATGTGGCATCCGTGCTCGAGGAGCCGGCGCTGCTGCTGGACTGAGCGGGGAGCGGTTCAGGTCGACGGGGTCACTCCGGGAGTGACGCCCGCTCCGGTGCCGGTGTACTCCGCTTCGGGATCAGCAGCGCCAGGACCAGCGCGATGACGGCCGCGCCGATGCCGAGCAGGAACGACACCTGGAAGGCGTCGGCCGTCGGCACGCGGGTGTCACCCTCACCGGTCGACAGCGTCGCGAGCACCACGCCGACGATCGCGGCGGAGGTGCTCGTGCCGAGGGAGCGGGCCAGGGCGTTGAGGCCGTTCGAGGCGCCCGTCTCGCTCGGCGGGACCGCGCGCATGATGAGCATCGGCATCGCGGCGTAGCCGAAGCCGATCCCGAAGCCGATGAGGATGTTCGCGACGACGAAGTGCCAGACCTCGCTCGAGAACGCGAGGCTGAAGCCGTAGGCCACGATGAGCGAGATCGCTCCGGCGACCAGCAGCACGCGCGGGCCGATCGTGCGCGCGAGGGCGCCGGAGATCGGCGAGAGCACCATCATCACGAGCCCCGAGGGCATGACGACCAGGCTCGCCGCGAGAAGCGACAGGCCGAGACCCACGCCGGTCGCGACCGGCAGCTCGAGCATCTGCGGGTACGCGACGTTCGAGGTGAACAGGGCGAAGCCCATCGCGACCGAGGCGAGGTTCGTGAGCAGCACCGGGCGGCGGGCGGCGACGCGCAGGTCGAGCAGCGGGGAGTCGATGCGCAGCTCGTACCAGCCCCACAGCAGCAGCACCGCGACACCGCCGATCGCGAGGGCGAGGGTGACGGGTGAGGTCCAGCCCCACGTGTTCCCCCGCGACACGGCGAGGAGCACGCCGATCAGGCCGACCGCGAGACCCGCGGAGCCCAGGTAGTCGAAGCGTCCGGCGGTGCGGAGCACGCTCACCGGAACGATCCAGAGCGTCAGCACGAAGACGACGGCGCCGAGGCCGCCGGCGATCCAGAACAGCCAGTGCCAGTCGGTGTTCTCGGCCACCAGGGCGCTGATCGGCAGTCCTAGAGCGCCACCCACGCCGAGCGTGGCGCTCATGAGCGCGATCGCGCTGTCGACGCGGTTCTCGTGCAGCACGTCACGCAGGATCGAGATGCCCAGCGGCACCACGCCCACGACGGCCCCCTGCAGAGCGCGCCCGATGATCATGCCGATGATGCCGGTCGACAGGGCGGCGATCACCGAGCCCAGCATCATCACCGCCAGCAGCACGAGCACGATGCGCCGCTTGCCGTACATGTCGCCGAGGCGGCCGGCGATCGGGGTGGTGACGGCCGCGGCGAGCAGCGTCGAGGTCACGACCCAGGCGGTGTCGTCGCGCGACGCATCCAGCAGCTGGGGCAGCTGCGACTGGATGGGCACCACCAGGGTGAACATGAACGACGAGCACAGGCCCGCGAGGGCCAGGACGGCCACAATGACGCCCTGCCCTGGCATCCGGGACAGATTTCTTCGCGCGTTCTCATCCCGTGACATCACTCTCGAGGCTATCCGTCGGTCGCGGCACCCGGGCCGCGCGATCATCGCCGAGCACTCGGCATCCGCCCAATCCGTTACCCCGCATGACACCCCGTGACCACGCGTAACGCTTCGACTTCGGCATCCCCGGCGCGCGTGATGACGTGGACCCATGACTTCACGCCGCACCGCACGCCTGGCCACGATCCTCGGCGCCTCCACCGCAGCCCTGCTCTTCGCCCTCACCGGGTGCGCCGGGGGTGCGGCATCCGGTGACGACTCCTCGCGCATCGTCCTCGGCGCGGATGACGGCACCGAAGCGCACTGGACGGTGCTGAAGCAGAAGCTCGCCGAAGAGGGCATCGACCTCGAGGTGCGCACGATCAACGACGGCGTGCAGCTCAACCAGGGCGTGCAAGACGGCGAGCTCGACGTGAACCTCTTCCAGCACCTCATCTACCTCTCGCAGTTCAACGTCGAGAACAACGGCACCCTCGTGCCGGTGGGGGCCACCGCGGTCTACCCGCTCGCGTTGTACTCCGAGCAGTACACCGATGTGAAGGACCTGCCCGAGGGCGCCAAGGTCGCGATCCCCAACAACCCCACCAACCTCGCCCGCGGTCTGCTCAACCTGCAGACGGCGGGGCTCCTCACCCTGAAGGACGGCGGCAGCGCCCTCTCGACGCCGGCCGACATCGTCACGACCAAGGTCGAGCTGCTGCCCGTCGACACGAACCAGACCGTCACGGCGCTGAAGGACGGCAGCGCCCAGGCCGCGATCGTGAACAACACGCAGGCGCAGAAGGGCGGGCTCGGCGACGAGCTCATCATCTTCAAGGAAGACCTGAACAATCCGCAGCTCGCGCCGTACATCAACGCCTTCGTCACGCGCGACGACAAGAAGGACGACCCCCGCTGGGAGAAGCTCGTCACGGCGTATCACAGCACCGAGGTCGAGGCGGCGGTCACCGAGCTCAACCAGGGCAACCTGCAGTTCAAGGCGGACTGGACCGCCGCCCAGCTGCAGGACGAACTGACCAGCCTCGAGGACGCACTCAAGGCCCAGAACGGATGACCGCGGTCATCGAGCTGCGGGGCGTCTCGAAGAGCTTCCGCACCGATCGCCGCTCCACCACCACGGCCGTCGACGACGTGTCGCTGAGCGTGGAGGAGGGGTCGATCGTCGGGGTGATCGGGTACTCCGGCGCAGGCAAGTCCACCCTCGTGCGATTGCTGAACGGACTCGAGCAGCCGACGTCGGGCACCGTGGAGGTGCTCGGCGTCGACGTGGGGGCGGCATCCGAGGCGAAGCTGCGCGACCTGCGGCGCCGCGTGGGCATGATCTTCCAGCAGTTCAACCTGTTCACCTCGCGCACCGTCGCGGCCAACGTCGCCTATCCGCTGAAGGTGGCCGGGTGGAAGAGAGCCGACCGCGACAAGCGGGTCGCTGAGCTGCTCGACTTCGTCGGCATCGGCGACAAGGCGAAGCAGTACCCCCGGCGCCTGTCGGGCGGGCAGAAGCAGCGCGTCGGCATCGCCCGGGCGATCGCCACCGACCCGCGCATCCTGCTCGCCGACGAGGCGACCAGCGCCCTCGACCCGCAGACCACGGCCGAGGTGCTCGACCTGCTGCGCGAGATCAACCGGCGCCTCGGCATCACGATCGTCGTCATCACGCACCAGATCTCGATCGTGCACGAGCTGTGCGACCAGGTGATCGTCATGGACGGCGGCCGCGTCGTCGACAGCGGCGACACGTACCGCGTGTTCGCACACCCGCGCGCCGACCTGACGAAGCGGTTCGTCGCCGCGGTGACGCAGGGCGTGCCCTCGGGTGAGGCGCTGGCCGCGCTCGCCGCGGGTGGGGGAGACCTGGTCAGCGTCGAGGTGAACGAGTTCTCGAGCGAAGACGTCTCGAACGTGTTCCACCGCCACGACGCCCGTCACTCGGTCGTCTACGGCGGGGTGACCGACGTGCTCGGCCGGCAGCTGGGCACGCTCACCTACCGCGTGCACAGCGACGATCTCGACGCCGTGGTGGCGGAGCTGCGCGCGCACACCGACGTCGTGCTGCCCGCACGGGAGGTGCGCTCGTGAAGTGGGAGACCCTGACCCCGGTTCTGCTGCAGTCGATCGGCGAGACGGTCTACATGGTCGCCGTGTCGCTGCTCATCGCGGGCATCGCGGGGCTGGTCATCGGCGCACTGCTGTACGCCACGCGTCCGGGCAACCTGTTCGCCAACCGCGTGGTCTTCGCGATCGCGAACCTCGTGATCAATCTGATCCGCCCCATTCCGTTCATCATCTTCCTCACCGCGGTGGCCCCGGTCACGCGTGCGGTGACGGGAACGACCCTGGGGACGGATGCCGCGATCGTGCCCATCACGATCATGGCGACGGTCGTGATCGCCCGCGTGGTGGAGCAGAACCTCGTCGCCGTCGACCCCGGCACCGTGGAGGCTGCCCGCGCGGTCGGCGCCCGGCGGATCGGGGTGCTGTTCGGCGTCGTGATCCCCGAGGCGCTCGCGCCGCTGATCCTCGGGTACACGTTCATGTTCATCGCGGTCGTCGACATGTCGGCGATGGCGGGCTACATCGGCGGCGGCGGGCTCGGAAACTTCGCCATCATCTACGGCTACCAGCAGTTCAACGCGCAGGCGACCTGGGTGACGGTCGCGATCATCGTCGTGATCGTGCAGGCGGGGCAGCTGATCGGCAACGCGCTCGCGCAGAGGATCCTGCGGCGCTGACTCCTCCTCGGGCGCCGGCGGCCGTCGCAACGCGCAGCCGCGCACCGTTCGCGCGTCGAGCTCGTCGAGTGTCCAAGACACGCCGGTGGGGGGCCCCTGCGCACGGCGTGTCTTGGACGCTCGACGGAGGGCGACGACCCCGGGACGACGGGTCATGACGGCGATCCCGCCTACCCTCGGAGGATGAGCCTCCCCCGCACCCTCGCCCGCTGGCTGCTCGGTGCCGCGCTCGTGTTCACCGGCACCGCGCACCTCTCGTTCGCGCGCGACGAGTTCGTCGCTCAGGTTCCGTCGTGGCTTCCGCTCCCGATCGACGTCACGGTGGTGGCATCCGGGGTCGTCGAAATCGCGCTCGGACTCGCTCTGGTCGTCCTCCGCCGTCGGCGCGTGGCAGTCGGCTGGATCGTCGCGGCCTTCTTCGTCGCGATCTTCCCCGGCAACATCGAGCAGTTCGTCCGGGGCACCGACGCGTTCGGCCTCGACACCGACCTGGCCCGCGGCATCCGTCTGCTCTTCCAGCCTCTGCTGGTGATCTGGGCCCTGTGGTCGACCGGAGCGTGGAAGGCCTGGCGAACGGGGCGACGAGCCCGCGGGCGCTGAGTCGCGGTCGGGCGCGCTGGCCTCCGCGTTGCTCGACGCGCCGCGTGGTCGCGGCATCCCCCACCCTGTTGAGCGTCCAAGACACGCCGCTTCGGCCTTGTGAGTGCGGCGTGTTCTGGACAGTCAACGTGAGGTGGGCGCGGCGCGGTGACGCGGCGGTGCGGAGGCGTTGAGCGTCCAAGACACGCCGCTTCGGCCTTGCGCGTGCGGCGTGTTCTGGACACTCAACGTGAGGGCGGCGCGACGCGGTGACGCGGCGGTGCGGAGGCGTTGAGTGTCCGAGACACGCCGTGCCGGACCGGCGACCGCGGCGTGTCCTGGACGCTCAACCCCGAGGGGCGCGGCGTCAGCCGCGGGCGCCCTCGGCCTTCAGCACCTCGGCCAGCACGTCGAGGCCGCGGTGGGCGTCGGCATCGCCGATGACGGCGGGGGGAACGACGTGCACGCGGTTCTCGGCGAAGAAGCCGAGCACGCCCTTCTCGAGCATCGCGGCCTTGATCGCGCCGATGCGCGCGGCGGCGAGCGGCTCGCGGGTGGCCCGGTCGGCGACGAGCTCGACGGCCCAGAACACTCCGAGACCACGGACCTCGCCGACCAGCGGCGACTCCTCCGCCAGGGTGCGCAGGCGCGGGCCGATGACCTCGTCGCCGATGCGCCGCGCGTTCTCGATCACGCCCTCGTCGGCCATGGCCTGCTGGGCCGCGACGATGGACGCTGCCGCCAGCGGGTGTCCGGAGTACGTCAGCCCGCCGGGGAAGACGCGGTCCTCGAAGGTCTGGGCCACGGCATCCGAGATGACGACGCCGCCCACCGGCACGTAGCCGGAGTTCACGCCCTTGGCGAAGGTGATCAGGTCGGGTCGCACGTCGAAGGCGTCGAAGGCGAACCACTCGCCCGCCCGTGCGAAGCCGGCCATGACCTCGTCGAGGATGAGCAGGATGCCGTAGCGATCGGCGATCTCGCGGACCCCGGCGAGGTAGCCGGGCGGGGGAACCAGGATGCCGGCGGTGCCGGGGATCGTCTCGAAGAGGAACGCCGCGATGGTGTCGGGCCCCTCGGCCTGGACCGTGCGCTCGAGGTGGCGCAGTGCCCGCTCGCACTCCTGCTCGGGCGTCTCGGCCCAGAACTCGGAGCGGTAGAGGTAGGGACCGAAGACGTGCACGTGGCCGCGGGAGTACTCGTTCGGCATCCGTCGCCAGTCGCCGGTGGCGACGATGGCCGCCCCGGTGTTGCCGTGGTACGAGCGGTAGTGCGACACGATC
Organism: Microbacterium sp. Leaf436; assembly: GCF_001424715.1. Classification (NCBI taxonomy): domain Bacteria; kingdom Bacillati; phylum Actinomycetota; class Actinomycetes; order Micrococcales; family Microbacteriaceae; genus Microbacterium; species Microbacterium sp. Leaf436. The sequence goes on from NZ_LMRB01000001.1 coordinate 434,642, forward strand.
TTGTCGCGGCCGGTGGTCAGCCGCGCCATGCGGATGGCGTTCTCGTTGGCGTCGGCACCGCCGTTGGTGAAGAACACCTTCGAGAAACCCTCGGGGGCGCGCTCGAGCACGAGCTCGGCGGCGTGCGCGCGCATCTCGTTCGCGTGCGCGGGGGCGACGGTGGTCAGCTGCGCCGCCTGCTCCTGGATCGCCGCGACGACGCGGGGGTGCTGATGGCCGATGTTGACGTTGACCAGCATGCTCGAGAAGTCGAGGTAGCTCCGGCCGTCGGCATCCCACACCTCCACGCCCGAGCCTCCGGCGAGGGGGAGCGGAGCGAGGGTGCGCTGAGCGGACCACGAATGGAAGACGCTCGAGCGGTCGCGCTCGCTGATCTCGGCGTTTCGGGTCGTCGTGAGGGGAGTGGCCATGCCCCCAGTGTGCGACGCCGGGGGCACACGTCGGCAGCGCCGTTTTGTCGGTAATGTCGGGGAACGATCGACAGTTTGGCCCCCCATGCCCGCCACCCTTCGCGTCCTCCTCGACGACGGCTCGTTCCCCGTGCGCTCCCTGACGGGGCTCGACGACGACGCGCTCGATCTGCCTTTGTCGTGGGTGCACAGCTCCGACCTGCTCGACCCCACCCCGTGGCTCGAGTCGGGGAACCTGCTGCTGACCAACGGCGCCCAGTTCTCGGACGATCCGGATGCCGAGACGGTGGCCGCGTACTGTCGCCGTCTGCGGGAGCACGGGGTCGTGGGAGTCGGTTTCGCGACCGACATCATCCACGCGCGGGTGCCCGATGCCGTCGTGCGTGCCGGAGAGGCGGCAGGGCTTCCGATCGTGGAGATCGCCGGGCGGGCGCCCTTCATCGGCATCATCCGCTTCGTCGCCGACATCCTCGCCGCCGAGCGCGCGGCCCGCTTCTCGTGGCTGCTCGACGCGCAGCGGGCCGTGGCACGGGCGGCGGTGCGCGACGACGGTCTGCGCGAGATCCTGCACACGCTGTCGCGCCTGCTCGGTGCGTGGGTCGACCTGTACGACGCGGTCGGCGGGCGTCTGGCGCTGCCCGGGCTGCGATCGGCCCCCGACGATGTCGAGGGTGAGGTCGGGCGCGAAGTGCGGCGATTGCTCGAACGGCGCACGGCGGCGAGCCTCGTCATCCCGTCGGCGAACGGCGCGCTGCTGCAGACGATCGGGCAGAGCTCCCGCCTGCGCGGGGTGCTCGCCGTCGGCGGTCCGGAGCCGCTCGATCCGGCCGGTCGCGACCTGGTGGCCACGGTCGTGGCCCTGGCGAGCATCGCGCTCGAGCAGCAGCGGAACCTGCAGACCTCGATGAGGGGGGTGCGCGCGGGCGTGGTCGACATGCTCGTCGCGGGGCAGGAAGACACGGCGCGCCGCGTCGCCGTCTCGTCGCTCGGGGGCCTTCCCGCGGCTCCCCACCTGGTCGGGGTGGTCCGCGGCGCGGCCGCGGTCCCCGGGCTGCTCGACGAGCTCGATCTGGTCTCGAGCGACCCGCAGCGACTGTTCTCGGCCGAGCGCGGCGACGACGTGATCGTGCTGCTCGCCGAGGGGGCGGGCGACGCGCTCGCGGCGCTGGCCGAGCGGCGCGGCCTCGCGGTCGGCACCGCGCGACACGGCGCGGGCGACGCGCTCGCGTCGACCCTGCGCCACGCGGAACAAGCCGCGCGCGACGCCGCCCCCGGACACCTGCGGGCGTACGCGGAGCTCGCCGGTCGGGGGCTGGTCGAGGCGCTCCGCGAGCGAGGGGGCTCCGTGCTCGCGCGCACCGTGCTGCAACCGCTGGAGGCGCTGCCGGTCGAGGAGCGCGAGCGGCTGCGGGCGTCGGCGCGGGCGTGGCTGGAGGCCAATGGCGCCTGGGATCCCGCGGCGCGAGGTCTTGGCATCCACCGTCATACGCTGCGCGCGCGCATGGCCCACCTTGAGCAGCTCCTCCAGCTCGACCTGTCGTCGTTCGCGGCGCGGGCCGAGCTGTGGGCCGCTCTGGAGTTCGCCGACCCCGAGTGAGACCCGCGTGAGGTGCCGGATCTCGTCGCCCCCACCGAGTGTGAAGCGACGAAAATCGGCACCTCGGGGGGAGAGGCCGGCGGCGTCAGGTGTTCTGCGGGAAGCCCAGGTCGATGCCGCCGTGGGTGGCGGGGTCGAGCCAGCGGCTGGTGACGGCCTTCTCGCGCGTGAAGAAGTCGAATCCGTGCACGCCGTAGGCCTTGGCGTCGCCGAAGAGCGACTTCTTCCAGCCGCCGAACGAGTGGTAGGCCACGGGCACGGGGATGGGCACGTTGATGCCGATCATGCCCACCTGCACCTCGCTCTGGAAGCGACGGGCCGCTCCCCCGTCGTTGGTGAAGATGGCCGTGCCGTTGCCGAACTCGCCGCTGTTGATGAGCGCGAGCCCCTCGTCGTAGGTCTGCACGCGCACGACCGACAGCACGGGGCCGAAGATCTCCTCGGTGTAGGCGCGTGAGCTGGTGGGAACCGCGTCGAGCAGCGTCGGACCGAAGAAGAAGCCGTCCTCGTGGCCGTCGACCACGTAGCCGCGGCCGTCGACGACGACCCTCGCCCCGTCCGCCTCGGCGATGTCGACGTACGACGACACCTTGTCGCGGTGGGCCTCACTGATGAGGGGGCCCATGTCGGGCTCGTCGGCGGCGGCGCCGTTTCCGATGCGGAGCTTCGCGATGCGCTCGGTGACCTTGGCGATCAGCGCGTCGGCGACGGGCTCGACGGCCAGCACGACCGAGATGGCCATGCAGCGTTCTCCGGCCGCCCCGAACCCGGCGTTCACGGCCTGGTCGGCCACGAGATCGAGGTCGGCGTCGGGAAGCACGAGCATGTGGTTCTTCGCGCCGCCCAGGGCCTGCACGCGCTTGCCGTTGCGCGAGGCGGTCTCGTAGATGTACTGCGCGATGGGGGTCGACCCCACGAACGAGATGGACTGCACCTCGGGCGCGTTCAGCAGTCCGTCGACGGCGACCTTGTCGCCCTGCAGCACGGTGAAGGCGCCCTCGGGCAGGCCCGCCTCTCTCCACAGCTGTGCGAGCCAGAGGGATGCCGAGGGGTCCTTCTCGCTGGGCTTGACGATCACGGCGTTCCCGGCGGCGAGGGCGATCGGGAAGAACCACATCGGCACCATCGCCGGGAAGTTGAAGGGGCTGATGATGCCCACCACCCCGAGCGGCTGCTTCAGCGAGTACACGTCGATGCCGTTCGAGGCGTTCTCGGAGTACGCCCCCTTGAGCAGGTGGGGGAAGCCGGTGGCCAGTTCCACGACCTCCTGGCCGCGGAGGATCTCGCCCATGGCATCGGAGTGCACCTTGCCGTGCTCGGCGGTGATGATCTCGGCCAGCTCGCCCTTGCGGGCGTTGAGCAGCTCGCGGAAGGCGAACAGCACGCTCTGACGCTTGGCGATCGAGAACGCGCTCCACGCGACGAATCCGCGTCCGGCCGAGGCGACGGCGGCGGCGACGTCGGCCTCGTCGGCGAGGGCGACGTGGGCCCGCACCGCGCCGGTGGCCGGGTTGTAGACGGGGGCGGTGCGTCCGCCGGCGGATGCGGCGGCGGCGCCGTCGATCCAGTGCGTGATGACGGGGAGATCGGTGTCGGTCATGCCCCCAGTAAAGGCCGCGCACGCGTCTCGCGCCGCTGACAAAGCGGCGAGCTCGTCGCCGACTGCGGGACAGATCGGCACGGGATGTCTGCGGGTCGATCCCTGAGAGAGTCGTATGCGACGCGGACTGAGTTTGAGAACGATTATCACGAGCGATACGGTGTCGGTATGACCCGTCGCATCCTCGCCCCCGTCGCCCTCGGGGCCGTCTCCGTTCTCGCGCTCGCCGGTTGCGCCGGCGGTTCCCCCGCGGCCTCCTCCGCCGATTCGGCCGGAAAGGTCAGCGTCGTGGCATCCACCGACGTGTACGGCTCGATCGCCGAGGCGATCGGCGGCGACTTCGTCGACGTGACCTCGATCATCACCTCGCCCACCCAGGACCCGCACGAGTACGAGGCGAGCGCGCAAGACCAGCTGACGCTGAAGAACGCCGGTCTCGTCATCGAGAACGGTGCGGGCTACGACGCCTTCATGGAGGGCCTCGTGCAGGCCAGCGGCTCGACCGCCCCGGTCATCACGGCCGTCGAGTACAACCACGACTACCCGGGGGCGGCGTCGCACGACGAGGCCCACGCCGACGAGGCGAGCCCGGCGCCGAGCGAGAGCGCCGACGACCACGACCACGCCGACGACGACGGACACGATCACATCGAGGGCTTCAACGAACACGTCTGGTACGACCCGCACACGGTCGAAGACCTCACCGCGGCCATCGCCACCGAGCTCGGCCAGCTGGCGCCCGACCACGCCGCCGCCTTCACCGCCAACGCCGAGGCGTTCACGAAGGAGATCGCCGGTCTCGAGGATTCCCTCGGCCAGATCGAGGCGACGGATGCCGGAGCGAAGATCTTCGTGACCGAGCCGGTCCCGCTGTACCTGACGACCGCCGCGGGCCTGACCAACGCCACCCCGAACGAGTTCAGCGAGTCGGTCGAAGAGGGCCAGGACGTGCCGCCCGCGACCCTGCTGGAGTCGCTGCAGCTGCTGGATTCGGGGCAGATCTCGGTCATGATCGTGAACCCGCAGACCGGCGGCGCCGAGGTCACGCAGGTCGAGGACGAGGCCAAGGCCAAGAACATCCCGGTGGTCGAGTTCACCGAAACGCTCCCCGAGGGACAGACTTACCTCTCGTGGATGCAGAGCAACATCACGGCCCTGTCCGACGCCCTGGCGGCGTGAACGCCGCCGCACCGCTGCGCATCCGCGGAGCCGCCCTCGAGCGGGGCGGCCGCGAGCTGTGGTCCGGGCTCGACCTCGAGGTCGAGCCCGGCGAGCTCGTCGCGGTGCTCGGACCCAGCGGTTCGGGCAAGACCACGCTGCTGCGCGCCATCCTCGGCCTCGAGCGCCTGAGCGCCGGGACCGTCGAGGCGCTCGGAGCGCCGGTGCGTCGCGCCGGCAACCGCCGCATCGGGTACATCCCCCAGCAGCGCCCGCTGCCGCGGGAGACGCCACTGCGCGGTCGCGACATCATCGGCCTCGGCGTCGACGGCCACCGCCTGGGCCTGCCGCTGTCGCGCAAGAAGGACCGCGCGCGCATCGACGGGCTGCTCGAGGCCGTCGGGGCCTCCGAGTTCGGCGATCGTCCGGTGGGACTGCTCTCGGGCGGTGAGCAGCAGCGGCTGCGCGTGGGCCAGGCCCTCGCCGACGATCCCGCACTGCTGCTGTGCGACGAGCCGCTGACCAGCCTCGACCTCGCGAATCAGCAGGCGGTCGTGCGTCTCATCGACCGGCACCGCCGCGAGCGCGACGCCGCCGTGCTGCTGGTCACCCACGACATCAACCCCGTGCTCTCGCGCGTCGACCGCATCCTCTACATCGCCCACGGACGCTTCACCCTGGGCACCCCCGACGAGGTGCTCACGACCGAGACCCTCACCGCCCTCTACGGGGCTCCGGTGTACGTGGTGCGCGCCGGCGATCAGCTCATCGTCGTCGGAGCCCCCGATGCCGACGAGGCCCACCACCACCACGACGAGGACGACGCATGAACTGGTCCGACGTCGGCACCGCCCTCTTCGGCGGGGTGAGCCAGTACGGCGCCATCCTCGAGCTGGTGCAGAACTCCGTCTACGCCGGGGCCGTCCTCGGCCTCGTGGGCGGGCTCATCGGCGTGTTCGTGATGCAGCGCGACATGGCCTTCGCCGTGCACGGCATCAGCGAACTGTCGTTCGCGGGCGCCGCGGTGGCGCTGCTCATCGGCGTCGACGTGGTGACCGGCTCGATCGTCGGCTCGCTCATCGCGGCGGCGCTGATCGGCCTGCTCGGCGCCCGCGCCCGCGACCGCAACTCGATCATCGGCGTGCTCATGCCGTTCGGTCTGGGTGTCGGCATCCTGTGCCTGTCGCTGTACAACGGCCGCAGTTCCACGCGGTTCAGCCTGCTCACCGGCCAGATCGTGTCGGTGCAGAGCGCGCAGCTCGGCTGGCTGGTGGTCATCGGGCTGTTCGTGCTGCTCGCGCTGCTGTTCATCTGGCGCCCCCTGCGCTTCGATTCGCTCGACCCGCAGTCCGCCGCCGCGCGGGGCGTGCCCACCACGGCGGTGTCGCTGGCGTTCATGCTGCTGCTGGGCCTGATCGTCGCGGTCGCGGTGCACATCATCGGTGCGCTGCTCGTGATGGCACTGCTGGTGACGCCGGCGGCGGCGGCGATGCGGGTGGCGTCGGGTCCGCTGTCGGTGCCCGTGCTGGCCGCGCTGTTCGGCTTCGTCTCGGCGGTGGGTGGCGTGCTGCTCGCGGTCGCGGGCACGCTGCCCGTCAGCCCGTACATCACGACGATCTCGTTCCTGATCTACCTGGTCTGCCGCGTCATCGGCGCCCGGCGCGATCGCACCACCCGCGCCTTGTAACGCGCCCAGCCGATTCACCGATCCCCTCGATAGACTCGCCGCCATGGTCCAGCGCAATACGTGGCAGCGCGAACGCGTGCGCGAAGCCCTGTCCGGCGCGGGCGGCTTCGTCAGCGCGCAGGCGCTGCACGCCACACTGCGCGACGAGAACACCGGCATCGGCCTGGCCACGGTGTACCGCACGCTCGCGGGCCTCGCCGCCAAGGGCGACGCCGACTCCCTGCAGAGCCCCGAGGGCGAGAACCTCTTCCGCGCCTGCGAGACCCGCGGTCACCATCACCACCTGATCTGCCGCTCGTGCGGCGTGACGGTCGAGATCGCCGCCACCGACGTCGAGGAGTGGGCGCAGCGCACCGCCGCGCAGCACGGCTTCACCGAGGCCGAGCACGTGGTCGACATCTTCGGCATCTGCACCGCCTGCGCCCAGGCGCGGGCTCGCGAGCGTGGCGACGACTAGTCGCACCGCCGCGTCCACGCCCGCGCGCACCGGCGCGTCGCGGACGCTGGTCGCGCTCGGACTCGGTGTCGTCGTGGTCTCGGCGCTGTTCCTCGTCGACGCGTTCGCGCCCACGTTCTTCTCGCAGCCGCTCCCCACCCGCGCGCAGGACGGGCTGACCCTCGCCCTCAGCGTGCTCATCGAGTCGCTGCCGTTCGTGATCCTCGGCGTCGTGCTGTCGATCATCGTGCAGGTGTGGGTGCCGCCGGGGGCGATCGAGCGATGGATGCCGCGCGCGCCCTGGGCGCGCCGAGCCGTGCTGTCGCTGCTGGGCATGTTCATCCCGGTCTGCGAGTGCGGCAACGTGCCGTTCGCCCGCGGGCTCCTCATGCGCGGCTTCGGGGTCTCCGACACCCTGACCTTCCTCGTCGCCGCGCCCATCGTGAACCCCATCGTCATCATCAGCACGCACGCGGCCTTCGGCTTCAGCGACGGCATCCTGGTGGCGCGCCTGATCGGCGGGTTCCTGGTCGCCAACCTGCTCGGCTGGCTGTACAGCCGGCATCCCGATCCCGACAAGCTGCTCACCGAGCGGTTCCTCGAAACCTGCGAGATCGTCGTGCAGGAGCGCGGCGGCCGCGGGCGCCGGACGCTCGCCCAGCTCGTCGTCGAGCTGCGGTCGGTCATGCCGGCGCTGATCATCGGGTCTCTGATCGCGGGCGCGGTGCAGGTGCTCATTCCGCGCAGCGCGCTGCTGGCGATCGGGTCCGACCCGGCCCTGTCGATCGCCGCGATGATGCTGCTGGCCATCGTGGTCTCGCTCTGCTCGAACGTCGACGCGTTCTTCGCCCTGTCGTTCGCCTCGACGTTCACGCCCGGATCGCTCGTGGCCTTCCTCGTGGTCGGCCCGATCATCGACCTCAAGATGATGGCGCTGCTGCGCACCACGTTCAGCACCCGTGTGCTGGTGGGGATGACCGTGGTGGTCGTGCTGTTCGCCTTCGCCCTCGGAACGGTGGTGAACCTCCTTGTCTAGAACGAGTGCCCTCGCCACGCGCTGGCTCGGGGTGGGCCTGACGGCCTGCCTGTCGATCACCACGATCACCCTGTGGGTCACGGGCCGCATGTCGCTGTACATCAACCCCGATTCGGCGTGGTTCGCGGTCGGGATGTCGGTCGTCGCGCTGATCGGGGCGGTCGCCTCGTTCGCCCTGCCCCTCGGCGCGGAAGCCGACCACGGGCACGATCACGAGCACGGGCACGCACCCGCGGCGGCCTCGGCTCGCCGCGAGGCCTTCGCGCACGCCGACCACGAGCACTCCGATCCGACCGACGCCCACGACCGGGCCGCGCACGACCATCTCGCCGCGCGTCCGCGGCTCACCCCCGGGGGCGTCGCGGCCTTCGCCGGGGGCGTGCTCGCCTCGGGCGCGGTCATCGCGGTGCTGCTGACTCCGGCCGCCTCGCTCTCGACCGAGCTCGCCGTGTCGCGCGACGTGGGGGCTCCGCCGCTGTTCGCCGGATCCGACGTGATCACCCTGGCGGCCTCCGGCGACACCTCGACGTTCGGCGTCGGCGATTGGTCGGCGGTCTTCGCCCACGCGACCAACCCCGAGACCTTCGACGGCAAGCCGGTCACCCTCACCGGGTTCATCACCCCCGGCGGCGACGGCGCGAGCTTCGATCTCACGCGCCTGGTCATCACGCACTGCGTCATCGACGCGCAGACCGCGCGCCTGCCCATCGCTGCGACCGGCGATGCGCCCTCGACCGGGCAGTGGGTCACGGTCACGGGAACGGTGCGCTCCAGCGGCGACGGCAAGCTCGAGGTGCACGCCGAGCAGGTCGCCTCGATCGACGAGCCGACGGACCCGTATGAGTACTGATTCGCGCCGCGGCGGCGACTCCCGTCGTACTCGCGCCCGCCGCCGGCGCGGGCGCGGCTTCCTCGTCGCGTTCGCCGCCGTGCTGGGGGCGCTGGCGCTGGTGGGCGGCGTGGGCGGCGTCGTCGCCGTGGCGCAGGGCCCGCGTGTCACCGACGTGCAGGTCGACCCGATCGCCGCCGTCGCGGCATCCGGATCCCGGGTCATCCTCACCACGACGCAGTCCCTCGAGACCGTCGACCCCTCGCAGGTGCAGGTCGAGCCGGCGACGCCGTTCACGGTCGACACCGCCGGACGGAGCGTCGGGGTGCGCTTCACGCTGCCGCTGCGCGACGACACCGACTACCGCATCACCGTCAACGGCGTCAGCGGCCTCGGCGCGGGGCCGGCGTCGACCCTCACCGAGACGTTCCGCACACCGCCGCTGCAGGCCTATCTCATGCAGCGCGGCACGCCCGAGGGCGACACGATCTTCCGCACCGACCTGCAGGGCGAGGCGGGGCTGCCGGTCTTCGTCAACGCGCACATCGAGGACTTCCGCGCGACGGCGAACCACCTGGTCATCTCGGTGCGCGACGGCGACACGGCCCGCGTCATCGTGACCGACTCCGACGGGGGCAATCCGCGCGACATCGCCCTGCCCGGACCCGGCTTCGTGTCGAACCTGCAGTCGGCCGATCGCGGGGAGCGCATCGGTTTCACCTTCTCGGATGCCGATCTGGGCGCCGCCGGCGGACGCGAGAGCCGCCTGTTCACGGCATCGGCGGCCGATGACGCCGCCCCCACCGAGGTGGGCCTGAACGGCGGCGACGTGCGCATCGCCGATTGGCGGTTCGTGCCCGACACCGACAGCATGCTCGTGCTCACCTTCGATTCGCGCCTGCTGCTCACCGACGCGCAGGGCGGCAACGCCGCTCCGCTGGGCAGCGCGGTGTCGATCGACGGCATCGCCCGCGGGTCGTCGGTGGCGATCGTCGAGCGGGTCGAGGGCATCCGCGAGATCAACCTGACCGATGGATCCGAGCAGCCGCTCGTGCAACCGGTCGACCCCCCGGGCTTGGCGGGGCGGGCGACCCCCGTGCCGGGCGCCGGGGCGGGGACCATCCGCTCGTTCGCCGACATCAGCGCCGACGGGGTGTCGCGCTCGACGACCGTGGCGCACGTCGACACCGACGGTGCCGTGCGATCGCTGCTCGAGGTGCCGGGCTCCGACACGGTGCTGCAGACCTGCGTCTCGCCGAGCGGTCGGTACGCGGCCGTGCTCGTGGCGCCCCGTGCCGTCGACAACCCGTTCGACCGCTACCAACTGCCGCTGCCCGAGAAGCTGCAGACGCACCTCGTCGAGGTCGACACGGGCCAGGAGCTGGTCGCGCTGCAGGGCTTCGACCTGTCGTGGTGCCAGGTGCCCCCGCAGTGAGCCGCGCCGCGACGCGGGACGACCTCTCGGCCCTGCCGGTCGAGGTCGCGCCGCGTCTGCTCGGCGCGCGGCTCGAGACCGTCGTCGGCGGGGAGCGCGTCGTGCTGCGCGTCACGGAGGTCGAGGCGTACCACGGCCGCGGAACCGGCGAGCAGCCCGACCCGGGCTCGCACGCCCGCATGGGACCGACCGCGCGCAACGCCACGATGTGGGGCGAGCCGGGGCACCTCTACGTGTACCTGAGTCATGGCATCCATTCGTGCGTCAACGTCGTCTGCGCACCCGACGGGGTGGCCGGCGGTGTGCTGCTGCGCGGCGGCGAGGTCGTCGAGGGGGCCGACGTGGCGGAACGGCGCCGACTCGAACGACGCGGGGCGGTGCGCTCCGCCCGCGACCTCGCGCGCGGACCCGGGCGACTCGGCGATGCGGTCGGGCTGCGGCATCCCGTGCACGACGGCATCGACGCGATCACCGGGGTCGAGAAGGCGGGCGCGCGGGCGCGGCTGCTGCTGGCCGAGACGCCGGTGCGCGACGTCGCGACGGGGCCGCGCGTGGGGGTGGCGGGGGTCGCGGGAACCGCGGCGTTCCCGTGGCGGTTCTGGATCGAGGGGGATGCCACGGTGTCGGCGTTCCGGTGGGGGCGGGGCGCGGCCGAGGCGGCGGGGGGCTGAGGCCGGTCCCGTCGACCGGTTCGGGGGTCCGGATCCGGGCCGTGCTAGACTGACTCCTTGTCTGCGCGCACTCCAGCACGCAGTTCGCTCCCCGACTTTCGACCGCGGCCTCGTGTTGCGCTCGAGCGGGGTGCAGACAAGGGATCTTGGGTGGCACCGTCCGGTGTCACGGTACAGAAGGAGACATCACCATGGCAGCAGTGTGCCAGGTGACTGGAGCGGTTCCCGGCTTCGGTCACAACATCTCGCACTCGCACCGCCGGACGAAGCGCCGCTTCGACCCGAACGTGCAGAAGAAGACCTACTTCGTTCCGTCGCTGGGTCGCAACATCAAGCTCAACGTTTCGGCGAAGGGTATCAAGGTCATCGACGCACGCGGCATCGAGTCCGTCGTTCGTGACCTGCAGGCGAAGGGCGTGAAGCTGTAATGGCGAAGAAGGCTCAGGACGTACGTCCCATCATCAAGCTGCGTTCGACCGCCGGCACGGGGTACACCTACGTGACGCGCAAGAACCGCCGCAACAACCCCGACCGCATCGTGCTCAAGAAGTACGACCCCGTGGTCCGCAAGCACGTCGACTTCCGAGAGGAGCGCTAAGCACATGGCCAAGAAGAGCAAGATCGCGCGCAACGAGCAGCGCAAGGTCGTCGTCGAGCGCTGGGCGACGAAGCGCGCCGAGCTGAAGAAGACCCTGGTCGACCCGACCGCCACCGACGAGGCCCGCGAGGCCGCCCGCGTGGGGCTGCAGAAGCTCCCCCGCAACGCCTCGCCCGCCCGCGTGCGCAGCCGCGACGTCATCGACGGCCGCCCCCGTGGCGTCCTCACCAAGTTCGGCGTCTCGCGCGTCCGCTTCCGTGACATGGCCCACCGTGGCGAGCTGCCCGGTGTGACCAAGTCGAGCTGGTAAGCACCAGACACACACGCCGAGGGCGGGGGTTCCGAAAGGGATCCCCGCCCTTCGGCGTTCTCAGGCGTCCGCGCTCAGGTGCGCGACCGCCTGGGCCCGGGTGCTGACGCCGAGCTTGACGTAGATGGATCGCACCTGGCTCTTGACCGTGTTCACCGAGACGCCTCGCTCGCGGGCGATCTGGGCGAGGCTCGAGCCGGTGGCCAGCAGCGCGGCCAGGGCGTGCTCCGTGGGGGTGAGCCCGGGTACGTCGCGGGCGGGCGGCGCGGCGTGGGGGCGCGCGGCGAGCTGGAGCAGGGCGTCACGGATCGATGCCGCCGTGCCCGCGAGTTCGGGATGATCCTCGGCCGCGGCTTCGACGAGATCGGCGCATTCGGCGGCGGGGATCATGATGAAGGGCGTCCGCGAGCTCCCGGTGCGCGAGATCAGCATCAGCGCGGATGCCATGCTCTGGCGGGCGCGTCGCTCCTGACCGATGCGCCGGAAGGCGATCGCACGCAGCAGCATCAACCGCGGGAGGGTGCGCAGGCAGTGGTCGTCTTCCGAGGCGGCGCACGCGTCGGTCTCGAGGAGCGCCTCGCGCTCGCGGCCCAGCAGCAGCAGCGCGATGGCGCGCTGCGTCGCGAAGCACGTGCCGTGCCCCTCGGGGCTGAGCGCCGTGGCCACCACCGCGAGCCCGTCGGCGGGCTGATCGTGCGCCAGGAACAGGTCGGAGCGGATGCACATCAGCAGATGGCGGACCACCCGTTGGCTGCTGTGCCGCCGGCTGCCGTGCAGCAACTGCCAGCTCGCCGCGATGCCGTCGGCGAACTCCCGCCGGGTGAGGCGGCACATGACCTCGGTGGCAAGCGAGGCGTAGTCGAGGTAGGGGTCGTCGGGGGCGAGGGCGGCGAGCTCCCCGCTGATCGCGGACAGCCTGTCGTGGTCCATGCGTGCCGCTGAGACCAGGCAGTCGGCGAGCAGGATCAGGAAGGAGCCCTCGCGGGGGTCCCATCCGGCCTCGACGAAGAGGTCGGCGGCCGCGCGCACCGTGGGCGCCGCCCGCTCGTTCTCTCCGTTCAGGGCGAGGCCGAAGCTGCTCACCGAGAGAGCGCGATAGCGCAGCGCGTCGGTGTCGGCGAAGAGCTGTGCTTCTTCCCCGAAGCGGACACCCGACTGGGGGGACCCGACCGCGCAGAGGTACTCGCCCACGCTGGAGAGCAGCTCCGACCGGGCGCCCGGCGACAGTCCGGCGGGGCGGTTCAGATGCGTGCCGTCGAAGTAGCGCGCGATCAGCGCGATGCCGTCGCCCAGGGCGTCGCGGCGTGCGCGAGCGACGAGGAGGGCGGAGAGGATCCGTGCACTGTCGTCGGTCCATCGTCGCGGGGGGTCGAAGGCCTCCGTCTCGGCGAGCAGGGCGAGGTGGCGGGGTTCGGGCACACCGGAGCCGGGAAGCAGTCGACTCGCGGTGAGGAGCGCGGCCGCTCGAAGCGTGTCGTGCGGCTCGACGTTCAGGGGGTGTGCCCGCCTGATCGCCTCGCCGGGATCAGCCATCGGCGGTCCGACCGCAGGCGGGTTGCGCGTTCGCCGAGCGCGTCAGCGCCTCGACGGCTTCGTACCGGCCGCGTACCCCCAACTTGGCGTAGACCGATCGCACCTGACTCTTCACCGTGTTCACCGAGACCCCGCGTTCCTCGGCGATGCCCGCGATGCTGAGCGATGTGGTCAATCGGTGCGTCAGGGTGCGCTCCGTCGGGGTCAGCCCGGCGAGCAGGCCGAAGCGGGGTGCGGGGAGGTCGGGTGCGGTGACGACCGCCAGGGCGTCGAACACGCACGGCATCGCGTCGCGGAACTCCGGACGCTCGAGCATGACGGCGGCGATGAGATCGCGGGTCTCGCCGTGGGGAAGCATGACGAAGGGGGTCCCCGAGGTGCCCGTGCGCAGCAGCAGAACCATCGCCGCCTCGGTGCTGGCGGTTGCGCGGTCCCGCTCGCCGAGTCGCCGATGCGCCAGCGCCCTGCGCAGCAGAAGCGGGGTGAGCGTGCGAAGGCAATGGTCGGCCCCGGTCGCCACGCAGGCGTCGGTCTCGGCGAGGAGCTCCCGCTCGCGGCCCAGGTGGAGCAGGCTCGCCGCGCGCTGCATCGAGAAGCAGATGCCGTGTCCGTCCGGGTTCTCGTACGGCGCGAGCGTCGCCAAGGCCTCGGTGGAACGACCCTGTGCGACGAGCATGTCGGAGCGCATGCAGACGAGGAAATGCCGCGTCATCGTGTGGCTGTGCCGTGCGCCCTCCTCTGACAGCAGGGTCTGGATCGCCGCCAGGCCACCGTCCATGTCGCCGCGCAGCATCCGGGCCATCGCTTCGACGGATCGTGCCGAATGAGCCCAGTACGGGTCGTCGGGCTGAGCGGCTGCCATCGCGGCCGACACGGCATGCAGGCGGTCGACCTGGAGATGGGCGGAGGCGATGAGCGTCTCCGCCAGAAACTCGACGTACGCGGTGTCCGCCCGTGCCCAGCCCTGCGCGGCGAACACCTCTCGCGCGTTCGCGAGAGACACCCGGGCTGATTCGTACTCGCCGTTGAGCGCCTGGCCGAGCGCGACGACGGTGAGCGCACGGTAGCGCAGCGCCTCGGTGTCGGCGAAGAGCAGGGCTTCGGCCCCGAAACGGGCGCCCATCTGCGGCCACCCGACGGCGTTGCAGTACTCGCCGACGCTCGCGTGGAGCTGGGAGCGTGTGCCGTCGGCCAACTCGGCGGGGCGGGTGAGTCTCACCCCCTCGAAGTAGCGGCGGACCAAGGCCGCACCGTCGGTGAGGTTGTCGCGGCGTGCGCGCGCGGCGAAGAGGGCGATCACCGCTCGGGCGGCGGGGTCGGTCCACGTCGGCGGGACGGGCGGAGCGGCGGCGGCGGTGAGGAGCGACAGATGCCGCTGGTGCGGGGGTCCGTGCCCGGGGGCGAGGCGAATGACGGTGGAGACGACGGCCGCGTGCTGGGCGGCTCGCGCATCGATCGAGGTGCGGCTACGGGGCATGGACCCTCCACATTCGGGCCGATCGAACGGGGGCGGTTCGTCGGGCACGAACCGGAGCCCGTTCTCGTAGGCACATCATAGGGGTACGAATTTCACTATTTTCCAGGTGAATTCGAGCGTCGCATCAACCGCGGGGTGAAGCCGCCGGACTTCGCCCGCCTGCGCCTCGCGATTCACCCGCCCGGAGACCCGAGCCCTGCCGAGAGCTCGAAGGATGAGGTCGTCCACGGGTCGACCCGTGCGCCGTCACCGGCCCGCGAAATCCCCGAGCCCGCGACACACCCCCGGCGAAAGGGACGAAATCCGTCAAAATCCGCGTATTTCCGCGGTTCGGTTGATACTGTCGAGGCGGTCTCCCGACCACCGAGGAGGATTCCTCCTCGTCCGAGTAACGAGAGACGGCGCTCGTCGCCGCCTGGAGGACACACCACATGGCCGACAAGTCCATCACCAAGACCGAGCTCGTCGCGAGCATCGCCAGCGCGACCGGCCAGAGCCAGTCCGCCGTGTCGGGCGTGCTCGACTCCCTCTTCTCCACCGTTTCCGAGGCGGTCGCCAAGGGCAGCAAGGTCTCGATCCCCGGCTGGATCGCCTTCGAGCAGGTCGCCACGTCGGCTCGCACGGGCCGCAACCCGCAGACGGGCGAAGAGATCGCCATCCCCGCCGGCAAGCGCGTCAAGGTCACCGCGGGCTCGAAGCTGAAGGCCGCCGTCAAGTAAGACGACCTCGAACCTTCACAGGGGGGATGCCATCGGCATCCCCCCTGTGCTGTGTGTACGCGACGTAGTCTGGAGGGGTGAATCCCCGCCTTCTCCGCGTCGCGGGACCCGTCATCCTGATCGCGGTCTCGCTGATCGCCGTCGTGGCGGGACTGGCGTACGGCGGCGGAGCCGCCGAGGTGCAGCTCGCCGACCCCGGTCCGGTCGTGCGGTGGGGGCTCCCGATCGCGACCGTGCTGGTCAACCTCTCGGCGGCCACCCTGGTCGGCTCCCTCGTGCTGGCGCTGTTCGCCCTGCCCGCGGGGGAGCGGCCGTTCGAGATCGCGCTCGACACCGCGTCGATCGGCGCGGCGGTCTTCACCATCGCCGCCGCCACCACCGGGTACCTGACGTTCCTGAACGTCCTGAACGCCAAGCCCACCCTCGACGCCGTCTTCGGTCAGCAGCTCGGCCGTTTCCTGGTCGAGAGTCCGCTGGGTCAGGCGTGGCTCATCACGACCATCGCCGGTGCCGTGCTGACCGTGCTGACCTTCGCCGTGCGGTCGTGGATCCCCACCCTGCTCGTCGCGATCCTGGCTCTGGCATCTCTCATCCCGATGGGGACGCAGGGGCACGCGGGCACCGAGGCCAGTCACAACGCCGCGGTGATCTCGCTCGTCCTGCACATCATCGCCGCGGCCGTGTGGCTGGGCGGTCTCGTCCTGCTCGTGGTCGTGCGCCCGGCGATGTCGCGCCGGCAGCTGCAGGCGGTGCTGCTGCGCTATTCGTCGATCGCGCTGGTGGCCTTCGTCGTCGTGGCCGTCTCGGGCACCGTCCGCGCCTCGATCACGCTCCTCGACGTGTCGAACCTCTTCTCGACCTACGGCTTCCTGGTGCTGGTCAAGGTCGCCGCACTTCTCGCGATGGGCGTCCTCGGCGCGTGGTACCGCCGCCGCCTCATCTCACGCATGGCCGACGAGCCCGGTTCGCGGCGGTTCTGGGGCATCCTCACGCTCGAACTGGTCTTCATGGGTGTCGCCAGCGGTGCGGCCGCCGCGCTGGCGCGCACCGCCCCGCCCGTCGAGGCGCCGCTGGTCGGTCAGACCCCGGCCGAGGTGCTCACCGGTTCGCCGCTGCCGCCCGAGCTCACCCTCGAGCGCTGGTTCACCGCGTGGGACGTCGACCTGCTGTGGGCGTTCGTCGTCGCCTTCGCCCTGTTCTTCTACCTGGCCGGCGTCTGGCGCCTGCACCGCCGCGGCGACGCCTGGCCCATCCACCGCACCGTGATGTGGACCCTGGGCATGCTGGGGGTGTTCTGGGTCACCTCGGGACCGATCAACGTGTACCAGGACTACCTGTTCAGCATGCACATGATCGGCCACATGCTGCTGTCGATGGCGATCCCCCTGCTGCTCGTGACGGGGGCGCCGGTGACGCTGGCCGCGCGGGCCATCCGCAAACGCGACGACGGCACCCGCGGTGGTCGCGAGTGGATCCTCTGGGCGGTGCACAACCCGGTCGCGAAGGTGCTCACCAACCCGTACGTCGCGGCGGGGCTGTTCATCGGCTCGCTGTGGGCGTTCTACTACACCGACCTCTTCCGGTGGTCGCTGTACGACCACGTCGGCCACATCTGGATGGTCGCGCACTTCCTCGTCACGGGGTACCTCTTCGTGCTGAGCCTCGTCGGCATCGATCCGGTGCCCTACCGCCTGCCCTATCCGATGCGTCTGCTCGTGCTCATCGCGATCATGGCGATGCACGCGTTCTTCGGCATCGCGATCATGATGAACTCCGGCCTCATGGTCGCCGAGTGGTTCGGTGCGATGGGACGCACCTGGGGGGCGACACCCCTGCAGGACCAGTACGTCGGCGGTGGCGTGGCCTGGTCGGTGGGCGAGATCCCGACGCTCATCCTGGCGATCACCGTCGCGATCCAGTGGAGCCGCAGCGACGAACGGCAGCAGAAGCGCCGTGATCGGCACGTCGACCGGGTCGGAGACCTCGAACTCGACGCGTACAACGAAGAGCTGGCGCGTATGGCCGAGCGCGACGCCCGCGTCGCCGCACGCCAGCGCGGCTGATTCCGCTCAGTCGGACTGCCCGCCCACGAGGATCGAGGCGGTGCCGTCGGGCAGCACCGTGATCGCGCCGTCGACGCGGAAGGGCACGTCTTCTTCGACCGAGCGCACGCTGCCGTCGAAGATCGAGCGGATGTCGACGCGGATGTGGGCGACCGCCTTGGCCGACGGAATACGCCAGCCGGCACCGTCGGGCACCACCGTGACGACGGGCTGCTCGACGATCGACCAGTCGGGGGCTCCGTCGATGCGGTTGCGCACGGTGAACCCGAACGGGCACCCGGTGGGCTGCAGCACCTTCTGCTCGGCGCACGACGAGAGGAAGTCCTCGACGCGCTGCTGCACGACGGCGATGAACTCCTCGGTCGGTTCGGCCTGCACGTCGATGGGGATGCCGGCCAGGGGCGCATCGGCGAGCACAGCCACCCCGGGGGTCGCCGAGATCGCCGTGTCGACGGCGACCGAGTACAGCCCGGGAGAGAAGACCAGCAATGGCACGTCGGCCGTGGGATCGGTGTCGGCCCGGTCGATCGACACCTGGCGCTTGTCGACCTCGAAGCCGTTGACCGAGAAGCGCATCGACCCCTGCACCGACAGGTCCATCACGGCGAGCGGGCTGCGCGCGAAGCGCCAGCGGGGCAGCAGGCTCGACCCGCCGTCGCGCTGCACCGACAGCGTGGTGGTGCCGGCGTACCCGCCCGCCGTGTACGACACGGTCAGGCGGGTGACGTCGCCCTCGACGGATTCGTCGACGATCGCGGCATCCATCAACGGGGTGAGTGCCTCGGGCCGCAGCAGCGCCTCGGACGCGGTCGCGGGAAGGCCCGCGGCCTCGAGATCGGCCGAGTCGACGGCGACACCCGGAACGGCGAGCGCCTCGGCCGCGCGGCGGTCGTGCAGCAGCTCGAGGTAGTGCATGACGAAGGCCCGGGGACTGTAGAACTCCCGGTACAGCGACGCGGCTCCCCCGCCCAGCGCGGCGAGCAGCAGGATGCCGATGACGATGATCGCCGGGATCTCGAACCGCCCGCGCGGGCGCGCGCCGATGACGCCCCTGGGCGTCGCGGGGCCCCCGCCGGCGTTGTCCACGCCCCCAGTCTAGGAAGCCCACCTGCGCAGATGCCGCGCGCCGCCCCGCGGCGTCACGCGGGCCCACCGGGAGGGGCGGAGTGGCGCCCGCGTCGCGCGTCTCAGTCGGCGACGAGCGAGTGCACGACGGCGACCGCGGCCAGCTGCCCGGCGGCGATGGCCGCGGCGAGCGAGAACATCGGCCCGGGCAGGTGCTCGGCCTGCGCGTGGTCTCCGACCGCGTACACACCGGGCATGCTGGTGCGCCCGAAGGCGTCGGTGCGCACGGCCCCCGCCTCGGTCACGGCGAGATCGAGCTGGGCGGCGAAGGGGGCGTTCGGGCGCCAGGTGGGAGCGATGAACGCGCCGGCCACGTCGAGGTGCCCGCCCTCGTCGAGCAGCAGGCGGAGCCCGTCGGCCGTGCCGTCGACCCGTTCGACGCGTGCCGGGTCGACCAGGTGCACCTCGGATGCCACGGGCTCGAGCATGCGGCCCAGCACCGCCGCGTGCGGCGAGGCGTTGACGACCGCGACGGGACGACCGGCGAACTCGTGTCCGTGGCAGAAGGGGCAGTTGGCGATGCGGTCGCCCCACTGCTCGGCGAGGCCGGGGATCGCGGGGAGATCGTCGGTCACGCCGGTGGCGAGGATCACCGCGTGCGCGCGCAGGGGCTCGTCGTCGACGGTGACCGTCAGTTCGTCGCCCTGTTGCGCCACGGTGGAGGCGACGGCATCCCGGATCTCGACCGTCGCGTACGCGCCGATCTCGGCACGACCGAGTCGACGCAGCTCCGCCGGGTCGCGGTCGTCGTTGGTGAGCAGGTTGTGGGCGTGGCTCACGGTGGCGTTGCGGTACGTGCCGGAGTCGAGCAGCAGGGTGCGTCGGTGCATTCGACCCAGGGTGAGGGCGGCCTGCAGTCCGGCGGGGCCGCCGCCGATGATGATCGCGTCGTACATGAGGGTTCCTTCCGCTTGCGTTCTCGTCCATCGTGTGACTTCATGTCGACATGAAGTCAAGCGGGGAGTCGATCGGCGAGGCGGCGGCGCGATTCGGGCTCGAGACGCACGTGCTGCGCTACTGGGAAGACGAGGGGCTGCTGCGCCCGGGTCGGGATGCCGCGGGGCGCCGGCGCTTCGACGAGGGCGACAGCGTGCGCATCGCCGTGATCCTGCGCAACAAGGCCGCGGGGCTCTCGCTCGAGCAGATCCAGGTGCTGCTCGACGAGGACGCGCCCGACCGCCACCGGGTGCTCGAGGAGCACGTGGCCGAGCTCGATCGGCGCGCGGCCGACATCGCCCAGGCCCGCGCGATGACCGAGCACGCCCTGCGCTGTCGCGCGCATGACATCACCGAGTGCCCGCGGTTCCGCAGCCACGTCGCCGACGTGCTCTCGGGCGAGGCGCGCTGGCTGCTGGTGCGCACCGAGCCGTCGTGCGAGACGCCTGCCCGCTCCCGGTCCGACGACGCGTCCACACCCCGCCGTCCGGCGACGGCGGTGCGAACTAGCATGAACCGGTGACCACGCCGCCCCTCTCCGCCGAACAGCAGGCGCTGTTCCGGCTGATCGAGGACACCCGTGAGCACGTCTTCGTCACGGGCCGGGCGGGTACGGGCAAGTCGACGCTGCTGCAGCACCTGGCGTGGAACACGAAGAAGCAGATCGCCGTGTGCGCACCGACGGGGGTCGCGGCCCTGAACGTCGAGGGCCAGACGATCCACTCGCTGTTCCGCCTGCCCATCGGTCTCATCGCGAACGGCGACATCGACCAGAACGACGCCACCCGCAAGATCCTCAACGCGATCGACACCCTGGTGATCGACGAGATCTCGATGGTCAACGCCGACCTGATGGATGCCATCGACCGCTCCCTGCGTCAGGCCCGGGGTCGTCGCGCCGAGCCGTTCGGCGGCACGCAGGTCGTGATGTTCGGAGACCCGTACCAGCTCGCCCCGGTGCCGCCGCGCGGCGACGAGGCGCGCTACATCGACGACCACTACCGCTCGTTCTGGTTCTTCGACGCCAAGGTGTGGTCGGGGGAGTCGGCCAGCGACGGTCTCATCGACATCGGCCGGCACGGCGCCGAACTGCACGTCAACGAGCTCGTCGAGATCCACCGGCAGTCCGACCCCGGGTTCAAGACCCTGCTCAACGCGGTGCGCTACGGACGGGTGACGGCCGAGATGGCCGAGGTGCTCAACACCGCCGGGGCGCGCACCCCTCCTCACCCCGCCGACGGCGAGCACCCGATCATCACGCTCGCCACCCGTAACGACCGGGTGAACACGATCAACAGGCGCCACCTCGACGAGCTCATCGGGCGCACGCAGACGGCAGCCGCCGAGATCTCGGGCGACTTCGGCCGCGGCGAGGCGAACTACCCCGCCGAGATGGAGCTGACGCTCAAGGTCGGCGCGCAGGTGATGTTCCTGCGCAACGACGGGGCGCAGTTCGGCGAGGCGCCCCGCTGGGTCAACGGCACGATCGGCACCGTCACGCGCATCGCGGGCGACAGCGTGCGCGTCGAGGTCGACGGCACCGAGCACGACGTGGAGCCCGCGGTCTGGGAGAGGTACCGCTACGCCTACGACCCGGGCACGAAGAACCTCTCGCGCGAGATCGTCGCGGAGTTCACGCAGTTCCCGCTGCGGTTGGCGTGGGCCGTGACGATCCACAAGTCGCAGGGCAAGACCTACGACCGCGCCGTCGTCGACCTCGGCGCCGGCGCCTTCGCCCCCGGGCAGACCTACGTCGCGCTCAGCCGTCTCACCTCGATCGACGGCCTGTACCTGACGCGCCCGCTCCGGCCCAGCGACATCCGGGTCGACGAAGACGTGCGCCGCTTCATGAAGCAGGCGTGGCTCGGCCGCCAACAGGCGGCGGCTCAGGCGACCTGAGCCGCCTTCGCGCGCGCGAGGTCGGCGAACAGCTCGGTGTTGAACCGGTAGGCGACGAGCACCTCGGCGATGACGCGCTCCTTCTCGTCGTCGTCCCAGGGGGCGGCGTCGAGCTGCTCGCGATAGACGCTCTTGAACGCCTTCGGGTCGGCGATGTCGCCGAAGAGGAAGAAGCCGATCCCGTTGGTGTCGAAGCCGAAGCGGCGCTGCATGAGCCGGCCGATGAAGAGCCCGCCCGACAGGTCGCCCAGGTACCGCGTGTAGTGGTGCGCGACGAAGCCGCCGGGCCAGGTGGCCGCCACCCGCCGGATGCGAGAGACGTACGCCTGCGTGGTGGGCAGCGGCGAGACGAGGTCGCGCCAGTCGGCGCCGAGCAGGAACGCGAGGTCGGCCTCGAGGGCGGGGAGGCGCGTGAGCTTGTCGCTGAGGAACACCGATGCCACGGGGTCGCGCCGCAGAGCGACCGCCGACTCCTCGAGGGCCGAGTAGATGAACCAGTGCTGGGCGACGAGGGCGACGTAGTCGTCGCGGGTGCCGCTGCCGGTGAGCAGCTCGGTCATGAACCCGTCGCACTCGCTCGTGGAGTGCGCACTGCTGGAACGTTCGCGCAGCGCGGTGGAGAACGGGATGACGGCGTTCATGACGTCATCATACGCAAAGAGTTAGGCTGGCCTAACCCCTGTTTTCGACGGAGTTCGCGGCATCCGCCCCGCAGCCGCCCCCAGATGTGATGCAGACGTGACGAGTCCAGGATGCAAGGGGCGGTGACGTTCAGGCGGCGTGTGTTTGAATCTTTCGAGCGGGCGCTTCGCCGCGCTCGGATTCCTGGGGGTAACACATGCGGGGATGGCGTCGTTCCGCGGCCATCGCGATCGCGGGCGCCAGCGCGCTCGCCGTGGTTCTGAGTGGCTGCACGCCTCAGGCGTCGGTGGCCCTCGACGTTCCCGCGCAGGTCGACGCCCCCCTTCCCGAGGCCACCGTCTCGGAGCTGCAGGACGCCGTCACCACCGCGATGGCCGCCACGGGTTCGACGGGCGCCATCGTGGGCGTCTGGGCGCCCTGGAGCGGCACCTGGGTGTCGGGCTTGGGAACGCAGGGCCCCGGCGGCGCAGAGGTCACCACCGACCTGACCTTCCGCGCGGCCGACGTGACCGGCGCCATGACCTGCGACGCCGTGTACCGACTGGCCGCCGACGGGACGCTGAGCCTCAGCGACCCGATCACGCAGTGGGTCAGCAACCTGCCCGGATACGAGGACATCACGCTGCGTCAGCTGTGCGACGGTACCTCGGGACTCGCGTCGTACACCTCGGTGCTCGAGGGCATGGTGCTCAACAACCCCGACCGCGCGTGGAACCCGCGCGAGCTCATGGCCTACGGCATCGCGAGCCCCCGCCTGAACGCCCCGGGCGCCTCGTTCGGCGACTCCGCCACGAACTACCTGCTGGCGGGCCTCGCGGTCGAGCGGGCCACGGGCGAGTCGCTCGCGCAGGTCATCTCGGAGCGGGTCGCCGAGCCGCTCGGTCTCGACGCGACCGCGCTGCCGTCCTCGGCCCCCGCGAACCCCGCCGCGTCGTCGCTGCAGGGCTACTGGTCGCAGCCCAGCCCCGAGGGCGTGTGGAACTGCACCGACCCGCGCGAGTTCACCGAGATGTCGGCGAGCTACGGGGGTGCCGCCGCGGGTGCCGTGACCGACATCACCGACCTGGGGCACTACGCCCAGGCCCTCGCCTCGGGTGCCCTGCTCCCCGATGGCGACGACCGTTTCGCCTCGCCCGTCCCCGTCGGGGGCGACCAGCCGACGTGGTTCACGGCGTCGGGGGGAGCCTTCCAGGCCGGCTCGCTCATCGGACAGTACGGATGGATGCCGGGCTACATGGTCGGCGCGTTCGCCGACCCCCGCACGGGCATGTCGATCGCCGTGGTGCTGAACAACTCCGGCGGCAACAAGATGACGTCGGCGTGGTTGGCGTGGGAGCTGGCGGCCATCGCGTCGAAGGCCCCCGCGGCGCAGGGGCAGACCGCCCCCGAGGCGGGCCTGCCGTGGACCTCGCAGCAGATGCGCGACGGCATCCTGGCCAACGCCATCTGCCCGCAGCCCGCCGCGTGACCCCGCGATGATCGCTCGCGGCGGCCAAGGGTCGGCCGCGTCGCTCGTGCTGGTGGGCCTGGCCTGCCAAGAGGTGGGCGCCTCGTTCGCGGTCATGCTCTTCCCGCAGACCGGACCGCTCGGCATCGTCATGCTGCGCCTGCTGTTCTCGGCCGTCCTGCTGCTGCTCATCGCGCGGCCCCGCCTGCGGGGGCACCACGCGGCGGCGTGGCGCTCGGTCGTCGGCTTCGGCGTCGTGCTCGCGAGCATGAACGGACTGTTCTACCTGGCGCTGGAGCGGCTGCCGCTCGGCGTCACCGTCACGATCGAGGTGCTCGGTCCGCTGACCCTGTCGATCCTCACCTCGGCGGGCCTGGCCCGGTGGCTGTGGGCCGGGCTCGCCCTGGCCGGGGTGGTGGCGCTCGGCGCGGGCGGGTGGGACCGCCTCGACGCGCTCGGAGTCGTCTTCGCCCTGGGGGCCGCGGTGAGCTGGGCGCTGTACATCCTCGCCTCGGCGCGCGTCGGCCGGGAGTTCCCCCGCCTCGACGGTCTCGCCCTCGCCATGACGGTCGGCGCCGTGATCTCCCTGCCGTTCGGAGTGTGGCAGGCGGGGTCCGCGCTGCTGCGCATCGATCTGCTCGCGGTGGGAGCGGCGGTGGCGCTGCTGTCGTCGACCATCCCCTACGCGCTGGAGCTCGTGGCGCTCAGGCGGCTCCCCGCCTCGGCGTTCGCGATCCTGATGAGCCTGGGGCCGGCGACGGCATCGATCGCCGGGTTCCTCCTGCTCGGGCAGCACCTCTCGTGGCTCGAGCTCGTCGGCATCGGGCTCGTCATCGCGGCCAGCATCGGCGCCGTGCGGGCGGCGACACGACGCGCGGCCGGGGCACGGCATCCGGGACCCGATGCCGCCGCAGCGCTCGGCGAGCCCCTCGGCTGAGGGATGCCACGCCCGGCCCGGTCGTGAGCACGGCGCCTGCGCGCCATCGGGCGGATCTCGCTCGCGAACCGTAGCGGAAGGACCCGGAGAAAGAGCGACCGGGGTCGTTCTTTTCACGCTATGGTTCACCCGTGGATCGCCTCAAACTCCTCTCCTTCGTCGGTTGGCTCATGATCGTCGCGGGGGTGGTCAACCTCGTGCTGGCCATCGTCGACATCTCGTCGGGTGCGAGCGTCGCCAACAACGGCCTCGCCGCGGCCATGGGTATCGTGCTGACGATCGCCGGGTCGATGCAGGTGGCGAACAAGGGGCGCGCGCGGCGCTGAACCCGCTCGGCCCGCGCAGGGCTCGCTGTCACCCCACGGACACCTGGCGGGGGTAGAACGGAACCATGCCCATCATCGACAGCGCCGTGTACGTCGGCGGTCACCGCATCGAGAATCCCTCGAGTCTCGACCAGACCTTCGAGTACATGGAAGCCCATGGCGGGATGGCCTGGATCGGCCTGCTGCGGCCCTCGCCCGAAGAGCTCGAGCGGGTCGCCGCCGAGTTCTCGCTGCACCCCCTCGCCGTCGAAGACGCCCTGACCGGCCACCAGCGCGCGAAGCTCGAGCGCTACGGCGGCAATCTCTTCGCCGTGCTGCGCCCGGCGCGCTACATCGACGCGACCGAGACGATCGAATTCGGTGAGCTGCACGTGTTCATCGGGCCCGACTACGTCGTGACGGTGCGTCACGCCGAGGTCCCCGACCTCGCGCACGTGCGTCACCGCCTCGAACAGCAACCCGACCTGCTGGCGCGGGGACCCGAAGCGGTGCTCTACGCGATCCTCGACGAGGTGGTCGACCAGTACGACCCCGTGGCACGGGGCCTGCAGAACGACGTCGACGAGATCGAGGACCAGCTGTTCGGGGCGGGCGGCGCCGAACTGACGCAGCGCATCTACGAGCTCGCCCGCGAAGTGATCCACTTCCAGCGCGCGACCGAACCCCTGCGCGACATGCTCGAGGCGCTGCTGCGCGGATCCGAGAAGTACGGCGTCGACATCGAGCTGCAGCGATCACTGCGCGACGTGCTCGACCACGTGCTGCGCCAGTGCGACAAGCTCACGGCGCTGCGCGCCATCCTCGACAACGCCCTCACGGTGAACGCCACCCTGGTCACCCAGCGCCAGACCGAGACCTCGCTCGAGCAGAACGAGCAGGTGAAGAAGATCTCGGGCTGGGCGGCCATCCTGTTCGGTCCCTCGCTCATCGGCGCCATCTACGGCATGAACTTCAAGAACATGCCCGAGCTCGAGTGGCAGTACGGCTACCCGCTCGCGTTACTGCTGATGGTGGCCGTCTCGGCGGGTCTGTGGCTGACGTTCAAGTGGAAGAAGTGGCTCTGAGCCCGCGGCATCCGTGAGCTCGGGATGCCGCGGCACGCGGCGCGCTTCCTGGACAGACGCTGCGTGAATCGAATGATGGGGAGGTGAACGACTCCACTCCGCGCTCCGGCGATGCCGTCGAGCCGACCCCCACTTCGACCGTGCAGCTCGAGGACGCCGGCTACCACAAGCGGCTCACCGGGCGTCAGGTGCAGATGATCGCCATCGGTGGCGCCATCGGCACCGGCCTCTTCCTCGGTGCGGGCGGACGCCTGGCCCAGGCCGGGCCCGCCATCGTCATCTCGTACGCGGTGTGCGGCCTCTTCGCGTTCTTCATCCTGCGCGCGCTCGGCGAACTGGTGCTGCACCGGCCCACGTCGGGGTCGTTCGTCTCGTACGCCCGCGAGTTCTTCGGTGAGAAGGCCGCGTTCGTCTCGGGCTGGTTCTACTGGATCAACTGGGCGACGACGACGATGGTCGACATCACCGCGGCTGCGCTCTACATGAACTTCTTCGGCAAGTACGTGCCGTGGATCGCCGCGGTCCCGCAGTGGGTGTGGGCCCTGGCCGCCCTGGTGACGGTGCTCGCCGTCAACCTCGTGTCGGTGAAGGTCTTCGGCGAGCTGGAGTTCTGGTTCGCGCTCATCAAGGTCACCGCCCTCGTCGCGTTCCTGCTGGTGGGCATCTACTTCGTCGTCTTCGGCACCCCCACCGGCGCCCCCGTCGGCTTCTCGCTCATCGCCGACAACGGCGGGTTCTTCCCCAACGGCATCCTGCCCGCGATCATCCTGATGCAGGGCGTGGTGTTCGCCTATGCCTCGATCGAGCTCGTGGGCACCGCCGCCGGCGAGACGAAGAACCCCGAGAAGATCATGCCGCGCGCGATCAACTCGGTCATCTTCCGCGTCGCGATCTTCTACGTCGGCTCGGTGCTGCTGCTCTCGCTCCTGCTGCCCTACACGGCGTACTCCAAGGACGAGAGCCCGTTCGTGACGTTCTTCGCCTCGATCGGGGTGCCCGGGGTCGACGTCATCATGAACCTCGTCGTGCTGACCGCGGCGCTGTCGTCGCTGAACGCGGGGCTCTACTCCACCGGCCGCATCCTGCGCTCGATGGCGGTCGCGGGCTCGGCTCCGAAGTTCGCGGCGCGCATGAACAAGGCCGGCGTCCCGTACGGCGGGATCGCGATCACCGCGGTCGTCGCGCTGCTGGGCGTCGTGATCAACTACGTCAACCCCAGCGACGCCTTCGAGACCGTCCTGAACGTCGCCGCCGTCGGCATCCTGGTCACCTGGGCGACCATCATCGTCTGCCAGATGAAGTTCAAGCGCCTGACCGACCGCGGTGAGCTCGTGCGACCGGCGTTCCGGCTGTTCTGGGCGCCCTACACGGGCTATCTCACGCTCGTGTTCCTCGCGGTGGTGATGGTGCTGGTTTTCATCGACTCACCCGCCACGCTGCTCGTGGCGATCGGGGCGAGCATCCTCATCACGATCGGCTGGTTCGCGTGCCGCAAACGCATCGCCGCGCTCGCCGCGGAGCGCGAGGGCCACACCGGCGCGGTGCCCCTGGTCCCGAGCCCCTTCCCGAAGCGCTGAGCCCGCCCCCTCCGCGCGCGCGCGCCCTCTTCGGTCGTGCCCCCTCTCGCCGCCACCCCGGCGTTGAGTGTCCAGGACACGCCGCATCGGGGCGGCGTGGGGCGGCGTGTTCTGGACACTCAACAGGGGTTCGGGCGTCCGGAGGGAGCAGGGCGGACGCGGGCGCAGGGCTGGGCGGGCGCAAGGGCGGGAGCAGGGCGGGCGCGGGCGCAGGGCCGGGCGGACGCAAGGGCGGGGCGAGCGCAGGGCCGGACCGGAGCGGGCCCGCACGGGCGGGGCTCAGGCGTCGAACGGCCAGCCGCAGTACGCCTCGGCCAGGTAGGCGCGGCCGTGCTCCGATTCAACGACGGTGCGCAGCTCGCCGAGCTGGCGGCGGCGGTCGAAGTCGGTGGCATCCGGAGCCACGTGCAGCAGGCTCGTCATCCACCACGAGAAGTGCTGGGCCTTCCAGATGCGGCGGCTCGCGGTCTCGGGGTACGCGTCGAGCAGGCGCGCGTCGCGGTCGACCAGCAGGGCCCCGAGGGCGGCGGCGAGCAGGCGCACGTCGGCGATCGCGAGGTTCATGCCCTTCGCGCCCGTGGGCGGCACGGTGTGGGCGGCGTCGCCGACGAGGGCGACGCGGCCGCGACGCAGTTCGTGCGCCACGAAACTGCGGAAGCGCAGCACGTCGCGCTGGAAGATCGGGCCCTGCTCCAGCGTCGTTCCGGGAACGCGCTTCTGCAGCTCGTCCCACAGCTGCTCCTCGGAGTACGCCGCGGTGTCGGTGTGCGGGTCGCACTGGAAGTACATGCGCTGCACGGTGTCGGAGCGCTGGCTGACGAGCGCGAAACCGTCGGGGGAGTTGCTGTAGATCAGCTCGTCGCTGCTGGGCGGCGCCTCGCACAGGATGCCGAACCAGGCGAACGGGTACTCGCGGAAGTAGCCGCCCTGGCTCGAGCCGGTGACGCTCGCGCGGGTGACGCTGCGGGAGCCGTCGGAGCCGACGACGAAGTCCGCCTCGATCTCGAACGGGGCGCCCTCGGCATCGGTCGCGATCACGCGGGGCCGGTCGGTGTCGGCGTCGTCGATGCGCTCGGCCGTGACGCCGAAGCGCAGGTCTTGACCGGCCTCGAGGCGCGCGGCGATCAGATCTTTGAGTACCTCGTGCTGCGGGTACAGCCAGACGGCGCGACCGACGGTGTCGGCGAAGTCGATGCGGTGCCCCTCGCCCTCGAAGCGCAGTTCGATCCCGTCGTGGCGGTTCCCGACGGTGCGGGCGCGCGAGGCGGGACCGATCGTGTCGAGCAGTTCGACCGTGCCCTGCTCGAGGATGCCGGCGCGGATGGTGCTCTCGATCTCGTCGCGGGAGCGCTGGTCGACGACGATCGACTCGATGCCGGACTGGGCCAGCAGGTGCGAGAGCAGCAGCCCCGCGGGGCCGGCGCCGACGATGGCGACGCGGGTGCGGACGGTGGGGTTCATGGGCGTCTCCTTCGACGGTGCTGAGACGATGGTGTCCCTCATCCTCGACCGCCCACCCGCACTCTCCCATTCATCGGGACGCGGTAGAGGAGCTCGCGCGCTCGCGCGCGGCCGTCATCGGCGGTAGCCCAACGCGCGCTCCGTGTCGCGGGCGGCGCGGTGCAGCTCGACGAGCGCGAACTGCGTCTCGGCATCGCGGGGGAGCACCACCGACAGTGCCGCGATCACGGCCCCGGTCTCGTCGCGCACGGGCACGGCGACGCCGGTCGACACCGCGTCGACGTATCCCGGGGCGACCACCCGCCCCAGGGTGCGGATCTCGGCGAGCGTGCGTCGGAGTGCGGCCGGATCGACGATCGTCTCGGGGGTCACCGCCTCGAGGGGGCCCGCCAGCACGCGTTCCTGCAGGTCGTGCGGAGCGAACGCCAGCAGTGCCAGCCCCGACGACGACGCGTGCACCGGCAGGCGGCCGGCGACGCGGGTGATGTTGGCGCCGGAGTCGGGCGCACTCAAACGCTCGAGGAACAGGGCCTCGTCGTGCTCGAGGATCGCCAGCTGCGTGTGCTCGCGCACCCTCTGCTGCACGCGCTCCATGTACGGCAGGGCGGCCTGCCGCAGGCGCAGCGCGTGCGATGACCGCGTCGCCAGCTCCCAGAGCCGCATGCCCACACGAACGCGGCGCTCGTCGTCGCGCTCGAGGAGTCCGGCATCCACCAGTTCGTTCACGATCCGGTGCGCGGACGAGCTCGGCAGGTCGGCGCGACGACCGATGTCGGCCGTCGTCTGCGCGGTGCGCGTGGGGGTGAAGGTCTCGAGGATGCGCACGAGTCGGTCGGTGACCGAGTCACCCGAGGAGGAGTTCGCCATGGGCTCAGGATGCCATGACTCCCATTCAGCGGGAACGCGCTGGCGCCTCCGTGGCCGGTGCCGGACGATGGACATGTCGAAGGAGACCCCATGTCGCACCCCGCCGCCGCCCCCGAGACGCTGCTCGCCGCCCCCGACCAGGCGACGCAGAGTCAGATCGTCGACGAGATCCGCGCCCGTCACGCCGAGCTCGACGCGCTCGATGCCGCCGGTGAGCGCCTCGGCGCGACCGCGCACGACTTCCCCGCGTACCGCTCGAGCGTGCTGCGGCATCCGACCAAGAATCCCCGGCTCGTCGACCCCGAGACGATCGAGCTGTTCTCGCCCGCCTTCGGGCAGCGCGACGTCGCCGCGATCGAGTCCGACCTCACGCTGCAGCACGCCGGGGAACCGCTGGGTGAGCGAATGAGCGTGCAGGGGCGCCTGCTCGACTCGTGGGGACGGCCGGTGGCGAACCAGCTCATCGAGATCTGGCAGGCCAATTCGGCCGGGCGTTACATCCACCAGCGCGATCAGCACCCCGCCCCGCTCGACCCGAACTTCACCGGCGCGGGGCGCGCGGTCACGAACGAGAACGGCGAGTACCGCTTCACGACGATCAAGCCCGGCCCCTACCCGTGGAAGAACCACCGCAACGCCTGGCGGCCGGCCCACATCCACTTCTCGGTGTTCGGCTCGTCGTTCACCCAGCGGCTCGTCACGCAGATGTACTTCCCCGGTGACCCGCTGTTCGCGCTCGACCCGATCTACAACAGCATCCACCGGCAGAAGGACCGCGACGCCCTGGTGGGCGTCTACGACCACGACCTCACCTCACCCGAATGGGCGACGGGGTACCGCTTCGACATCGTCGTCGACGGCGCCGATGCGACCTACTTCGAGCAGGAAGGCGACGAGTGATGAGCGCCGTCCCCCCCAAGACCCACCGCGCCACCCCCGGCCAGACCGTGGGGCCGTTCTTCGCGTACGGCCTGGAGTTCCCGAAGCAGCACCAGGTCGCCTTCCCCCACTCGCCCGGCGCGATCGTGCTCGGCGGCACGATCCTCGACGGCGCGGGGGCACCCATCCCCGACGCGCTCATCGAGATCTTCGGGGCGGATGCCGACGGCTCGGTGCCGCGGGCGCGGGGCGCGTTGCGCCGCGACGACCACACCTTCACCGGCTTCGGCCGCGCGTTCACCGACGACGAGGGGCACTTCGAGTTCTGGACCCGCGAGCCCGGTGGCATCGGGGGCCGCGCCGCCTTCTACGCGGCGATCGTGTTCGCGCGGGGGCTGCCCGACAAGCTGCACACCCGCATCTACGTGCCCGGTGACGACGCCGCGCTGGCCGCCGACCCGCTGCTGACCTCTCTGACGCCGCAGGAGCGCGCTACTGTCGTCGCGACGCGCACCGCCGACGGCGGCCTGCGGCACGACATCCGGCTGCAGGGCGAGAATGAGACGGTCTTCCTTGCCTTCTGAGCCCCCCACGGTGGTCGACGTCGGTTTGCTCTCGCCGGTGACGGTGGGGCACGACCTGCTCGTGTCGGACGGGTTCGTGCTGGACGCGCTCGTTCGCGCGGAGTGCGCTCTGGTCACCGCCTACGCCGAGCTCGGCGTCGCGCCGCGGCAGGTGGCGATCGAGGTCGACCACGTCTTCGGGCTCGACGAGAGGGGCGGCTCGCCCGCGCGGAATCTCCCCGCGCGCAATGTCGATGTCGGCGCGCTGGTCGCGGCGTCGGTCGCCGGGGGGAACCCCGTGATCCCGCTCGTCGGCATGCTCAAGGAACAGGTGCCGGCCGACTGCCGGCCGTGGATCCACCGCGGCGCCACCAGCCAGGACATCCTCGACACCGCGCTGATGATCGTCGCGCGCCGCGCCATGGAGAAGGTGCGCTCGTCGCTGCGCATCGCGGGGGAGCGGGCCCGGGAGCTCGCCGTCACGCACGCCGACGACGTCGCGGCCGCTCGCACCCTCACCCAGCACGCCGTTCCCACGACGGTCGGCGCTCGGGCCGCGACGTGGGCGCGGGGCATCGAGCGGGCGCTCGCGCGCGTCGATGCGCTCGCGTACCCCGCACAGCTCGCCGGCGCCGGCGGCACCCTGGCCTCGTTCGTCGAGATCACGGGCTCGCACGAGAACGCGGCGGCGCTGCCCGCGGCGTTCGCCCGGGCCGCCGGCCTCGACGCCCCCGATGCTCCCTGGCACGTCACCCGCTGGCCGATCACCGAGCTCGGCGATGCCCTGGCGCAGGTTCTGGACGCGCTCGGCAAGCTGGCCACCGACGTCGCGACCCTCGGTCGCACCGAGATCGGCGAGGTGTCGGAGGGCGTGGGCGGCGGATCGTCGGCCATGCCGCAGAAGCAGAACCCCGCCGAGGCGGTGCTGATCCGCTCCGCCGCCCTGCGCGCTCCGCAGCTGGGGGCGACGCTGCACCTCGCGGCCTCCCTCGCCGTCGACGAACGCCCCGACGGCGCTTGGCACGCGGAGTGGCCGACGCTGCGCGAGCTGCTGCGTCTGGCGCTGGGGGCGACGCGGCACGCGGCGTCGCTCGCGTCTCACCTGCGGGTCGACGTGTCGGCGGCGCAGCGCAACGCCGGGCTGACCGGCGGTCGACTCGTGAGCGAGCGGCTGCGCGGAGTGCTCGTGCCGCTCATCGGCGCGCCGCGGTTCGCCGAGCTGCTCGCCGGCGACGGCGACCTGGCGGAGCGCCTGCGCGCGCTGCCCGAGGCGGCGGGACTCGACGTGGACGCCGTGCTCGACCCGTCGCAGTACGTCGGCATGGCGCCGCGGCTGGCGCGGGGCGGGGCCGACCGCGAGGCAGGCGGCGGCCGCGCAGAACGCGCGGCATCGGGCGCACACGAACACGGGCCGGACGAACACGGCCTGCACGAACACGGCCTGCACGAACACGGGGTGGACGAATGAGTGCGGTGTCGCTGATCTCGCTGACCGAGCCGGTCGGCTCGCCCGACGCGCCGCTCGTGGTGCTGGGGCCGTCGCTCGGCACCTCGACCATCCTCTGGGACGACGTCGTGCCGCTGCTCGCCGACGACTACCGCGTCGCCGCGTGGGACCTTCCCGGCCACGGCACGGGGCCCGTCGCGCGCGAGGCCTTCACGGTCGCCGACCTCGCCGATGCCGTGGCCGCGGCCGTGCCCGACGACACCTTCCTCTACGCCGGCGTCTCGCTCGGGGGAGCCACCGGACTCGAGCTCGCGCTGCGGCACGGCGATCGTCTTCGTGCCGCCGCGATCGTGGCATCCGGAGCCCAGCTCGGCGACCCCGGCGCCTGGGCCGAGCGCGCCGCGCAGGCACGGGCGCAGAGCACGTCGAGCCTCATCGTCGCCTCGGCCCGACGCTGGTTCGCCCCCGACTCGATCGCGCGGCGCCCCGAGCTGACCGGCCGGCTGCTGCACGCGCTGCAGGACGCCGACGACGACAGCTACGCCCGCTGCTGCGAAGCGCTCGCCGCGTACGACGTGCGCTCGGATCTCGGTCGGATCGACGTGCCCGTGCTCGCCGCGTGGGGGGCGTTCGACGCCGTCGCCCCCGAGGCCAAGGCCGTCGAGATCGCCGCGGGCGTGGGCAACGGTCGGGTCGAGCGCATCGACGGCGCCGGGCACCTGCCCCCCGCCGAGCAGCCCGAGGCCGTGGCCGCCCTGCTGCGCTCGTTCTTCGCCTCCACCTCTCGAAAGGCCG
Organism: Microbacterium sp. Leaf436; assembly: GCF_001424715.1. Taxonomy (NCBI): domain Bacteria; kingdom Bacillati; phylum Actinomycetota; class Actinomycetes; order Micrococcales; family Microbacteriaceae; genus Microbacterium; species Microbacterium sp. Leaf436. The sequence goes on from NZ_LMRB01000001.1 coordinate 468,166, forward strand.
CCTGATGCCCACCGACCAGGAACGCCACGACCAGGGGATGGCCGTGCGCCGCGCGGTGCTCTCGGACGCGCACGTCGACCGCGCGACCGCGGCGACGACCGACCTCACCGCCGACTGGCAGGACTTCATCACGCGCGTCGCGTGGGGCGACATCTGGTCGCGTCCGGGTCTGGACCGCCGGTCGCGCTCGATCGCGGTGCTCAGTTCGCTCATCGCGCACGGGCATCACGAGGAGCTCGCGATGCACCTGCGGGCGGCGCTGCGCAACGGCCTGACGATCGACGAGATCCGCGAGGTCATCCTGCAGTCGGCGATCTACTCGGGCGTGCCGGCCGCGAACACGGCGTTCCGCATCGCGTCGCAGGTCTTCGCCGAAGACGCGACTCACGCGCCGGAGTGATCGAGGGCGTCGTCGTAGGCGTCGACCAGCCGGTCGAGGAAGCGCTGCACGGTTGCGCGCTCCGCGGCGTCCATGGCCTGCACCACCGTCTCGACGCCCTCGATGAGGGGCGTGACGAGCTCGCGCGCCCTGTCGCGTGAGCCGTCGACGGGGATGACCACGAGCTTGCGGCCGTCGTGGGGGTGGCGTTCGCGGCGGATGTGCCCGGCGTTCTCGAGGCGGTGCAGCACCAGCGTCATCGCGGCGGTCGAGATGCCGAGGCGTCGGGCCAACTCGGTGGGGGTGGCGGGTCCCGTCGAGATGAGGTGGTCCATCGCCTCGAGCCCGGGTGCGTCGACGGCGAGGGCGGCGGCGACGTGCTTCTCGAACTGCTGCTGGCGCAGGGCGACGCGCTGCACGCGCGCCCGCAGATCGTCGTCGCCCAGCGGGGCGTCGCTTCGGCGCGCACGCTCGCGCTCACGGCGGTCGTCGTGCGCAGCGGGAGGGTCGTCGAGCGGGTCCACTCGTCCAGGATAGTCGTGTAGATTGCTAATCTCATTGATTATCAACGGAACGGGTGAAGAATGGCGGCGACCTCCGACCGACGCGTGCTGATCAGCGGGGCGAGCATCGCCGGCCCGGCGCTCGCGTACTGGCTGAACCGATACGGCTACGAGACGGTGATCGTCGAACGCGCCGACGCGCTGCGCACCGGCGGGCAGAACGTCGACGTGCGCGGAGCCGGACGTGAGGTGGTGCGGCGGATGGACCTGGAGTCCGACGTGCGGGCGGCGACCACCGGCGAGGTCGGCACGCGGTTCGTCGACGGCGACGGACGCACGGTCGCGGAGTTCCCGGCCGGCCGCGGCGAGTCCGACGGCGCCACCGCCGAGCTCGAGATCCTGCGCGGCGACCTCGCGGAACTGCTCGTGGAACGCACGACCGTACGCACGGAGTACCGCTTCGGCGACCGGGTCACCGGGCTGGAGCAGGATGCCGACGGTGTCACGGTGCGCTTCGAGCGAGCGCCCGAGGAGACTTTCGCCCTCGTCGTGGCCGCCGACGGAATCGGCTCGCGAACCCGCGGGCTCGTCTTCGGCGAGGAGCCGCGGATCCGCTCGCTGGGGCTCGAGACGACGTACGGGACGATCCCGCGCACCGCCGAAGACGACGACTGGTGGCGCTGGTACTCCGCGCCGGGCGGCCGGTCGATCACGCTGCGCCCCGACCCGCACGGCACGATCCGCGCGACGCTGTCGGTGGTCACCGATCGTGCGCGCCCGAGGAGCGAGCGCGGAGATGTGGACGCCCAGCGCCGCCGCCTGCGCGCCGTCTTCGCCGACGCCGGCTGGGAGGCGGAGCGCGTGCTCGACGCCTTCGACCGCGCCGACGAGCTGTACACCGACGCGATCGGTCAGGTACGGGCTCCCCGCTGGTCGAGTGGTCGGGTCGCACTCGTGGGGGATGCCGCGTACTGCGCCTCACCGGTCAGCGGAATGGGGACGAGCCTCGCCCTCGTGGGTGCGTACGTGCTGGCGGGCGAACTGGCCGCCCATGTCGACCACCGCGACGCATTCGGCGGGTACGAGCGCCTGATGCGCCCCTACGTCGCGCAGGCGCAGAACCTGCCCCCGGGGACGCCGCGGCTGGCCAACCCGACCTCGCGGGTCGGCGTGGGGGCATTCCGGACCGCGCTGCGGGTGGCATCCACTCCCCTCGCGAAGCGTCTCACGGGGGGACTCTTCACGCCGCCGGCCGACGCCATCGACCTGCCGGACTACGCGCACCTGGGGTGACGTGTCGGTGAGGTCGCGTCACGGGCCGCGCGATCGTGATGCGCCGCATCACAACGGCTTATGTCGGAATGAAGCATAAGGCGGGTAGCGTCGAAGTCACCCCACAGAGAGTGAGCGACGATGCTTCTCGAAAGAGACCTCATCCAGTCCGTCGGATTCCGAAACGTCCGCGAGGGTGACGAGATCACCGGCTTCCAGTTCCGCGTCCGGATGCCGTCGTACCGCGGCATGGCGGCGTCACTGATCGACGGGATCGGCGTGAGCATTCCGGGGCTGGTCGACGTGGCATCCGAGGTACCGCTGTGGACCCTGCAGGGCCGGCAGTACACGCTGGCCGAACTGTGGGACGGCGACGGGGTGCGCTGGCCCCTCGAAGACGCCGCGATCATCACCGTCCCGCTGCCCGGCGGTCTCCCCGACGGCGTGCACGAGCTCTCGATCGATCTGCGCCTGCGCGCCTCGTACATTCCGCTCGAGCACCAGCCGAGCCGCTACCGGGTGACCAAGCACGTCACGCTGGCGCCCGAGGCATCCGGCGCCCCCTTCCGCTACGGCGTCTCGCTCTACAGCTACATGGGCGACTACGGCACGGTCATGGACCTCGAGACCGCCCTCGCCTCGATCGCCGACCTGGGGGCCACCGGCGTCGAGATCCTCGGCGAAGCGCACGTGCCGAACTACCCGCACCCCTCCGACGAGTGGGTCGACGAGTGGTTCGCCCTGCTCGAGAGGTACGGCCTCGAGCCCACCAATCTCGGTTCCTGGATCGACACGCGGCTGCACTCCAGCGGGCCGAACGCCCGCGACATGACGGTGGACGAGGGCGCGGCGGCGCTGCAGCGCGACCTGCGGCTCGCCAAGCGCCTGGGCTTCCGCTTCGTGCGGCCCAAGATCGGCGTCGTGTCGAGCGACCTGATCCCGCACCCCATCTGGACCGAGGTCGTCGAAGCATCGCTGCCGCTGGCCGAGGAGCTCGACGTCATCATCTGCCCGGAGATCCACTCGCCGACCCCCATCAAGCACGAGGTCGTCGACGACTACATCGCCCTCATCCGCCGCACCGGCACGAAGCACTTCGGCCTGCTGCTCGACACCGGTATCTTCCAGGACCGACCGATCCCGCTCGCACCCGGCGAGCTGCCCGGCCAACGCCCGGCGTTCCTCGACGGCATCCACGTCGACCCCGCCGACGTGTTCGACGTGATCGAGAACGTGGTGTTCATCCAGGCGAAGTTCCACGACATCGACGAGCAGCTCGACGACCAGCAGATCCCGTGGGAACCCGTGCTCAAGGCACTCAAGGACGCCGGCTACACCGGGTACCTCTCCAGCGAATACGAAGGGGTGCGGGAGCCCTGGCGTTCGATCGAGCAGGTGCGCCGCCAGCACTCGCTCATGCGGCAGATCGCCGACCGGATCTAAGGACACCCCATGCCGAACGGACTGATTCACGACGACAGCCTGCGCACGCACCCCGACGGGTTCGCACTGCGCTTGACCATCCCCTGGTACCGCAGCCTCTGGCTCTCGTCGGTGACTTCGCTCGAGCTCACCGTCGATGGCGAGCGGGTGGATGCCGACGACCTCCGCGTGGCGTTCGGCGACACCGTCTTCGGGCTCGACGAGCTGCCCGAGCAGAGCGAACGGCTCTGGTTCCTGCAGGAGCACCCGCTGCTGATCGCCCGCCGCGCCGACCCGGTCGCGCTCGGCGAGACCCACGACGTCGTACTGCACGGCGAGCTGCGCCTGCCGTACATGCAGATCGCGCCCGGCCAGGACGGCGGGCCCGGGATGTACGTGCCGAACGTCGTGCACGACGTGAAGACGCTCACCGTCGTCGACGCGGATGCCGGGATCCCCGCGCTCGTGTCGGATGTGACGCCGCCGCCCCCGGCGAGCGACGACGACCCGTTCCAGCTGGGCCTGACCCTGTACTCGGCCAGCGCCGAGTTCCGCGCGGGGTACTTCGACTTCGACGGTCTGCTCGACCGGGTCGCGGAGCTGGGGATCGGTCCCGGCATCGAGATCGTGGCATCCCAGATGGTGCCGACGTACCCCGTGGTCGGCGACGACTTCGAGCGGACGTGGCGGGCGGCGTTCGACCGGCACGGCTTCGTCGCGAGCTCGTTCGGCGCGAACCTCGACATGGGTCGGCGACGCGATCGCGACATGACCCCCGACGAGGAGTTCGCGTTCTCGAAGCTCATGTTCGAGGGCGCGAAGAAGCTCGGCTTCCCGCTCGTGCGCATCCAGAGCGCCCAGCCCGCGCTGCTGCGCCGGCTGCTGCCCATCGCCGAGGAGCTCGAGCTGAAGCTCGCGTACGAGATCCACGCGCCCATGGGGCCCCACGCCGAGCCGATCCTGCGCGTGCGCGAGACCTACGCCGAGCTCGACTCGCCCCTGCTCGGCTTCGTCGCCGACTTCTCATCGACCATGCACGCGATGTCGCCGACGCTGCTGCGCGCCGTGCGCCGCGCCGGTCTCGACGACGAGGCGGTGGCGAAGCTGCAGGAGATCTGGGCGACCGATGCCGCGATGCGCGAGCGTCAGCAGGAGTTCCTCGGCTACCTCCGCGGCCGCGACTTCGACCCCGGTCGCCTGGGGTCGTTCGCGCACCTGGCCTTCAACATGCACGGGCACGTCGATCCGCGCGAGTGGGCCGACATCATGCCGCAGATCCTGCACGTGCACGCGAAGTTCTACGACATCGACGAGCAGGGCCAGGAGCCCGCGATCGACTACCCCGAGCTCGTGCGCGTGTTCGTCGAGGGCGGCTACCGCGGCTTCTGGTCGAGCGAATGGGAGGGTCATGCCTTCGCCGAACTGGGCGAGGTCGACCCGCTGCTGCTCGTGCGGCGCCAGCACGACCTCATCCGCGCGTCGATGAGGGCGGTGACGGCGGCCGTCTGACGGCACCGCGGGGTGCGGCGCGCGTGGGGGCTCGCCGCACCCCGACCGTGGGGGCGACGCCGGCCGCGCGACCGGGCGTCGGTTACGCGGGCGCGTGGCCGGCGGCGATGACGCGGCCCGCTTCGGTGAACAGGCCGCGCATCCACTCGTGCTCGGGGTCGCGCGTGTGCGAGGGATGCCACCACAGCGCGCTCACGAGAGGCGTCGCCTCGAACGGCAGGGGGACGACGCGGATCCCGCCGATGCGCAGCAGGTGCGGGGCGAGGGCCGACTGCACCAGGCCGACCCGGCGGGTACCGCTGACGAAGTGGCCGACCGACAGGAAGCTCTCGAGCACCACCTCGATGTGCGGCTCGACGCCGAGCTGCTGCACCTGGCGGGCGGCCGAGGTGAAGGCCGATCGCGACTGGAACGTGAGCACCCACGGCATGTCGGCGAGGTTCTGCATCGTCAGGACGTCGCCCACGTCGTCGTTGTCGTCGGCGACGACGGCGAGCCAATCGTCCTGCCAGAGGTCGAGATACGGCAGGCCCGAGACGGGGCCGTGCGGGATGACCATGGCGTCGGCCGAGCGCAAGCGGTTCGCCGCGTCCTCGACGATGCCGGGGTTGTGCAGCATGTAGCGGAACCGCACGCCGGGGGCCTGTTCGGCGGCGAGCTGCGAGACGATCGTGCCGACGGTGACGAAGCCGTAGTCCGACCCGTAGATGGAGAATTCGCGGGTGGACTCCGCGGGCGACCACGATGCCTGGCTCTCGAACACCCGCCGCGCGGCCTCGAGTGCCGTGGTCGTGTGCTCGGTGAGGCGCACGGCGAACGGGGTCAGCTCGTACGTGTTGCCGCGGCGGGCCAGGATCTGGTCGTCGAAGTGGGTGCGCAGGCGCGACAGCGAGGCGCTGAGGGCCGGTTGGCTCAGGTGCAGCCGTTCGGCGGCGCGGGTGACACTGCGCTCCGTGAGGAGGGCGTCGAGCGCGACCAAGAGGTTCAGGTCGAGGCGCGAGAGCGTTGCATGATCGGTCACCACGTCGTGATCCTTCGCTGGGGAGCTGTCCCTGCACTGTATCAATGGCGTCTATGCGGGGCCAGAGCTCATGCCTGACGGCGATGCGGTCGCGGCCTCATCGCCTTATGCGCCGCATCGCGAAGACTTATGTGCGTTTTCGGCGCATCCCGCTGATACTGGGACACACAGCACAGGTGCTCCCATCGAAGGGTCCGCCGACAACGTCGTCAGAAAGGCTGTCATGACTCAGCAACGTCGCCTCACGCGCATCGCAGGTCTTCTCGTTGTTCCCGCCGCCGCCGCCCTCGTTCTCGCCGGCTGCTCCGGCTCCGGCTCGGGCTCGGGCGACGGGAACGCCGACTCGTTCACCTTCACCTTCGCCACCTCGAACAACCTCGAGAGCCCCTACGAGGCGCTCGCGAAGGCGTACATGGAGGCGAACCCCGACATCACCATCACCACCAACCCCACCCCGAACGACAAGTACGGCGAGACCATCCGCACGCAGTTCCAGGCCGGTAACGCCTCCGACGTCGTGCAGACCACCCCCGGCTCGGGTGACGCCCGCGGTCTCGTCCCCCTCGCCGAGGCCGGCTTCCTCGAGCCGCTGGGCGACACCGCCACCTCGCTCGTCCCCTCCGGCAGCGAACCGCTGTTCGAGATCGACGGCAAGACCTACGGGCAGCCCATGGACTTCACCATCGGCGCCGTCGTCGCGAGCATGGGCACCGCCGCCCAGAACGGCATCGACGAGTGGCCGACCACGATGGACCAGTTCTACGCGGAGTGCGAGACGCTCACCGGGCAGGGGAAGTCCATGCTCGCCCTCGCCGGCGCGGCCGGCCCCAACGCCGGTCTGACCGCGCAGGGCATCGCCGCCACGCGCGTCTACGAGGTCGAGCCCGACTTCAACGCCGAGCGCGCCGCGGGCGACACGACCTTCGCCGAGAGCACCGGATGGAAGGACGCGCTGCAGACGATCATCGACCTGAAGGACCGTGGATGCTTCCAGCCCGGTGCCGAGGGCGGCGGCTTCGACGCCATCACCAACGGACTCGCGCAGGGCACCTCGATCGGCAGCTTCATCCCGTCGGGCTCCGCGGTCGAGATCGCGTCGGCGGCTCCCGCCGAGGCGAACTTCAAGGTGCAGCCGTTCCCGGCCGCCAAGGGAGAGAAGCCGTTCGTGCTCGCCAGCTCGAACTACACGATCTCGATCAACGCGAAGTCCGAGAAGAAGGATGCCGCGGCGGCCTTCGTCGAGTGGCTGTCCACGCCCGAAGCGCAGGAGAAGTACTACGAGGTGTCGGGCCTGCTGCCGATCTCGGAGTACAAGAACCTCGACCTCAGCGACACCATCTACTCCCCGATCGACGACATCCTCGCCGAGGGGTCCTACACGACACTCCCCAACAACGTGTGGCCCAACCCGGCCGTGTACGAGGCGCTGCAGGTGGGCGTGCAGGGACTGCTGACCGGTCAGACGCAGATCGATCAGGTGCTGCAGAACATGGACAACGCCTGGGGCGAGTGAGCCCGTTGGATGCCGACGACGAGACGATGACGAGAAGGACATGAGCACAACACTCCGAAGCGGACAACAGGTCGCTACCGAGACCGAGCGCGTGGTCCTTCCCCGGCGCGGGGGGCGCGGTCGCCGCGTTCCCCCGCCCCGCCGGTCGGGTCAGCTGAAGTTCGGCTACTGGTGGTGGGCACTGCCCGGCATCGTCTTCGTCCTCGGCATCCATTACCTCGCCACGGGGATCGGCGGCTTCTTCGCCTTCACGAACTGGACGGGGATCGGGGCCTTCGAGATCGTCGGTCTCGACAACTTCGTGCGGATCTTCCAGGACCCGACGAAGATCGGCGCCCTCGGGAACACCCTGTTCCTGGCCTTCGGCTCGGTCATCATCAGCAACATCCTGGGGCTGGGCATCGCGGTGGGCCTGAACCGCGGACTCAAGTCGCGGTACATCCTGCGCACGCTCTTCTTCATGCCGGTGGTGCTCAGCCCCCTCGCCACCTCGTACATCTGGAAGTTCATCTTCGACTTCAACGGCCCGCTGAACGTGATCCTGCGGGGAGCGGGGCTCGACTCCGTCGCCCGCGCCTGGATCGCCGACCCCACCTGGGCGATCTGGACCGTCCTGGTCGTGCTGGTGTGGCAGAACATCGGCTTCGCCATGGTGATCTACATGGCGGGACTGGCGGCCGTGCCGGTCGAGATCGAAGAGGCGGCGGCCATCGACGGCACCACCGTCTGGCAGCGCTTCTGGCACATCACGCTGCCCTCCATCCGCCCGGCGGTCGCCATCGCGACCACGCTCGGTCTCGTCAACGGTCTGCGCGTGTTCGATCAGATCATGGCCCTCACCGGCGGCGGACCTGCCGGGGCCACCGAGAACCTGGCCACGCAGGTCTACAAGCAGTCGTTCGCCCTGGGCAACTTCGGGTACGGCGCCGCCCTGGCGCTGCTGCTGACCGTGATCATCCTCGTCTTCGCCGTCATCCAGCAGCGCGCCACCGCCGAGCGCCCCGAGGAGAACTGACATGTTCCGCTACACCAAGCTCACCGCGTTGCGCGAGGTCGGCTTCTGGCTGGTCGCACTGGTCTTCCTCCTGCCGTTCTACTTCCTCGTCACCACGGCGCTGAAGTCCGACCGCGAGGTCATCACGTCGTCGACGCTCGCCCCGCCCTCGGCCCCGGACTTCGGCAACTTCGCCAAGGTCCTCACGGCCACCGGCAACGCGAACGTCATCCAGGGCCTGCTCAACAGCGTGATCATCACGGCCGGCAGCATCTTCCTCATGGTGCTGCTGGGCTCGCTCACCGGCTACGTGATCGCTCGCAGCACGCGGCGCTGGAGCCGCGGCGTCTACTACCTGTTCCTCGTCGCCATCATCCTGCCCACGCAACTGGGGACGGTCCCGCTGTACATCGGGGCGCGCTCGATCGGCCTGACCGGTTCGGTGTGGGGGATGATCCTGCTCTACAGCGGCATGCTGCTGCCGCTCGCGATCTTCCTCTACGCCGGGTTCTTCCGCGGCCTCGGCACCGAGTACGAGGAGGCCGCGACCATCGACGGCGCGAGCCGCACGCAGATCTTCTTCCAGGTCGTGCTTCCGCTGATGTCACCCGCGACCGGAACGGTGGCGATCCTCGCCGGCCTCATCGTGTGGAACGACTTCTTCACCTCGCTGATCTTCCTCGGGGGATCGGCGAACCAGACCCTGCCGGTCGCCATGTACTACTACATCGGTTCGCTGGTCTCGGCATGGAACCAGATCTTCGCGATCGTCATCGTCTCGATGATCCCGATCCTCGCCTTCTACCTCTTCGCCCAGAAGCGCTTCATCCAGGGCTTCGCCGGCGGCTTGAAGGGCTGACGCCTTCTCCTCGCGGGCTGAGCCCGCCCACAGCGATGCCGCGAAGCGCGGCATCCGTCGATCGTCGCGCCCGCGCCCCCCGAAAGGACACCCCGTGTACCAACTCGCCCCCAACATCGAGCTCCTCTTCACCGAGGCCGGCGACTACCACGACCGCGTGCGTGCGGCGGCGTCGGCGGGCTTCGACGCCGTGGAGATGTGGGGTCCGACCGGTGTCGACGCCCCCTCGACCCCCAAGGACCTGCCGGCATTGAAGGCCGCGCTCGAAGAGACCGGTGTGCAGCTGACCGCTCAGCTCGCCGAGCCCCGCACGCAGTTCATGATCCCGCCGTGGGACCACTCCGAGTTCTTCCGCAAGCTCGACGAGGGCGTCGAGATCGCCCGCGACCTGGGCTGCCCGCGCATGGTCGTGGGAAGCGGAACCGGCTTCGGCGGGTGGAAGCGCCAGGTGCAGCTCGACAAGCTCGTCGAGATCTACCAGAAGGCCATCGCCCAGATCGACGGATCGGGCATCGGCCTGGTACTCGAGCCGGTGAACGTGCGCGTCGACCACCCGGGGTCACTCCTGGACCGTACCTCGGAGGCCGTGTACGTCGCCCGCGGTGTCGCTTCGCCGCACTTCGGCGTGCTGTACGACATCTACCACTCGGCCGTCGAGGGCGAGGACATGCGGGCCGAGCTCGAGAACGCCGGCGACCTCGTGCACTACGTGCAGCTCGCCGACGCTCCCGGCCGCGGCGAGCCCGGCACCGGCGAGCTCGACTGGACCGAGCGTTTCGGGCTGCTCCGCGCCAGCGGTTACGACGGCCCGGTGGGCCTGGAGTACTACCCGACCACCGCGTCGGAGGCCTCGGTCGCCCACGTCGTCGAGATCGCGCGCTCGGCATGAGCGCCCGGCAGTACCCCGGTTCGGTCGACGTCGTCATCGTCGGCAGCGGTCCGACGGGAGCCGCGTACGCGCGGATCCTGTCGGAGCAGGCGCCGGGTGCGACCATCGCGATGTTCGAGGTCGGTCCGACCGTGTCGAACCCTCCCGGTGCGCACGTGAAGAACATCGCCGACCCCGCGGAGCGCGCCCGCGCGCAGGCGGCGTCGGAGGGCCCGGGGGAGCGCGGAGCCAAGGTCGCCAACCCCGGCGCGGCGAAGGCCGGGGTGCGCGGCGCACGGCCCGGAACCTACCTGCTCGACGACGGCTACGCGTTCGACGGTGAGGACGGCATGCCGGTCGCGGCGATGTCGAGCAACGTCGGCGGCATGTCGGCGCACTGGACGGGCGCCTGCCCGCGCCCGAACGACAGCGAGCGCATCGACTTCCTGCCCGACCTCGACGAGCTGCTCACCGAGGGCGAGCGGCTGCTCGGGGTGCGTACCGACGCGTTCGATGGGGCGCCCTTCGGCGCGATCGTGCGCGAGCGCCTCTCCGCGGCGGTCGACGAGGGCCGCGTGGAGGCCACGAGGGTGCAGCGGATGCCGCTGGCCGCGCATCGCCGCGACGACGGCCGCCTGGTGTGGTCGGGGTCCGACGTGGTGCTCGGCGACGTCACGCGCGAGAACCCCGGGTTCACGCTGATCGACGAGTCGCTCGTGACCTCGGTCGTGGTGACGGCGGGGCGGGCGGCGGGCGTGGTCGTGCGCGACCTGCGTTCGGGTGAGGAGCACGAGGTCGCGGCGCGATTCGTCGTGGTCGCCGCCGACGCCCTCCGCTCGCCGCAGCTGCTGTGGGCCTCGGGCGTGCGTCCCGACGCCCTCGGCCGCTACCTCAACGATCAGGCGCAGATCGTCTTCGCGGCCCGCCTACGCGACATGCCGCCGCTGGGCGCCGACGCGCCCGCCACGGGACTCGCCGAGTACAGCGGTGTCAGCTGGGTGCCCTTCATCGACGGCTCGCCCTTCCACGGGCAGATCATGCAGCTCGACGCCTCGCCGATCCCCCTCGCCGAAGACGATCCGGTCGTGCCGGGCTCGATCGTGGGGTTGGGGTTGTTCTGCGCGAAGGACCTGCAGGCCGACGACCGGGTGGCGTTCGACGACGCGCACGTCGACGGCTACGGGATGCCGGCCCCGCGCATCCACTACCGGCTCACCGCCCGCGACCACGAGGTCATCGAGCGGGCGCGGCACGAGATCGTGCGCCTGGGCGAGGCCGTCGGCGATCCTCTCGACAGTCGACCGTTCACGCTGCCCCCCGGATCGTCGCTGCACTACCAGGGGTCGACGCGGATGGGCGTCGCCGACGACGGCACGAGCGTGTGCGACACCGACAGTCAGGTGTGGGGCGTGCCGGGGCTCTTCGTGGCGGGAAACGGCGTCATCCCGACGTCGACGGCGTGCAATCCGACGCTCACCTCGGTGGCGTTGGCGGTGCGCGGAGCGCGGAGGATCGCGGCATCCCTCACCTGATTTCCTTGCTTATGCAGGAAACAGACATTAGAATGTAGAAATCAAGACAAAGAGGTCTGCGGCTTCGGTCGCACCGACGAGGAGGTCATCGTGATCCCGGATCGCATCATCGAGCAGGGGACGCTCACCGCCCGGAACGGGCGCGCGTCGGTGGAGGTGCGCCTGCCCTGGTACCGGGCGCTGCCGGCATCCTGCATCTCGGGAGCCACACTGACCGTCGACGGCGTCGAGGCGCCCGCCGACTCCCTGCGGTGGAGCATGAACGGCGAGGAGTTCACCTTCGCCGAGATGAAGACGAACACCGAGCAGTGGTGGTTCCCCACCGACTCCGCCGTCCTGTCGGGGGATGTCCCCGCGGATGCCGGAGAGCACGAGGTGCGCGTCGATCTCGAGCTCTACATCCCCTACATCATCATCGCCGACGACCAGGTGCTCCACATCGAGGAGCACGACACCAAGACGATGACCGCTCGCCAGGTCGAGGAGGCCCGCGCATGACCGCTCAGCAGAAGGGCACCCCCATCCAGGGCGTCACCCTCTACAGCTTCACCCGCGCCTTCCACGGCCGCGAGTACGACCTCGACCAGCTGATCCGCAAGACCGCGGCCGAAGGCTTCGGCCCGGGACTGGAGATCATCGGTTTCTCGAGCTTCCGCGGCTTCCCCGAGATCGACGACCGGTTCGCCGGCCGCTTCAACGACCTCATCGACGAGGTGGGGCTCGTGCGCACCTCGCTCGCGGTCAACGCCGACATCGGCCTGCGGCCCGACTCGCTCATGAACCAGGACGAGCTCCTCGCCTACATGCGCAGGCAGATCGCGGCGGCAGCGAAGCTCGGCTTCCCCATCGCCCGCGTGCAGATCTCGATCACCCCCGACTCGATGGAGGCCCTCGCCCCCATCGCCGAGGAGTACGGCGTCACGCTCGCCCTCGAGGTGCACGCCGACCAGTACGCCTCGCACCCGCGCATCCTCGCGCTCCGCGACCGCTACGAGAAGGTCGGGTCGCCCTTCCTCGGCTTCACGATGGACTGGGGTGCCACGGTCAGCGGCTTCGCCCCCTCGCTCATCGAGGCGTACCGCCGCCGCGGGGCCTCGGAGGAGCTTCTCTCGGCCGTCGTCGCCCTGTGGGACGAGTACTACGAGCAGGGCCCGCCGGCCGACCAGGCCGAGCACGGCCAGCGCTTCGGCCGCTTCATCGGACTCGGTCACCAGTACGGCCGCCCCGACCTCGGCATCGACTTCGGCATCAACGGCACCGGGCTCTTCGGCCCGGCGCGCGTCGACGACTGGCTCGAGATCATGCCGTGGGTGAAGCACGTGCACGGCAAGTTCTTCGGCATCGACGAGAACGGCCAAGAACCCTCGGTCCCCGTCGCCGACCTCATCACCCTGCTGGTGGACAACGGATACAGCGGCGCCGTCTCGAGCGAGTACGAGGGCTGGCACTGGAACCACTGGCAGAGCCCGTTCGAGATCATCCGGGGCGAGCAGCTCGTGCAGCGGACGGCGGCCGAAGCGGCCGGTTCGCGCATGATCACGGATGCCGCCGAGGCACGCCGCGCCCTCGACGCGCACCTCGCGCACGCCGTACGGGCCTGACCCCTCCCTTCGCGCACCCTCGCCCATCCCCTCTCCGCGCCCCCGCGCGCACCCGACTTCGCGCACGCACGTGCGCATCCCGAAAGGACCCCTCACATGAGTGACGGCATCGCCGGAACCGGCATCAAGCTCGGCACCACGCTCTACTCGATGACCAGCGAGTTCGCCGCGGGGCAGTACACCCCCGAGACGCTCATCAAAGAGGTGCACGACCAGGGCATCGGCCCGGGCGTCGAGTTCAACTTCGCGCAGCTGCTGCGCTCGTACCCCGACGTCGACGCCGACTTCGTGAAGCTCTGGTTCGACTCGCTCGAGAAGTACGGCCTCGAAGCCAGCGCCGTCGGGACGAACCTCGACATGGGCCGCCGCAAGAGCCGCGACATGACGCTCGACGAGGAGCACGACTTCCTCGCCCGTCAGCTGAAGGCCGCGCACACCCTCGGCTTCAAGAAGATCGTCATCCGCTCGCACGGCAAGGAGCTGCTGCGGAGCCTGCTCCCCCTCGCCGAGAAATACGACCAGAAGCTCGGGTACGAGATCCACGCCCCGTCGGGGCCCAACGACCCCAAGGTGCTCGAGATGCGCGAGATGTACGAGGAGCTGCAGTCGGACCGCCTCGGCTTCACCGCCGACTTCTCGTCGACCATGCACTCGCTGTCGCCGACGCTGCTGCGCACCCTCGGGCAGATGGGCATGGATGAGAAGCACTTCTCGGTCATGGACGAGATCTGGCACGAGCCCACGCCCATGCACGTACGCAACCAGAAGTTCGAGGACTACCTCTCGGGCGAGGGCGTCGACTTCCTGCGCTTCGGACCCTTCACACGTCTGGCCTTCAACATGCACGGTCTCGTCGCTCCGGAAGAGTGGCTCGACATCATGCCGCAGATCTTCCACGTGCACGCGAAGTTCTACGACATCGGCGCCGACGGCGAAGAGCCGGCCATGGACATCCCGCGCATCGTGAAGCAGTTCGTGCTCGGCGGGTACGAGGGCTACCTCTCGAGCGAGTGGGAAGGCCACGCGTTCAGCGACCTCGGCGAGAGCGACCCGATCGACCTCGTCAAGAAGCAGCACACGCTCATGCGCACGGCCATCGAAGACACCGTCGCGGAGCAGTCCGCCGCGCATCAGCCCGCCTGAACCGTCGCGCACACGAAGGAGTGAGCATGTCGAACACCGCCACAGAAGCATCCGTCGCCGATCTGATCGCCGAGGTCGCACGCCTGCGCGACCAGGTCGAGGCCGCCCACGCCCTGGCGCAGCGCGCCGAGGACCGCGGGCAGGTCGAGAACCTGTTCAACCGGTACATGTACCTGCACAACGCGTTCGAGGACGAGCAGATCATCCCGCTCTGGGTGAAGGAGGGCACCGAGGGCATCCGGGCGCGGTACACCAACGCCGGCCAGTACACGACCTGGCAGAGCGTCACCGACTACCACCGCGGACGCCCGCACCCCGAGGGCAAGCTCATCCTGCACTCGACGAACACCCCGGTCATCGAGGTGGCCGCCGACGGCGAGACCGCCAAGGGCGTCTGGATGATGGCGGGCACCGAGTCGGGCCTGACCGACCCGACCGTCGCCGAAGCGTTCCCCGACATGTACTCGCCCACCGAGGTGCTCGGCAAGAAGGTCTGGGCGCACTGGGTGTGGTGCAAGTACGCCATCGACTTCCGCAAACAGGACGGTGAGTGGAAGTTCTGGACCTTCCGCTGCTACGAGCTCGCCCGCGCCCCCTTCGAAGAGAACTGGGTCAGCTTCGGCCTGAAGAACCAGGGCGCGTTCGACCTCGATCTCATGTACTTCGGCGACGACGGCAAGCCCGTGTTCATGCCGCCGGCCGATGAGCCGGTGCGCGACACCAACCACCCCTACAGCCCCGAGACCACGCAGAAGCTCGAGCCGGTGCCGCCCGTCGCGCACGCGAGCTTCACCGACACGTTCGCCTAGGAGACACCATGGCCACCCACAACTCCCTCTTCGCCGAGAAAGACGTCCGACGCACCGACGACGGCCTCGCCGTCTCGGTGCAGCTGCCCTGGTACCGCAGCCTCTGGCTGTCGGCCGTCGACAACGTCGGCGTCACGGTGAACGGCGTCGCCGTCGCCGCCGACGACCTGCGCTTCTCGCTCGAGGGCCGCGAGTACCGGATCGAAGAACTGCCCGAGCAGTCCGAGACGCTCTGGTTCGTCGCCGACCGCCCCGACGTGCTCATCCACCTCGACACCCCGCCGGCGGCGGGCGAGACCGTCACCGTCGAGGTCGTCCTGACCATGCGTCTGCTCTACATGCAGATCATGCCGGGCGCCGACGGCGGCCCCGGCCGCTACGTCACCAACCGCGTCCCTGTCGAGCGCGAACTGGTCCTGGCATGACGAACGCCCAGCCCCTCCGCGTGGCCATGATCGGCTACGGCTTCATGGGCGCCGCCCACTCCGTCGGGTGGCGCCAGGCGCCGCGTATGTTCGACCTGCCGCGCGCGGTCGAGATGACCGTGGTCGTCGGACGCAACGCGGATGCCGTGGCCTCGGCCGCCGCGAAATGGGGCTGGGCCGAGTCGGCCACCGACTGGCGCGAGGTCATCGCGCGCGACGACATCGACATCGTCGACATCGTCACGCCCGGGGAATCCCACGCCGAGATCGCGATCGCCGCCCTCGAGGCCGGTAAGCATGTGCTCTGCGAGAAGCCGCTGGCCAACACCGTGGCCGAAGCCGAAGCGATGGCCGAGGCGGCCGGGCGCGCCCGGGCTCGTGGCGTCCGGTCGATGGTGGGCTTCACCTACCGCCGGGTTCCCGCCGTCACACTGCTGCGCGACATGATCGCCGAGGGAGCCGTCGGCACCGTGCAGCAGGTGCGCGCGGCATACCGCCAGGACTGGCTCGTCGATCCCGAGACGCCGCTCGCCTGGCGTCTGCAGAAGGAGCACGCCGGCTCCGGGGCGCTCGGCGACATCGGCGCGCACATCATCGACATGACGCAGTTCGTGACCGACCTCGGGGTGGAGAGGGTCTCGGGCACGATCGACACGATCGTGGCCGAACGACCCCTGCCCACCGACGGGTCGATGGGACTGTCGAAGGGGGCGGGGGGCATCGAGAGAGGCGCCGTCACCGTCGACGACGTCGCCCTCTTCACCGGACGCCTCACGAACGGCGCACTCGTCTCGTTCGAAGCGACGCGCTTCGCGACCGGCCGCAAGAACGCCCTGACCATCGAGGTGTCGGGTGATCGCGGCGCGCTCGCGTTCGACCTCGAAGACCTCAACAGCCTGCGGTTCTACGACCGCACCGCCCCCGAGGGGCGCCAGGGCTTCACCCAGGTGCTCGTCACCGAGCCGCAGCATCCCTACGTCTCGGCGTGGTGGCCCGCCGGCCACATGCTCGGCTACGAGCACGGCTTCAGCCACCAGGTCGTCGACCTCGTCGAGGCGATCGCCGCCGGCACCGACCCCCACCCCTCGTTCGACGACGGCCTGCGCGTGCAGCGCGTGCTCGACGCCGTCGAGCGCAGCAGTGCCGCCGACTCCGCGTGGACGCGCGTCGGCTCGCCCGTTCCCGCTCTCTGAAAGGACCGCCGCCATGGCCCGCCCCATCACTCTGTTCACCGGCCAGTGGGCCGACCTGCCCTTCGAAGAGGTCGCCCGCCTGGCGGGCGAGTGGGGCTACGACGGCCTCGAGATCGCCTGCTGGGGCGACCACATCGACGTCTCGCGCTGGGACGATGCCGACTACGTGCAGTCGCGCCTCGACATCCTCGAGAAGAACGGCCTGAAGGTCTGGACGATCTCCAACCACCTCGTCGGCCAGGCCGTCTGCGACGATCCCATCGACGAGCGGCACCACGACATCGTGCCCTCCCGCGTCTGGGGCGACGGGGACGCCGAGGGCGTGCGGCAGCGTGCGGCGGAAGACCTCAAGAACACGGCACGGTTCGCCGCGAAGCTCGGGGTCACGACGGTCACCGGCTTCACCGGGTCGAGCATCTGGAAGTACGTGGCGATGTTCCCGCCCGCCTCCGACGCCATGATCGAGCGCGGCTACGAGGACTTCGCCGCGCGCTGGCATCCGATCCTCGACGTGTTCGAAGAGGTCGGCGTGCGCTTCGCGCTCGAGGTGCACCCCTCCGAGATCGCCTACGACTACTGGACCGCGAAGAAGACCCTCGAGGCCATCGGCCACCGCTCGAGCTTCGGCTTCAACTTCGACCCGTCGCACTTCGTCTGGCAGCAGCTCGACTCGGTCGCGTTCGTGCTCGACTTCGCCGATCACATCTTCCACGTGCACTGCAAGGAATCCACGACGAACCTCGACGGTCGCAACGGCGTCCTCGGCTCGCACCTCTCGTGGGACAACCCGCGCCGCGGGTGGACCTTCGTCTCGACCGGGCACGGCGACGTGCCGTGGGAGCCGCTCTTCCGCGCGCTCAACGCCATCGGCTACGACGGACCCACGAGCGTGGAGTGGGAGGACGCCGGAATGGACCGCCTCGTCGGCGGCCCCGAGGCGCTCGCCTTCGTGCGCAAGCTCGGCGAGATCACCCCGCCGCACCAGCTGTTCGACGCCGCGTTCTCCTCGAAAGGCTGACCCGTGACCGACACCCTGAAGGTCCTGATCCTCTCGGGGCACATGACGATCGAGCACGACAACGCGCACCGCAGCTTCCGCCTGCACAACCAGTGGATCACCACGCTCCTCGAGGACACCGGGCGCTTCACCGTCCGCGTCGTGGAGGATCCCCGCGGTCTTCCCGCGAGCATCATCGACAAGTACGACGTGCTCATCGTCATCTTCGAGGGCCGCGACGGCTACCACGACATCGCCACCGGGTTCGGCGGCGAGACGGATGCCGCGATCCTGCGCTTCGTGCACGACGAGGGCAAGGGCATCGTGTGGTTCCACGGTTCCGCCGCTCAAGAGGACCGCTGGGGGTACCCCGAGGAGTACAACGTCATGCGCGGAGCCAAGCTCAGCGCGTGGGAGACGGGCCTACGCCCCCGCCCGTGGGGCGAGGCGCAGCTGCACACGACCGAGCCGCGGCATCCGATCACCGAGGGCATCAACGAGACCTGGACCGTCACCGGCGACGACATCCTCGTCGGGGTGCAGATGTACGACGGTGCCCAGGTGCTGCTCACGACCTTCGACGACCTCGAGGCGTACGAGAAGGCGCCCGTGTGGCCGATGTCGCACTACCCGGTGGACATCCCCGAGGGCGGCATCGCGGCGCTCCCCGGCATCAACACCGAGCAGCCCCTCGCCTGGATCAACGAGTACGGCGCGGGTCGGTCGTTCACCATCACGATCGGCCACGACATCGACACGTTCCGTCGCATCGAGTTCATCCGCATGTTCCCGCGGGGCGTCGAGTGGGCGGCGACCGGAGAGGTCTCGCTGACCGGGCCCGATCGTCGCGGTGACCGCCGCATCAACCCGTGGCCGTACTACCACGGCGAGCGGTGATGCTCGGCGTCGGCATCCTCGGCGCCGGCGGGATCGCTGAACGCGCGATGGTCGAGCCGGCCCGAGGCGTCGACGGGGTCGGGGTCGTGGCGATCGGCGCGCGCGATCCCGAGCGGGCGCGGGCCTTCGCCGACCGTCTCGACCTGCGCGCGTGGGGTGATTACGACGCCGTCCTGGCCGACCCCCGCGTCGACCTCGTCTACCTGGCCCTGCCGCCCGTCGTGCACGCCAAGTGGGCGACGCGGGCGCTGGCCGCGGGTAAACACGTGCTGTGCGAGAAGCCGCTCTCGGCGAACGGCACCACGGCCGCGGCGATCGCCGATGCGGCGGATGCCGCCGGGCGCCGCGCCTTCGTCGGGTTCCACTACCGCCTGCACGGGTTCATCGCCGACCTTCTCGACACGATCGGTTCGGGCGTGCTCGGCGAGGTGAAGCTGGTGGAGATCGACTTCAGCATTCCGCACTTCGTCGTGCAGCCCGGGAACATCCGCCTCGACGGCGACCTGGCCGGCGGAGCGGTCATGGACGTGGGCTGCTACGCCGTCGACCTGCTGCGCGCGGCGTGGGGCGAGCCCGAGGTGGTGTCGGCCACGGCGCAGATCTCCGACGCCGATCCGCGGATCGACCTGCAGACCGATGCCGAGCTGCGCCTGCCCGGTGGCATCCCCGCCCTGCTGCGCGCCTCGTTCCTCGGCGACGACGCGGGGGCGATGTGGGTGCGGGTCGATGGCAGCGCCGCATCGCTCTGGGCGACGAGCGTGATCGTGCCGCAGTGGGGGGCGACCCTCACGGTGACCTCGACCGACGGTTCCGTGCTGCGCTCGGTCGCCGCGGACCCCGACGAGAACAGCTACGCGCGCCAGCTCGAGCACCTCGTCACGGTGCTGGGTGACGGGTCGCCGAGCATCCTCGACGCCCGCCGCGGCGTGGGGACGATGCGGGTGGTCGACGAGATCTACCGAGCCGCCGGACTGCAGCCGCGCTGACGGGGCGCCATGAGTCGCCGCGATCTGTCGCTCGCGCGCCCACCTGAGCGACAGATCGTGGCGACTCGCCGGAGCTCAGGCGGGAGCGAGCACCGTGCGAGCGAGGGCCAGGTGCCGTTCGGTCATCTCCCACGGGTCGTCGTCGAGCCACTCCTGACCGCCCCACTCGCTGCAGAGCGTGCCGGCGAAGCCCGTGGCGCGCAGCGCCCGCCCCACCTCGCGGATCGGCGTCGACACGCGCCCGTCGGCGTCGTCGAGATCCCAGAACTTCAGGTGCAGCGCCCCGAGCAGGGGCAGAACGGATGCCAGGTCGGCCACGTTCGAGCGGCCGAAGCGCACCAGCAGGTTCATGTAGAGCGTGTGCACCAGGCCCGGCACCCCGCCGGAGCGGAGCACGTCGATCACCGCGCCGTGGGTGGCGGGGTCGCGCCACTCGTCTCGCAGGCGCCGCACGAGATCCGCGGGGAGGCCGCCGCGCTCGAGCTTCTCGAGGTAGGTGACCGGCAGGGCCGGCATGAGCATGCTGATGTCGAGCAGCAACCGCACGCGCGGGGTGTCGAGTTCGGCGATGCGGTCGTACGCGGCGGCCGTGCCCGGGTCGGTCGGGGTCTGATGCCCCTGCGCCTCTTCGTACAGCACGAGGTCGAGCTCGTCGAGCAGGGGGACGAGGCCCGCGAGCAGCGGTCCGGCCTGTCCGATGGGCAGGCGCACGCCCGCGGCTCCCGCGCTCGCCGCGGCGCGCAGCTGCGGTGCGAGGAACGCGCGGCGCTCGGCGTCGGTGCGTCGGCGCCCGCGCGTGAACTCGTCGATGCTCACGCCCACGATGCTCACACGCCCTCCCGCGGCGGCGAGCCGGTCGTGGAACGCCGTCGTCTCGGCGGCGGGCGGGTCGGGGAACCCGCGCCACATCTGGCCCAGCTCGATCTCGATGGCCGTCGCGATGCCGCGCTCCACGAGCGTGAGGGCGAGGTCGGGGGCCGAGCGCTCGGCGCGAACGACCTCGGGGGTGACGTTGAAGGCGCTCGCCGCCAGCGTCCACTCCGCGGGAATCGTCATGACAGCCCCTCCGCATCGCGCGCCGCATCGCCCGCCGCATCCCGCGCCACATCGGGGGTCACATCGCGCGCCACATCGCGCGACACGCTCGACGCCGTCGCGTCCCTCTCCAGCTCCCTCGTGAAGACGAACGGCAGACGCAGGGGATCGTCCGCCCCGCCGGGCAGGTACGGGATCTCGAGCCGGAACGACACCGACACCTCGTGGATGCCGGGGGTCGTGGCATCCGGGATTTCCAATACGACGCGATCCTGCAGGTACCACCACCCTTCTTCATCGGCGAGGTCGGCCGCGGCGAGGCGGCGATCGCCGAGCACGACGACCGGATCGTATCGACGGCCTCCGACATGCACGACGGGGTCGAGCAGGCTCGCGAGCGGCAGGGAACGGATCCACGGCAGGGACAGTCGCACCTCGGTGCCGGAGGTGGCGCCGGACCCGTCGCCGGAGCGTTCGGGAGACGAGCTCAGGGCGTCGTCGCGCAGAGCGGAAAGGGTCATGGCGGGCACGTCCTCGTGTCGCGGCGCACCCGGTGGCGCGCTTCCGCTCACAACCTAACGACTAATGTCGAAAAAAGGAAGAAGTTAGTCGACCGTGCCGTGCACCGCGGCGACCGTCGGGCGTCCCTCGCCGAACCACCGGGGAAGGCTGATCTCGAACAGCTGCTCCTGCGCGAGATCGACGCCCCCGCGGAGCGGCTCGCGGCTGTCGTTCTCACTCACCTTGATCGTCAGGTCGCGCGTCGCCAGCGGCAGCGAGAGCTCGTAGACGCGGTGGCGCACCTCGGCGAGGAAGAGCTCGCCGGCCGAGGCGAGAGCACCCCCCATCACGATGACGCTCGGATTGAACATGTTGACCAGGGCGGCCACGGCCTCGCCGATCTGACGCGCCCCGGCCTGCACGAGCGAGATGGCGAGGGCATCACCCCGCTCGGCCGAGAGGGCGATGTCTTCGGGGGCGAGGTCTTTGCCGGATGCCGAGATCGCGGCCAGAGCACCGGTGGCGCCCCCCGCGATCGCGGCGCGGGCGTCGCGCACGAGCGCCCACCCGCCGGCCACGGCCTCGAGGCACCCGGTCTTGCCGCAGCGGCAGGTCTGCTCGGCGCCGGGCACGCGCACGTGGCCGACGTCGCCGGCCGCGCCGTTGGCGCCGCGGTGCAGACGCCCGTGCGACACGAGTCCCGCGCCGATGCCGGTGCCCACCTTGCAGTAGATGAGGTCGACGCCCTCGTCGCGGCGCCGTGCGCGTTCGCCGGCGGCCAGCAGGTTCACGTCGTTGTCGACCCACACGGGGGCGTCGTAGCGCTGTTCGAAGGCGCCGCGCACGTCGAAGCCGTTCCAGCCGGGCATGATCGGCGGGGCCACGGGGCGTCCGGTCTCGAAGTCGACGGGTCCGGGTAGACCCACCACGAGGGCCCAGACGGGGGAGCCGTCGTCGCCGGCGAGCAACTCGTCGACCATGGCGGTGGCGGTGGCGAGCGTCTCGTCGGGGCCGCGGGCGATGTCCCACACACGGTGCGCCTCGTCGATGATCTCGCCGTCGAGGTCGGTCACTCCCACGTGGATGTGGAGCCCGCCGAGGGCGCACACGACGATGCGGCCCCGCTCGGCGCGGAAGCGCAGGGTGCGGGGAGCGCGGCCGCCCGAGGACGGGGCGTACTCGGCGTCTTCGAGAAAGCCCATCTCGACGGCGCGGTCGACGCGCTGCGCGACGACGCCGCGACCGAGTCCGGTGACGCGACCGATCTCGGGCCGGGTGACGGCTTCACCGAGGCGGACCATGTTGACGATGCGCAGCAGGCTCGTGACCTCATCGGTCTGCGCGCCGAAGCGGAGGGTGGACACGTTGGCCATGCGTTGATCTTCACACAAGCCCACCCCGCGACTGCCGGTTTGGCCCCATCTATGGTTCATTAGTCTCTGACTTCAGCGTTTTTTGTGCTGAAGTGGACGCGAGGGAGCGGACATGGCGTGGGGCGTAGGCATCATCGGGGCGGGGCCGGGGGTCGCCGCGCTGCACGCCCCGACCCTGGCGCGCACGGCCGGTGACTTCCGGCTCGTCCACGTCAGCGATGCGGGCAGCGGCCGGGCGGCGGCGATCGCCCAGCGGTTCGGCGCCCGCTCCTCGTCGGGTCTCGACGCCCTGCTGGCCGATCCCGACGTCGACGTCGTGGCCATCTGCAGCCCGCCCGCGCAGCACGCCGCGCACGTACGGGCGAGCCTGGCCGCCGGTCGCCGCGCCCTGTTCTGCGAGAAACCCCTGGCGACCTCCCTCGACGAGGCGGAGCAGATCGTCGCCGCCTGCGCCGCGGCGGGCGCCCTGCTCGTCGTCGGCACGAACCACCTGTTCGACCCCGCGTGGGTACGTGCGACTCACCACCTGGATGCCATCGACCGGCGCATCGCGGCGGTCACCGTCACCCTGTGCCTCTCGCCCAACGACCGCTATCACGCGCTCGTCATGGGGGATCCGCTGCCCGCCCCGCCCGGATCGGCGAGGCCCCCGCTGGATCTGTCCGACCCCGCGCAGAGCGCCGCGATCGTGCGCCAGCTCATCGTCGGACTCGCCGTGCACGACCTGCCCCTCGTGCGCGACCTCGTTCCGGATGCCACCGAGGTGGCGTGGGCGCGCCCGATCGCGCCGATCGGCTTCGATCTCGGGCTCCGCTCGGCCGATGCGGTGGTGCGCTTCACCGTGCTGATGGTTCCCGAGGGGGCGGATTCGCTCTGGCGCGTGAGCATCGCGACGGCCGGTGACCGCATCGACGTCGACTTCCCGCCGCCCTTCGTGCACGCGGGGAGTGCCCGCATCGCGGTGCGCGACGCACGCGGTGTCGAGACCGTGTATCCCCTCGACCGGCGCGACGGCTACGATGCCGAATGGGGGGCCCTCGCGGCTCTGCTCCGCGGCGACACGGCCATGGAGTACGACGAGCTCCGCGCCGACGCGGCCTTCGTGCTCGCCGTCGCCGACACGGCCGCGGCGGTGATCCGAGGCGGGGGCGCCCCGGGCTCGGTCGCCGCGCCCGCCCCGAGCGCCAGCCCGAGCACGGCCCCGAGCCTCGACCAGAGCGCCGCCCCGAGCGCCGGCCCGACCCTCCCCGCACCCGCACCCGCACCCGCACCCGCACCCGCCGGGAGCGCGTCATGACCGCCGTCGCCGTCTCGACCGATCTTCCCGCCTACCGGGCGGCCATCGCCGAGCTGGCGCCGCGTGCCCGGCTCGCCGATCCGACCGAGGCGGGGCCCGTACGCGTGATCGACGGTCGAGGAGCGTGGTGGGACCGCGTGTCCGACGCCCGTGATGCGGCCGGGATCGTGCTCGATGAGCCCCGTCCGGCATCCGAGGCCGTGCACCGTGCACTGCGCGACCTGCCCGTTCCTGTCGTGGTGGTGCGTCGACGTCTGCGCGCCGACGTGACGGCCGATGCGGAACCGCCCCTCGCCCCGCTGCACGTCACCGTCGACGCGTGGGGGCCGCCGGCCGATGCCGCCACCCTTCTTCGCGACGCCGTCGGGTGGGCGCGGGTGCTGGGCGGGGGCCCGCTCGAGGTCGTGGCCCGCGCGGTGACCCCGCTCGCCGCCACCCTCGCGCTCCGCGGCGCCGCGGGGGGTGCGAGCGTCACCCGCGCGGTCGCGGGCGGGGGTCGCGGTGGTCCGTCGGGGGCGGGTGGCGCGGTGACGGCGCTCGCGCTGGGCCCGCGGAGGGTCGAGGTGCGGGTGGATGCCGCGACGATGACGACGCAGGTCGCCCACGACGACGAACGAGGACGCAGGATCGTCTCGTCGCGGCGGGAATCGGCCGAGCGGTTGGGGCTCCGTCGGGTGATCGAGGCGGTCGCCACCGGGGCGGTCCTCGCCGATCTCGACGACCTGCGACACGACGACGTTCTCGCGACGGGCTGATCAGTCAGGCCGATGTCCGGCATCCACAGAATCGGGTTCCCTGATACCGACTTCGGTCGGATAGTGGAAGAAGAGTCGGAACGACCCGATTCACCGAAAGGATCGAAGATGATCAAGCTTCTCTCTCATCTGTCGTTCGTCGCGATCACGACTCCTGATGTCGAGGCCTCGGTGGACTTCTACGTCAACCAGGTGGGGCTGACCGAGGTCGCCCGCGAAGACGGCCGTGTGTACCTCCGCTGCTGGGGCGACTACTACGCCTACTCCGTCGTCGTCGCCCAGGGCGACGAGCCGGCTCTCGAGACCATGGCCTGGCGCACCTCGTCGGCCGAGGCGCTCGAAGAGGCCGCGAAGCGCGTGCAGGCCGCGGGCATCGAGGGCGAGTGGTTCGAGGGACGCGGCATCGGGCGCGCGTTCCGCTTCACCGGTCCGCAGGGGCACAACATGACCCTGCACTGGGACGTCGAGCGTCACCGTGCCGAGCCGCACACCGCCTCGATCTACCCCGACCGTCCCGAGAAGCGCAGCCCGATCGCCGGTGCCCCGCGTCAGCTCGACCACGTCACGGTCGCGGCCAAGGACGTCGACGCGTTCGTGCAGTGGTACGTCGACACGCTCGGCTTCCGCTTCATGGCGCGCACCGTGCTCGACGAGGCGCCCATCTCGGTGTTCTCGGTGCTCACCACGAACGAGAAGTCGCACGACCTCGGCGTCGTGCTCGACGGATCGAGCCGTGCCGGTCGCGTGAACCACTACGCCTTCTGGGTCGACACCCGCGAAGAGCTCCTCATCGCCGCCGACACGCTCATGGAGAACGGCGTGCCGATCGAATACGGTCCGAACATCCACGGCATCGGCGAGCAGACGTTCCTCTACTACCGCGAGCCGTCGAGCCTGCGTATCGAGCTGAACACGGGCGGCTACCGCAACTACGTGCCCGACTGGGAGGCCAACACCTGGAAGCCCTCGCTCGGCTCGAACAACATGTACCGCAACGGCGCCATGCCGATGTCGATGACCGAGTCGTTCCCGCCCGCCGACGGCCCCAGCGCCACCGAAGAGGGTGTGCCCGACGAGATCAAGGACGCACTGCTGAACCCCTACGCCCAGCAGGGCCGGGGCTGACCGACGATCCCGGTCGGGGAAAGTGAGAATGACATGACGACCGCACCTTACGCACTCGCCCGCTATCGCGACGGGGATGCCGTGCGCGTCGGCCTCGTGGCCGGCGACCGCATCCGCCCGCTCGACGCATCCGTGCTGGGCGGCGGTCTGAACGTCTTCCTCGCCGACCCCGACTGGGACCGCATCGCCGCCTTCGCGGACGCGCCGGGGGAGTGGCGACCCATCACCGACGTCACCCTCACCGCCCCCGTCGAGCCGCGGCAGGTGCTGCAGACCGGCGCCAACTACCGCGAGCACGTCATCGAGCTCGTGGCCGCAGGCCTGACGCAGAACACCGACCGCACGCCCGACGAGGCCCGGGCGTTCGCCGCCGACATGATGGACGAGCGCGCCCGCAGCGGCGAGCCGTACTTCTTCATCGGCCTGACCGCCTGCGTCGTCGGTGACGACGTGCCCCTCGTGCTGCCCGCGTACAGCGAGGTGCACGACTGGGAGCTGGAGCTGGCCGTCGTCATCGGCCGCGAGGCGTTCCGCGTCTCGCGCGAAGACGCCCTCGACCACGTCGCCGGGTACACGATCGTGAACGACGTGACCACGCGCGACCTCGTGTTCCGCAAGGACATGAAAGAGATCGGCACCGATTGGTACCGGGCGAAGAACGCGCCCGGGTTCCTGCCGACGGGCCCGCTGCTCGTCCCCGCGCACTTCGTCGACCCCGCCGACACCCCCGTGCGCCTCGAACTGAACGGACAGGTGATGCAGGATGCCTCGACGTCCGACCTGCTGTTCGACGTGCCGGCGCTCGTCTCGGCGGCGTCTCAGACCCACCCGCTCCTGCCCGGCGACCTGCTGCTGACCGGCAGCCCCGCCGGCAACGGACAGCACTGGAAGCGCTTCCTGCGCGACGGCGACGTCATGACGGGAACCATCGGCGCGCTCGGCACCCAGGTCGTGCGGTGCGTGGCGGAGGACGCGGAATGACGCCGTCCGAGAACCCGGCCGATCTCGACCGCCGGAACCCCGAGTCCGAGATCGCGGCGCGCGCCGAGGCCTACCGCAATTGGGGGCGGTGGGGCGACGACGACGTGCTCGGCACCCTGAACTTCATCGACGCCGAGAAACGCCGGGCGGCCGCCGCACTGGTGCGCGACGGCGTCTCGATCTCGCTGTCGCAACCCTTCGACACCGACGGCCCGCAGAAGGGCTGGCGCCGACGCACCAATCCCGTGCACACGATGACCGACACGGGAACCGACGCCGAGCGCGGTAACCAGGGCTTCCCCCACGGCATCGGCGGAGCCGACGACGTCATCTCGATGCCCCTGCAGTGCTCGACCCAGTGGGACGGCCTCGGCCACATCTTCGACCACGGCTTCGCATGGAACGGCCGCCGCGCGGGCGACGTCGTCACCAGCGACGGCGACCTGGTCACCGGAATCGAGCACGCGGCCGACGTCATCGTCTCGCGCGGTGTGCTGCTCGACCTCGGCCGCCACCTCGCGCCCGAGACCGGCGAGCTCGCCGACGGTCACGCCATCACCGCCGACGACCTCGACGCGTGCGCGGCGGCCGAGGGGGTGCGGATCGGTCGCGGCGACATCGTGCTCGTGCGCACCGGCCACTACACGCGCGCCCGTCGTGACGGCTGGGGCGACTACGCCGGTGGCCCCGCCCCCGGGCTCTCGCTCACCACCGCCGGCTGGCTGCACCGCACCGAGATCGCCGCGATCGCGACCGACACCTGGGGCTTCGAGGTGCGACCGAACGAGTTCGACGTGCCGGCGTTCCAGCCGCTGCACCAGGTCGTCATCCCGAACATGGGCCTGACGATCGGCGAGATGTGGAACCTCGACGCGCTCGCCGAACACTGCGCCTCCGCGGGACGCTGGGAGTTCCTGCTCTCGGCGCCGCCGCTGCCGATCACCGGGGCCGTCGGGTCGCCCGTGAACCCCGTCGCCCTGCTGTAATCCCCCACCCCGTCCCAGAACAGAGAGGTTCTGACATGACCGCCGTTCAGAAAGTCGCGATCGCCGGAGCCGGCGTCGCAGGCCTGGCCACCGCCATCTTCCTCAGCAAGGCCGGCGTCGAGGTCGACCTCTACGACGCCCAGCCCGCGCTGTCCACGCGCGGATCGGGCATCACGCTGCAGGGCAACGCCCTGCGCGTCTTCGACGAGCTCGGCGTGTGGGACGAGATCGCCGCAGCCGGAAAGGCGTTCGAGGGCCTCAACCTGCGCGCCCCCGGCCCCGGCGCCCCCGTCGTCGCCGCCCTCCCCGACCTGAAGACCGGTGGTCCCGACTACCCCTCCACGATGGGCATGTCGCGCCCCGACCTCGCCCGCATCCTGCTGTCCGCGGCCGAGAAGAACGGGGCGCGCGTGCACTTCGGTCAGCGCGTGACACGCGTCTCGCAGACCGACGACGGCGTCGCGATCGAGGTCGACGGCGAGTCGGCGGGCACGTTCGACCTGCTCGTCGGGGCCGACGGCCTGCACTCCGCGGTGCGCGAGATGATCGGCATCCACGTCGCGCCCGAGCAGACCGGCATGGGCATCTGGCGCACCTTCGTGTCGCTCCCGCCCGACGTCGACCGCAGCGAGCTGTACTACGGCGGACCGATGTACATCGCCGGGTACACCCCCACCGGTGACGACACGATGTACGCCTTCCTCGTCGAGGCGGCTCAAGACCGCTCCGGCGCCACGCCCGAAGAGGCCCGCCGCATCATGGTCGAGCAGTCCCGCGCCTACGACGGTCCGTGGAACCACATCCGCGCCGACATCGAGGCCGGCGCCGACGCCAACTACACGTGGTTCACTCGCCACCTCGTCGAGGCGCCGTGGAACCGCGGTCGCGCCGTCGTCATCGGCGACGCTGCCCACAGCTGCCCTCCCACGATCGCCCAGGGTGCCGCCCAGGGCCTCGAAGACGCGGCCGTGCTGAGCGAGCTCCTCGTGAACCGGGATGCCGTCGACCAGGCGCTGTGGGACGAGTTCCACGCCCGCCGCGTCGAACGGGCCAAGGCCATCGTCGACGCCTCGGTGCAGCTCGGGCAGTGGCAGCTCGACGGCGTCCGCGACGCCGACATGGGCGGTCTGATGTTCGGTGTCGCGCAGCTCACGGCGGCCCGTTCGTGAGCCTCGCGAGCGACGGCGCCGCGAACGGCGAGATCACCGACGTCCACGCGCACCTGCTCATGCCCGGCCTGCACGCCGAGGTCGAGCGCCGCGTGCCCGACGAGGTGCAGGCCGCGGCCGACCTCGAGCGGCGTCGCAACGGCGTCGAGAGCCTGCATGCATCGGGCCGCATGATCGGCGAGCGCTTCCCGCGCCTCACCGACGTGGGCGCCCGCCTGGCCGCGATGGACGCGCAGGGCGTCGACCGGCAGTGGGTCAGCCCCTCTCCGAACCACTTCTACCCGTGGGCGAACGAGGGTCTCGCGACCTGGGCGAGCGGTGAGGCGAACCGCCTGATCGCCGAGCACGTCGCCGCCGCCCCCGACCGCCTCGTCGGCCTCGGCGTCGTGCCGCTGCAGCACCCGCACCTCGTCGTCGACGCGCTCGACGACGCCGTGCTCGGTCGCGGTCTCGCGGGTGTGGAGATCTCGTCGTTCGCGGGCGACGTCGAGCTCAGCGACCCGCGTCTGGAGCCTTTCTGGGCACGAGCGGCGGAGCTGCGGGCCGTGGTGTTCCTGCACCCGTTCGGCTGCTCGCTCGACGAGCGCCTCGACCGCTTCTACCTCTCCAACACCGTCGGGCAGCCGACCGAGAACGCCGTCGCGCTGTCGCACCTGATCTTCGCGGGCGTGCTGGACCGGCATCCGGGGCTCCGACTCGTCGCCGCGCACGGCGGCGGGTACCTCCCCACCGCGATCGGGCGCTCCGACCGCGCGTGGAGGGTGCGACCCGAGGCGCACGGCTGCGCGCACGCGCCGTCGACGTACCTCTCGCGGATCTGGTTCGACACGGTCGTGCACGACGAGCGCGCGCTCCGCTGGCTCGTCGAGGTCGCGGGGGCCGACCGCGTGCTCCTCGGCAGCGACTTCCCCTTCGACATGGGTCTCGACGAGCCCGTCGCGTTCGTACGCGGGGCGGGACTGCCCGACGAGGCCGTCCGCGCCGTACTGGGCGAGAACGCCGCCGACCTGCTGCGCACCCGGGTGCACGCGTGAGGATCGCGCGCTGGGCCGACGGTGCCGACATCGGCGAGGGTTTCGTCGAGGCCGACACCGTCATCCCGTTTCCCGACGGCCTCCGGGTCGCCGAGGTGCTCGCTCAGGGTCTGAGCGCGCTCCCCGCGCTGTTCGCCCGTCGTGACACCGACACCGCGCGCCCCCTGGCCGAGGTGCGCCTGCTCGCCCCCTTGGTGCCGGCGTCGATCCGCGACTTCGTGGCTTTCGAGGAGCACGTCGAGGGTGTGAGCGCCTCGGTCGACGGAAAGAGCGAGGTCGTGCCCGAGTGGTACGAGGCCCCCACGTTCTACTTCACCAATCCGCACACCGTCCGCGCGACGGGCGACGTCGTGGCGATCCCCGAGACGCAGCGCCTCGATGTCGAGCTCGAGCTGGCCGCCGTCATCGGAGCGGTCCCGGGTTCGGACGGCGAGAATCTGGATGCCGTCGCCGCCGCGGACCACATCTTCGGATACACCGTGATGAACGACTGGTCGGCCCGCGACCTGCAGTCGCGCGAGATGAAGGTGCGCCTGGGACCCGCGAAGGGCAAGGACTTCGCCATGACCCTCGGACCGTGGATCGTCACGGCCGATGAGCTGGAACCCTTCCTCGACGACGAGGGCTTCCTCGCCGTGCGCGCCGAACTCTTCATCAACGGCGAACGCATCGGTCACGACCTCGTGTCCAACATGGGCTGGCCCTTTCCCGAGCTCGTCGCGTACGCCGCGCGCAACTCCGTCGTCGTCCCGGGCGACGTGCTCGGCTCGGGCACGGTCGGCAACGGGGGCTGCCTCGGCGAGCTGTGGGGCCGTCGCGGCGGCCTGGACCCCCGCCCGCTCGCACCCGGCGACGAGGTGCGCCTGGTGATCGAGGGCGTCGGCGAAGTCGTGAACGTCGTCGGCGAGCGCGTCGCGGCGCCGCCCGTGGCCCGCGCCCGCGTCCGGTCGCGAGCGCGCGCGAGATGAGCCCGCGTCGCGGTGCCGCCGGAGACCCGCACGGGTGCTCGGGTGAGGGGAGCCTGCGTCCGGCGCGACGAGCGCGGCGGGGTCTCCCTCTCGCGAACGGTCGGTCGCGGCCGACCCGGCGGCGACCGCGATGACGTCCGACGGCGACCCCGTCCTGCGGCTCCCCGGTCTCGCCGGCAACCTGTTCGTCGTCACCGGAGCGGCGGGTGGGCAGGGGGCCGAAGACGCGTTGACCCTCGCTCGCGCGGGTGCCGAGGTGGTCGCCGTCGACCTGGCCGCCGCGGCCCCCGATCTGCTGTCCGCGGCTCCTCCGGACTCGATCGCCTACCGGCGCCTCGACGTCTCGTCCGAGGGCGAGTGGGCATCCCTCGCGACCGCCTTGACGGGTCGTCGTGTGCGCGGGCTCGTCAACAACGCCGGAATCACCCACCGCGCGCGTATCGGCTCACTCGATCGCTCCGACTGGGATCGCGTGTTCGCCGTGAACGTCACGGGTGCGATGCTCGGCATCCAGGCCCTCCTTCCGCTGATGGATGCCGGATCCTCGATCGTCAACATCGGCTCGGTCGCGGGACTCACCGGGCACTACACGGCGGCGTACACCGCGAGCAAGTGGGCGCTGCGGGGCCTCACGCACGCGTGCGTCACGGAGCTCGGGCCCCGCGGCATCCGGGTCAACCTCGTGCACCCGGGCTACATCCGCACCCCCATGACCGCGAGCGCCCCTCCCGCCTTCGCCGAGGCGAACGCGGCCGTGATCCCGCTCCACCGCGCGGGTGAGGTCGGTGAGGTGGCGTCGATCGTCGCCTTCCTGCTCTCGGATGCCGCGACCTTCCTCACGGGCGCCGAGATCGGCGTCGACGGCGGACAGACGCTGTCGGGTGCGGCCACGTACCTCTCGGATGCGCTCCGCTCGCCGTAATGTTGAATTTCGACATAAGTCGGTTATGATGAGGGGGACGTCGGGGCTCACGCAGCCCGTTCGCCCGGTGAGGGAGCCGGAGCGGCACATACGGTCGCGTCGATCGCCCGGTCGTACGGGCGCCCCGCGAATGACTCTCTCTCCCGCCCGCGTACGCATCCTCGTCGCGGCCCTGCTCACGGTGTCGTTCCTCGGCGCCCTCGACCACACCGTCGTCTCGACCTCGCTCGCCACGATCGCCGGCGACCTCGGCGCCCTCGAGCACATGAGCTGGATCATGGTCGGCTACACGCTGGCCGCGACCGCCATGCTCCCCGTACTCGGCAAGCTCGGCGATATCGTCGGGCCCCGCCGCGTGTTCCTCGTGTCGATCGTGACCTTCCTCGTCGCCTCGCTCATCTGCGGCTTCGCGCCCGACCTGGGCTGGCTCATCGCCGCACGCGTCCTGCAGGGTCTCGGCTCGGCGGGCATCCAGCTGATGTCGCAGACGATCATCGCCCGCGTCACCAGCCCGCGGCAGCGCCCCCGCTACATGGCCGTCATCGGGGCGGCCTTCCCCGTCGCGATCGTGGTCGGGCCCGTCGTCGGCGGTCTGATCACCGACTACTGGGGATGGTCGTGGGTGTTCTGGATCAACATCCCCGTCGGTCTCATCGCCCTCGCCCTCGCCCTGATCGCCCTCCCGCGCCTTCCCGGCGGCGCCCACCCGCGCTTCGACATCCCCGGCTCCGTCGTGTTCACCGGCTCGCTGCTCGCGCTCGTGCTGGCCGTGACCTGGATCGGCGACGAGGGCCTGCGCCCCGCGGCGACCATCTGCGCAGTTGCGGCGGTCGTCGGCATCCTGGCCCTCGTCGCGATCGAGCGGCGCGCGGCCGAGCCGATCCTGCCGCCCCGGATCCTGCGCAACCGCACGATCCTGGCCTGCCTCGGCCTCGCGCTCATCATCGGCGCCGGGCTGTTCGCGGTCGTCGCGTACGTGCCCACGTACATCCAGATGGCGTACCGCACGACGGCGACCGTGTCGGGTCTCGTCCCCATCGCGACCGTGCTCGGCATGCTCGTCAGCAACCTGCTCACCGGATGGCTCGTGAGCCGCTCCGGCCGCTACCGCGCCTACCCGGTCATCGGCACCGCGCTCGGAGCCGCCGGCCTCGGCGTCATGGCCGCGCTCCCCGTGGGAGCGCCGCTGTGGGTTCCGATGATCGTCATGGCGACCGTCGGCATCGGGACCGGCTCCTTCATGAACCTCATCTTCGCCGTCGTCCAGAGCGCCGCGCGGCGCGACGACCTCGGCGCCGTCACCGCCACGACCAACATCGTGCGCCAGGTCGGCTCAGCCGTCGGCACCGCGGTCATCGGGGGCGTGGTCGGCTTCGGCGTCGCGGCGAACCTCCCCTCGGGGGTGGATGCCAACACCCTGACCCCCGCGGCGGTCCGCGCCGCGCCCGCCGACCTGCAGGACCAGGTCGCCGCGATCTACCACGACGTCTTCGCCCCCGTCTTCCTCGGCCTCGCGGTCGTCTACGCCTGCGGCATCGTCATCGCGCTGCTGCTTCCCCCGGGACGTCTGTCGGATGAGACGCCCACCTCCGCGGCCCCCGCCGCCGCCCGCCAACCCGTCTGATCCCCGCCCGTCTCGAAGGAGAGAACATGTCCGACACCCCCACCATCGCCGTCGTCGGCAGCGGGCCCATCGGTGCCGCCTACGCCCGCGTCCTGCTCGAGAACCTCCCCACCGCCCGCGTGATCATGTTCGAGGCCGGCCCGCAGGTCACCGAACGCCCGGGCGAGAGCGTGCGCAACATCGTCGACCCCGACGAGAAGGCCCGCGCCCGCGAGCGCTCGCAGGGCCCGCAGGCCGGGGACTTCCGCGAGTCGCTGGGCCTGCCTGCCGGCGCCGTCGTCGAGGGCATGTTCACCGCCCGCCAGGGCACCCACCTGCTCGACTTCGGCGGCGAGGGCTCGGCGCACGCGCCGACCTTCCCCGCCGCGGCCGCGGCCACGAACGTCGGCGGCCAGGGCTCGCACTGGACCTGCGCGATCCCGCGCCCCGCCTTCAGCGAAAAGCTCGACTTCATCGCCGACGACGAGTGGGAAGACCTCATCAGCACCGCCGAGGGCCTCCTGCACCACCAGAGCGCCGCCTTCTCGGACTCGCCCGTCGGCGCGGCCATCCGCACCCTGCTCGACCGGGAGTTCTCCGCCGAACTGCCCGAGGGCTACGGCGTCAGCACCCTCCCCGTCGCCGGCGACCCGCAGCCCGACGGCTCCATGCGCTGGGCCGGCGCCGACATGGTGCTCGGACCCCTGATCGAGCCGGGAACCGACACCGCCGCCCGCTTCGACCTGCGCGATCTCACCCTCGTGCGTCGCATCGAGCACGACGGCACCCACGTGCGCGGACTCGTCGTCGAGAACCTCCGCACCCGGGAGGAATCCTTCGTCGACGCGGATGCCGTGATCGTCGCCGCCGACGCCTTCCGCTCGCCGCAGCTGCTGTGGGCCTCGGGCATCCGTCCCGCGCCGCTGGGCCGCTACCTCACCGAGCACCACGTGGTCATCAGCACCGTTTCCCTCGACCAGGAGCGCATGAGCGCCCTCGTCTCGGACGACGAGCTCGAGGCGGAACTCGCCCGCCGCGCTACGAACCCCGCCGACCCGGTCGCCGCGGTGAACCGCATCCCCTTCTCGGAGCCTGCCCACCCGTACTCGGCGCAGATCATGTACGCCGAGAACCCTCCCTTCGCCCTCGACCCGGCCCACCCCCAGGCGGGCAACCGTTGGGGATACGTCAACATGGGCTTCGGCGTGCGCAAGTTCCCCCGCGTCGAAGACGGCGCCATCTTCAGCGACGACGAGCTCGACTACCGCGGTCTGCCCAACTTCACGATCGAGTACGCCCTCACCGAACGCGAGGAAGCCGAGATCGCCGAGGCCACGCAGCGCCTCCGCCGCGCCGGCTCGGCGCTGGGCACGTTCGTCGCGGAACCCCGCCTGCTCCCCAACGGCTCGAGCCTGCACTACATGGGCACGATGCGCGCCGGCACCGACGAGGCCACGTCTGTCGCCGATCCGTACTCCCGCGTGTGGGGCTTCGACAACCTCATCGTCGGCGGCAACGGTCTGATCCCGACCGCCAACACGATGAACCCCACCCTGACGAGCGTCGCCATCGCCGTGCGCGGCGCCCGCCACCTCGCCGACGAACTGCGCGCGGATGCGGGCGGCGCCGACGAGGAGCGCCCCGGAGAGGCCACCGTCTGAGCGGCGGGGTCGGGACGATCGACATCCCGGCCCCGGCGCTCAGGATCGCCCCGGTGGTGCAGGCGAACACGCTCGCGCGGGCGCACCGATCCCCCGGGTGTTCACCCGTCCCCGGGGCTCTCTTCGCTCGGTCTCGGCGCAGCGTGTGGGGGTGGCGCGCCGCGTCGAGGGCCGGGAACGAAAGCCACGGCGGGCGGGTAGGGGAGGGGCTCGTCGACGTACGTCCGCCCGGTGGGCGAGGTCCATTCGAGCACACCGCCCTCACGCTGCCGCACCCTCCAGGCGGTGAACTGCTTCTGGGTGTGGTGACGCTGACACAGATGGGCGAGGTTGCCCGTCTCGGTACGGCCACCCAGAGCGTGATCGTGCGTGTGGTCGACTTCGCACCGGATCGCGGGAGCGGTGCACCCGGGCCAGCGGCAGTGGCGGTCTCTCGCCCTCAGGTAACGGTCGATGGCGGCCGTGCGCTGATAGGTGTCGACGTGCAGCACCGCCCCGGTGATGGGGTGGGTGATCACGCGGTCCCACGGACGTGTGGTCGACTCGGCCAGCCGGCGAGCGGTGGCGGCGTCGATGGGACCGTGCCCCACCAGCTCGGCGGGGTCGGCGTTCTCTCGGCCGGGGTCGAGCATCGTCAGGGCCGGAACGACGACCTGCACCCGGGCGCGGATGGCTCCGAGGGTCCCCGGCCCGTCGTCGTCGCGGGTCGGGTCGGACAGGGGCGCTGCCGTGAGGAGCAGGTCGGCGAGCAGATCGGCCCGCACCTGATCAGGCGTGCGCACGTCGGGCGCGGGTGGCGCCTGCGGCATCCGGTCACTCACGGGCGCGCCACCGGCGGACGCGCGGCTCGCCTCGCCGCTGTCCCGTGTCGCGGTGACCGGGGGCCGCGCGTCACGAGCATCGACGAGTGCCCGGCTCTGCTGCATCAGCCGGTCGTAGATCCCGACCGCGAGCACCGTCGGCAGCGTCGCAATGAGATCGGACATGCCGTCGTCGCCCCGGACGACCCGCACGTTCCGCCGCGCGCGACCGGCGCGGTGGCGTTCGGTGAGGGTGGTCGGCTGCAGCCGCTCGGCCAGTGCCGCCAGGCGCGTCCGGAGCAGGCCGGGACTGAGCCCCTCGGCCTCCGCGGCGGCGAGGGCGTCGAACTCCCGGTGCCGTTCCGCGGGCAGCGTCGCGCCGATGTCGGTGATCACGTGAACGTGCGCTCGCGCCAGAGCACCCGACTGCCAGGCGTCGAGCGTCGCCGGAAAGCTCTCGGCGATCAGCATCGCGTGTCGGATCTGCGCCTGCACGGTGCGATCCGACAGGTGCTCGGCCGCCCCGATCTCGGACGCCACCTCTCGAAGGGCCAGATCGGCCTCCCGCGACGACGCCGGGCGCCCTGCGCGTCCCATGATGGCGAGACGCCCCACTCGAGCCAACGCGCGCACCCGCCGGGCTTCGACGGATGCCATCGCGGCATCCAGATCGAGCACGTCGGTCACCACCGACGCGAGAGCCGGAGCCCCGTGATCGGGTTCTGGTGACGAGGCCGGCGATTGCATGTGTGCACGCTAGCGGGGGCCTTCGGCACCCTGACGAGGTGTGCGGCGAAATCGGGATGGATGACGGGACTCGGCCGATGGGGAGGAGTGGCGGGGCATCACTCGGCGCGAAGAGATGTCGCGCGCACGCCGCGCGATTCGCGAAGGCCCACGGGTTCCGCGGGCGCCTTCGCTACCCGGCCGCGCCGCGCGCGGGGAAGCCCCGCCACACCTCCACCGGCGTCAACGGAACGAGCGGTGGCACCAGAGCCGTGGTCTCGAGCACGATGCGTCGCCCTTCCCTCGCGGACAGCGGCAGTGCCGTCATGATCTCGGTCACGTGCAGCGCCATCGCCCCACTCGCGCGCCCGGGCGAGGACGCGCCACAACCCGCCGAGCCGTCGGGCTCGGCGCCTCCGCACACCATGTCGATCACGCCGATCCCGCGCCCCGCGGCAACGTACCCGGCGGTCGGCGGCAGCTCGACCCAGTCGTGGGCGCCCGGCGCCAGGTGCCGTACGACCCCGTCGAAGTTGTTCGGATCCGGCACCGCCAACGAACCGGCCTCACCGTGCACCTCGATCGGGCTCGCCGTGGACCCGGCCGCGTCGAAGCTGAAGGTCACCGTCGACAGCGCGCCGGTGGTGTGCCGGAGCGTTCCGGTGACGTGCGTGTCGACCTCGACCACGATGCTCTCGCCCGCGCGGGGCCCCGATCCGATGACGCGTTCGCTGCGTCCGCGCGAGACGTCGCCGGTGACGGAGACGACGGGCCCCAGCAGGTGCACCAGCGAGGTCAGGTAGTACGGCCCCATGTCGAACAGCGGCCCGCCGCCCTCGCGGTAGTAGAAGTCGGGATTCGGATGCCAGTGCTCATGGCCCGCCGACACCCACGTCGCCGTGGCGGCGGTGGGCGTGCCGATCAGGCCGCTCTCGACCGCGGCGCGCGCCGTCTGGATGCCGGTTCCGAGCACCGTGTCGGGCGCGCTGCCGATCTCGACGCCGGCCGCTTCGGCATCCGCCACGATCTGTTTCGCGTCGTCGAGGGTCGTCGCGAGAGGCTTCTCTCCGAACACGCGTTTGCCGGCGGCGATCGCCGCACGGGCGATGTCGGCGTGCGCGGCCGGGATCGTGAGGTTCACGACCACGTCGATGTCGTCGGCGGCGAGCAGCGCGTCGACTCTCAGCGCCCGCGCGTGGTCGAGCGACGCCGCCACCTCGGCGGCGCGTTCCGCCCGCAGATCGGCGACCGCGGCGATGCGCACGGCGGGGTGCTCGCGCAGCGTGTCGAGGTACTGCTCGCTGATGACCCCGAGGCCGATCAGACCGATGCGCGTCGGCTCGCCCACAGCAGCCCCCTCTCGATGATGGTGCGCACGTTGTCGTCGGCCAGCACCGAGGGGTCATGGCCGGGGGTCGCGACGAACACCCGTCCTTCGCCCCAGGCCCGCGTCCACACGGCGGGAGACACGATCGGTCGGTGCCACGGCTCGTCGACGCGAACCGGGTGGGTGGTGGTGGCGAGTACGTCGTTCAGATCGTCGTGCAGCACCCAGTACTGCTCCGTCGTGAGCGAGAAATCGACGATCCCGCTCATGATCTGGTGCGTGCGGCCGAGGTCGGTGAGCTCGATGCGGTGGTCGAGGAACACGTCGGTCCCGTCTCCGACGCGATCGCCCGGATCCTTGGACGGGTGGGCGGCGAACTGGCCGCCCACCAACTGCAGGTAGTCCGCTTCGTGGCGGTACGAGTCGACGATGCCGCCGTGCCATCCGGCGAGCCCGGTCCCCGCGGCCACCGCGCGCCGCAGACCCTGGATGCTCTCGCGATCGGCCTCGCTCATCGTCACGGACTGCACGACGAGGTCGACGCCCCGCATGAGATCGTCGTCGGCGTAGACGCCCGGTCCGTCCTCGATGCGCACGTCGAAGTCGTTGTCGCGCAAGAACGGCACGAACAGGTCGGTCGCCTCGATGGGATGGTGGCCCTCCCACCCCCCGCGCACGATCAGAGCTGTGCGTGACGTCATCGTCGCCCCCTTCGGCATCCGGATGCCATCGACCCGACGACGGCATCGACGGTCACGCTACCGTCGACCCCCGACATCGCCCGCGTGATCTGCGCGAACCGGACACGCTGGCCCGCGCTGCCTGCTCCGCCATCGCGCCTCCGACCCCGGAGCCCTCCGGTGGTCGTCCGCACGGGCGAGCCCGTACCCCTCACTCCGCGCGTTCGACGCCCTCGTCGTCCAGGGGGCGACGCCTCGATCGGGACACGCGCCACCAGCCGTAGTCGACCGAGGCTGCGGCGACGATCACGACGACCACTGTCTCCGGGAGCGTGGGCGGGCCGTCGTCGGTCACGAGTGCGGAGAGCCCCACGACGAGCAGTCCGGTGAGGGCGCCGAAGACGGTCCAGACCGTGAGCTGCACGCCCGTCGAACCCACCCGGCGCAGGGCGCTCGCGACGAGCCATGCCGGCCCGACCGCCACGGCCGCGACGGCGACGGTCAGTGCGCCCCCGACGAGTCCCACGACCGCGGTCAGGGTGATGGCCAGGGTGGTGAACGCGTGCACCGGGCTGACGCCGAGCGACGGGGCCTGCTGGATGGCCTGCACGCTCGTGTCGATCACGATGACGACCAGCATGGCCAGCAGGAACATCGCGCAGGCTCGCGCCGCCGCCCGCAGGACGTCGCGCCAGCGGGCGCTAGTTCGCGAACCGCCGGCCCGCGAACCGCCCGGTCGCGCGTCGCCCTCGCGACCCGCCCGCGTGCGATGTGCGTCATCCATGAGGCGAGCCTAGAGCCGCGCCGCCACGGTCCTGGCGCCCTCCCCCGCAGGGCAGTACGCCCCGCGCTCCGCCCGCGAGGTGTCGAACCCCTCCCCGCATCCCGCCTCGAACCCCGCCCGCCGATCCCCGCCCGCCCCACCCCGCCGATAATGGACGGGTGGAATCCTGGGAGACGCGAGAGTGGTTCGCCGACTTCCTCGACGCCCTCAACCGCCACGATCTCGACGACGTGCGGGGCTTCCTCGACCCCGGAGTCCGTCGTGCGCACCTCCCCGCGGGCGCCGACGCGTGGATCGCCGACTACGCCGACCTGCTGCGGGGCTTCCCCGACTGGCAGTGGAAGCGCATCCAGCTGCTCGTCGAAGACGATCGCCTCGCCGTGCACCTGCGCGGGGGCGGGACGCACACCGGCCCGTACGGGCACCTCGCGCCCACGCGTCGGCGCGCCAGCATCGCCGCGTTCGCGATGTACCGGATCGAGCGGGGGCGTGTCGTCGAGGCATCCGGAACCGATGACGCTGCCCAGGTGCGCGCGCTCCTGGGCTGAGGATTCCCACTGCCATCGCCGGAGTGGGCGCGGCGACGGGTCCGGAGGCCGCGCCGGCGGCGGACGGGTCGCGGTTCGCCTGTCAAGGGCGCAGCGGTGTCGGAGGTGCCGGGTAGCTTCGCTCGTGCCCGGTCATTCAACGGGCAGAAGGAGCGGTGTCCCATGCACGCGACTGAACGCCCCGGCGCGGGCGTCGTGTGGGCTCGTGTCGAAGACGGGTTCCACGTCGGCAGCCGCAACGGCGCCTTCCTCGGGTACATCGATCGCCAGGCCGACGGGGGCTTCCTCGCCTTCGACGGTCGCTCGCGCGTCGTCGGACGCTTCGACGCGCTGACCGCCGCAATGGCGGCCGTCACCAACGGGCAGCCCCCGCAGGACGCCGAGATCACCCTGCAGCAGGTTCGCGTACCGGCCCCGCGCGGGCTCGGCCAGGGCGGGGTGCGCTGATGGCGGCTCCCCTCGTCTCCGTCTCGTACGTCAGCACCGAGACCGACCCCTTCGACGACGAGCGTCTGGCCGCGCTGCTCGCGCAGAGTCGGCGCTCCAATCACGAGCACGACCTCACGGGCATGTTGCTGCATCGCCGCGGGCGCTTCTTCCAGGTGCTGGAGGGGCCGCAAGACGCGGTGGACGCCCTGATCGCGAAGATCCGTGAGGACGCGCGGCACCACGACATCCGCATCCTGCTCCGTGAGAACCTCGACGACCGCCGCTTCGACGAGTGGACGATGGGCTACGAGCCCATCGGCGTGCCGTCGACGCCGCCCCCCGAGGGGTTCCGCGACACTTTCGACGACCTCGAGTCCGCCGACGACGAGATCAGCTCGCGGGCGGTGCGCGAGTTGACGGTCTGGTTCCGGGCCCGCACGGCGGGCGATCGCTGATCCCTTCACCGCCGCGACGGCGGTCGAACCGTTCAGCAGGGCGGGCGGGTGATCGCCTTACCGGTCACAGCGGCGGGTCGAGGGCGCGGAGCGCGGCATCCATCTTCTCGGCCATGACGGCGTATCCGGTGTCGTTCGGGTGCAAGCCGTCCGATGCCATCCAGCTGTCGGCGTCGTCGGCGTAGTGCCCGTCGAGCCAGTGGCTCGCTCCCTCGATGTGGTCGGCGCCGATCCTCTCGGCCGCGTCCTCGACCCACCCGGCGATCACGTCGACCGAGGCGGGGCGTTCCGCGGTGTACCAGAACGGCTCCACGACGACGATGCGCGCTTGCGGCAGACCGTCGTGCAGGCGCTGCAGGTCGTCGTCGATCGTCGCGCGGATCTGGTCGGCCGCGCGGTCGTAACTGAAGTTGTCGTTCAGGCCCATCGTGACGAACACGATGTCGGGCTGGTCGTCGATGACGAGGGCGGGAATGTCGTCGAGACCCGCCCCCATCGTGGCTCGGCGGTTGACGAAGCCGAGGCCGTTCTCGCTGCGGTTGATCTCCTGCCACCCGCGCTCGACCGAGACGATCGTCGACCACCGGTGGTCGGACGAGCTCGCCCCGGTCCCGCGCGTGTACGAGTCGCCGTAGAACGACACGACAGGTCCGTCGCCCGTCGGAGCGGGGACGGGGGCGGGGGAGGTCTGCGCCGAGCAGGCCGTGCCCGCCAGGATCGCGGATGCCACCACCATGAGGCTGAGCAGTCGTCGCGCGCGCATGCTCTCATTGTCGGCGCGGATGCGAGGGGCGGGGCCGTCCAGGGTGAACCGTGTCGGATCGCGCCGGGCGCGTGCCGTCGCGTCATGCGCCGAGCGCGGACCCGCTTTCAGGGGTCTCGGGGTGGTCGGCGGCCGGCGCCGCGAGCCGCGCGACGTGGCGGGCGATGCGCGCCGCGCGCGAGGTCTCGGACGTCGCCGTGACGACGGGGTGCAGCACGGAGTATCGCTCCGACTTGTTCAACGCCGCGAAGCGACGTGCGGCCGCGGGCTCGGCATCGAGTGCCGCCTGCAGCTCGGCGGGAACCTCGATCGCCGCCGACCCCGCGTAGGCGCGCTCCCAGCGGCCGTCGGCCTGTGCGCGCCGGATCTCGGCGGCACCGCGTTCGCGCATTCGTCCCTCGTCGGCGAGGCGGTCGACGATTCCGACGTTGCGCGTCGACCACATCGACCGCGCACGGCGCGGGGTGAAGTGCTGGCGGAACGTGGCCGCGTCGCGCGACTGCTTCCGCCCGTCGATCCAGCCGCTACACAGTGCTTCGTCGAGGGCCTGCGCGTAGGTGAGCGAGGTCGGGGCGGTGGTGCCCTTCTTGGCGAGCACCAGCCACACGCCGTCGTTCGTGCTCTCGTTCTCGTCGAGCCAGGCCCGCCAGGCGTCGGCGTCGACGACGGTGAGTTCGAGGGGGTCGGTCATGTGGAGTGCCTCCTTCGCGCGGGCCGCACGAGCACGATAACGCGCACCTCCGACACGGCGCCCCCTATCGGAGCGGGCACGTCCGAGGCAAGCGGCCCCCGGCGGCCTTCGGCATCCGGTGTCATGGATGCATGCGATGTGTGACCTATGCGGGCGAGACCGTGACCACGACCGACGACGTTGCCGAGGCGCTGGTGCAGCTGACCGCGTCGATCGCCGCCGACGGGCAGGCCGAAGCGGTGAGCATCCCGATCGTCACCGACGACGGCGAGACCGAACAGGCGGAGCTCGTCATCGGTGTGGGCAACGATGTGCTGAGCGCGCCGGCGGCGTGGGAGCGCGAGGAGCCCGACTTCGGCTGGGCCGCGGAGCAGCTCCGTCAGCACCGGCGCTACCCCCAGTCGACCGCTGTCGCCCACGAGCAGACGAGCGACGACACCAATCCCGACGCTTTCTGGGACCCCGACCTCGAGGGCTTCACGCGCGCCTGAGCCCGCGCCCGAGGGGGGAGCTCGTCAAGCCCACCCTCGCCACCGCGCGCCGACGTAGCGTGAGGGATCCACGCCGACGGCGGCCGGTTTACCGTCCCGGCGTGTGAGCCCCGGACAGTCCGGGCGGCTCCGCCGTTTCGCGGGCGCCGCCCGGACGCCGGGCTGCCTCATGGTCATCGGATGCCGGATGCCCACGTGCTCCGCTGGCGTTTCGAGATGTGCGCCCTGTCATGCGGTGAACCATTCCCGCGTGTCGGTCCACACCGTCGTCAGGGCGTCCTCGAGCGGGAGATCGGCGGAGCCTTCCAGCCATCGGTCCACCGCGAGGTCGAAACAGGTCACGGCGAGGGCTGCCCAGGCGTGCGCAGGCCCGGGGGCGATGCCCCGTTGGTTCAATGATCCTTCGATGGCGCGAGCGAGGTAGTGACTGCGGAGGAGATCGCGCTCGTGCA
The DNA here is from genome assembly GCF_001424715.1 of Microbacterium sp. Leaf436. Classification (NCBI taxonomy): domain Bacteria; kingdom Bacillati; phylum Actinomycetota; class Actinomycetes; order Micrococcales; family Microbacteriaceae; genus Microbacterium; species Microbacterium sp. Leaf436. Next base: position 511,645 of record NZ_LMRB01000001.1, read on the forward strand.
GCGCCGGTTCGCTCTGGATGATGCTGCGTCGACGTGCGATCTGTTCTCGCCAGCCCTGGATGCCTCGGCATGCAGCGGCCAGACCTTCGCGCACGATGGCCGCTGCGTCGCGTTCCTGCGGGATGGATGCCATGAAGTCGCTCACCGCCTGCGGGAACTCGCGATCCCGGAGGAACAGCACATCGCGTTTGTCGGCGAAGTGGCGGAAGAACGTCCGTGTGGTCAGCCCCGCCGCCTCGGCGATCTGGGGAACCGTGGTTCCCGCGTACCCCCGGTCGGCGAACAGGTTCATCGCCGCGGCTTCCATCCGCAAGGCAGCGTCCGGTGACCATCGAGGCATGGACCCATGATGACACGAACTGTCGTAAGATCGGTCACGATGACACGCAATGTCATCAGAATCGGAGAGCGGAAGAATGAGCGACAACGCGGCGGCGTGGATCGATTCTCCTTATGCAGACCTGACGGTCCGAGCTGCGCCGATGCCGAAGCCGGGGGTGGGGCAGCTGTTGCTCGAGGTGCGCGCGGTGGCGGTGAATCCGCTCGACGCGATCATCCAGTCCAACGGCACCGTCATGTACGGCTGGTTGCGCTACCCGGTGGTCCTGGGGGAGGACGTCGCGGGCGTCGTCGTCGAAACCGGTGCCGGCGTGGACGACTTCGCCGTCGGAGACCGCGTCGTGGCGTACGCGATGGGCCTGGAGAAAGGACGGGACGCCGTCTCCGAGAGCGGTTTCCAGGCCTACGTCGCGGTCGACGCGAGCCTGGCCGCCGTCCTGCCGGCCGCCATCGCCTTCGAGGAAGCCGCCGTCCTGCCTCTGGCGATATCCACCGCGGCGGCCGGCCTGTTCGAGAAGGACCAACTGGGACTGGACTACTCCCGTCTCGGAAACTCGGCGCCTCGCGACGAGGTCGTCGTGATCTGGGGCGGCGCGACGGCGGTCGGAGGCAATGCGATCCAGCTCGCCCGAGCGGCCGGCTATCGGGTCGTCACGACAGCCTCGGCGAAGAACCACGAACGGATGAGGCGGCTGGGGGCGGAAGCCGTCTTCGACTACCACGACCCGGACGCTGCGAATCGGATCATCGATGAGGTCGGCGGCTCCGCGGTGGCGGGGGTCCTCGCCGTCGCGACGGGTTCGGCCGAGCCCTGTCTGAGGATCGCGCGCGCAACCGGTGCCACGCAGATCGCGATGGCGAGCCCTCCCGTCTCGTTCTACGATCAACCGCGCCGTCGAGGCCTCTCCCTCGCTCGCATCCGCCTCTTCCTGAAGCTCGGAACGCGGACTGCTCTTCTCCAGGTGCGCAGTCGCACCCGCGGTATCGGAGCATCGTTCATCTGGGGAAGCGCCATCGCCACGTCTCCCGTCGGCCCGGCCGTCTGGGGCGGGTATCTCCCCGCCGCTCTCGCCTCGGGCAGCCACCACCTCTACCCCGAAGCCCACATCGCGGGACACGGCCTCCCGGCGATCCAGGGGGCCATCGACACCCTTCGCCTCGGCGTATCGGCGCGGAAACTCGTCGTCACCCTCGACCACGCACCGACGGGATCGTGATCGATCCACGAGGAGTCGTCGGAGCGCAGTGCGGGAACAGCGAGCGCCGGGCGAGAGGAGCGTCAGTCTGAAGCGACGCGGGAGAGTCCGGCACAAGTCCGGGAGTCACACATGGAGGGGCTGACGGGAATCGAATCAGTACGCTTCGGTCAGCCGCATGACCTATCTAGCCGCAGAATCACGCGGTTTCAGACCATAGTTGCACAGGTGTGGCGACAATTACAGACGTCGGCGCGACGTCGTAAGACATCCCGGAAACAAAGGCGTGCCTGTAATTACCGTCATTGCCTGTAGGCCCGGCCTACACGGTCCGCGCGCTGTAGTCCCACTGGCCGGCGCCCATCCTTGGGCGTGCGTACGTGACGTGGGCGAGGCGTTGCAGGCAGTAACGCCGATAGTCCGTGATGGTCCAAGGTGCGACGTGCATCTCCTCGGCTATCCACTCGGCGTCGTGGTTGATGCGCTCGAGGTGGGCGTACCACTCGGGCTCGACGAGCAGCGCCGCGGCGTAGGTGTCCGCCTGCCACTCGTTGCCGGTGGAGTCGCAGAGGTGGCCGTGGATGTGGTGGCCGATCTCGTGGGCGATGACAGACCGGCGTTCGGCCTGGGAAAGCGACAAGTCGAAGTAGATGCGGTCGAGCTCGGGGGCGTAGGCGCCGATCTTGTCGCCGTCGAGGTGTGCGCCATGGACGCGGAGACCGTAGCCCGCTGCGATGGACAGTAGCTCCTTGATGTCGCCCCCCGGGGTGTCTAGCTCCCGGGGGTCGGCCGCTTCTTTGCTGCCAGTCCGTATTCGCCCGGGTCTTCGCTGATCTCGTAATCCTCGGCGTGGGTTCCGACATTGAACGTCGGTGCGATGCCGGTTTCGGCCAGCTCGTGCGCAAAGCGGACGTAGTCGAATGGGGTGGGCAAGCCGAATGCCTTGGTGATGACGTCGACATCGTTGCTGGTCATCTCGCGATCGCCCTTGACGAGACCTGCCCAATAGTCGCGCTTGCGAGCCCCGGAGGTCACGGCTTCAAGCCAGCGGCCAGAACGGTCCTCCTTGCCATTGGCAGCCAGAAGGTGCCGCAAGTAGTTGCCGAGTTCGTTGGCGTATTGGCCTGGTGTCGCGTGCGATGTCTTACCCACGAGACATCATCGTAGCGACCTGTCGCCATTTAACGACAACGACGCTTGACGTGGCGGTAATTACCGCTTACCTTGGGGGCATGTCAGCAATTACCGCCACCGACTACAGTCGGGCCATCGCGTCGGCGGTGAGAGCCGAGTTCGCGAAGCGTCGCGTCGACAAGAAGGATCTCGCCGCTGTGCTCGGGTGCTCGCTTCCCACCGCCTACGGCAGAATCAACGGTCAGCTCGACTGGAAGTCGTCGGACATCGAGAAGGTGTCCGCGTTCCTCGAGATGACTCCCCAGCGGCTCAACGATCTCGCTGCCGATGTCTCCCACGTCAGAACCGATGAGGTCGAGGCTGCGCTCCCTGTCGACGCGTGGGAGCAGCCCGCCCGCGCACGGCGTAAGACCATCGCCGGGGCGGTGGCATCATGACCGCCCCGTCCCCGTTCTGCGCGGTGCACCCGTTCGGGACCGCGACCATGTGCGGACCGTGCCGTGACCGTCGCCGCCACGCTGACGCGGAGAAGGCGTACGAGTCAGCCCTGAGTAGGTTCTGGCTCGGACGGCTTACCGACGCTCACGGTGCGGGGCGTGACGATGACGACTCGGTCACCCGCCTCGTAGGGGATGTGCGCCTGACGGTCTCCGACGAGGGCAACGACGAAACCTCGCACCCCGTCAGCGTCGTCGGCGTCGATCGCGCCCATGCGCTCATGCAGGTAGTCGACCCAGAAGTCGTCCGGGTTGGCCGGGTCAAGGTCGAAAACGGATCCGTAGTAGTGCAGTTGGACAGCCATGGTCGGAAGCGTATCGCCCGCCGTGTCCTGACCGCCGCTGCTGTCGCTGCCGTAGCTCTGTGGGCGGTGGCATCATGACCGCCGTCGTGCAGGTCATCGAACGCGATGGCGAGATGCGCGTCTCGTCCGAGGCCGTCGCCGGCGGCTCGGGTGTGCAGCACAAGAACGTCCTCGAGCTGGTCCTGTCGAACATCGAGGATCTGGCCGAGTTCGGACAGGTCGCGTTTGAAACGCGACCTGGCTACAACAACTCCACCGTCCGCTTCGCCCTCCTGAACGAGCAGCAGGCGACTCTGCTGATGACGTTCCAGCGGAACACCCCCCAGGTGCGGGAGTTCAAGAAGGTACTCGTCCGCACGTTCTTCGAGATGGGTCGCAAGCTCGCCGCGATGGCAGTGCCGCAGACGCTCCCCGAAGCTCTCCGTGCGTACGCGGCCGAGGTGGAGCAGCGTGAAGCCCTGCAGGCGAAGGTCGCCCAGGACGCCCCCAAGGTGCTGTTCGCTGACGCGGTCGCCACCGCCGACACGGACATCCTCGTCGGCGACCTCGCGAAGATCCTCCGCGGCAACGGCATCCCGGTCGGCGCGAACCGCCTGTTCGACATGCTCCGCGCGGACGGGTTCCTCATCCGCCGCCGCGGAACCGACTGGAACATGCCCACTCAGCGGTCGATGGAGCTCGGGCTGTTCCGGGTGAAGGAAACCGCTGTCACGCACAGTGACGGGCACGTCACCATCTCGAAGACCCCGAAGGTGACGGGCAAGGGTCAGGCGTACTTCGTCAACCGGTACGCCGGCCGCTTCGTGGAGGTGGCGTCGTGAGTGAGCCGCTGATGGAACCCGCGCAGTGGGAGAAGGATCTCGCCCGCGCCATCGAAGAGTTTGAGCGAGCCGCGGCGCAGCGCTGCGGTGGGTGCGGCAAGAGCAGTCGCGAGATCGCGGCCGACGCGGTACGTGCGGGGGTGGCGTCGTGAACGACTTCACCGCATCCAACGGCATCGAGATTCGCATCACCACCGACCTAGGAGGCGACAAGTACCTGCACGGCACTGTCCCAAACGAGGTGGACCAAGTCGGATTCACTCCCGAGCTGCACGCCACCGCATCCGAGAAGGGCCTCGAGGCTCTGCGTGAGTTCTTCCAGGCGGAGGCTGACGAACGGTTGGGCCGGTGGCGCTGGCCCGAGAACCCCAACTACGTCGTGTACATCGAGGACGGGTACGCCGTGGTCGTGGACGAAGCGGGACCGAAAAAGACACCGGACCGCATTGCGAGTCGTCACCTCGAAGACCCGGTGGGTTCCATCGGGTGGGGTGAGTTCGCCGCCCGGGCCTACTTCGATGCTCACCCGGAGCCGAAGCCGTGGCACGACGCCAAGCCCGGCGAGGTGTGGGAACTGACGCTTGAGGGTGAAAAACCTGCGGCGTTCTACCCGTCGAAGTCGATGAACGGGTACTTCACGCCGGTGATGCCGAACACGGGGACTACCGCCGTCAACTTCGATTGGCCGCTCATCACCGCTGGTCGCCGCATCTGGCCGGAGGTGTCGTCGTGACTGCTCCCGTGTTCCGCCCGTACCTGGTGGTCGTGGCGGGGATGGGCGCCCTGGTGGGGTTCATCGTCCTGCTGGCGGTGGTCCCGGGTGTGGCGTTCGTGGTCGCCGGGGTGACTGGGGTCGCCCTGACCGTGGTCGCGCTGCGCGGTGCGGGCCCGTTCTTCGACTGGGTGGCCCCGGATCATCCGGATGCGTTGGGTTCTCTCGACGTGGAGCGGATCACCCCACCCACCCCCTGACGCCCAGAAGCGTCACTCACCTCTTTTCATTTCCTTCACGAAGGGCACATCGTGCAGATCTTTCCGCGACCCGTTCGCACCCCCAGACCGCCCCGCCGGGAACGCCCGCAGCGCGTCATCTGGTCCCTCACCCGCAACACCAGCCCGTACCTGATCGCGAACCCTGACCGGGAGATCGCTGCTGAGGTGAACGGGTTCGCCCACTGCCCCGCATGTCGGGTCACTTACACGCCTCGCCTGTTCGAGCGGATCATGTCCCCGTCGTTCCTTCGGGCGCAACGGTGGGCGCACTCTCACAACGCGGAACGTCACCCGCGTCGGTGGCTCCGCTCCCAGCACTTCCAGGCGTCCATTCCCGCTGAAGTTCGTGAGCGGGTGGCGTCATGAGCGCCGCGCTCGAGAACGCGAAGCAGGTGCTCGCAGAGCTGACCACGCTCCATCAAGAGGGATGGTGCGCGTGCCAGTCGTCGACGCTCCCGGCTCGCGTGCAGACCGCACTTGAGGAACTGGTCGCGGCCCTGTCCACCCCGCCCGCGGACGGCGTACGCGAAGCGCTGGCGAAAATCCTGACCGGCCTCGATGACCGTGAGTGGGCCATTGCGACGGCGGACGGACACTCGCACCTGGATGGCTACTTCGAGGCTGCTGACCGCATCCTCTCTGCGTTCGAGGTCCGCCCGCGTGGGACGGTCACCGACGCCGAGGTGGACCGTGCAGCGCATGTCTTCTGGGACGCAATGCTCCGCTTCGAACCGCGTGAGGCTATGCGCGCCGCGCTCGAAGCCGCGCGGTGGGCCCGCTCGTGACTGTCGAGGTGTTCCGTGAGTCCACGGATGCCGAGCGTGACGCCGGCATCCTCTCCCACCTTCGCGAGTGGTGGCTGACGGTCGCCCGCCGCGACAAGTACACCCTCGGCCACGAAGAGGTCGACCTGCTCATCCGTGTCGCAGGTGAGCGTGACGAGCTCCGCCGTGAGGTGTGCACCGAACCGGACCCGAAGTACATCGTTCGTTCCTGCCCGTCGTGTGCGCATGAGCCGCACGGGTACGGGTTCCTCTGCAACCGCCGCACGTGCGCGTGCCGCAACGAAAGGCGCCCCGCATGACCGTCAAAACGAAGCCCGTGTGGGCGGTGGGGGATGCCCTCGTCTCCGGTTCCACCCGGTGGAAGATCACCGCCCTCAACGCGAAGACGAAGGCCGTGCAGCTCGAAGCGTTGTCGACCACGAACCACGGCATGCGGTGGACCACCACCCTCAACAACCTCCCCAGAAAGGCCGCTTAATGAGCGCCAAGACCATCACCCTTGATGCCCACGTCGCCCGCTACATCGCGAGCGCAGTTCTCCCCGCGGTGTCCCGCGACGACATCACGCCGGTCCTCACTGGTGCGCACTTCTCGATGGAAGACGGGCAGCTTCGCGTCACAAGCTCCGACCGATACCGAGCCCACACCGTCATCGTCCGCCCCAATGACCGGGTGCCCAAGGAGCTCGACGTCATCGTCCCGCGCCAGGCGCTCACGTGGATCACGAAGAACGCTGGAGTCTTCTCCCGGAGCCGCAGCCCCTACACGCCCGTCGTGCGGATGCGCTTCACGGAGGATCGGTTCCCGCCCGTGATCCGCCTCATCGTGAAGGCGCGAGACGCTGAGACCGAGCCGGTCGAAGGAAACCTGCGCACCGACTACCTCGCCTCTGTCTCCGCGATCAGCGACGGCGTGAGAGCAGCTCACATCAAGTTCACCAAGGGCGAGAACGACCGCCTCGGACCGGTCTACATCCGTTCCGGCGTGGCCGAGGCCATCCTGCAGCCCACAGGTGAACAGGCATGAGCGCCGTGCTGTCCGGTCTCGTCCCCAACCTGGACGAGGAGGTGTACCACGCACACCCTGCCCTGTCGTCGACCGGTGCACGGCAGCTGCTGAAGGCGCCGGCGAAGTTCGAGTATTTCCTGTCGCACCCGTCGCCGCACAAGAAGGCGTATGACGCGGGCACGGCGGTGCATTCGAAGGTGCTGGGTGTGGGTGCGGGGACGGTTGAGATTCCCGCGTCGGTGTTGTCGAAGACGGGCACGACGGGGACGGACGCGGCGCGCGAGTTCATCGCGAACGCCCGCGCCAACGGTGTCACCCCGTTGAAGGCGCACGAGATCGCCCACGTGGATGCGATGGCGGAGGCAATCCTGTCGAATCCGATGGCCCGGCTGCTGCTCGAGCAGGAGGGGCTTCGTGAGGCGTCCGTGTTCGGCACCGACCCGGTGACGGGTGCGGACTGCCGGTGCCGGTTCGACCTGCTCCCCACCGGTGGGGGGCGTCGTGTCGCCGTCGACCTGAAGACAGACCGCGCCGAGGCCACCCCGGTCGCGTTCGCGAAGACCGTCGCCGACCACGGCTACCACGTCCAGGACGCCCACTACGAGGACACCGCCGGGTTCGAGGGGATCGAGTACGACGCGTTCGCGTTCGTCGTCGTCGAGAAGGAACCCCCGTTCCTCACCGCGGTGATCGTCCTCGACCAGGACTTCCGTGAGATCGGGAGCGCCCGCGCGAAGCGTGCCCGGGAACTGTTCGCCATCGGCACGGAGACGGGTGTGTGGCCCGGTTACCCGGGTGAGATTCAGATCGCCCGCCCCCCGATGTGGGCCATCTACGACCACCAGGATTCGGAAGAGAGCGCAGCATGACCGACATCGCCTTGCCGACCGACGATCGTCCGTCGCGCATCCGCCGCACCGTCACCCCCGCCGCACCGATCCCGGTGGATGACGTCGCCCAGACACTCGCCGAGTACACCCGCGTCGCCCTGTCCACGGGGGCGCGCCTCGAGATCGACCCGGTCGAGTTCACCGCCGACGGTGAGACGTGGGTGCCCCTGTGGCTGAACGAGGAACCCCCCGCCGGCGCCCGAGCGACCGTGCGCCGTGACGGGGTGGAAACGATCGTCATCCGCCGCTGGGTCGAAGCCCTCCCCGGGGAGGAAGCCCTCACCGACACCGGCCGCCGCTGGATGGACATCTGGCTCGAGAACCAGACCGAGAGATTCGAGTCGTACGTCCTCCGCGCAGCCCTCGCCCGCGCTTACCCCGATGTCATCGGTGACCGGTTCGACATGGGCAAGCCCCGCGTCCCCCGCCCTGTCCCGACGGAGCCGGCTGAGGGGGAGCCCGCACCGCCGGTAACCCCCGAGCAGGCCGCTGAGGTCGACGCGGCCGTCGCCGCCCTCCCGTGGGAACCGGCGCCCGCCGGGCCCGTGCCGCGCCCGCCGTCCGCTCACATCCCGCGCCTCCACGGAGGTGCAGCATGACCCGCATCTACGTCGCCGGGCCCATGACCGGACTGCCCGAGCTCAACTACCCAGCCTTCCGCGCTGCTGCGTCCGAGCTCCGAGCCCACGGATTCGACGTCGAAGACCCGTCCGAGAACGTCAACCCCACGCCGGACGACTACCACGGGTGGCTCCGGGCAGGCCTCGCGCAGCTCATCACCTGCGACGGCGTCGCGCTCCTCCCGGAGTGGGAGAAGTCGGGAGGCGCACGGCTCGAGGCAACGGTGGGGGCGACCCTCGGTATGCGTGTGGCGCCGCTCGAGCTCTGGACGGCGGTGCAGGCATGACCAAGCCTGGTGAGTTCTCTCCTGCCACGGTGCAGCTGAGGAAAGTCGAAGAAATGTTGGCGTGGGAGCGCCGCAAGGATGACCTGACGCTGCCGCTCACCGAGACCGAGTGGGCCCAGCTTCGTGTCGACCTGCGCAACGCGTGCGCGAACCACAAGAAGACCGACCCGCTGTACGCGTACGCGGGGAGCTGCGGGCATGACGTGCCCGAGGACCCGGACGCGGAGGACGGCGTGCACCGATGGAGTGACGAGGCTGACGCGCTGCTGTGCATGGCGGCGGTGGTCGGGTACGCCTGCATCTGCCAGGACGGCTACTGCTCGCAAGAGGCATCCGCCATCGAAGCGCGCGATGACCTTTGGTATGCGGTCAGCATGCAGAAGCGCCGAGCCGACCGGTCCGCGCACCTCGCCGGCATGGTCACCAAGGTGTGGCTCGACAGCACCCTCTCGCTCGAGCAGGTGCAGGACATCGCGGCCGACTGCAGGGATGAGGCGCAGCTTGTGCGTCGAGCGGCCGAGGTAGCCAAAGCGGGCGGAGGTGACGCGTCATGACCCGCGATCCGATGGCGAAGGCTCGTCCGGCGGTGCAGTCCCGGTCGAAGGGTCGGTGCGAGAAGTGCGGACTGCAGGCGGCGACGGACATCCATCACCGGAAGCTGCGCCGCCACGGCGACCACGCCCCGGCGAACCTCGTGCACCTGTGCCGCACGTGTCACAACCTCGTCCACGACAAGGGCTACAAGGAACCCGAGTCGGGGTTCCTGTTGAAGTCGTGGGACAACCCCCGTGTGGTGCGTGTTCGTCATGCGTTGTTCGGGTGGGTGCGTCTTGATGACGCCGGCGGATGGGAGACCGCAGCATGAGCGGCCGGACTGCGAAAGAGATGGTCGAGCTGCTGCACGGGCATTACATCGCCCCCAGCAAGCCGGCAGGCGGGTACTTCGCGCCGGAGCTCACGGCTCCGAATAGCTCACGTCGTGCAGACCTGATCTGGCTGCCGCTGACGAGTCAGGAGCGGGGCCGCATCGTCGGGCACGAGGTGAAGGTCTCGCGTGCAGACGTTGTGCAAGAGCTGGCCGACCCGACCAAGGCGGACGCGTGGGCCCGCTACTGCTCGCAGTGGTGGCTGGTAGTCGCAGACCCGTCTCTTGTGGACGGCCTGACAATTCCGGACCGCTGGGGCATCATGGCGCCACCGTCGGGCCGCCGCCGTCGCAGCATGACCATCGTTCGCCCGGCGCCTGAGCTGAGACCCGACGATGCGGCGGACGCGCTCGCGACCGTCCTGGCGCGGATGTTCTTCGCCGGCGACGACGCAGAGGCGCGCATTGCTGCGGCTGAGGAGCGTGCCGAGCGCGCGAAGGCTGATGCGGGCGCCTGGAGCGAGCGCTACCACGACGCATATTCAAAGCTGAGTGCACTGGGCGAGCTCGGTTACGAGCGGGAGCTCGCACAGGACCTGATACGTGGGCTTCGGGAAGCCCGTGTCGGTGAGTTGTACCGATACGCCCGGCCGGAGACCGCGACCATCGTCGCCGCTGCACTCGACCACGCCGTCGTCGCACGGCGCACCGCCGACATGATTGCCCGACTCGACCGCGCGGTGAAGCAAGTCGGCACGCTCAGCGAGTTCGGGTCGCTCATGGAGAAGCTCACCGGGATGCGCCGACGGATTGAGTCGGAGCTCGCGGAGCTCGCAATCCCGGGGGACCAGTCATGAGTGTCATGCCTGAGTACGCGATGACCTACGCGATCTGGTGGCCCGAAGCCGGCGTGCTGAAGGTGGGTCGGGCGTGGAAGTCGCACCGGGTGGAGATGATGACCCGCTCCGGTGGTCTGGTGATTCTCCTGGCGCGTGGCACGGATGCCACGTGGGAGCGGGAGGCGCTGGCCGAGCTGGCGAAGTGGTTCCCGCGCGCGTTCCGCACGGAGGACGAGGCCAAGGGGCTGCTGTTCATGGGCCGAGGTTTCACGGAGTGCTTCACAGTCGCTGAGCATCACCTGGAACTTGCGGTCGATCTGATTTTCGAAGGGTTCGCACGAGGGAATGAACAGGGTGAGAATCCGGCAGGTCCGGCCGTCGCATTGGACGGACGCGAGCCTGCTGAAGGTGCCGTCGTACATGGCCCGGTTGACGGGGATGTGCCTCTGGGGGCTGGTGGACGACGAGGGCCGGTCGGAGTTGAGACCGGAGTTGATCGCGGGGGCAGCGTTCCCGGGGGATCCGGCGATCACCGCGTCGGAGGTGGAGACGTGGATGCTGATGCTCGACGAGGCCGGGTTCCTGACGATCTACACGGTGGCGGGGGCGACGTGGTTCGCTTTGTCGAGACCGTTGGTGACGCAACGCCCGACCGTGTCGGAGCATCCCGCACCGCCTGTTCCGGAGTCTTCCGGAGTCTTCATGGCTATGGGGGGAGCGGGGGAGCGGGCGCGGGAGCGTGTGCAGGCCGAGGGTGCGGAGCGTGCGGGGTTGTGGGCGTCGTGGGCGGTGGAGCAGGAGGGTGTCGCACCGCCGGAGAGGCCCCTGCTGTTGGACGCTCCTCCGATTGGGTGCCCGGAGCATCCGCACAACCGGTTCACCCTCGACTGCGGCGCCTGCGGCACGGCACGAAGACGTCACGACCTGTGGCTCACCGAGCAGCGGTACGCGAAACGCGTCGAGCAGTGGGAGCGATCCAATGACACGGAGGCGTGGTGAAGACCCGGAGCTCGCGTTCGCGGAGTTCCTGTACCGGGTGACGGCGCAGTACAACACGTCGGCCCTGTACCGCCGGCGGCTGCACGCCGAGTCACCCACGTCGATGAGTCGTGGGCCCCGCCCGACGTGCCCCACGAATCACCCCCACGGGGCATCGAGTAACTGCTACCAGCGCCACCGCTGTGCCTGCGAAGAGTGCCGGGTCCAGCAGGCGCGTCGCGAGCTGGGGTGGCGGAAGGGACGCGCCCACCGTGCATGGCAGGGGATTGAGGTGAAGACGTGAGCGCTCCTATTCGACCGCCTGAGCAGGTAGAGGCGTTCTGGTCGAAGGTGGATCGCACGGGCGGTGCCGAGTCGTGCTGGCCGTGGACGGCCGCGGTGAACGCTAAGACCGGATACGGGGTATTCCACCCATCTCGAACGTCGGGGTACCCGCAGACGGTGAGCGCCCATCGGTTCGCGGCGCATCTTGCCGGCGTCATCGACCTCGCCGACCCTTCTCAGCACGTTGACCACGAGTGCCACAACAACTCGGGATGTGCGCCGGGACCGTGCCTGCACCGCGTTTGCTGCAACCCAAGCCATCACCGGCGGCGCACGTCCGCGGAGAACGTGAACCGCTCGCACAACTCGAACGCACGCAAGACGCACTGCCCTCGCGGCCATGAGTACACGCCCGAGAACACCCGGGTGCAGCGGAAGACCAACACCGAGACCAGGAAGTGCATCGAGTGCGAGCGAGCTCGCGACCGTGCACGCAGCAGCAAGGAGAAGAAGTGACCGGAGAGACAGTTCTGACCGTCGTGGGGAACCTCACGGCTGATCCGGAAATCAGGTACACGCAGAACGGGCTGGCGGTGGCGAACTTCACCATCGCGTCGACCCCGCGGACGTTTGATCGTCAGGCGAATGAGTGGAAGGACGGGGATGCCCTTTTCCTCCGTGCGTCGGTGTGGCGTGAGTTCGCGGAGCACGTCGCCGGGTCGCTGGTGAAGGGTTCCCGTGTGATCGCGACGGGCCGGTTGAAGCAGCGTACCTACCAGGACCGTGAGGGGCAGAACCGGACGGCGATGGAGCTCGAGGTCGACGAGATCGGCCCCTCCCTGCGGTATGCGACGGCGACGGTGACGCGTGCAGCGTCCAACCGTGGCGGGCAGCCCGCGCAGACCGAACAGTGGGCGTCGGCGCAGCCGGGTGACTCCGATGCGTGGTCCACCCCGAGCGACGAGACGCCGTTCTGATGGCTACGTGGCAGGGCGAGTACACACTCGCGCAGTACGACGAGCTAATCCGGCTCGCCAGCATTCTCGGCTTCCAAGACGACGTGACGCATTGGGCGGCCGAACGGCAGAGAGCACTGGACAGCAACACCGACAGGAGCCCGAAATGACCGAACTCAGCCAGGCGGCGCTGGTCGCCCTCAGCCAATGGATCGACGCTGGGAATGCCGATCGCGATCCCGAGGCCCTGACCCTGCACCGTCTGATCAAGCTCACCGAGGAATCCGGCGAGGTCGTCACCGCAACTATCGGGGCGCTCGGCGCCAACCCGCGCAAGGGCGTGACGAACACCTTCGAGAAGGTGCTCGACGAACTGCTGGACGTGGCTATCACGGCCCTCGGCGCTTACGAGCACATCGACGGGCACCAGGGACGCGCGCTGGGTGAGCTCGACGGCAAGATCGTGCGCGTCGCGGAGCGCGCGGGCGTGGTGGGGAAGACGGGTCATGTCTGATCGGGGGAGGGGAGCTATGGAGACGACACCCCGTTCTGAGATGAGGATCCTGACCGTTCGTCAGCCGTGGGCATGGGCGATTATCCACGGGGGGAAGGACGTGGAGAACCGCGTACGAAACATCGCGGGAACCTACCGCGGCCCCGTAGCCATTCACGTGGCACACAACGTCGGCTCCTGGAACGAACGCGAAGCTGCACTGCAAGAGGTGTACCTGCACACCGCCCAGGAGGTGCGGCATCTGATTGCTGGCGGAGCGCGCCACGGCGGGCACATCATCGGCGTCGTCGACCTAGTGGACGTGCACGAGGGGCACAACACGGAGGAGGACAGGTTCAAGGCTGTCCGTTCCTGCTACCAGCCCCAGAAGCCGTTCGGTCCCTGCTCCAAGTGGGCACACCCGGACTCGCTTCACCTCACACTGACGAACCCGCGACCCCTGTCCGAGCCGATCCCATATACCGGCGCCCTCGGCCTCCGCCGCCTCGACGAAGACACGACCGGGCGCATCCTCGCGCAGATCGGTGGGGACGCATGAGCGACCGGGTATGTGTTCGTGGGTGCACTGTGAGGGATGTGCACTGGGCGACATGCGACAGAGCGACGAAGGTGGGGGAGAACGCATGATGGATCTGCTCGATGCGGTGGATGCGCTCACTCAGGAGCAGCATGAGCACATCGCCCAGAAGAACGATGACGGCCGTTGGTTGAAGGCGCACACGGTGAAGCACCCGTGCCTGTTGCAGCGGATGCATGACGCAGTCACGCCCTCGTCGAATCGGGATACATCGTCGGCATCGTCTGCGTCGACCCGTGCGCCACTGGACCTCGATGCCCTGTTCGAGTACGCGAAGATGACGTCGCAGATCAAGGACTGGTGCCTGATCGCCGGCGTCGCCCCGCACAAAGATCCCGTGGTGGCGCTGCGTCGGTGGTATGCGTCCCGCCTGGCGGAGAGAGACCGGGACGACGCGTGGCATGTGCGGATGCTCACCGGGTGGGCGAACCTCATCCGGGATCACCTGAACCCGCCCCGATCCTTCACTATCACCGCACCGTGCCCCGTCTGCGGGACGACCGGCTACGGGGATGCGATCAACGGCGGCGACACGTGGCCGATCGAGGTCCGCTACCGGCTCAACACGGACGGGGTGATGGCGGATGAGATCGCCCGCTGCCGGTTCTGTCAGGCGGTGTGGCAGGACCATGACGCGGTCGTGGAACTCGCCGATGAACTGAACGAGAAGGTCGGCTGATCGTATGCAATAATGAAGTGCCTTCCACCAGTCCGCCCAAAATCGGGTTGGTGAAAACCGGAAGCCCCAGTCGCTCAAGCGGCCGGGGCTTCCGCCGTTTCTGACAGGCGGGGATCGCCGGAGCGGGCCGTCCCCGCCTTTACCTTTCTCGCCCGGTGCCCCGGGTGGGATCTCGTCTCATTCGCCGCATGCTGTCATTTGACGCACGAGCGGCGCGACGCCGGCCCCGACATCTACTGCGGGCCCGCGTGGTGCACCACCTTCTGCATGTGGAGCCTTGCCGTGCGTGTGAGACGCAGACGTGATGGGTGGGGTGCTCGGGTGTGACGACCTCGAGCACCCCTACCGCAAGAGCCGGCGAGGGAGCCGCACATGAGACTCGCCCTGCTCTGCACCGCGTGTGCGATGGCTGGTGCTTCTGCTGTCCTGTTCGGGCGGCGGTCGTTCTGTCGCCTGTTGTGGTGGCTGTTCGGGAACGGGGAGTGACATGGGCACCTGCGACGCGGCGGTGGTCATCGACTTCGATTCGGTCGACTGCGACCTCGACGCTGGGCACGAGGGCATGCATGGCATGGCAGGCGAGGGCGGCCGCATCCGCTGGGAACTCGCTTCGCCGGTCGTCGTAACCGAAAGCGGCTATCCGTGCAGCGTGAACGGCAAGCCCTGCCCGTGTGGGTTCGACTCGGATGACTGCCGCTGATGCCTCGCTGTGGTGTGTGTGGTGAGCCTTCATGGGGTGTGTGTTGTGACGTGTTGATGGCGGACTTGTCTGATGAGGATGGGGACACCGTCGTGCGAGGGAGCGACTGATGGCGGCCGGAGTACCGGGCCGCACCACGGCTGCTCACCGCAAGAACCGCGCCAACCTCAAGGCCGCGGTAGCCGAGCATGACCTGCCCTGCGCTGAGTGTGGCGAGAAGATCGACACCACCCTCCCGCGCGGTCACAAGGATGCCTTCGAGTACGGGCACATCAAGTCCGTGAAGGCGTACCCCGAGCTAGCCGACGATCCCGCAAACGGTCAGCCTGAGCATCTGCGCTGTAACCGCGCGAAAGGCTCGGGCTCATCCCGTCCCGGTCTCGGCGACCCCTCCGAAGTCTGGTGACTACCGAGGGGTAGGGGTGTCCGAATCCCTACCACTAGGGCGCCGTCAGTCCACCGGGTGTGACCTGTCCCCCTCCGCGGGCTCGTGTCCCGTGTCCCACCCCCCGGGAGGTGGTCAGAATGGCCATGACGCCCGACGAGAAGCGCCGCCGTGAGCGTGAGCGCAAGGCGAAGCAACGCCAGGCCGCCAAGGAAAAAGCTCAGCTCGAGGCGTTGCCCCGAATCGGTCCTGCTGGTCGGGACGCTGGCGGGACATCGGGTGGGACAGAAGCCGGGACATCTTCGCCGCGTCTGTCGAATGAGGTGGCGGCGCTCGCGTTCGTCGAGTCGCTGGCGGTGCCGCCCTCGGCGCAGCCGCATATCGCCCTGCTGGTGACTCTGGCCCGAGATCTCGACTCCGACGCGATCGCGCAGCGGTCGGCGATCGCGCAGCGCTACGAGGAGACGATGGACCGCCTCGTCGCGGCCTCGAAGCCCATCGAGCGTGACGAGCTGGACGAGCTCCGCCGCTCCTTCTACACCGGAGGCGTGGATGACATCGACGACGACCCGGAAGCGCCCCAGCGGCGCCCAGCCCGCAAGAAGGCGTAGCGCTCGGCCGCGGCGGGTCCTGGGGCACATGGCGCCCCGTGTGTTCACCCCGCCGCGGCGTCCGCTGAATCCGCAGACCTCCGCTGGCTACGCGGCGATCATCTTTGCGATGCAGTTGCACGAGGCGCTGAAGGACACGCGTCACCGTGAGCTCGCGCCGAAGCTGAACCCGTGGCAGCGGTGGTTCCTTATCCACGCGCTCGAGCTGAACCCCGATGGCTCCTACCGGTTCAAGACGGTGCTGCTGTGGGTGGCCCGCCAGAACGGCAAGACGTTCATCGCGGCGCTGCTGATCCTGTTCCGCATGTACGTCGACGGCGATGCGATCGTCATCGGTGTCGCGCAGAAGCTGGCGACGGCGAAGAAGACGTACGAGCACGCGCAGAAGATCATCGACGCGATCCCGCGGCTAAAGCGTGAGCGCGGCAAGACGAACTCGATCAATGGCGAGCTGTGGTTCGAGCTCAAGGACGGGCAGCGGTACTGGGTCGACTCCGCCGAGAACGGCGGCCGCGGCCTCACCTTCGACCTCGTGTTCGTGGACGAGATCCTCAAGCACAAGAACTTCTCGGCGTGGTCGGCGCTGTCCAAGACCACCGCCGCACGCCGGCGGTCGCAGCTCATCGCCGCGGCCAACGCCGGCGACACGTCCGCGGTGGTGCAACGGTTCCTGCACAAGCAGGGCATGGACGCCATCGAAGCCGACGACAAAGACACCACGATCGGGCTGTTCTGGTGGTCCCCGCCGCCGGGCATGCCGCTGGACACCCCCGAGGCGTGGGCGTACTCCAATCCGTCGCTGAACTACAACCTGCCCGAGGAGAACCTCCGGGCGTACTGGATCAGCGACCCGCGACCCGTGTTCGAGTCCGAGGTCGCGAACCTCTTCGTTGACTCCTCCGTCGGCGGGCCGTTCCAGGCGGGCAAGTGGGCCGATGGGTTCGACCGGTTCTCGAAGCGCAAGGACGGCGGCGACGTCTACCTCTGCATCGAGGTGTCCCACGACCGCAGCTACGCGCACATCGCGTTTGCGACGTACCGCGAAGACGGCCTCGTGCACGTCGGCATCATGAAGTCCCGCCCCGGGACCGACTGGATCGTCGAATGGCTGCAGAGCCCCGAGCGCACCTTCACCCCGGCCGGGATCACGTTCCAGACCAAGGGTGCGCCGGTGTCCTCGCTCATCACTGAGTTCACCGACGCCGGCATCGACGTCACCGACTGGGGCGGCGCAGACCTCGGACGCGCCACCGGTCTCCTGCTCGACGGGGTGAACCTCGGCAAGATCAAGCACCGCAACCAGCCTCTGCTCGACATCGCCGCCAATACCGCGGTCATGAAGTCACTCGGCGGCGGCTACGTCGTGGACGCGAAGAACTCGCCCGGCGACGCTTCGCCGCTGTGGGGTGTGGCCGGTGCGCACTGGCTGCTGAAGAACCCCGGCGACGGCCCCTCGATCTACGAGGAGCGGGGCCTGACCACCGTCTAGGAGGACACCCAATGGCCCGACCCGACCGCCTCATCCGCTCGATGATCCGCAAGCGGTACATCGCCACCCTCGACACCGAGGAGACCTTCGAAGGTGTCCTCATCGACGTCGACGACCGTCACATCATCCTCGCCGACGTCGTCTCCCTCGCCAGCAACGGCGACCGCCTCGACGTTGACGGGCACCTCTGGCTGCCCCGACTGGGCGTCAAGTACCTGCAGACCCTGACCACCTAGGAGGTGCCCGCGTGCTCCTGTCCAACGGATCGGTGATCTCCACCCCCCAGCAGGGCGACTTCGCAGACACCGGGGGATCGTTCGGCGGCACCTACTACGGCGCCGGCGACGTCCCCCTCATCGGCGCCTGGGCGGCCTACAGCGAGATCTACAAGAACCAGCTGTGGGTCGGCGTCGTCATCCGCAAGCTCGCCATGGCCACCGCCCGCAACCCATTCGAGGTCAAGGTCGTCACCCCCGACGGCGGCCAGGCAGATGAGCGCGGCAACCTCGCCGCGCTCATGGCCCGGCCCAACGACCGCCTCTCCGGGTTCGACCTGTGGCTGTGGACCTCATCCACCTACGACCTGTACGGCGAAGCGTTCTGGCTGAAACTGCGCGACCGCAACGACCGGGTACGGGAGCTTCACCCCATCCACCCGACCAACGTCGTCGTGCGACGCAACGACGCCGGCGAGACCGTCTACGCGTACCGGGGCCGCACCGACATCGAGTGGCCCGAGCGCGACGTCGTCGTGTTCAAGAACTACAACCCCGAGAACCTCCGCCGCGGCCTGTCCAACCTCGAGGGTCTGCGGATGACGCTGCTCAACGAGGACGCCTCCCGGCGTGCGACAGCGTCCTGGTGGAACCGTGGCGCGCGCCCTTCGCTGGTGGTGAAGCACCCGAAGACGCTGTCGCAGGGCGCCGTCGAACGCCTGTCGTCGCAGATCGATCGGCAGTACAGCGGAACCGACAACGCCGGCCGCCCTCTCATCCTCGAAGAGGCCATGGAGGCGACGGTCGTGCAGCTCTCCGCCGAGGAGATGCAGTACATCGAGTCGCGCAAGCTGAA
This sequence comes from Microbacterium sp. Leaf436, assembly GCF_001424715.1. NCBI lineage: Bacteria > Bacillati > Actinomycetota > Actinomycetes > Micrococcales > Microbacteriaceae > Microbacterium > Microbacterium sp. Leaf436. Next base: position 530,469 of record NZ_LMRB01000001.1, read on the forward strand.
CCGCGAAGAGGTGTGCGGGGCGTACGACGTCCCGCCGCCCGTGGTGCACATCCTCGACAAGGCCACCTTCTCCAACATCACCGAGCAGCTGCGCTCGATGTACCGCGACACGATGGCGCCCCGGTTCGAGCTGTTCGAGTCGGTCGTCGACCACCAGCTCGTCCCCGACTTCTACACCGTCGGCGGCGTGTTCTCGAAGTTCAACATGGACGAAGTCCTCCGAGGCGACTTCGAGACCCGCGCGGAGGCGGTCGGCAAGCTCATCGAGCGTGGCGTGATGAAGCCCTCCGAGGCGCGGCCGCTGTTCAACCTCCCGCCCGCTGGCGACGAGGCGAACGTGCTGTACGCGAACGCCGCGCTCATCCCGCTCGGCTCCAACCCCCGAGCAAACCCGGTCGCCACCGACGGGACGCTCATCCCGCAGCCCATCGACGAGCGTGCGTTCGCGCGCATGTCGCTGGGCGAGAAGGTGCTCGAGCTCGAGCGGCTCACCCGCGCCATAGAGGCCAGCAAGCAGATCGAACAGGAGACGTGATGGACATCATCCGAAAGGACGCCACGATCGCGGCCACGGGCACCGAGGGAGACTTCCCCGGAACCTTCGAGGTGATCCTGTCCGCGCCGACCCTGGACCGCGACGGTGACACCCTCAAGTCCGAGGAGTGGGTGCAGCCGCTGCCCGAGCACATCACCTTCGACTCCGACCATGGCATGTCCGTGGCCACCACGGTCGGATCCGGTGTGCCGCGCATCGACGAGAAGTCGGGCAACCTGATCGTGGCAGGCACGTACAGTTCGCTGCCGCGCGCGCAGGAGGTGCGCACACTCGTCAACGAGGGGCACATCCGCACGACCTCGGTCGCGTTCATGACCCTCACCGAGGGGAAGGGCGCGGGAGCGGTAACCAAGCGCGAGCTGCTCAACGGCGCGTTCGTCGCGATCCCTTCCAACCGGGAGGCGGTCGTGCTCACGTCGAAGTCCGCCACGCACAAGGCGGGCGCCCGCAACAGCGCTGCAGACGGCGAGCTGATCCAGGCGATCCTTGACGCCGCGGTGTCCCTGGGGGCGTCGCTGCCGTCAGAGAAGGCGTTCCGCGCGCGGCCCGGGACTAAGACGCTTGCCGGTTCGCTCGAGGCGGTCCAGGAACGCGCTCGCGCGGCGCTGCGTGAAGCGAACCCGGGCGACTGGGTGTGGCTTCGCGGGACCCTCCCGGATGCCGACGGCGGCGGCACCCTCGTGTTCGAGGTCGAGGACCGCGACACGTACGAATCCGAGCTCTACCGCCAGAGCTACACAGACGACGGTTCGGTCATCACCCTTCAGGGTGAACGGTCGACCGTGGGAGTGGTCGAAGTGCTCACTCCCGACCCTGACAGCAAGTCGATGACGCCCCCGGCCGACGCCGGCGCCGACGGTAAGGCCCCCGCGCCCGCCGACGACGCGCCTGCCGCGGACGACGCGGAACAGGCCGAGCTTCAGGTCCGCATGGCGCGCATCCGCGCACTGAACACACTCGCAGGAACCAACTCCCAGGAGGGGAAATGAGCACGAAGCTCAAGGAGGCTCAGGACAAGGTCCGCGAGCTCTCTCAGAAGGCACTCGACGTCGCGGAGAACCGCGGTGGCGAGTACAAGTCGTTCGCCGACCAGAAGGCGGCCCTCGATCCGCTCGAGGCCGACATCAAGAAGTGGACCGACGAGGTGCAGAACCTCGACTACATCGAGGAGAAGCGCAAGTCGTTCTCCGCGTCCGCTGGCAGCACCCTCGACGACGCGTCCGCGGACGCGCGCAACGAGGCCGTGTCGAAGTCGTTCGGCGAGCAGTTCGTCGAGTCGGCCGCGTACAAGTCGCTGCTCGACAAGGGCCTCAAGGGCAACTGGGCATCCGGTGACGTCGAGCTGAAGGCACCGCTGCTGCAGGGCAACGCGGGCGCGCCCGGCGGTGGCTACCAGGTCACCAACCAGCCCGCCGTGCAGCCCGGCATCATCGACCAGCGCTTCCGGCAGCTGACCATCGCCGATCTGTTCCCCTCGGGAACGACCACCTCACCGCTGATCCGCTACCTCGTCGAGTCGGTCGTCACCAACGGTGCCGCCGCCGTCGCCGAGGGTGGGCTCAAGCCCGAGTCGGCGCTGGCGTTCACCAAGGTCGACGAGGTGCTGCACAAGATCGCCACGTTCCTGCCCATCTCGGACGAGATGCTCGAGGACTGGGCGCAGGCGCGTTCCTACATCGACGCGCGCCTGGTGCTGTTCGTCAAGCTCGCCGAAGAGGCGCAGCTGCTCAACGGCGACGGGACGGGAGCGAACCTCGTCGGTCTGCTGAACCGGCCCGGTCTGGCCACGCCGATCGTGCGTGGCACCGCGCCGTCCACCGCCGACGACAACGCGATGGACGCGATCTACCGCCAGATCACGCGCATCCGCACCACGCAGTTCCTCGAGCCCGACGCGGTTGTCATCGACCCGCTCGGTTGGGAGGGCATCGTCCTGTCCAAGAACAGCCAGGGCGCGTACTACGCGCAGGGCCCGTTCGTGCAGGAGGCCACCCCGAGCCTGTGGGGCAAGCGTGTCGTCAGCACCCCGGCGATCGCAGAGTCCAGCGCGCTGGTCGGCGCGTTCGCGCAGGGCGGCCAGATCTTCCGCAAGGGCGGTATTACGGTCGAGGCCAGCAACAGCCACGCCGACTACTTCCAGAAGAACCTCACGGCTCTTCGTGCGGAGGAGCGCCTGGCGCTGGCCGTGTACCGACCCGGCGCGTTCGGACGCGTCACCGCCCTCAACGGCTGACCGGTGAGGCGCCCGACGTTTCACCGCGTCGGGCGCCTCGCCGCAGCGAAGGAGAAGCCATGTCCGTTCAGACCGATGAGGACGTCGTCACCCCCCGAAGCACCGGGGCCGTGACGTTCGATGCCTCACCCACCACGACCGAGGCTGTCGCCGACAACGCCAGCACCGACGCCGTGTCGTTCGTCCCGCCGGGCACCACCGAGGTCACTTACCCTTCGGACGCCGTCGTGGTGAACACCAGCGTCGACGGCCCCATCACGACCAGCGTGTCGTGGCTGTCCGAGGTTCAGACCAAGCCCGTGGAGGCGCCGGAGACCCCGGAGCCCACCACCAAGCCCAAACGCGCGCAGACCAAGCGCGTGAAGACCGGCGACACCGAGGACTGAGGAGGGGCGGGGATGGACGCATTCGCGAGGACCTTGCAGATGCCCGAGTATTCGCAAGGCGCCATCCCCGCCGACACCCTGTTCCTCAGTGAGGAGCTCGACGCAGCCACGGCCGTCATCCGCAGCTACTGCCGGTGGCACATCGCCCGGACAGAAACGGACCTCAAGCACCGCCACCGCACCCGCCTCCGCGAAGACGTGTGGCTGCCCGCCACGCAGATCACCGCGATCACCGCGGTGAAACTCGACGGGAAGAACGTCGACGACCTCACCAACATCGACATCGACCCGGACACTGGGTGGACCAGCCTCCGCGGCTCCGTCGTCGACGTGACCTACACCGCCGGATTCGAAGAGGTGCCCGCCGACCTCGTCAAGTTGACGATGAAGCTCGTCGCGCGGTCACTGAGCAACCCACTCGACGTCATCCGCCAGCAGGTCGCGACCGGCTCCGTGAGCTACTCGCACGTCTCGCCCAACGTCGCCGCAGGCGGAACCCTCCTCCCGCACGAGATGGCACAGCTCGACGCCTACCGGGTGGGGTGGATCGGATGACATTCGCGTACGGCCAGACCGTGCAGCGCGACCGCCGACAGAGCATCCCGGACCCGTACAACCCCGAGCGCACGGTCCCCGGGCCCTGGGGCGACGCCGAGACGGTGGAGATCCGCGGGGCATGGGTCGCCGCGAGCTCAAGCACCCTCAGCGAGACCGCCACACGCGACCAGATCCTCACCGAGAAGAGCCTGTTTTGCGGGCCTACCGCGGACATCAAGCCGGGCGACCGCATCCGCGCCGACGGGGTCTCCTACTACGTCAAGGTCAAGCCAGCCGCTGATCGCAACCCGTTCACGGGATGGCAGCCGTACCTCGAGGTGCCCCTCGAAGATCGGGAGGGATGAATGGCTGCTCAGTTCTTCGACGACGCCCTCGATGAGATCGCCCGATCCGCCGGTGTCCGCGGACTCCTCACCGACGCCGCTGGCGAGGTACGCGACATCGCTCGCGCCGACGCCCCGATCGCGTCGGGCGAGTACCGCGACAGCATCCACGTCGAGGTCACACAGACCGACGAGGGAACCGTCGCCACCGTCGTCGCCGATGTGCGGCACGCGATGATCGTCGAATCCCGCGAGGGCACCCTCGCCCGCGCCCTCGGCAAGGCAGCGAGCCGTGTCTGACCCGGCCGTGATCCACGCCGACCTCGTCCTGTTCCTCGTCAACTGGTATCGCGCCGCGCTCGAGGCGCGCCCGGAGGACGTGTGCCGCGGCGTCGAGGTCGACAACCGGGAACCCAAGGGCGACTTCCCCGCCCGGCTTCTTGTCATCCGCAACGACGGCGGCCCCGACACGTCGATCCTCACCGGCCGGCGCAACGTCGGTCTGTCCGTGATAGCGGGCAACGAGGAGAACCCGAAGGACGCGGAAGACCTCGCGGCCATCGTGCACGCCCTCCGCACCCAGATCCCGAGCGTCGACGCCGACAACCCTGTCGCGGCGGTGCTCGGCTCGCTCGGCCCGTACGAGGTCAACGAGTCACAGCCGCGCGCCCGGCGCTACATGACGTTCTCCCTGAGCGTCGTCGGCAAGGCGCTCTAACCCACCCACCCAGGCCCGGACGGGCCCACCGCTTCGAAGGAGCACCAGCATGGTCGACGCGTTCGGCAACGACATCTCCGCCGTCGGTATCCCGGTCACCGGGTCCCTCGGCATCGCCCCGGGAGGCACGACCTTCCCCACCGCGGCCGAAGGCGCCGCCCAGTCCCTCTCCCTTGACCCTGCGTTCGAGAAGGCGGGTCTGCTCACCGAGGACGGTGGTTTCGAGTGGATGCTCGAGCCCGACGGTGATCGGCAGAAGTTCTTCCAGGAGGGCTACTCGATCCCCAGCGGCCTGTCCGAGCCGACGCTCGTCGTCAAGCTCGCCCAGTACGACCGGCTCGCCCGGAAGATCGCGTGGGGCAAGACGCCCGACGGGAACGGGTACCTCACCATCGACGCGGGCGGCTACGTCCAGGATCTCTCCGTCTTCACCGAGGAGATCTTCAAGGGTGGCGTCATCGTCCGCCGCGTCGCGGACGTCTTCCTGATGAAGGCGAAGATGGACAAGTCCGAGCGCGGCAAGGTCCGCGGCCTCGAGCTGACGTTCGGTCTGCGCCGCTCGCCGCGCCTGAACAACGAGCACGTCGGCGAGTGGCTGATCCCGCCCGTCAGCACGGTCGCCCCCACCATCGCATCGGCCCTGCCGACCGCGAAGGGCGCCGGCGAGACGGTCACGATCACCGGCACCAACTTCTACGGTGCGACGTCGGTGACGTTCGGCGGCGTCGAGTCGCCGCTGTTCCAGGTGACCTCGTCCACGCAGATCAAGGCCGCCCTGCCCGCCGGTTCCGCCGGCTCCGCTCCCATCGTCGTGACCGGCCCCGCCGGCGCGTCGACCGCGCGCGCCTACACCCGCGCGTGACCTACCTGCTGGCCGGGGCCGTGATGGGCACCCCGGCCAGCAGTCACACCCACCCCGCCCATCGCGAACCGAAAGGCCCATCATGACCACCGCTGACAAGACCGTCACGAAGCGCCCGCCGCGCGCGAAGCCCGAGCCCGGACCCAAGCCCGACTTCTTCGTCGTCGAAGACCACCTGAAGTGCCAGACCCCCGAGGGGGAGGTCTCCCTCGACCTGCGCATCCCGATCGAGCGCCTCGAGCTGTTCATGAACATGGACGAGATCGACGAGAAGCTGCTCCCGAAGTACCTCCGCGAAGAGATCCTCTGGCCCGAGGACCGGGACAAGATCGTCAACATGCGCGACGGTGCGAAGGCGTTCGGCATGCTCATGCGCTACGCCGAAGAGGTCGGCAAGCGGATGGGAGCCGGCCTGGGGGAATCCTCGCCCTCTACGTCTTCGTCGGAAGACACCGAGGGGCAGTCCGCTTCGACTTCCGACGCTACCTCCGCCTAGAGCTCGAAGACATCGGTCGATCCCTTTCCTATCGGAAGGCGCTCGACTACGTCGCCGAGCTCGAGCGTGAGTTCGGGTCGCACACGAACGCGTCCGTGGCGGGGTGGAAGCACACCGTCACCTACGGCGAGTTCCTCGCCTGGACGCACGCCACGGCGTTCATGAACGCCAACCGCGACACGACAACCCACCCCGATCCGGTGGAGTTGCCGACCCCCTGGCCTGACAAGCAGGACGTCGACGTCACGCCGGAGGAACGCGCCGAGCTGCGCGCCGAGCTGAAGGCGCGGTCCGCGTTCGCTCACTGATCCACACGGGGGTGCTGATGACAATTGTCGGCGCGGGCGAAGTCCCCATCAGTCCCACCTTCCCCGGCTTCCGGGGCGACGTGCTCGACCAGATCAACACGACCGCCTCGGAAGCCGGAGGTCGCTTCAAGGCAGCCTTCGGCGCGGCCGCGCGCGGCATCGGCGCGGGCATCGCCGTCGGCGTCGCCGCGGCCACCGCCAGCGTCGCCGCGATCGGCGGCAAGGGCCTCGACCGTGCGCTGAACATCCAGGACGCGAAGGCGCAGCTGGTCGGTCTGGGGCACTCGGCCGAGTCGGTCGGAACGATCATGGAGTCCGCCCTCGCCTCAGTGAAGGGCACTGCCTTCGGACTCGACCAGTCCGCTCAGATCGCCGCATCCTCCGTCGCCGCCGGCATCGCACCCGGCGAGGCGCTCACCCGCACACTCAAGCTCACCGCCGACTCCGCGACGATCGCGAAGGCTCCGCTGTCCGAGATGGGCAGCATCATCAACAAGGTCGCGACCAACCAGCGCCTCACGACCGAGACGATGCAGCAGTTCCAGGACCGCGGCATCCCCATCCTGCAGGCCGTCGCCAAGCAGTTCGGCGTGACCGCTGACGAGGCGGCGGGCATGGTCTCCCGCGGCGAGGTCGACTTCGCGGCCTTCCAGAACGCTCTCGAGTCCTCCGTGGGCGGCGCGGCGTTGTCCTCGGGCACCACCGCCCGCGGCGCGCTCGCCAACATCGGCGCGGCGTTCTCTCGCCTGGGTGCGATGTTCGTGCAGTCCGGGGTGGACGGGGCGCCGTCGCTGTTCACGACGATCGCCAACGCCGTCGACCGCGCGGCGGAGTCCCTCAAACCGTTCGCCGCGTCCTTGTCCGAGCGCATCGGGCCTGCGATGGCAGCGATGGGCGCATGGGTCGACTCCATCGACTTTTCCGCCATCGTCAACGGCATCCGCGAGTTCTACCTCGGCGCCGTCGACGTCAAGGATCTGCTGCTCACCGGCTTCACCGAGAACGAGACGCTCCTGCCTGACGGTGTCGTGCAGGGCCTGCGTATCGCGCACGACGTCTTCGCCAGCGTCGCGGGTGTCGTGCGGAGCATGTTCGACGCGTTCCGCGGCGGCAGCGGTGGAGTCGAGGGCGTTTCGACCTCGATCGGATCCGTCGGCGCGTCCCTGGCGACGCTGCAGCCGGCGTTCGCGTCGTTCGCCGGTCAGATGCCGAAGATCGGCGAGGCGATCGGCAAGCTCGCCGCGAGCGGGATCACCGTGCTCACGCAGGTGCTGTCGTTCCTCGCCGACAACGTCGACACGATCATCCAGTTCATGCCGCTGATCGTCGCCGGGTTCATCGCCTGGCGCGTCGCCTCAACGGCCGTCGCCAACGCCACCCTCGCGCTGCGCGCCGGGGAGCTCGCGGCAACGCCGGTGTACTTCGCGAACAACATCATGCGCAACAACTCGGTGCGCATCGAGCGGCAGCTCGCAATCGCGAAGGCCGCAGCAGCCGGCTCCACGAGCGCGGCCACCACGGCGACGACGGTCAACACGGCCGCCACCGCGCGCGGCACCATAGCGACGATCGCGGCGAACACGGCAGCCCGTGTCGCGGCGGCCGGGCAGTGGCTGCTCAACGCCGCCATGACCGCGAACCCGATCGGGCTCATCATCGCCGCCATCGTGGCGCTGGTGGCGGGGCTGGTGTGGTTCTTCACGCAGACCGAGCTCGGACAGGCGATCTGGGGTGAGTTCACCCGCTTCCTCGGTGAGGCGTGGGCGAACATCGTCTCCGTCGCCACGACGGTGTTCACGGCGCTCGCGTCGTTCTTCACGGACGTGTGGAACGGGATCGTCGACGTCGTCACCACGGTGTGGAACAACGTCTCCGGGTTCCTCGGGCCGATCTTCGACTTCATCGCCACCCTCATCCGGGTGTACGTCGAGACGTGGGTCAACATCATCCTCGTCATGGCCGCGGTGCTGGTCACGATCTGGAACGGCATCGTCTCCGTCGTCACCACTGTGTGGAACGCGATCGTCGCCTTCCTCGGCCCGATCGTCGAGTTCATCGTCGGCATGGTCGTCGGGTACTTCACCGGGCTGTGGGCGTTCTGGGTGGCCGTGTGGACCGGGGTCGTCGACTTCTTCACCGGCGTGTGGAACGCGCTCGTCGCGTTCCTCGTCCCGATCATCGCGGCCGTCGTCGGCGCGGTGCAGGGGCCTGTGCAGGCGCTGTCGGACTGGTGGAACGGCGTGTGGTCCGCGATCAGCGGGTTCTTCGCCGGCATCTGGAACGGGATGGTCGGTGCCGTGTCTGGCGCGATTGCTCAGATCGGTGGGTTCGTCGGGGGCATCTTCGACACCGTCATGGGTGCCATCGGTAACGCCGGCACCTGGCTGCTCGACGCGGGCGCCGACGTCGTCCGCGGGTTCTGGGAGGGTATCTCCGGCATGGGCGGCTGGCTCATGGAGCAGGTCGGCGGGTTCTTCGACGGCGTCATCGGCTGGGCCAAGGACACCCTCGGCATCCAGTCGCCCTCGCGGGTGTTCCGCACCGAGGTCGGCCAGATGGTCGGCGAAGGGATGGCGCTCGGCGTCACCGACTCGTCGACGGTCGTGCAGCGCGCGATGGTCGCCCTGTCGGCTGTGCCGCCCGCATCGGCGATCTCGCCACAGGCACGGAGCGCCTCGGCACCGACCGAAGGTGACCGTGGCCCGGCCTTCCAGCAGATCAACCAGTTCGCTGCGATGGACCCGACCGACGCGATCGAGGCGGTGAGCCATCGGGCAGAAGCGATAGCGGAAGCGGTGGGCGTGTGAGCGTGGTCGAGATTCACGGGGAGGGGCGCGTCGTTCGCGGCGTCCCCTCCTCCGCACATCGGACGGGCCTGTTCATCGGGCCGAGCGGGCTGAAGGGGCTGCAGGGGCTCCCCGCCCGGCGTCGCGAGGCGCTCGCGCGACCCCTGTCGGCGGGCGAGTACGACGTCCCCGTGCGGCTGCCGGCGCGCATCGTCACCATCGAACCGGGTGTCATCCTCGGCGAATCCGAGTACGACGTGCAGCGCTGGTGCGACTCCGTGAACGGATGGGGCGCATCGGGTGGTCGGTTCCCCCTCTCGCACAACGTCGACGGGGACACCCGCACCATCAACGTCCGGGTCATCGCCGCCGAAGGTGTCAACGAGCAGCGTCGCGCTGGGGAGCACTTCTACGGCCGGTTCATGGTGCAGTTTCATGCGGCAGACCCCCGCCAGTACGGGACCACTGAGACATACCCGGTACTCACGCCCGGCGGCACGGTGAAGGTTGAGTCGCGGGGAAACTATCCCGCCCACCCCACTGTCGAGATCCCTGACGCGCCGTCCGCGTGGAGCGTGACCTCACCCGCCGGCACGTTCACCGTCTCCGGCGTTCCCGCTGGGGGCCTGCACCGACTCGACACCCGCACCGGTCGCGTCTACCGCGACGGCGTGTGGCTGCAAGACGCCGGAACGGGCCCCCTCTGGGCCGTACCGAATGGGGCCGAGTGGGAGCACTCCATGTCCGCCCCGGGCCGCATCCTGCTGGCCCCCACCTGGATCTGAGGAGGAACCGTGACCGAGTGGTCCCTCACCGTGAACGACTCCATCACAGGGACGTTCCGCTCGCACGTGCAGCCCGCCGAGTCGGATTGGTCCACAAGCCTCGCCGGTGACGGCACCAGCACGGAGAAATTCGTGATGGGTGACGCCGACGAACCCTGGACCGAAGAGCAGATCGACGAGACGTTCGAGGGGAACAGTCGACTCCTCGTCCGGTGGTGGGGGGACACTCCCATCTACGCGCAGAAGATCGAAGAGAACGATATCGACTACGACACCATGAAGGTCAAGGTGTCAGCGTCCGACCTCATCCGCGAGGCCGACTGGCGAATGATCGACGGCGTGCTCGCGGACAAAGACTCCACGTTGACCATCACGGGTCGGTCCGCGGCCGGCGCGGTCCGGGCTGTGTTCGAGCGGATGACGCAGTGGGGACCCGACTGGCAATACCCGCTGGACCTTCCCCCGGACGGTGCGGGTGATGTCGGCGGCACGTGGAGGTTCTGGGAGAAGTTTCGCATCTCCGACATCCTCAAGCAGATCGAGGACCGCACCGGATGTGAGACGTTCCTGCAGGTCTACAGCCCCGGCGGCCGGGACATCAGATTCCGAGTCGTGGTCGGCACCCCGATCGTTTACGGGCGCACCGTGTTCAGGCTCAAAGCGGATGAGAGCCCCCTGTCCGGGGTGAAGCGCCGGAAGAGTTGGCGCCGCCAGGTTACCGGCATCCTCGGCGTCGGAAACGGCACCGGGCATGACCAGGAGACCCGCTGGGCAGGCTCGCCCGCTGGTCCGATCCGGGACACCAAAGAGTCGTTCCCCGACCTGACTGGCGATGCGTTGCAGGCCGCGGTGACGCGGTACTACGAGGCAAACTCCGGGCCGGTCACCCAGTGGACCGTCGGGTCGTTCACGATCAGCGACGACAACCCTCCGATGCTCGCCCTGCCCGGAAACGGGTGGGTGCTCGAGACGCCGACCGTGCACTCGCTACGAGTGATCAAGGTGTCCGGTGGCAACGGACTCGAGCTCAAAACGGAGGTGCAGAATGCAGCTTCGTGACCTCTCCGACGCGTTCTGGTGGATCCGTCGACTGATCTTCCGCGTCGACCGCCTCGAAGGCGGCGCGATGCTCGAAAACTCGTCCATCAGCAACGGCCGCATGCGGTTCATCGGCGGGCTCCTGCGGGTGGACTCCGGTGGTCGTGTCGAGATTGTCGGCACCCTGCAGGTCGACGGCGAGTCGACCGTCACGGGGCAGTTCACGGTGGATGGTCCGTTCACGTTCAACGGGGACGGGTCGATCACCGGTGCGCTGACGATCTCGGGGCCGGTTGAGATTACCGGTGACGTGGACCTGACGGGCATCATGACGGTCACGGGTGACATTGTCGTGACCGGGACGGGGAAGATCCGTATCGGTGACGTGGTCATCGAGGGCGGGAAGATCACCGCGGGGAACGTGGTGATGGAGAAGGACAAGATCACCATCGGTGGTCTCATGCCGGCGACTCTCGAGAATGGGGAGTTCACCCTCGGCAATGGGGCGAAGGTGCAGGTCGGGCTCACCGGTGGCACCTCGAGCATCGGGCTTGTGCCGGAGGGTGGTGTCGTCGACATCTCGGCGAACGCCCTCCTCGCTTGGATGCGGGCTTTAGGGGCGTCGGTGACGGTGAGCACCAGCCAGGTGAACATCTCCGCCCCCGTCGTTACCATCGACGATCTCCCCTCGACGGAGTCGTTGGACGACATCGAGTGGGTTGGCCGGCACAAGATCACGAAACGCCTTTACGTCGTACCGCCCGGAGTCGGCGGGCCCGGCGGAGGATTCGAACCCCCGTTCAGTTTGACTCTCGTGACCTCCGAGTTTGGGATGCGCACGCACCCGATCACCGGCGAAGAGACGATGCACAATGGCCTCGATTTCGGTGCACCGGCCGGCACGCCGATCGGCGCGATTGGTCGCGGCGTCGTGACCGAGTCCCAGCTATCCGGTGGCTTCGGGAACCTGGTCGTCGTCGATCACGGGCTGCTCCGCGGGAAGAGTGTGGTGTCGAGGTACGCGCACATGATCGAAGCCGGCGCCCCCGTGGGCACCCTGGTGACGACCGGAGAAACGGTCGGTCGTGTTGGTTCGACGGGTCTCTCGACTGATCCGCACCTGCACCTGGAGATCCTTGTCGACGGCGTCCCGGTGAACCCGCGTGAGTTCTTCGAGTTGTACAGCTAGGGAGCCTGGCAGTACGAAGAGTCGATGCCCTTCGCGAGCACGCCGCGGAGCACGGAATCTGTGATCCCGCCGAGCACGGAGACGGACTCGGGAGGCTGCCCAGCCGCGAGCTCCGAGCACACCGCGTCGGCCATGATCTGCGCCTGAGCAGGCGTGACCTCGTCGACAGCATCGGCGTTGTACGTGCGAGCGAGGCTCACGGCGAACTCGGACACGCCCGCCTCGGTTGCGACAGCCGCGTCGTCCGGTGGCGTGTAGTCCGGCGCCGGCACGAGCACCGTCCGCGTGACGGTCGGCACCGGCTGAGCGCTCATCTCGCCTGCGCTGCATCCGGTGAGCAGCAGCAGGGCGACAGCGCCAGCGGCGACGAGTCCACGTTTCATGCCGTTCACCCTACTCACCCTCCGCGCTCGTGGCATATGCCCGGGCCTACTGGAAAGACGGTGACGCCATGGCTGCAGCCGGATACGACGAGCCCCAGGTGCGCAACGCGGCGATCATCGCCGACGTCGCCCACGGGATGGGTCTCGGCGATCGCGGCGCGCTGCTCGGTGTGATGTGCGCGATGGGTGAGTCGTCGCTGCGGAACATCGACTATGGCGACTGGGAGACGAACGGTGTCCGCAACCCGGACGGTTCGCCGACGTCGTCGATCGGCCTGTTCCAGCAGCAGCGGTGGTGGGGCACCCCGGCTGAGCGGATGGATGCGCGGCATGCGGCCGGTGCGTTCTTCGCCGCGCTCGTGAGAGTGCGCGACTGGGCGACCCTCCCGCCGACCCTCGCCATCCACCGGGCGCAGATCAACGCGGACCCGAACCACTACTCGCGATACGAGCAGCCCGCGTGTGCGGTGCTGGCTCACATCGCTGACCGACGAGCGAAAGGCGGTGGGCTGTTCATGGCCGCACCTGTTATCGAGTGGGTCCGCGACGGGGTCGGATTCACCCCGGATGCTGCGGCATCGTTCCGCCGCGCGGAGGCCAAGTGGGGGCGCATCCCCTGCAACTCCACCTACCGCGACTGGGGCCTGCAGCTCTCGATGTGGCAGGCGTGGGAAGCGTGGACGCAGGGCCGCGGCCCGAAGCCGAACCACTCCCGCGCCGTGCACCCCGACCAGTCTCGGCACACGAGCGGCATCGCCCTCGACACCGATCTCTGGACCGTCGCCGGCTTCATCGCCTTCATGGTTGACCACGGCTGGATCCGCACCGCCGCCTGGGACCCCACCGAGCAGCACCACTTCGAGTACCAGTGGTGGCGCGACAACCACCGCAACGACCCGGCCCCCGCGGGCCAGAAGGAAGAGGAAGACATGAACTCCGAGCAGGACGAGATGCTGCGCTCGATCTTCATCGCCATCAGCGACAAGGCCAACGGCATCCAGCACAATGCCAACGAGGCCGCTGGCGCCGCCGTGCGCGGTGAGGAACTCGCGAAGGGCACCCAGGCGACGGCAAAGAACGTCGAGTCGATCCTGGCCGACGTGCGCAACGCGATCGCCGACCCGAAGATCGGCGTGCTCGTGGCGTCCAACGAGGCCCGCGCCTCCTCGGCCGCTGCGCTGTCCGCGGTCGGCAAGCTGAGCCTCGGCGGCGGGAAGATCGACGTCGACGCGCTCGCGAAGAGCATCCGCAAGGATCTCGGCGCCGACCTCGCGACTGAGCTCGCGAAGCGCCTGGCGAACTGATGCGATGGCTCGCCGCGGTCGGGCGCGCGAGTCACCAAGGGGGGCGCTGATGGACGCACTCTCCCTGTTGGCAAACCCCACCCTCCGCGACATCGGCGCAGGCGCGATCCTCGTTCTCGTCGTGCTCATGATCATCACCGGCCGCCTGATCCCGAAGGCCACGCACGATCGCGAGATGAAGACCGCGATCACCCGAGGCGACGAGTGGAAGCAGACCGCGGAGGAGACCGTAAAGGTCAACGCCGAGGTGCTCTCGCAGAACTCGCAGCTCATCAAGGCGAATGAGGTGGTGGAGGCGTTCCTCCGCTCTGCCGGCCCGTCACCCGCTGACACCTCGCCGGTAGGGGGCCCGTGATGTGGCCCTTCAAGAAGAAGCCGCCGACCGTCATTCCTGACGACGTCGCCGAGGCGCAGGAGATGCGTACCGCGGCCACAGAACAACACCGCGAGCTGAAGGTGCAGGGGCAGGAAGTGTCACGCCTCACCTCGAAGCTCGTCGAACGACGCGCGCTGAACCATTTCGGGGAAAGCATCCAGATCACTTTCACCCGGAGGGGCCATGCGTGAAGCACTCGAACTGACCGACCTCATCGCCGACATCGGCATCCTCTTCGCCGGTGCCGGCGCGATCATATTCGTCATCTCGTACGCCACGTTCTTCAACTGGCGTGCCACACCCGCGGGTCGAGCGCTCATGTACGTGTTCATCGCGATGGCGTCCGTGGCGCTGCTCGCTGGCGCGGGACGGTGGCTCGGGCCCGACTACTGGGGACGAGAGTTCTTCCGCCCCGCCACATGGTGGTCCGTCGCGGTCACCATCGGCCACCTCGTGCACGTGCTGTGGGCGTCGTGGCGCAAGACCGAACCGGTCGACATTCGATCTCGAGCTCGTAAGGAGCAACTATGAACACCACCCCCGACATCTGGTTCAAGGGTCAGCGAGTGCTCCGCACCATCGTGCAGGCGCTCATCGTCCTCGTCCCCATCGTCAACGGCGTCGCCCTGGCCGTCGCGAACTACCTCAACACGCAGACCGACGTCGCAGTCGCCCCGGTCGTTTTCGTCTGGGTGAACGCCGTCGTAGCGGTAACCGCGCTGCTCATGGGTCTCGCGGCGCGGATCATGGCCGTCCCCGGCGTGAACGACCTGCTGGTCCGTGTCGGGCTCGGATCCGTGCCCGCGCGCGTCGACGGCGCGCACAACGAGTGACCCGGTTCCTGGCGGCGGTCCTCTTCGTGTGGGCCGCCGCCGCCCTCTACTCCCACATTCCCCGCCCGGCTGAGGGCTGAGAGGAGACCACCATGCCCGCTGTGTCCGGGAACGTACGCACGTGGGGTTTCGACGCATTCCCTGCTGGTGAGCGACTGCTGGTCAGCTTCGCACCGTCTTCGGCCGGGGTGAGCGTCAGCGCCCTCCTGCCACTGCGGCAGGAACATGTCGAGCCCGGCCCGGACGGTTCGTTCACACTGAATCTCGCTGCGACAACGGCGGTCACACCTGACGCGTGGTACGCGGTGCGGTTCGAGTGGTTCGCGACGCACCCCATCACCGGGGAGTGGGCGTCATCTGGGTGGTCCGAGCTTCCCGGGCAGTTGCGGGTGCCGGCGGCGGGCGGCGACATCTCCAGCCTGCTGGAGTTCACCCCCCGGCCCGGATCGATCCTCTATGGGTACGGCCCGCCTCCGTCGTCGCTGAGCGGCGTGATCTATCTCGACGTGTCCGGTGACCGACCGAAGCTGTACGCCCCGAAGGGAGCCCTGATCTGATGGCGCTCGAATATGTGGACGAGTTCGCCGCCGCGGGCGACGGGACGACGTCGCTGGTGATCAGTACCCCCGGGTCCAAGTCCCGCGCGACGGTCGAGGGGCTGATCAGCGTTGTCGCTGAGAACATCATCACCAGTGACCCGACGATCAAGGATGCTGCGGCTGCCGCGGTGACGACGGCTGCTGCCGAGGGTCGGTTCGTGAAGGCTGTCGACGCGCCGAGCGCGGCCGGTGACGACGGGGCCGTGTACCTCGGGTCTCAGTCGGGCTATGCGCTGATCGGCTGGAAGAGCAACGGTGACCTGTCGACGTGGACGCGGGCGTTCTTCAAGGAGCAGGTCTCGGACATCGTCGAGGCGGCGAAGATCCCCGGCGTCTACCGGTTGGAGCTCACCCCTTCGGGTTACGCGACGCGCATCATCTACGACAACGGCACGCAGGAACTCCCCGGCCTCATCGGCGGCGGAGGTTCCGGCGGTGGGTCCGCGGTCATCCCCGACACCGTCAACGGGGTCACCTACCTCACCGACATCACCACCGGCATCCGGTCTCGACTCGTGCCCACCGACCGCACTCGTCTCGTTATCAACGGGACGTCCACGTTCGCGGGCATGGCGTCGCAGTTCACGGCGTTCGGGGGCGCGCGCGGTGCGACGCTCGTAAACACGGCCACCGCGGGCGTCGGCGCGGAGCAGACGCTCGCCAAGCTCGGATCTCGACCGTTCGTCACGTCCGGTTCGACCACGATCGCCGGGACCGGGTCGACGTCGCTCGCGTCGTCGAACGTGCCCGCGTCGATCTTCAACGCCTGGTCCGTGTCGGGAGCGTTCGAGGGCTTCTCGAACGTGCACGGCACGATCAGCAAGCCCGGCGGTGGCGGAGCCGCGTCGTGGGCCTTCACACGCGACACAGACGGCGCGAGCTTCACCGTCCCCGCGGGGACGAAGTTCATCCCCGACGCGAATGCGAACCGAGACGCGATCATCCTGCTGAACGTCGGGAAGAACAACCTCTCCGGCGGGGTCGACGGGGTCACCACCGACGTCGCGCAGATCATCCAGTGGACGAAGGACGCGTACGCGTGGGCCACGTCCACCGGGAAGAGCGTCCTCGTCGTGGGGCACTACCAGGACACCGGCACCCCGGCGGACTCCGCGGCCCGCACACGCATCAAGGCGTACAACGACGCCATGCGCTCCACCTTCGGCGCCCGCTTCGTCGACATGGGCGCCTACGTCGCATCGACACAGATCTTCACCGATCTCGGGCTCACCCCCGACAGCGCCGACCTCGCCGAGATCACGCTCGGCAACAAGGCCCCGCAGATCTCCGCATACTCGGCCGGCGCATGGCCGTCCGGGACCGTCGATCCGCTCCACCTTTCCATCCCCGCTCGCGGCGCCGTCGTAGACAACCTCATCGGACGGGCACTCACCGTCACCCTCAACTGGATGCTGGAGGCATCATCATGACGACCACCGTTCAGCGCATCTACGGCGACGACTCCGGGTTCCCCTCGAGCCGTCCGATCATCGCCCTCCCCGACATCACCACGGGACTGCTGCTCGACTACAACGCTGACTCGCTCGGCGCTGTCGGCGCGGCTGTGAGCACCTGGGCGAGTTCCGCGGGCGCCCTCGGCGCGGCGGCCAACCTCACCGGCGGGTCCACGTCGAAGCCGACGGTCGTCGCCGGCCCGAACGGGCACAAGGCCGTCCGTGCGGACGCGGCATCCAGCCAGTACCTCCGCACGGCGTTGTTCGGGTCCCCGGTGGGGCTTCCGCTGACTCAGGTGGTGGTGGTGCGGGCGGCGGCGACGAGCACCGGGTCGATCATCTCGGGCAACTTCACGTCGTCGTCCGCGTTCGCTGGTATCCGTCGCATCTCCACGGGCTACGACGGCGGTGCGGGTGCGACGGGCGAGATCGTCAACGGCAGCTCCGCGGACACCGCGGGGTTCCACGTCGTGACCATCCGTCACGGACTCAACGGCCTCCTGCGGGTGGACACGGTGGAGTCGCAGGGCGTCACCGGTCAGGCGGCGCCGACTCTGGCGAACCTACCGCGGGTGACGCTGTTCACGAACTCCGCAGCCAACGCGCAGTTCTTCGGCGGCGACATCGCCCGAGTCATGATGTTCTCCCGCGCCCTGACGAACGCGGACATCGCATCCCTGCACTCCACCCTCGGCGCCACCTACGGCCTCGCGGCCTGACCCTCACCGACAACGCCCCCGGCGTCCCTCTTCGGAGGTGACGCCGGGGGCGTTCCGTCGTTGCGGCTCACTTCTCGCGAAGCTGCGCCTCGCCGGGAGCGAAGTCTGACATCATCTCGTCGGCGATGTCCTGCTCGAGCGCGAGATCCGATTGTGTTCCACGGTGCATAGCGTCACCTCCCTTCCTCTGGGGTTCGGCGAGCGTACACCCGCCGTGGTCAAGCCTGTCGCACGCTCACGAGCGCCCATCCGTCGGGGACCTGGCCCCGCAGCGCGGGCATGTCGGCACCCTCGATCTCCCGGGTCCCGTCGCGGCGGGCGAATACCCCGGTAGCGGTGAGCGCGGTGGTCCCGTTCGACATGCGCACGGGGGCATCGGTGAGCTCGAATCCGTCTGGGCGCTGCCGCTCGAGCACGGTGTGCACGTCGGCGAGGGAGTGCGCCTCCACGTTGACGGTGCGAATTTCGACGGGGCGGATGGTTCCGATCATCCGGTCATCGTATGGTGCGCACGGTGACGGCGTTTCGCCACACGACAGGTTGCCAGTGGCCTCCGTCGCAGGGCACGTTCACGATGACGACGCGATCGTTCGACCCGATGGCCCACCCCTCGCAGCGTTCCGCCGCACGATTCGGCCACGACACCCACACCCACACCGGCCGCGGCGAGTCGAACCACTCGACCTCCGTCGACCCCCACGCCTGCGGTGGGAGCGTCACCGGCGCGACAGCGGCCGCCGCTCTCGCGATCTTCTCGTCGCTGACCTTCGTCGAACCCATAGACCGGTCCCCTTCCCCGGCCACGGGTGATGCTACGTCACCCCACCGACACGGGGAATGTCGGAGGTCCGCGCGACACTATCCGCATGCCCACCGCCCCCGAGCTGTTCGCCTTCGAGAACGCTCACCCCCGGCACACCAGCCAGAAGGAAGCGCTCATCGTCGACGAGCTCGGGGTGAAGCCGGCGAGGTACTACATGCTGCTGCTGCACGCCGCACGCTCGGCGGAGGGGGCACGGCTGGACCCCATGCTGTGTCGACGCGTGCTCGATCGTGGGCGTCGGGCGGCGTGAAGAAAGCCCCCGCTCGGCGAGTCGGGGGCTGTACTTCCAGGGGATAAGCGTCTGGCTTATGGTCGCCGGGGGATAAGCGGTCGGCTTATCGGCGGCGGGCAGGGGGTGTTCTTCTGTGGAGGGTTCCCATGGGGCTCTCTCGGGTGGGGAGGGGGACTTGCGTTGCCGTTGGCGGGGACTCCGTCGTCCCCTGCTCATCTTCTGGCGTGATGCGTTCCCGCGTTCACCGCCACCGGCCTGGTGGTGTCGTTGCTCATGGTTCGAGTATGGAGCGGTAATTACCGCCGTGTCAAGTCGTGTTGTCGGCGGGACCAGGAATGGCCCGTCGAAGTGGGCGCACGCCGGCGAGTGTCGCTCCGATGACGTCCGACATCTGCTGGTGTGCGTCGGGCTGCAGGTGGCCGTATGTGTTGACCGTCGTGGTGATGGACTCGTGCCCAAGCCGAGCTTGCACGAAAGGCAATGGCACCCCGGATGCGATCAGCCATGACGCGTGCGTATGGCGGAGGTCGTGAGGGTTCGGGGACTTCTGCAGGGGGCGCACGCCCAGCTCTGCGCAGAGCGCCGCGTCTCGGGCTCGACCGATTAGGGGGAGCCACACGTTCGAGCGGAAGCTGCGGTGGTCGATCGCGCGGCCGGTGCGGCTCAGGAACACGAGGTCGTCGGGTGCGCCGGGTGTGCCGAGCGCATGGGCGGCGTCGGCGCTGAGGCTGACGGTGCGTCGTGACCGCTTCGACTTGGGTTGTTTCAGGATCTTCCCGCCGCGGGGGGCGCGTTTCCATGCCCGGTCGATGCGCACGGTGGGCGGAGAGCTCTCGAGGTCAACGCGGTCCCATGTCAGTGCGGTGGCCTCGCCCCAGCGGCAGCCGGTGCCCGCCAGGAACATCAGTAGCCCCTCGTATCGGGCGGGGGCAACGGCGAGGATGGTGGCGAACTCGTCCGCGGTGAGGAAGACGCCCTCGCGTTTCTCGCCGCGGGTGATGCGCGTCTTCCATGCGGGATTGTCGCCGCGCAGCTTGTGCTCAACGGCGGCGCGTAGAGCCGCTGACAGGATCGAGTGGTAGTTCTGAACCGTCTTCATCGACACGGGCTTCTTCGTGCCCTGAGTGAGCTGGCGTTCCTGCCACGTCACCCAACGACCGACGTCGGCCTTCGTGATCGCGTCGACCGGCATGTCGCCGAGAACCTGCAGGAATGACCGCTGCGCGGCACGCTTGTAATCGTCCCGGGTGCCCTCCTCAACCCCGGTGAGCATGCCCGAGTCGGAGTCGAGGTACTGGGCCACCCAATCCCGCAGGGTGGGCATGGTCGAGTCGCGGGTGCGCGCTTCGAGGACCGAGACGGCGTGTTCCCATGTGAGTCGCTCGGCAAGTGCCTTGAACTGCTCGGCGCCTTCGATGCGGGTGAAGGTCTTCTGCTGCATGCGCCCGTTCACGCGCTGCTGTACGCGGAATCGCAACTCGCCGTTGGCGAGCGTGCGCGTGCCGAGGCTAGCCACGGGCGGCCTCATTGGCGTCGCGGGGGATGCTTGGGGTCATGAAGGTCACTCCCTATTTCTAGGCGTGACCTCCGACATGTAGGCCCATGTGTAGGCACAGGACCGGAAACGGCCCGCGATGCCTTGCAATCATTGGAGGGGCTGACGGGAATCGAACCCGCGCTATCTGCTTGGGAAGCAGAAGTTCTGCCATTGAACTACAGCCCCGTGCGCCTTGCGGCAGCCCGGCCAGCATAACAGCGTCCGGTCGTCGTGCTCCCCGTCGTCCGTCACAGACCCCCGCGAAAACGACCCTCGCCCTAGGCTGGGGCCGTGCTGCTCTCCGATCGCGACATCCGAGCCGAACTCGACGCGAAACGCCTCGGGCTCGACCCCTTCGACCCGGCCATGGTGCAGCCCTCCAGCGTCGACGTGCGACTCGACCGCTACTTCCGGCTGTTCGACAACCACAAGTACCCCTTCATCGATCCCGCCGAGGAGCAGCCCGAGCTGACACGTCTCATCGAGGTCGCTCCCGACGAGCCGTTCATCCTGCACCCGGGCGAGTTCGCTCTCGGGTCGACCTTCGAGCGGGTGAGCCTTCCCGACGACGTCGCCGCGCGCCTCGAGGGCAAGTCGTCTCTCGGCCGCCTGGGGCTGCTGACGCACTCGACCGCGGGGTTCATCGACCCGGGCTTCTCGGGCCATGTGACGCTCGAGCTCTCGAACGTCGCCACCCTGCCGATCAAGCTCTGGCCGGGAATGAAGATCGGACAGGTCTGCTACTTCCGCCTGACCTCGCCTGCCGAGAACCCGTACGGCTCGGGCCCGTACGGCAACCGGTATCAGGGTCAGCGCGGGCCGACGGCTTCGCGCTCCGCGCTCAACTTCCACCGCACCGACGTCGGCTCGACCGAGGCCGGGTCCGTCGGGCGCTGACCCGACGACGAAGCGGCGAGGCTCCCTCGGGAGTCCTCGCCGCTTCGTGGTTTCGCGGGATCATTCGGATGCCGACGACTCGCGGCCGCGGCGGAACCCGGCGTCGAAGCCGCGCTCGAACGCGTGCTGCGCGGCTCGGTGACCACGGTGGTGGCTGTGGCCGTCCCGGCCGAAGCCTCGGCCGCCGTGGTCGCGCTCGTTGCCTGCGCACGGTCGATCCGCGGTGTGTCCGCGGTGACCGCCGTGCTCGGCCTCGTGATCGCCGTGGCCGGAACCCCGGCCGAAGCGTGCACCGAACCCGCGCGGGCCGGGGCCGAAACCAGGACCGAAACCGGGGCCGAAACCGCCGCGTCCCGGGCCGCGGAAGCCGCGCTCCGGTGACGTCGCAGTCGCGTCGACTCCCAGCGCGTCCGAGAGGGCGTCGAGAGCCGTCGCCAGGCGCTCCAGCTGCTCGGCCGGCACGTCGGCCAGCAGGGCCGCGCGGTCGGCATCCACCCGGTCGAGGATCTCGCGACCCCCGTCGGTCAGTCGCCAGCCGTCGTCGCCGCGCTCGATCCAGCCGCGCTCGGCGAGAGCGTCGACGCGCTTGCCGCCGCGGGCGAGACGGTCGCGCACCCAGGGGGCGTCGATCCGTCCGTCGATGGCGCTGAGGATCATCACGGTCTTGGGGTGCAGCTCGCTGTCGCGCAGCTGCGTGAAGAGGCGGTGGTGCAGCGCGTGACCGACCGTCGTGAGGCGGTGGGCGAGGCTGCGGGCGTCAGGTGATGTGGAGGTGTTCATGGGGTGTCCTTTCGGGGCGGTCCATCCGCCGATACATGTCATGTGACAACAGATGTACTGTGACATGTATCTCTGATGCTTGTCAAGCGACATGTAAAATTCCCGCATGGCCACTGACCCCGCCGACGAGATCGCCGCCGCCCTCGGGCGTTTGCGCGGACGCCGCCCGCGCCCGCCCTTCGGCGCCGAGGGGCACCATCACCCGCACGTTCACGGCGAACGCGGGGGATTCGGCGGACCCTGGGGGCGCGGCACCGCGCCCTGGGCCGACCCCGCACAGGGTCGCTTCGGCGGACCCGCACGCCTGCGCCTACTCGACGCTCTGATCGCGGCATCCGGATCGCTGTCGGTGAGCGAGATCGCCGAGGCGGTGGGCGTCGACCAGCCCCGCGCCTCGCGGCTGGTTCAGCAGGCGGCGCAGATGGGTCTGGTCGCACGCGAGCCCGACCCCGACGACGCCCGCCGCACGCGCGTGCGCCTCACGCCCGAGGGCGAGGGGATGGTCTCGGGTTTTCGCGGTCGACGACGGGATGCCGTGCGCTCCGCGCTGGAGTTGTTCACCGACGATGAGCGCGTCGAGTTCGCCCGGCTGCTCGGCAAGTTCGCCGACGCCTGGCCGCGCGACTGAGCTGACGGTGTGCCGGGCCCCGGCCCGCCTCAGCGGATGACGGCCGGCCGCGCCTTCACCGGAACCATCAGCACCAGCCCGACCGCCAGGATCAGCACGATGCCCACGATGCCGAGGCGGGTGTCGCCGGTGATCCCGACGAACAGAGCGAACAGGCCGGGGGCGAGGAACGACACCGCGCGCCCGGTCGTGGCGTAGAGTCCGAAGATCTCACCCTCGCGACCCTCCGGAGCCACCCGGGCGAGGAACGACCGGCTGGCCGACTGCACGGGTCCGACGAACAGGCCGAGCCCGAGGCCCGCCACCCAGAACGCCGGCACCGAGGTGCCGATGAAGAGGATGACGCTGCCCAGGACGATCAGGCCGATCAGCGAGACGACGATCACGCGCTTCGGTCCGAAGCGGTCGTCGAGGCGCCCCGAGAAGAACGTGCTGATACCGGCCACCACGTTCGCCGCGACCGCGAAGTAGAGCACCTCCGTCGAGCTGAAGCCGAACACCTGCGCGGCGATGATCGCGCCGAAGGTGAACACGCCGGCGAGGCCGTCGCGGAACACCGCGCTGGCCACCAGGAAGAGCAGCACCTGCCGGCTGTCGCGCCACAGCGAGCGCAGCGTGCCCCACAGCACCACGTACGAGCGGAAGAAGCCGACGCGCACCCGGCGCTGCTGCGGCGGGATCTCGGGAACGCGCAGCAGAACGGGAACGGCGAACACCCCGAACCAGACCGCGGATGCCAGGACCGCGAGGCGGATGTTCAGCCCGCCCTCCTTCGGCACGGCGAGAAGCCCCCCGGCATCGGGTGCGCCGAAGCTCTGGATGAACAGCACCAGCAGCAGGAGCAGCAGCACGATGCCGCCCACGTACCCCATGCCCCAGCCGAAGCCCGAGACGCGGCCGATGTTCTCGCGCGTGGAGACCTGCGTGAGCATCGCGTAGTAGTTGACGCTGGCGAATTCGAAGAAGACGTTGCCGACCGCGATGAGGGTGGCGCCGAGCACGAGGAACTCGGGCGTGCCCTCGACGAAGACCATCGCGGCCATCGACAGCACGATAAGGCCGGTGTTGATGCCCAGCCAGAGCTTGCGGCGCCCCGTACCGTCGGAGCGCTGGCCCAGCACGGGGGCGACGAGCGCCACGACGATGCCGGCGATCATCAGCGCCACGCCGACCAGGCTCGCGTTGTCGGCGAGGGCGCGCACGAGGGCGGGGTCGTCGTCGTTGCCGTTCGCCGCGGCCACCACGGCGGGATCGACGAACAGCGAACTCGCCAGGTAGGTGCTGAACACGAACGTGGTCACGACCGCGTTGAAGGCGGCGGATCCCCAGTCCCACAGGGCCCAGGCGAGCACCGGCCGACGGAGGGTGCTGACGGGGGCGGAGGCGGGCTCGGGAGGGGTCATATGGGTCACGCTAGGCCCCTCCGGTGAACGCCCGGTACCCCCGAGACGACGCCGCGCCACCCTTGGCGCGCTCATTCAGGCTACCGCCGAGCCCGCACGGCGGCGCGGAGCCGACTACCGTGGAGTCATGGCATCCGAAAACCCCGTCGACTCCGCTGAGGCGGAGACCACCCCCGCCCCGCTCACCTTCTCCGACCTGGGTCTGGATGCCAACGTGCTCAAAGCCCTCAAGGACGTCGGGTATGAGACCCCGTCGGCCATCCAGGCCGCGACCATTCCCGTGCTCCTGCAGGGTCGCGACGTCGTCGGTCTCGCGCAGACCGGTACCGGCAAGACCGCGGCGTTCGCGCTGCCGGTGCTGTCGCAGATGGAGACCGGCCACAAGAACCCGCAGGCCCTCGTGCTCGCCCCCACCCGTGAGCTCGCGCTCCAGGTGTGCGAGGCGTTCGAGAAGTACGCCGCCCACATCAAGGGCGTCTCGGTGCTCCCCGTCTACGGCGGTCAGGGCTACGGCCAGCAGCTGTCGGCGCTGCGCCGCGGCGTCGACATCGTCGTGGGCACCCCGGGTCGCATCATGGACCACCTCGACAAGGGCACCCTCGACCTGAGCGAGCTGAAGTACCTCGTGCTCGACGAGGCTGACGAGATGCTCAAGATGGGCTTCGCCGAAGACGTCGAGACGATCCTCGCCGACACCCCCAAGACGAAGCAGGTCGCGCTGTTCTCGGCCACCATGCCGGCGCAGATCCGCCGCATCTCGGCCCAGTACCTGAACAACCCCGAAGAGATCACGGTCAAGACCAAGACCGCGACCTCGACGAACATCAGCCAGCGGTACCTGATCGTGTCGTACCAGCAGAAGATCGACGCCCTCACGCGCATCCTCGAGGTCGAGAACTTCGAGGGCATGATCGTCTTCACCCGCACGAAGAACGAGACCGAGACGGTCGCCGAGAAGCTGCGTGCCCGCGGATACACCGCCGCCGCCATCAACGGTGACGTCGCCCAGGTGCAGCGCGAGCGCACGGTCAACCAGCTGAAGTCCGGCAAGCTCGACATCCTCGTCGCCACCGACGTCGCCGCGCGCGGTCTCGACGTGGATCGCATCAGCCACGTCGTCAACTACGACCTGCCGATCGACACCGAGTCGTACGTGCACCGCATCGGCCGCACCGGTCGCGCCGGCCGCACGGGCGACGCGATCAGCTTCGTCACCCCGCGCGAGCGCCGCATGCTCACCGCGATCGAGAAGGCCACGCGCCAGCCGCTGACCGAGATGTCGCTGCCGAGCGTCGACGACGTCAACGCCACGCGCCTCACCCGGTTCGACGACGCGATCACCACCGCCCTCGAGGACACCGCGGCCATCGCGACGTTCCGCGACGTGGTGGCCCACTACGTCGAGCACCACGACGTGCCCGAGGCCGACGTGGCCGCAGCGCTCGCCGTGGTCGCCCAGGGCGACACCCCGCTGCTGCTCGAGGCCGAGGCCTTCCGTCAGCAGCGCTTCGACAGCGAGCGTCCCGCGCGCGACGGCGGTTCCCGCGACGGGGGTTCGCGTGACGGTGGATCGCGCGACAGCGGTCCGCGCCGCGACACCTCGGGGCGCTTCTCGACTTACCGCATCGCGGTCGGTCGTCGCCAGCGCGTCGAGCCGCGTCAGATCGTCGGCGCTCTCGCGAACGAGGGTGGGCTGCGTCGCAACGACTTCGGTGCGATCCAGATCCGTCAGGACTTCTCGCTCGTCGAGCTGCCCGCCGACCTGTCGAGCGACACGATCGGCCGCCTCGCCGACACCCGCATCTCGGGCCAGCTGATCGACCTGCGCCTCGACGGCGGCGGACGCTCCGCCAAGCGCAGCGACCGCCCGCAGCGCCGTGAGAGCGACCGCGATCGCGACTGACCCCGCGGCATCCGTCCGACGCCCCCGCTGACCTTCGGGTCGCGGGGGCGTCGTGCGTGCAGCGCGTCGCAGGCGCGGCCGCCGCCCGGTGTCGTCCTCACGCCGCGTGCGTGCTGCGGGGCGGGGCATGTCCCACTTCGTGCTGCCTGGGCCCTTCGGGGCTGCACATTTCGGGACACGGTTTGCGCTGCGCGAGACGCTGGGCACGCTGTGGGGCGGGGCATGTCCCACTTCGTGCTGCCTAGACCCCTCGCTGCTGCACATTTCGGGACATGGCCGGCGGCGTGCGACACACGGCATCCAGAAGTTGAGCCAATTCATATCAACTCGGCTTGACCTCGATGCGCGGCCCCGATAACCTTGAGTCATCGGGGCTCAACCCCCGCAGAGACTTTCATCACACCCCGAGTCGTGGCATCCGTCCGGCTCACAAGCAAGGAGACACATATGCCCCGTGCAGTGGGAATCGACCTCGGTACGACCAACTCCGTCGTGAGCGTGCTCGAGGGTGGCGAGCCCAAGGTCATCGCCAACGCCGAGGGTTTCCGTACGACCCCCTCGGTCGTCGCTTTCACGAAGGACGGCGAGGTGCTCGTCGGTGAGACCGCCAAGCGCCAGGCCGTCACGAACGTCGACCGCACCATCTCCAGCGTCAAGCGCCACATGGGCACGACCTGGTCGTTCGACGTCGACGGCAAGAAGTGGACGCCGCAGGAGATCTCGGCCCGCATCCTGCAGAAGCTCAAGCGCGACGCCGAGGAGTACCTGGGCGACACCGTGACCGACGCGGTCATCACGGTCCCCGCGTACTTCAACGACGCCGAGCGTCAGGCCACCAAGGAGGCCGGCGAGATCTCGGGCCTCAACGTGCTGCGCATCATCAACGAGCCCACCGCCGCGGCTCTCGCGTACGGCCTCGACAAGGGCAAAGAAGACGAGCTCATCCTCGTGTTCGACCTCGGTGGCGGAACGTTCGACGTCTCGCTGCTCGAAGTGGGCAAGGACGACGACTTCTCCACCATCCAGGTGCGCTCCACCTCGGGCGACAACCGCCTCGGTGGCGACGACTGGGACCAGCGGGTCGTCGACTACCTCATCAAGCAGTTCAAGGACACGACCGGTGTCGACGTCTCAGGCGACAAGATCGCCCTGCAGCGTCTGAAGGAAGCGGCCGAGCAGGCCAAGAAGGAGCTGTCGAGCTCGACCTCGACCTCCATCAACCTGCCCTACCTGTCGCTCACCGACTCGGGCCCCGTCTCGCTCAGCGAGACCCTCACGCGCGCCAAGTTCGAGGACCTCACCAAGGACCTCCTCGACCGCACACGCAAGCCCTTCTCCGACGTCATCCGCGAGGCCGGCGTCAAGGTGGAGGACATCGCGCACGTGGTGCTCGTGGGCGGCTCGACCCGCATGCCCGCGGTCGCCGAGCTCGTGAAGAAGGAGACCGGCAAGGACGCCAACAAGGGCGTCAACCCCGACGAGGTCGTGGCCGTGGGCGCAGCCCTGCAGGCCGGTGTCCTCAAGGGTGAGCGCAAGGACGTGCTGCTCATCGACGTCACCCCCCTGAGCCTCGGTATCGAGACCAAGGGCGGCATCATGACCAAGCTCATCGAGCGCAACACGGCCATCCCGACCAAGCGCAGCGAGACCTTCACCACCGCCGACGACAACCAGCCGTCGGTCGCGATCCAGGTCTTCCAGGGCGAGCGCGAGTTCACCCGCGACAACAAGCCGCTCGGCACCTTCGAGCTCACCGGCATCGCCCCGGCCCCCCGTGGCATCCCGCAGGTGGAGGTCACCTTCGACATCGACGCGAACGGCATCGTCCACGTCTCGGCGAAGGACAAGGGCACCGGCAAGGAGCAGTCGATGACGATCACGGGTGGCTCGTCGCTGCCCAAGGAAGACATCGAGCGCATGGTGCGCGAGGCCGAAGAGAACGCGGCCGACGACAAGAAGCGCCGCGAGTCCGCCGAGACCCGCAACCAGGCCGAGACCCTGTCGTACTCGATCGAGAAGCTGATCAAAGAGAACGAAGACAAGCTCCCCGCCGAGGTCAAGACCGAGGTCCAGGGCGATGTCGACGCGCTCAAGACGGCACTCGCCGGCGATGACGACGACGCGGTCAAGACCGCGTTCGACAAGCTGAACGCCAGCCAGGGCAAGCTCGGCGAGGCCATCTACGCCTCGTCGCAGGCCGCGGGCGAGCCCGCCGACCCCAACGTCGGCCAGCCCGGCAACGGTGAGACGCCGAACCCCGAGGAAGACGTCATCGACGCCGAGGTCGTCGACGACGAGCCGACCGACGAGACGAAGAAGTAAGCAGAGACCATGGCACACAAGGACGACGAACAGCCCACGGGCTCGGGCGCCGGTCCTGACGAGACGGGGCCGGAGGAGAACACCTCCGGCCCCGCGCCGTCGGGCGAGCAGTCCGAGACGACCGACGCGGATGCCGACGGTCTGACCATCGACGACATCCTCGGCGCCGAGCAGACGCCCGAGGCCGCGGCAGAGGGGGCTTCCTCCGACAAGGAGGCCTCGCTGCTGATCGACCTCAAGCGACTGCAGGCCGAGTACGCCAACTACCGCCGGCGCACCGAAGACCAGCGCGAGCGCGAGATCGAGCGGGCCAAGGGCGAAGCCGTGAAGGGCCTGCTGCCCGTCATGGACGACCTCGACCGCGCGGTCAAGCACGGCGACCTCGTCGAGGGCACGCCCTTCGCCGCCATCGGCGACAAGGTGCGGGCCGTGGCCGAGCGCCTCGGTGTCGTGTCGTACGGCGCCGTCGGCGACGTCTTCGACCCGCAGCAGCACGAGGCCATCTTCCAGGCACCCACCCCCGGCGTGACCGAGACGACGATCCTCGAGGTCGTCGAGGTCGGTTACCGCCTCGGCTCGATCGAGCTGCGACCGGCCAAGGTCGTCGTCGCCGTGCCGGCCTAAGAGGAGGACACATGGCGAGTCAGGACTGGTTCGACAAGGACTTCTACAAGGTCCTCGGCGTCGACAAGAGCGTCAGCGCGGCCGATCTGAAGAAGACCTACCGCAAGCTCGCGCGCCAGTACCACCCCGACTCGAACCCGGGTGACGCGAAGGCCGAGGCCAAGTTCAAGGAGATCAGCGAGGCCTACTCGGTGCTCAACGATCCGGAGCAGCGCGAGGAGTACGACCAGATCCGGGCCATGGGCTCGGGGGCGCGCTTCTCGGCACCGGGTACCGGCGGCGGCGGCGGTTTCGACGACGTCTTCAGCCGGTTCGGTCAACCGCGCAGTGGCGGCGCCGGGGCTCCTCCGGGGGGCTTCGACGACTTCTTCTCGATGTTCGACCAGCAGGGCGGCGCCGGTTTCGGTTCCGGCCGGTTCGGTCAGACCTCGGGCGGATACCGCGGTTACGGCGGACCGCAGCGCGGATCCGACGTCACGGCGCGCACGACGATCGACTTCGTCACGGCGGCCAAGGGCGAGACGATCACCCTGCAGGGCGAAGACAACGTCCCGTTCAAGGTGAAGATCCCGGCCGGGGTGTCGGACGGGCAGAAGATCCGCCTGCGCGGCCGCGGACGCAAGTCGCCCGACGGCGGCGAGAGCGGCGACATCGTCGTGACCGTCGCGGTGCGTCCGCACCCGGTGTTCACGCGCGACGGCCTCCACCTGCGGGTCACGGTGCCGGTCACCTTCACCGAGGCGGCTCTGGGCGCCACGATCGAGGTCCCGACACTCGGGGGGGAGCCGGTGCGACTGCGCGTCGCCCCCGGCACCCCGTCGGGACGGGTGCTGCGCGTCAAGGGACGCGGGATCGAGTCGACCAAGGGCGTCGGCGACCTGCTCGCCGAGGTCCAGGTCGCGGTGCCCACGCACCTCGACGACGCGGCCCGCGAGGCCCTCGAGCGTTTCCACGAGCTCGAACCGAAAGAGAACCCGCGCGCCGACCTGATGGCCAAGGCGCGCTGACGCATCCCACGCGCGTCGTCGCGGTTCTCGGCATCCGATACGTCAGGATGCCGAGAACCCGGCACTCGCACCCGGCACGACGAAAGAGGTGAAGACGTGTCCGAGAGAGAGATCGACGAAGACGCCCCGATCTTCGCCATCGCCGCCGCCGCCGAGCTGTCGAACATGCACCCGCAGACGCTGCGGCAGTACGACCGGCTCGGTCTCGTCGTGCCCGCGCGCACCCAGGGCGGGTCGCGTCGCTACTCGAGCCGCCACGTGCAGCAGTTGCGCGAGGTCGCCCGCCTGTCGGGGGAAGGCATGAGCCTTCCCGCGATCGCGCGCCTCCTCGCCCTCGAGGAGCGCGTGCACGATCTCGCCCGCCGCGTGAACGACCTCGAGCGGCAGCTCACGATCGAGCGGCAGTCCCGCCCCGGTGCGCGCGTCTTCGCCGCCGGCGCGACCGGCTCGGTCGTGACGCTCCGCCACGGCTCGCGCGTGCGTCGCGCGACCGACATCGTGCTCTGGCGCCCGCGCGACATCCACGACGACTGACATCCCGTCGCGGCACCGAGGTTCTGAGCGCGTCGAAGGGTCTGTGCATACGGTGCCCCGACGGCTCGGCCGGAGCGGGGCAGCGGCTCAGGCCGGATCGATCCGCAGCACCGTCGGCGTCTCTCCGACCGAGAGGTCGTCGACGACGCGGAGCGTGCGTGCGATGTCGTCGACCGCGCCGATGACGGTGCCGAACCGCTCGCGGTCGGCGCACACCGCCGTCACCGTGACGAAGTGCGAGCCCGTGTCCCACGTGTAGGTCGCGAACGGGGGAGTCTTCGGATCGATCGGCAGCGGCATCGCGAGCTTCTCGCCGACGCCGAGGTGCGGATTGCGGAACGACTCCGTGTCGTCGTACTCCATCGGCATCATCGCGCGCGCGGTGCGCAGCTGCGCGGTGGCCTCTTGCAGCTGTGCCATCACGACGAGCAGCTCGGGCGCGCTCTTCCACACCCACACCAGAACGCGGCCACCGGCGCGACGCATGAGCAGCGGAGCGGCTTGACTCAGCATCCACGCGAAGGCGCCGCCGCCGGGGCGGGGGGCGGTGCCCGTCGTGCGGGCGGCCTGGCCGAGCAGCATGCCGATGGCGGCCTTGCGGTGTCGTCGGCCGCGGAGGCCGAGTGAACCGGTCACGGGCACCCAGAGGTCGGCGGCGGCGTCGGCCTGCAGTCGAGACATGGCTCCACCCTACGAGCCGCGACCGAACGG
Source organism: Microbacterium sp. Leaf436 (assembly GCF_001424715.1). Lineage (NCBI taxonomy): Bacteria > Bacillati > Actinomycetota > Actinomycetes > Micrococcales > Microbacteriaceae > Microbacterium > Microbacterium sp. Leaf436. Next base: position 561,776 of record NZ_LMRB01000001.1, read on the forward strand.
GCGCTGAGTTGCAGAAATGGTTCCCCGGTGTCGGAGGTTGGTGCCAGGCTGGTCTTCGCGGTCACGGCGGCCGCGTCAGACCTGCTCCGGAGGTCCCATGCTCGGCAAGATCCTCGTCCGCTACCTGTCCCGGTACCGCTGGCTCCTCGTGGCGCTGCTGGTGTTCCAGTTCGTCGCGGCGATGGCATCCCTCTACCTGCCGCGCCTGAACGCCGACATCATCGATCGCGGCGTCGCCCAGGGCGACACGGGGTTCATCTGGTCGCAGGGCATGATCATGCTCGGCATCTCGCTCGGGCAGATCGTCGCCTCGGTCGTCGCGACCTACTTCGCCGCGCGCGCCGCCATGGCCGCGGGCCGCGACATCCGGCTCGATCTGTTCGAGAAGGTCAGCGGCTTCTCCGAGCGTGAACTGTCGCAGTTCGGCGCCGGTTCCCTCATCACGCGCAACACGAACGACGTGCAGCAGGTGCAGATGCTCGCGATGATGGGCGCCACCATGCTCGTCAGCGCCCCGCTGCTCGCCCTCGGCGGCATCTTCATGGCGCTGCAGCAAGACGTCGGTCTCAGCTGGCTGCTCGGCGTCGCCGTTCCGATCCTGCTGGTCGCGGTCGCCCTCATCATCGCCCGCATGGTGCCGCTGTTCCGCAGCTACCAGTCCAAGCTCGATGCCGTGAACCGGGTGATGCGCGAGCAACTGACCGGGGTGCGCGTGGTGCGCGCCTTCGTGCGCGAGCGCATCGAAGAAGAGCGCTTCCGCGAGGCGAACACCGACATCATGGACGTCGGTCGCAAGGTGGGCTCGCTCTTCGTGCTGCTGTTCCCGCTGGCGATGCTGGTGCTCAACGTCACCGTCGTCGGTGTCATCTGGTTCGGCGGCATCCAGGTCGACGCCGGCGGCGTGCAGATCGGTACCCTCTTCGCGTTCATGCAGTACGTGGCGCAGATCCTCATGGGTGTGCTCATGGCGAGCTTCATGACGGTGATGATCCCGCGCGCGGCCGTGTCGGCCGAGCGCATCGGAGAGGTGCTCGACAGTCACTCGACGCTCGAGCGTCCGGCGAACCCGGTGAGCGTCTTCCCCTCGGTCGGAACCGTCGAGTTCGACGACGTCGCCTTCGCGTACCCGGGAGCCGAGTCGCCCGTGGTGTCGGGCGTCACGTTCGCGGCCCACCCCGGAGAGACCGTGGCGATCGTCGGATCGACGGGGGCGGGAAAGACGACCCTCGTCTCCTTGCTCCCGCGCCTGTTCGACGTGACGGCGGGAGCGGTCCGCGTCGGCGGCGTCGACGTGCGCGAGGCCGACCTCGACCTGCTCTGGAAGAGCATCGGCCTGGTGCCGCAGCGTCCGTTCCTGTTCAGCGGCACGGTGGCATCCAACCTGCGTTTCGGTCGAGAAGACGCCACCGACGACGAACTGTGGCACGCGCTCGAGATCGCCCAGGGTCGCGACTTCGTCGAGGCGATGGAGGGCGGCCTCGACGGCAAGATCGCCCAGGGCGGCACCAACGTCTCGGGCGGGCAGCGCCAGCGCCTCGCCATCGCCCGAGCGATCGTGCACCGGCCGGCGGTGCTCGTCTTCGACGACTCGTTCTCGGCCCTCGACCTCAGCACCGACGCCCGATTGCGGCAGGCGTTGTGGCAAGAGCTCCCCGAGGTGACGAAGATCGTCGTGGCGCAGCGCGTCTCGACCATCACCGGTGCCGACCGGATCGTCGTGCTCGAAGACGGACGCATGGCCGGACTCGGCACGCACGAGGAGCTGCTGCAGTCCAGCACCACCTATCGCGAGATCGTCGAGTCGCAGCTGGGGGTCGAAGCATGAGCACTCCCGACACCCGCACCGAAGAAGAGCGCGCCGAACTCGAGCTCGCCGAACAGGCCCGTCTGAACTCGGGCGACTGGGACAGCGTCGCGCCGGGCAAGGCCTCGGACTTCGGCTCGAGCTTCCGCCGGCTGATCGGACTCCTGCGTCCCCACGCCGGGGCCTTCGGGCTCGTCTCGGTGCTCGGGGCCCTCGGCGTCGTGCTGGCGGTGCTGGCCCCGCGCGTCCTCGGCAACGCCACGAACATCATCTTCGAGGGCGTGGTCTCGCGCGGGCTCGCCGAGCAGTTCCCGGCCGGCACCCCGAAAGACACCGTCGTCGACGCCCTGCGCTCCGCCGGGCAGGGCGACATCGCCAACATCGTCGGCGCGATGGACAACTTCCAGGTCGGCGCGGGCGTCGACTTCGATGCGCTGCGCATCGTGGTCGTGACCGTGCTGGCCATCTACGTCGGCTCGTCGCTGCTGTCGTGGATCCAGGGCTACGTCATCAACATCATCATGGTGCGCACCATGTGGCGCCTGCGTGAAGACGTCGAGGCCAAGGTCAACCGGCTCCCCCTGTCGTACTTCGACAAGGTGCAGCGCGGTGAGCTCATCTCCCGGGTCACGAACGACATCGACAACATCACGCAGACGATGCAGCAGTCGCTCTCGAGCGCTCTCACCTCCGTGCTCACGGTCGTGGGCGTGCTCATCATGATGTTCACCATCTCCTGGCAGCTGGCCCTCGTCGCGCTCATCTCGCTCCCGCTCATGGCGGTCATCTTCGGGGTGATCGGCCCGAAGTCGCAGAAGGCCTTCGGCGAGCAGTGGAAGAAGGTGGGCCGTCTCAACGCCCGCGTCGAGGAGTCGTTCTCGGGTCACGCGCTGGTCAAGGTCTACGGCCGCGAGAAAGACGCCCGCGAGAAGTTCGAGGTCGAGAACGAAGAGCTCTACCAGGCCAGTTTCCGGGCCCAGTTCCTCTCCGGCATGATCATGCCGGGCATGATGTTCGTCGGAAACCTCACCTACGTCGGCATCGCGGTGCTCGGTGGGCTCATGGTGGCCGGCGGGCAGATCCGCCTGGGCGACGTGCAGGCGTTCATCCAGTACTCGCAGCAGTTCACGCAGCCCCTGTCGCAGCTGGGTGGCATGGCCGCGGTCGTGCAGTCGGGTACGGCCTCGGCCGAGCGCGTCTTCGCCCTGCTCGATGCCGACGAGCAAGGCCCCGACGCCCCCGACGCCCCGCGCCCGGGCGACGGACGCGGGGTCATCGAGTTCGAGAACGTCCGCTTCGCGTACTCGCCCGATCGCCCGCTCATCCGCGACCTGTCGTTCCGGGTCGAGCCGGGTCAGACGGTCGCCATCGTCGGACCGACGGGGGCCGGCAAGACCACCTTGGTCAACCTGATCATGCGGTTCTACGAGCTCGACGGCGGGCGCATCCTGCTCGACGGTCAGGACATCGCCGAACTGCGCCGCGACGACGTCCGCTCGCGCACCGGCATGGTGTTGCAAGACCCGTGGCTGTTCGCCGGGACGATCCGCGACAACATCCGCTACGGCCGCGAGACCGCCACCGACGACGAGATCCAGCAAGCCGCCGTCGCCACCCGCGTCGACCAGTTCGTGCACTCGCTCCCCGAGGGGTACGACACCGTCCTCGATGAGGACGCCGCGAACGTCTCGGCGGGTGAGAAACAGCTCATCACCATCGCGCGGGCGTTCGTCGCGCGTCCGTCGGTGCTCATCCTCGACGAGGCGACCTCGTCGGTCGACACGCGCACCGAGCTGCTGCTGCAGCAGGCGATGGCCGCGCTGCGCGAAGGACGCACGTCGTTCGTGATCGCGCACCGCCTGTCGACGATCCGCGATGCCGATCTCATCCTGGTCATGGAGCACGGCGACATCGTCGAGCAGGGGACGCACGACGAGCTGATCGGCACCGAGGGGGCGTACTACCGGCTCTACCGTTCGCAGTTCGAGCAGGCCACCGCCGACGTCGATCTCGCGGCGGCCGAGGCCCCCCGCGCGGCTGATCCCCGGCAGGCGCCGGCCACCGACGACGCCGTGGTGGTGTCGGCGATGGCGGCCGCGGCATCCGAGGTTCCCGCCCCCGCCGGGACCGACGGGCCGCCGCGCCCCGCGCACGGTGCTCCGTCGCCCGACCCGCGGCTCGACGGTCGGGACTGACTCCGCCCGCGCCGATCCGCCCGCCCGGTGCCGCGCCGGGCGGGCGGTGCCGCGTCCGGCGCGCTTCGGGCGCCCACGCCCCCGTCCTCCACACCGCGAGACGGCTCCGGGTTCGCGAAAACCGCTCGGGTACAGTGGTGCGAGCGCATGAACCGCACCGTGCGACCCGTCCGCCGCATAGATAGGCCTCACCACCCGTGACCACTTCTGCGACGCCCGCCGACCATCCCGTATCCGACGACGCGCACGATCCCGCCGTCTCGCGCGAGACTCCCGCCCCGGCCGAACGTCCGCTCACGGTCCTCATCGGCGCCGACACGTTCCTGCCCCACGTCAACGGGGCCGCCCGCTTCGCCGAGCGCCTCGCCGCCGGTCTCGTCGCCCGCGGTCACGACGTGCACGTCGCCGCGCCCAGCATCGGCCGTGGCCACGCGGGCACGGCGACCGAGGTGATCGAGGGGCAGCCGATGACGCTGCACCGTCTTCCGTCGTACCGCTTCCTTCCGCACGACTGGCTCACGTTCGTATGGCCCTGGCGCGCGAAGCACTACGCGCGACTCATGCTCGACCAGATCCGGCCCGACGTCGTGCACATCCAGTCGCACATCATCATCGGCCGAGGACTCGCCCGCGAGGCGCGCAAGCGCGGCATCCCGGTGATCGCCACCAACCACGTGATGCCCGAGAACATCCTCGACTTCACGACCCTGCCCGACTTCCTCGACCGCATCATGCTCAAGCTGGCCTGGGCCGATGCCAAGCGCACCTTCGTCATGACGCGCGCCGTCACGACGCCCACGCGTCGGGCCGCCGACTTCCTGCAGGCGACGATCGGCATCGAGGGTGTCATCCCGATCTCCTGCGGTATCGACCGCTCGAACTACACGCCCGACCTCGAGCCGCGCGACGCGAACCGCATCCTCTTCGTCGGACGCCTCACCACCGAGAAGGGCATCGACGTCATCCTGCGCGCGATGACCAAGATCGACCCCGCCCTCGACGTGACCTTCGACATCGTCGGTGGCGGCGACCAGCGCCGCAACCTCGAGCAGCTCGCCGAGCAGCTCGGTCTCGCGCACCGCGTGACCTTCCACGGCCACACGTCCGAAGAAGAGCTGCGCGCGCTCTACTCGCGCGCGTCGGTCTTCGCGATCGCCTCGATCGCCGAGCTCCAGTCGATCGCGACGATGGAGGCGATGGCCTCCGGCCTGCCGATCGTCGCCGCCAATGCGGTCGCACTCCCGCACCTCGTGCACGACGGCGAGAACGGGTACCTGTTCGAGCCCGGAAACGCCGACGAGCTCGCGGCCCGGTTGACCGACGTGCTCACCGCCGCCCCCGACGAGCGTCGGCGGATGCAGCAGGCGTCGCTCGACGGCGTGATCGTGCACGACATCGGCCGCACCCTCGACACCTTCGAGGCGCTGTACCGCGGACGCCCGCTCCCGGAGTGACCTCGTGCACGTCGTGATGTTCGCCGACCAGCACCTCGAGTCGCTGGGCGGCGCGCAGGTGTCGATGCGGTTGCAGAAGCGCTTCCTCGAGCGCGCGGGCCACGTCGTCACCGTCGTCGCTCCGCGCCTGCACCGCCCTGCGCCCGACGACACCGCCTACCTCGACCTGCCCTCGATCCCCCTCACGCTCGATCGCGAGTACGCGCTCACCTGGCCCGGTGCCCGGACCGACCGGTTCGTGGACTCCGAGATGGGCGCGCGCCTGCCGGTCGACGTCGTGCACGTGCAGGCCGACTTCTGGGGCGCGTACATCGGGCACCGTTTCGCGGCGCGGCACGGCCTGCCCGTCGTGCACACGATGCACAACCGCGTCGACGTGGGCATCGAGGCGACCGCCCCGTTCCCGGGCCTGGTACTGCGCGCGCTGAACGCGTGGGCGCGACGCGCGTTGCCGCGACAGGTCGCCGCGCCGGCGGCGGGACGCGATATCGCACCGGCCGGCAGCGACATCGACGGCTGGGCGTACCTTCGCCGTCTGGCCGCGGTGTCCCGCGCCGTGACCGCCCCCTCGGGTCACTTCGCGCGTCGTCTGGAACGGCACGGTGTCGCCGACGCGGTCGACGTGATCTGGAACGGCATCGACGACGACGCGCTCGACGCCGCCCTCGCGGCCGGACCCACCGAGCGTCGCCCGGGCCGTCCGCGTTTCGTCTGGCTCGGCCGCATGAGCCCCGAGAAGCGCCTGCTCCCCTTCCTCGAGGCGGTCGCCGAGTCGGGGATCGACGCCGAGGTCGAGATCATCGGCGGCGGCGGTCAGCTCCGTGCCGCGCAGCGGCTGATCGAGCGCCGGGCGCCGGTGGCATCCGTCACGTTCGCGGGACGCCTGTCGTACGCCGAGACCCTCCGCCGGCTCGCCGACGCCGACGCCGTGGTGCAGACGTCGATCGGCTTCGAGACGCAGGGCATGACGGTGTTCGAGGCCGCCTCGCTCGGCACCCCCGCCGTCGTCAGCGACCCCGACATCGGCGCCGAGCTCGGCGCCGGGATCTGGACGGTTCCGGATGCCACGGTCGCGGCGCTCTCGCAGACCCTCCGCCGCTCGGCCGCCGACATCGCCGCCGGGTCGCCGGTCACGCCCGACGCGAGCGTCGCGGAGCGGTTCCGCCAGTCGTCGCGCACGGCGGCGATGGTCGCCGTGTACGAGCGGGCGGTCGCCGCGGGGCGCTGACCCGGCGGATCCCACGCCCGCCGAGCCTCGGCCGCGCCGGGGCGGCGTGTGCCGCGTCGTCGGGTCACTCCGTTCCCACGATGCGCAGCGGAGCGGTCGCCGTCGAGGCCGACGGCAGGGTGACGTGCATGCTCGGGCGTGCGGCTTCGACCGCGGGAGCGGCCTGGACCGTCTTCTCCCGCGAGCGGGCCGAACGGGGCGCCGACGGGGCGACGCGCGAGGGGTCGGTGGGGATGCGCCCGTACCCGTCGGTCCGCACGAGCCACACGGTGCCGACGATGCCGGCGAGCGAGAGGATGCCGAGGGCGATGAAGTAAGCCATGGCAGAGACGCTACGAGTAGAGGGAAAGTGTCACGAGTGGCATGATGGACGGTGTTCGTCATATTTCTGCCACACCGGAGGTTCGCATGCGCTCGGTCGCCGTCGTCATCCAGCCCGGCTTCGCCCCGTTCGAGTTCGGCCTCGCGTGCGAAGCTTTCGGCCTCGACCGCAGCGACGACGGCATCCCGAATTTCGACTTCCGCATCGTCGCGCCCGAACCCGGGGTCGTGCCCTCGAACATCGGTTTCTCGGTGAACGTCGATCTCGGTCTCGAGGCGGCGTCCGACGTCGACATCCTGGTTCTCGCCCCCATCCCGCGGGATCAGTGGGGCACCGTCGACCCGCGCGTGGTCGAGGTGGTGCGCGCCGCCCATGCCCGTGGCGCCTGGTTGCTGAGCGTGTGCAGCGGGTCGTTCGTCATCGCCGCCGCCGGGGTGCTCGACGGAAAGCGCGCCACGACGCACTGGCGTTACGCCGATGTCATGGCGCGGATGTATCCGGAGATCGAGGTCGACCCCGACGTGCTCTACGTGCAGTCGGGCAACATCGTTACGAGCGCCGGAACCGCCGCGGGACTCGACGCGTGCCTGCACTTACTGCGCCAGGAGCTCGGTTCGGAGCTCGCCAACCGTATTGCGCGACGCATGGTCGTCGCGCCGCAGCGCGACGGGGGCCAGGCGCAGTTCATCGCCTCGCCGATCCCGATCGACTCGTCGCTCTCGCTGGCTCCGGTGACCGAGTGGATGCTGCAGAACCTGGATGCCGAGCTCTCGGTCGATCGACTCGCGGCACGCGCGCACATGTCCCCGCGCACCTTCGCCCGCCGCTTCAAGGCGGATCTCGGCGCCACGCCCGCGGCCTGGCTCGCGCGCCAACGCCTGCTGCACGCGCAGCGACTGCTCGAAGAGACCGATCTGGGGCTGGACCGCATCGCCGCCGAGTGCGGCTTCGGTTCGGCGGCGGTGCTGCGCCAGAACTTCGCCCGAGCGATGGGACTCACCCCGACCGCCTACCGCGCGCGTTTCTCGTGCAACGCCGATGAGCGAGTCGCCTCCGCGACCGTATCGGCTCCGGCGGTGGCGGAACCGATTCCGGCCTGAGGGCCGCGCCGCGCCCGCTCTCACACCGCCACCGCTCCCGCGCTGCCCGCGCCCGCTCTCACGCCGCGCCCGCGTCCGCGCTACCGCCTGTGCCGCGGCATCCATTGTTCTCACGCCGGTGCACTGCTAAACTTGAGTCCACGCAACTCAAGTTTTTGAGACCGCGAACAGATTTTGGGAGAACACATGAACGCCACGCCACAGCCGGGGCAGGAGGACGCGCGGAGCGCCCTCGAGCAGTTCGGCATCAACCTCACCGACCGTGCCCGCCAGGGCAAGCTCGACCCCGTGATCGGGCGCGACGGCGAGATCCGCCGCGTCAGCCAGGTGCTGACCCGCCGCACGAAGAACAACCCCGTGCTCATCGGCGAACCCGGTGTCGGCAAGACCGCCGTCGTCGAGGGGCTCGCGCAGCGCATCGTCGCGGGCGACGTCGCCGAGAGTCTCAAGAACAAAGAACTCGTGTCGCTCGACATCTCGGCGCTCGTCGCCGGCGCGATGTACCGCGGCCAGTTCGAGGAGCGACTGAAGAGCGTCCTGAAAGAGATCACCGAGTCCGATGGGCGCGTCATCACGTTCATCGACGAGCTGCACGTGCTCATGGGCGCGGGCGGCGGCGAGGGCTCGGTCGCGGCATCCAACATGCTCAAGCCCATGCTCGCCCGCGGCGAGCTGCGGCTGATCGGCGCGACCACGCTCGACGAGTACCGCGAGTTCATCGAGAAGGATGCCGCTCTCGAACGCCGCTTCCAGCAGGTGTACGTCGGCGAGCCCACGGTCGAAGACACCGTGGCGATCCTCCGCGGCCTGAAGGAGCGTTACGAGGCGCACCACAAGGTCGCCATCGCCGATGCGGCGCTGGTCGCCGCAGCGTCGCTGTCGAACCGCTACATCCCCGCGCGCCAGCTGCCCGACAAGGCCATCGACCTGATCGACGAGGCGGCCTCGCGTCTGCGCATGGAGATCGACTCCGCGCCCCTCGAGATCGACGAGCTGCGCCGACACGTCGATCGCCTGAAGCTCGAAGAGCTCGCGCTGAAGAAAGAGAAGGACGCGGCCTCGAAGGAGCGTCTCGCCACGCTCCGCGACACCCTCGCCGGCGAGCAGGCCAAACTCGACGAGCTGCAGGCCCGGTGGGAGCGCGAGCGCGCCTCGCTCAACCGCGTCGGCGACCTGAAGACCCGTCTCGACTCGGCGCGCGTGGATGCCGAGCGCGCCCAGCGCGAGGGCAACCTCGAACGCGCGTCGCGGTTGCTGTACGCCGAGATCCCGGCGCTCGAGCGCGAGCTCATGGCCGCCGAGCGCGAGGAGCCCACCGGCGACCGGATGGTCAACGATCAGGTCACCGACGAGGACATCGCGGCGGTCATCGCCGCCTGGACCGGCATTCCGGTCGGGCGCCTGCTGCAGGGCGAGACCGAGAAGCTGCTGCACCTCGAGCGCGAGCTCGGCAAGCGCCTGATCGGGCAACGCGATGCCGTGAAGGCGGTGTCCGACGCCGTCCGCCGCTCGCGCGCCGGGATCAGCGACCCGAACCGTCCGGTCGGATCGTTCCTGTTCCTCGGCCCGACCGGTGTCGGCAAGACCGAGCTGGCGAAGTCGCTCGCCGACTTCCTCTTCGACGACGAGCACGCCATGGTGCGCATCGACATGTCGGAGTACGGCGAGAAGCACTCCGTCTCGCGCCTCGTCGGTGCCCCTCCGGGGTATATCGGGTACGAGCAGGGGGGCCAGCTCACCGAGGCCGTGCGCCGTCGTCCCTACAGCGTCGTGCTGCTCGACGAGGTCGAGAAGGCGCACCCCGAGGTGTTCGACGTGCTGCTGCAGGTGCTCGACGACGGTCGATTGACCGACGGCCAGGGCCGCACGGTCGACTTCACGAACGTCATCCTGGTGCTCACCTCGAACCTCGGCTCGCCGATCCTCATCGACCCGACGCTGTCGATCGAGACCAAGCACGAGCAGGTGCAGGCGCTGGTGCGCCAGGCCTTCAAGCCCGAGTTCGTGAACCGCCTCGACGACATCGTCATCTTCCAGGCCCTGAGCCAGGACGACCTGGCGCAGATCGTCGAACTCGCCGTCGATGCCCTGCACAAGCGACTGCGCGAGCGCCGGCTGTCCCTCGCGGTCACGCCCGATGCCCGCTCGTGGCTCGCCGAACGCGGGTACGACCCGGTGTACGGCGCCCGGCCGCTGCGTCGCCTGATCCAGACCGAGATCCAGAACCGCCTCGCAATGGCGATCCTCGCCGGCACGGTGCGCGACGGCGATGTGGTGCGGGTCGACGTGGCGAGCGACGGCGACTCGCTCGTGCTGGCGAGCGCGGGCCCCGCCCAGCCCGAGACGGGCGACGACGACGTGATCGAGGCCGAGATCGTCGAGTAGTCGAATGCGAGAGGGGGATGCGGCGCGCGGTGCGCGGCATCCCCCTCTCGTGTGCGGTCGGCCCCGCATCGCGCGGTGCCGGTCTCCGCGTCCCGGCCCCTCGCCCATAAACGCTGTTCGTGCGCATAAACGCGCTGGCTGAGCGTTTCTGCGCAGGATGAGCGTTTATGCACAAGAGGGCGTCGGCAGAGCGCGTCGGCCGTGCGCCGACGCCATGAGGAACGCCCGCCGCACCGGGAAGACCCTCGGCGGGGTCTCCGGTGCGGCGGGCGTTCGTGACGGGCGGGACGCTCAGTCGTCGACGAGCAGCGACTCCGCCACGGAGCGGCGCTCGCGGGGAGCGAGCTCGCGCTGGCGCAGGCCCTCTTCGGCGGCGTCGATGTCGCCGAGAGCGCCGACCGCGATCACGGTGACGGGGGTGAAGCGCGCCTCGATGTCGAAGGCGGCACGCAGGTCGTCGGCCACGAAGCCGCCCATCTGGTGCGTCGCGAGACCCTCGGCGTGTGCCTGCACGGTGAAGTGCGCGGCGGCCTGGCCGGCGTCGTAGAGCGCCCACGGGCGCGCGTCGCCCTCGGCGGTCTCGTGCTCGGCGAGCACGACGAGCAGGGCGCCGGCGGCGGGGGCCCAGGCCTGGTTGAAGCCCATGAGGGCCGACACGATCTTCTCGTGCGCCGCCGAACCGCGACGGGCGAGGATCAGGCGCCAGGGCTGGTGGTTCATGCCCGAGGGTGCCCAGCGGGCGGCCTCGAGGGCGGAGCGCAGCGCGGTCTCGTCGATCGGCGTCTCGGGGTCGAAGATGCGGGTGCTCCAACGCTCGGCGAGCACGCCGAGGATCGGAGCGTCGGTGGGTGCGGTGCGGTCGAGGGTGAGGGACATGGCTACTCCTGAGAACGGGGACAGATCCGGTCGCCATTGACCTCCACCATTGAACACACACGGTCTCTTTCGTGTTCCCTCGTGACGGTATGGGTCGTCCAGCCTCGGTCCCGGCAGCCGTGCACAACGGCGGGGCCAGGCGGCAACACGCCGGTTCGGGATGCCGATACCCCGGCGTGTCTGCCCGGCCCCCGCCGTTGTGCACGCGGCGGCGCCGCGGCGAGGTGCCCCGACGGGACCTCAGCCCCTCGGCGTCACAGCTTCCAGGACTCGGGGCCCGTGGAACCGGCCGGGTACTCGTCGAGCGGCACCCGGTTCTGGCGCCACGCGTCGATGACGGGCTGCACGATGCGCCAGCACTGCTCGGCCGCGTCGGCGCGCACCGCGAGCATGGCGTCGCCGTCGAGGATGCCCGAGAGCACTTCGCCGTACGCCTTCAGTCCGCCGACGCCGAGGTCGGCGGCCAGCGTCACGCGCTCGAGTTCGAGGGGGTCGTCGGCGCCGTTGACGTTGAGCCCGAGGCTCATCGTGTCGGGGCCGAGCGAGAAGACGAGCACCGACGGGTCGCTCTCGCCGACGAAGCCGCCGGGAAGGTGCCGCACGGGCTTGAAGGTGACGGTCGCGGCCGGGTCTCCGGCATCCAGCGCCTTGCCCGACCGCAGTGTGATCGGCACCCCCTGCCAGCGGGCGGTGCGCACCTCGACGGTCATCTCGGCCAGTGTCTCGGTGCCGCGCGACGCATCGACACCCGGCTCGTCGACGTACGAGGCGAAGTGGCGGTCGCCGACGTCGCCCGCCGTGTACCGCGCGCGCCGGGAGTTCTTCACCGGGTCGTCGTCGAGCACGTGGGTCGCCCGCAGCACCGCCGAGGTGGCATCGCGCAGGTCGAGCTGGTCGAGGGTGGAGGGCGGCTCCATCGTGACGAAGGCCATGACCTGCAGCAGGTGGCTCTGGATCATGTCGACGAGCGCGCCGGCGGAGTCGTAATACCCCGCGCGGCCCTCGAGGCCGAGCTTCTCGGGGAAGTCGACGGTGATCGACGCGATATCGTCGGCCGACCACACGCTCTCGATGATGCGGTTGGCGAAGCGCGCGCCGAGCAGGTTGAGCACCGTGGAACGCCCGAGGAAGTGATCGATGCGGAAGACCTGGTCCTCGGGAACGAGCGTCGCCAGCTGCTGGTTGAGCTTGTGCGCGCTGGCCTCGTCGGTGCCGAACGGCTTCTCGAGCGCGAGGATCGTTCCCTCGGGAATGGTCACGTCGCTCAGCGCGAGGCACGACTTCTCGGCCACGGCCGGCGGGACGGCGAAGTACAGCGCCGGACGCCCCTCGGCGTCGTCGAGCAGCTGCTGCAGGTCGGCGGCCTTCGTGATGTCGGCTCGGGAGTAGGTCGTGGCCGAGACCGAGTCGAAAGCAGCCTCGGCGTCCATCGTCTGGAACGCCCGGTGCACCACCTCGCGCCAGTGCTCGTCGGTCCAGTCCTCCATGCCCGCGCCGTGCAGGCGCACCGACCGCCCGGGCTCGCGCACGAGCAATTGGCCCAGGGCCGGGAGGAGCAGTCGAGAAGTGAGGTCGCCTGAAGCGCCCAGGATGATCAGGGTGGTGTCCGCCGCCATGCCGCTCAGCGTAGCGACACCTTCCGACCTCGCCCCGCCCTTGCGGATGACCCAGGGATGCCACTCATCGAACCCAGAGGTGCGATGCGGGTGTTTGCTGCCATGATCCGAGGGTGACCACTCCGATCGAGGACTACGCCGTCCTCAGCAACTGCCGGTCCGCCGCCCTCGTCTCCTCGCGAGGGAGCATCGACTGGCTCTGCCTGCCGCGGTACGACAGCGGCTCGATGTTCAGCGCGCTGCTCGGCGACGAGTCGCACGGCGCGTGGTCGTTGCGCCCGGCCGATCCCGAGGCGCGCGCGACGCGTCGGTACGACGGCGACACGTTCGTGCTCGTCACCCGCTGGGAGACCGAGACCGGCGTCGCCGAGGTGTACGACGCCATGCCCGTCGACGAGGGGGTGGAGGCCGTCATCCGCCGCGTGGTCGGGGTCTCGGGCCAGGTCGACTTCGTCAGCGAGGTGCGTCTGCGCTTCGACTACGCCCGCGCCGTGCCCTGGGTGCGGCAGATCGGCCACGCCGACGAGCACGCGATCCTCGCCGTCGCCGGCCCCGACGCCGTGACCCTGCGGGGCCCCCGTCTCATCGCCGTCGGCACCGCTCACCGCGGCCGGTGGACGACGAGCCCGGGCCACCGCGTCGACTCGGTCCTGTCGTGGGGGCCGTCGTGGCAGGACCCGCCGGTGTCGTTCGACGTGTCGGCGGCGCTGGAGCGCACGCGCGAGTGGTGGTCGTCGTGGGCCGACCGCGTGCAGTCCGCCGGCACGCACGCCGCCCTCGTCACCCGTTCCCTCATGGTGCTGCGGGCGCTCACGCACTCCGAGACGGGCGGCATCGTCGCCGCGGCCACGACTTCGCTGCCCGAGGCGTTCGGAGGCTCGCGCAACTGGGACTACCGCTACGTCTGGCTGCGCGACGCGGCCCTCACGCTGAGCGCGTACATCGACCACGGCTACCTCGACGCCGCACAGCGCTGGCGCACCTGGTTGCTGAGGGCGATCGCCGGGGACCCCGCCGACGTGCAGATCATGTACGGCATCGCGGGCGAGCGCGACCTGCCGGAGCGCGAGATCACCAGCCTCCCCGGGTACGGGGGAGCCGCCCCCGTGCGCATCGGCAACGGCGCCGTCGACCAGTACCAGGCCGACGTGATCGGTGAGGTCATGGTGGCGCTCGAGGCGGCGCGGAACGCCGGCGTCGAAGAGACGACGTTCTCGTGGTCGCTGCAGCGGGCGTTGCTCGACCAGCTCGCGAGCGAGGTCGACCGGCCCGACCTGGGCATCTGGGAGATGCGCGGCGAGCCGCACTTCTTCACCCACTCGCGGGCGATGGTGTGGGCGGCGTTCGATCGCGGCATCCGCGCCGTCGAAGAGGGCGGGCGCGACGGCGACGTCGACACCTGGCGCACCCTGCGCGATCGGGTCCGCGCCGACATCGACGCGCACGGGGTGCACGAGGGCGGATGGTTCACGCAGTACTTCGGCACCGACGAGGTCGATGCCTCGCTGCTGGTGCTGCCCCAGGTCGGGTTCTGCGCGTACGACGACCCCCGCATGCTCGCCACCGTCGCCCGCATGGAAGAGACGCTCATGCCCGACGGGTGGCTGCTGCGCTACCGCACGACCGGTGTCGACGGCCTCACCGGGGACGAGCATCCGTTCCTCGCCTGTTCCTTCTGGCTGGTCGGGCAGTACGCGCACAGCGGTCGCCGCGACGAGGCCGTGACGCTGATGCACCGGCTCACCGCCGTCGCGAACGACCTCGGCCTGTTGTCGGAGGAGTACGACCCCACCACCGGTCACCAGGTCGGTAACACCCCGCAGGCGCTGTCGCACCTCGCGCTGGTGGGGGCGGCCGATGCGCTGGATGCGACGGCGCCGCGCCCCGGCGCCTGATCTCGTCGCGGCGTCGGGTCGCTCGGGCTCCTCGCCCTGCACGGCGGGGGCTGACGTCGCGGAAGACCGCTTCCCGCCCCCGCCGCCCCCGCGCGGCTCTAGAGTCAACGCATGGACGACGACGTCGAGCTGCGGCACCTGCGCGAGCGGGTCTACGGTGCCGACGGCGCCGCCGCGACGCCGGCCATGATCGAGCGTCTCGGCGAGCTCGAAGAGCGGGTGCGCCGCGCCGGGAGCGGCGAGCCGGAACGTGCGCCCCGGCGCGACCCCGATGCCTCAGACCCCCCGACCCCGGATGCCGCGCCCGAGGGCGCCGAGCCCGCGGACGCCGACGCCCGACCACCGCGCCCCGCCCTGCGGTGGGCGCTCGCCGCGGTCGGCGCCCTCGCCCTGCTCGGCGTCGGCGCCGCGATCGGCGCGGGGCTGTCGGCCGTGCCCTCGACCGCCGCGACCCCGGACCCCGCGGCGGCGAGCCTGCCCGAGCTGACGTTCCCGCAGACGGTCGAAGACGTGATCTCGGCCGACATCCTGCGCGACAGCGGCATCGACCCCGCCAGCACGCGCTACATCGCGACGGTGAGCGACTTCCGCATCTACCTCGCGCAACCCGACGACGGCGACGGGCGCTGCATCGCGACCTTCACCTCGACCGACAACAGTCCGTGGTCGGCGGGGTGCGCGAGCGGCGCGCAGACGGGGGCCGCGGTCTTCGGCGTCGACGAGGAACTCACCGTCGCGATCGGGGAGCCGGTGCGGTCGGTGATCGACGGCATCCCGATCCGCCTGTCCGACAGCGTCACGGCCTTCGTGGCGCGCTGAACGAAGGAGCACGATCATGTTCGATCCCGCCGGTGCCTTCTCGGGTTTCGCCGTCGACGACCTCGACGCGGCCCGCCGGTTCTACGCCGCCACCCTCGGCCTGACGGTGGAGGTGTTCGAGGACACGGGCTTCCTCTCGCTCCAGCTCGGATCGGGCGGGAGCGTGCTCGTCTACGGCAAACCCCATCACGAGCCCGCCACGTTCACGGTGCTGAACTTCCCCGTCGCCGACGTCGAGGCAGCCGTCGACGACCTGCGTTCCCGCGGCGTCGACACCAAGATCTACCCCGACGCCGATATCCCCACCGATGAGCGCGGCATCATGCGCGCGGGCGGCCCGCTCATCGCCTGGTTCCGCGACCCGGCGGGCAACGTGCTCGCCGTGCTCGAGGAGTGACGGCGCCGAGACCGGGTGGCGCGGCGCGAAGAGGGGGATGGATGCCGAACCCCTGGCATCCATCCCCCTCCGACGTGAGCCGCTCGATCAGCCCTTCAGCGCCTCCGCCAGCTTGACGCGTGCGCCCATGCGCAGCAGCGAGTTGCGGTAGATGCGCGAGCCGACGCCGATGGCCGCGATGCACGAGACGAGCAGGATGAGCAGCGAGAGCACGGGCTCCCACCACTGTGCGTCGCCGAGGTACATGCGCAGCGGCATCCCCACCGGTGCCGAGAACGGCACGTACGACATGACCGTCAGCACGACCGGGTTGTCGTTGAAGAAGATCACCAGGAAGTACGGCGCCATGATCAGCATGGTGATGGGGGTGGTCGTGGCGCCGATGTCCTCCTGGCGCGAGACCATCGCGGCCGCCGCGGCGAACAGCGCCGCCAGCAGCACGAACCCGAAGAGGAAGAAGATCGCGAACCAGGCGATCGGTGCCCCGAGGGCGCTCAGCACCCCGGCCTGATCCGTGACGGCGAGACCGATGACGGCCACGGCCGCCAGCAGCACGATCTGCGCCATCGCGAGCACCGTGTTGCCCAGCACCTTGCCGGCGAGCAGGGTGCGCACGGGGATCGCCGAGATGAGGATCTCGACCACGCGCGTCTGCTTCTCTTCCACCACGCTCTGCGCGATCGTGCCGCCGAAGGTCGAGGCGGCGATGAGGAACACCAGACCGAAGCCGAGGGCGATGAGGTAACGCAACGCGCTCGCCGCTCCCGCACCCGGTTCGAGCTCCTGCACGGGCGGGGTCTCGCTCAGCATCTGCAGCAGCGTCGAGGGCACGCTGTCCTTCACCACGACGGTGTAGTCGAACGCGGCATCCGACGAGCCCGAGACCAGGGCGGCATCCACCGTCCCGTCCTCGACGAGGGCGGTCGCGGCACCGTCGTCGGCGGCGACGGTGACCTCGAGCCCGTCGAGGCTCGACACGGCGCTCTGCGTCTGGGAGGTGACGGCGACGGGGATGCCGCTGCCGCTGGCGTTGCCGGCGGCGAACCCGCCCCAGATCACCGAGGCGAGGGCCGCGACGACGAGGATGGCGGTCGAGATGACGAAGGACTTGCTGCGCAGCTTCGACCCGATCTCGCGCTCGGCGACGAGCCAGACGCTCTGCAGCTCGCTGGGAGCGTGACGGGGAGTGGGCGACGGAGTGCTCACTGGATGACCTCCTTGAAGATCTCGGCGAGGGTGGGACGCTGGGGCGCGAAGCTGACGACGTCGCCCCGCGACACCGCCCCCTGCAGCACGCGTTGAGCGGCGCTGTCGTCGTCGGCGTCGAACAGGGCGTAGCCACCGTCGAAATCGAGCACCGTGATGCCGGGCTCGTCGCGCAGCCAGCCGGCGTCGCCGCGCGACACCAGCTCGTACCGGTGGGTGGCGTGCTGGGCGCGCAGTTCGTCGCGCGTGCCCGCCGCGCGGATCGTGCCGCCGGCGATGATGACGAGGTCGTCGCAGAGGCGCTCGACGACGTCGAGCTGGTGCGATGAGAAGAGCACCGCGGCGCCCGCCGCCGCCTTCTCCTGCAGCACGCCGGCGACCACGTCGACCGCCAGCGGGTCGAGGCCCGAGAACGGCTCGTCGAGGATGAGCACGTCGGGCTCGTGCACGAGCGAGGCGGCGATCTGCGCGCGCTGCTGGTTGCCGAGCGACAGGGTCTCGACGAGATCGCCGAGGCGCTCGCCGAGTCCGAGCCGCTCGAGCAGGGCGGTGGCCTTCTCGTTCGCCTCGGCCTTGCCGAAGCCGTGCAGGCGAGCGAGGTACGCGATGTGCTCGGCGACCTTCATCTTCGGGTAGAGCCCGCGCTCCTCGGGCATGTACCCGAAGCGGCGCCGGTCGGCGGTGGTCAGGGGCGCGCCGTTCAGCGCCACCGTGCCGCCGTCCTTCGCCAGCACACCCAGGGCGATGCGCATGGTGGTCGTCTTGCCGGCGCCGTTGCCGCCGACGAAACCCGTGAGTCGCCCGGGGGATACCCCGAAGCTCACGTCGTCGAGCACACGGCGGTCGCCGTACCTCTTGGTGATGCCGTCCAGCTCGAGCACGGTGCGTCCCTTCTCCTCGGTGCGTCCCACGCTACGGAGGGCGGGCGTCCGGCGCCTCCGCCCTGGGGAGGGTCGGGCGGCTCCCCCTCGCGGGGGACCGGTGGGGGCAGCTCAGGCCAGGCCGTGCCGATGCGCCAGCACCACGGCCTGCACGCGGTCGCGCGCGCCGAGCTTCTGCAGCACGTTCGACACGTGCGTCTTCACCGTCGCTTCGCCGATGAACAGGCGGGCGGCGATCTCGGCGTTGCTCAGGGCCTCGGCGACCAGCCGCAGCACCTCCGACTCCCGCTCCGTGAGGGACTCGGCGAGAGCGGGCGGGGGGACCGGAAGAGGGGATGCCGCCGGCTCGGGCGCACCGGTGGCGAAGCGTTCGATGACCCGACGGGTGACTTCGGGGGCGAGCAGGGCGTCGCCGGCACCCACGATCCGCACGGCCGCGACGAGCTCCTCGGGACCGGCGTTCTTCAGCAGGAACCCGCTGGCGCCGGCGGCGAGGGCGGCGAAGAGGTAGTCGTCGCGGTCGAAGGTCGTCACGATGAGGATCGCGGCGTCGGAGCCGGGGTCGGCGGTGAGTCGGCGTGTGGCGTCGAGACCGTCCATGTCGGGCATCTGCACGTCCATGCAGATCACGTCGGGACGCAGCGCGCGCGCCGCGGCGAGGGCCTCGACCCCCGACGCCGCCTCGCCGACGACGGTGATGTCGTCTTCGAGCGACAGGATGGTGCGGAAGCCCGCGCGCATCATCGCGTGGTCGTCGACCAGCAGCACCCTCAGCTCAGACATGCGCCACCTCGGCGTCCACGACCGGGACGCGCACCCGCACGAGATACCCGCCGCGCGAGCGCGGGCCGATGTCGATCGTTCCGCCCGAGACGGCCGCGCGCTCGCGCATGCCGAGCTGGCCGAGCCCCGACGCCGCCGACCCGGCGCGCCCCGTGTTCGCGACCTCGAGTTCGATGGCATCCGGATCGAATCGCAGGCGCACGTCGGCGGTGGCACGGGGACCGGCGTGCCGACGTGCGTTCGTGAGGGCCTCCTGGGCGATGCGGTACAGGTTGACCTGCACGAGAGGTGCCGGATCGCGCGTGGGCTTCCCGATGATCGTGAGGGTGGTGGGCAGTCCGGCGGCGGAGGCCTCGTCGACCAGCGCCGAGATCGACGTCAACCCGTGCGTGGTCGGCGCGGTGTCGGGGGCCGCCTCGCTGCCGGGGGTGCGGAGGGTCTCGAGCAGCTGACGCAGCTCGTGCAGCGACGTGCGCGCCGACACCTCGATGCCCGCCAGCACCTCGCGCGTCTTGTCGGGGTCTCGGGCGAGCAGTGACCGGGCGACGCCCGCCTGCACCCCCATGAGCGACACGTGGTGCGCGACGACGTCGTGCAGTTCGCGCGCGATGCGCACGCGGTCGAGGGCGACGGCCTGCGCCGCCGTGACCTCGCGCTCGGCCTCGAGTTCGGCCGTACGCTCCTCGAGCGCGGCGCGCTGACGCATCTGCTGGAACGTGCGGTTGCCGAAGTAGTAGGCGCCGCCGAAGTAGAGGGCGTTCACGCCGATCATCAGCAGCTGGTAGGCCACGAAGGGCGAGAAGGCTCCGGCGCGCGAGAACGCGCCCTCGACGGCCGGATCGACGGGCTGCGTGGCGTCTTGGAACATGACCACGAACAGCCACGCGAACATGCCGACGATGATCGCGACCCGCACGATCGTGGCGCGGCGACGGTGGGGCTCCCAGGCGCCCACGGTGTACAGCGCGATGAACATCGCGATGTTGCCGGCGTACAGCTCGGGAATGCGGAACGTCACGGCGAAGAAGTACGCGACCGAGACGACGACCGCCGCCACCGATGGCCAGCGCCGGCGGAACGCCAGCGGGATCGCGAGCACGGCGACGTATCCGAGGGCGATCGCGAGCGAGCCCTGCTGGTCGCCGTAGATGCCCGAAACCGACGACAGCACCGCGCTGAGCAGCCCGCCGAGCAGCAGCACGACCGCGAGCACGATGTCGTTGCGCTGCTGGGTGCGGGTGAGCCGGGGCATCCCTCCACGGTAGGGGTGAGCCGCGGCACATGCATCCCCCGCGCGACGGAGCACGCGACCCGGGGAATACCGGGGCGTTCACGATCCTTGCACGTGAATGAACCTGGGCGTTCGGCGCCCCCGTCATCCCAGAGAGGATCACCGTGACCGAGTACACGATCGGCTACATCGTCGGAAGCATCTCCAGCACCTCGATCAACCGCCGTCTCGCGAAGGCGCTCGAGAAGGTCGCCCCCGCGGGCGTGACCCTGAAGGAGATCCCGATCAAGGACCTCCCCTTCTACTCGCCCGACTACGACGGCAACTTCCCCGAGGTGGCGACGGAGTTCAAGAAGTCCATCGAAGACGCAGACGGCATGTTCATCGTCACCCCCGAGTACAGCCGCTCCATCCCCGGCGTGCTCAAGAACGCCCTCGACTGGTCGGCCCGCCCCTACGGCGAGGCGTCGTTCAACGACAAGCCGACCGCCGTCATCGGCACCTCGCAGGGTGGCGTCGCAACCGCCGCGGGCCAGCAGCACCTGCGCTCCGTGCTCCTGCACTACAACGCCCTCGTCCTGGGGCAGCCCGAGGGCTACATCCAGTCGACCCCCGGCCTCTTCGAGGACGACGGTACGGTGACCGACGAGGGCACGGCCGCGTTCCTCCGATCGATCATCGAGGCGCTCGTGACGCTCATCGAGCGCACCGCGCCCGCCGAGGTCCCCGCGGCCTGACGATCGGGCATCACGGCGGGGTCGGGGTTCGCCCCGGCCCCGCCGTCGTTCGACGCGGGGCGGTCAGGGGTGTGGGGCGCGTTCTGTGCACTGGGGCGGACGATGCACGCCCCGATGCACAGAAGGCGCCCCGAACGACGCGACGCGAGACGTCGGTGTTCACCGCGGTGGTCAGCGCGAGGACTGCTCCTCGCGCCAGCCCTCCTCTTTCTGGATGTACTCGTTGTCGGCGAACGCCGCGAAGTCGGTCTCGTCGGTCACGCGACGCACCTCGAGCTTGTTGCCGGCGATGAGCGGTGCGCGCCGGGCCCACTCGACGGCCTCGTCGCGCGTCGACACCTCGATGATCCAGAAGCCGTTGAACAGCTCGTGCGTCTCGCCGTACGGGCCGTCGGTGACGACCGGCTCCTCCCCGCCGAACTCGACGACGAAGTTGGCGCTCATGTCCTCGGCCAGACCGTCGCCGGCGACGAGCACGCCCGCGGTGATCATGGACTCGTTGTACGCGCCCATCTCGTTGATGACCTGCTCGAAGGGGATCTCTTTGTACGCCGCGTACGCCTCGTTGGTGCCGCGCATGATCAGCATGAACTTCATCGTGGACTCTTCTCGTGGGTGCTCTCGCGAGCGAACTGAGGGGAGCGAATGCCTTCCCCTACTATCGCGTCGAACGGCGCCGGGCGGAATCGTCAGGGGTCGAGAGAATTTCCGGATGCCGCGGACGTGGTGCGGCGCGGAATCGCGGGAGTGCCCCGGAATCAGAGTCCGCGGCGGCACGGAGAAGATTCCGGTGCGCGCGTTCGATGCTGCGCCGCCGCCCGAGCGGACGGATGGCCGCTGAGCCGGCGCTCAGCCGAAGATCATCGGCAGATCGTCGTCATCGTCGGCGCCCGAGAGGTCGAGGTCGGCCACCACGGGAACATGATCGCTCGGAACCTCGCCCTTGCGTTCGTTGCGGTGGATCTCGGCGCCCTGCACGGCGTCGGCGAAGGCCCGCGAGCCGAGGATGAAGTCGATGCGGAGCCCCTCGTTGCGGGGGAAGCGCAGCTGCTTGTAGTCCCAATACGTGTAACCGGTGGGGAGGAGGGGCCGCACGACGTCGGTGAGTCCGGCCGTCTCGAAGGCGGAGAACGCCGCCCGCTCCGCGGGAGAGACGTGCGTGCTCGCGCCCTGCACGATCGTCGGGTCGCCGTTGTCGGCATCGGTGGGCGCGATGTTGAAGTCGCCCGTCAGCGCGAGGGGCAGGTCGGGGTCGCCCGCGAGGGTGTCGGCGGTGTACTGCCGGAGCTTGTCGAGCCAGTCGAGCTTGTACGTGAAGTGCGGGTCGTCGAGCCCGCGCCCGTTGGGCACGTACAGGCTCCAGACGCGCACGCCGCCCACGGTCGCACCGATGGCCCGGGCTTCCTGGGGAAGATCGGGGCCCTCTTTGCCCTTCTCGAAACCGGGCATGCCGGGGAATCCGATCTCGACGTCCTCGAGGGGCTCGCGGCTGGCGATCGCGACGCCGTTCCACTGATTCAGGCCGTGCGCGGCGACGTGATACCCCGCCTCTTCGAACGCGGCGTAGGGGAACTGCTCGGTCTTGCACTTGATCTCCTGCATCGCCAGCACGTCGATGTGCTCGCGCACGCAGAACTCGACGGTGCGGGCGACGCGGGCGCGGATGGAGTTGACGTTCCAGGTGGCCAGGCGCATGGCATCCAGCCTACTTTCGTGCGCCGACATCGATGAGCGCGCGACAGGTGCCACACGGTCACCCCGCGACGCCCCCGTGCCCGCCCGCCGTGTGCCCGCCCCTCTAGACTCGACGCCGTGACCACCGCCTCCACTCCCGAGCTCGAAGCCGACCGTCAGGCGCTCATCCGCCTCATCTCCGACGAGGCGGTGTTCCACGGCGACTTCACCCTCTCGAGCGGCAAGAAGGCGACGTACTACGTCGACATGCGAAAGCTCACCCTCGACCACCGTGCCGCCCCGGCGATCGGGCGTCTCGTGCTCGACCTCGTCAAAGACCTCGACGGCGTCGTCGCCGTCGGCGGGCTCACGCTCGGCGCCGACCCCATCGCCAACGCCGTGATGCACGAGTCGGTGCACGCCGGCCGTCCGCTCGACGCGTTCGTCGTGCGCAAAGAGGCGAAGGACCACGGCCGCGGTCGTCAGATCGAGGGGGCCGACATCGTCGGCAAGCGCGTCGTCGTCGTCGAAGACACCTCCACCACCGGTCAGTCGGCGCTCAAGGCCGTCGAGGCGCTGCGCCGCGAGGGTGCGGAGGTCGTGGCCGTCGCCGTGATCGTCGACCGCAAGACCGGCGCACAGGCCGCGATCGAGGCCGAGGGCCTGCAGTGGCTCGCCTCGGTCGACCTCGACGACTTGGGGCTCGCGCCGCAGTAGTCGGATCGCCGCGCCGCCCGTCCGCGCCCGTCACGAGAGCGGGGCCCACGACGCGAACATGCCGCCGAGGCGTGAGTCGGTGGCGCCGCCTGTCTCCTGACGCGGTCCGACCCACGGATGCCGGGCACCCGGCGCGCCGCCTCGATCCCGCCCTCAGGGCGAGTCGTCTCCCGGCCCCGGCCCATCGAACGGATCGCGGCCCCCGCCGCCGCGGCGCGATCGTCTCCACTGCACCACGAACGCGACGAGCGTTCCCAGGGTGATGAAGAAGGCGACGATCAGCCAGAGCGTGCGGTCGTCCATGCGGTCGTCCTCTCGGTGGGGCGGCTCAGAGACCCGCTTCGAGGCCCTCTTCGCCGTCGGCGAGGTCGGTCTCGAGGGGCTCCTGGCGCACGAGTTCGGCGATCGAGCCGAGGATCTCGTCGGGGCGGAAGGGGTAGCGCTCGATCTCGCGCTGGTCGCTGATGCCGGTGAGCACGAGCACGGTGTGCAGGCCCGCCTCGATGCCGGCGACGATGTCGGTGTCCATGCGGTCGCCGATCATGCCGGTGTTCTCGCTGTGCGCGCCGATGCGGTTGAGCGCCGAGCGGAACATCATCGGGTTCGGCTTGCCCACGATGTAGGGCTCTTTGCCGGTCGCCTTGGTGATGAGGGCGGCGATGGCCCCCGTGGCGGGCAGGACGCCATCGGTCGACGGGCCCGTGGCGTCGGGGTTCGTCGCGATGAAGCGGGCTCCGCCGCGGATGAAACGGATGGCCTTGGTGATGGCCTCGAACGAGTAGTTGCGCGTCTCACCGACCACGACGTAGTCGGGAGCGGTCTCGGTCATGATGAACCCGGCTTCGTGCAGGGCCGTCGTCAGACCCGCTTCGCCGATGACGAAGGCGGATCCACCGGGCATCTGCGACTTGAGGAAGTCGGCCGTCGCGAGCGCCGACGTCCAGATCGACGCCTCGGGCACGACCAGGCCGGAGGCCCGCAGCCGCGCGCTGAGGTCGCGCGGGGTGAAGATCGAGTTGTTGGTCAGCACGAGGAACGGGGTGCCCTCGGAGCGCCACTGCGCGAGCAACTCGGACGCTCCCGCGATCGGGGTGTTCTCGTGGACGAGAACGCCGTCCATGTCGGTGAGCCAGCACTCGATGTCGCCTCGGGTCCGCATGCGGCCAGCCTAGCCCCGGCCTCCGACACGCCGCCGGAACGAGCGCGGGCGGGCACGGCCGAAGCCGATGCCCGCCCGTCCGCGGTGGCGGATTACTTGAAGGTGTCCTTGACGTTCTCGCCGGCCTTCTTGGCATCCGCCTTCACCTGGTCGGCCTTGCCCTCTGCGGCCAGCTTGTCGTTGTCGGTCGCGTTGCCGATGGCTTCCTTCGCCTTGCCGACGATGTCCTGAGCGGCGTTCTTGATCTTGTCGTCGAGACCCATGGCCTGACTCCTTTACCTGTCGTGACGGCGTCGGCGGCGGGTGTTCGTCGCGACGGAGCGGGTGCGCTCGGGGATGAGACGAGACGACGGGACGATTCGTCACGCGATGTTCGGAAAATTTTCCCGCGTGCCGATATTCCTCGCACGGAATGCACCCGTGACGGCGGCGCGCGATCTGGTTAGGGTCGAAGGGTGGCGCGCACCGAATGGGACCCCGAGAACCTCCCCGACCTCACGGGGCGCTCCTACCTGGTCACGGGAGCCACGCGCGGCCTCGGCTTCTTCTCGTGCGTGCAGCTCGCCGCCGCCGGAGCCCACGTGGTGCTGACCGGACGCAACCCCAACGCCTTGGCCGCGGCGAAGGCCGCCGTCACGCGCGGTGATCCGGATGCCGACATCGAGACGCTGCTGCTCGACACCAGCAACATGGGGTCGGTGCGGGCGGCGGCCGCCACCGCCCGCGCACGCGGCCGGCTCGACGGTCTGCTGCTGAACGCCGGCGTCGTGCACCCGCCCAAGACCCGAGAGATGGCCGGCGGGCACGAGCTCGTGTTCGCCACCAACGTTCTGGGGCACTTCGCCCTGGCGGGCGAGTTGCTCAAGCCCCTCGCCACGGCGCGGGGCCGCATGGTCTGGGTGGGGAGCATGTCGACCTCGCTGTGGAGGCACGTTCCCACCGACCCCGAGCTCACCGAGGGCTACACCCCGTGGCGCGCGTACGTGCAGTCGAAGGCGGCGACGACCGCCCTGGCGCTCGAGGCCGACCGGCGGCTGCGGGCCCACGACGTGCCCGTCGAGAGCCTCGTCGCGCACCCCGGTTACTCCACGAGCGGGCGCACCCGCGGCATCCGGGGCGTGAACGAGCCGACGCGGCTCGAGCGCTTCCTCGACAACCTGCAGGCGCCCATCACCCAGTCCAAGGAGCACGGCGCCTGGGCGCTGGTGCGGGCGCTCGTCGACCCGCACGCCGAGGGCGGGGCCATGTACGGGCCGGCACTCGTCGCGCGGGGTGCCCCGCGCCCGGCCACGCCGGCGCGCCGCATCCGCGGGAGCGAACTCGGCGCCGAGCTGTGGCGCGCGTGCGAGACGGCGACGCACGTGCGCTGGCCGTTCGACCGCGCGCGGCGCGCGGCGTCGTGATCCGCCCCCGTCGATGTCGCCGGCGGGCCCTACAGTGATCGCATGGACCAGGCGATCGCCGACAGCATCGAGTTCGACGACGCCCGTGGCTTGAGCGCGGCCGAGGTGGGCGAACGGGTCGCCTCGGGGCAGACCAACGCGTTCACCGCCGACAGCAGCCGCAGCGCGTGGAACATCGTGCGGTCGAACGTCTTCACGCTCTTCAACGGGATCGTCGGCGCGTGCTTCCTCGTTCTGCTGCTGCTCGGACGGTGGCAGGACGCCCTGTTCGGCGTGGCCGCGTTGTCGAACGCCGTGATCGGATGCGTGCAGGAGTTCCGCGCGAAGGCGGCGCTCGACCGGCTCGCGCTGCTCAACGCACCGCGCGCCCGGGTGCGCCGCGACGGGGTCGACGTCGAGATCGCCCCGTCCGAGGTCGTGCGCGACGATCTGCTGGTGCTGCGCGCCGGCGACCAGGTGTCGGCCGACGCCGTCGTCGTCGACTCGGGGGCGCTGCAGATCGACGAGTCGATGCTGACCGGCGAATCGGATGCCGTCGACAAGAGGCCCGGTGACGAGGCGCTGTCGGGATCGATCGTCGTGGCGGGCGAGGGCACGGCCCGCGTCGTGCGCGTGGGCGCCGAGTCGTACGCGAACGCCTTCGCCACCGAGGCGAAACGCTTCCAGCTCGTCTCGAGCGAACTGCGTACCTCGATCGACCGCGTGCTGCGGTGGGTCGGCTGGGGCGTCGGTCCCATCGGACTGCTGGTGCTGAACGCCCAGATGATGGTCGCCGGCGGGTGGGTGCAGGCGTGGCAGCAGGGCACCTGGTCGCAGGCCGTCGTGAACACGATCGCCTCGCTCACCGCGATGATCCCGCTGGGGCTCGTGCTGATGACCTCGATCGCGTTCGCCGTCGGGGCGGCCCGGTTGGCGGGGCAGAAGGTGCTCGTCAACGAGCTGCCGGCGGTCGAGGGCCTCGCGCGCGTCGATGTCATCTGCCTCGACAAGACGGGCACGCTCACCGCGGGCGAGATCCGGTTCGACGCCGCGCTGCCGCTGGCCGAACGGGCGGGGTGGCAGCAGACCCTGGGGTGGTACGGCGCGGCGCCCGACGCCAACGCCACGGCGCAGTGCCTGCGCGAGCCGTTCCCGGTCGAGGCCCCGCTCGACGCCTCCCGGCGCATCCCGTTCTCGTCGGCACGCAAATGGAGCGCGGTGTCGTTCGCCGCGGGCCCGTCCGGCACCTGGGTGCTCGGTGCGCCCGAGATGGTCTTCGGCGACGTCGCGGGCGACGCCGGCACCGAGCTGGGTGCGGCGGTGACCCGCTTGGCGTCGTCGGGGCGCCGCACGCTCGTTCTCGCCCACACCGGCGCACCGCTCGACGACGCCGATGTCGAAGCCGAACGTTTTCCCGCCGCGCCCGTGGCCGTCGCCGTGCTCACCTTCGTCGAGGCGGTGCGCCCCGACGCCGCCGAGGCGCTGGCCTACTTCCGCGACCAGGGCGTGGGCGTGCGCGTGATCTCGGGCGACAATCCCCGCACCGTGGCCGCGATCGCGCGCGAGGTGGGGCTCGAGGTCGACGAGGGCTACGACGCCCGGCGCCTCCCCGACGACGACGTCGAGCTCGGCGAGATCCTCGAGCAGCACACGGTGTTCGGCCGGGTCACCCCCGACCAGAAGAGGCGCATGGTCACCGCCCTCCAGGCGCGCGGGCACGTCGTGGCCATGACGGGCGACGGGGTCAACGACGCACTCGCGATCAAGACGGCCGACATCGGCATCGCGATGAACTCGGGAGCTGCGGCCACCAAGGCGGTGGCGCGTCTCGTGCTGCTCGACGGTCGGTTCTCGCACCTGCCGTCGGTGGTCGCCGAGGGTCGTCAGGTGATCGCGAACATCGAGCGCGTGTCGATGCTCTTCCTCACCAAGACCGTCTACGCGACGGGTCTCGCCGTGCTGTTCGGGGCGCTGGTGATGGAGTTCCCCTTCCTCCCGCGGCAGTTGTCGATCACCGATGGCCTCACGATCGGCATCCCGGCGTTCTTCCTCGCCCTGCTCCCGAACACCCAGCGCTACGTGCCGGGCTTCTTGAAGAGGTCGCTGAGCTTCGCGATCCCGGCCGGGATCGTCATCGCCATCGCGCTCACCGTGTACACGCGGTTCGCGCTGGGCATGGGGCTGAGCGTCGAGCAGCTGCGCACCGGGGCGACGATCATCCTCGCCATCGTCGCGATCTGGGTGCTGACGGTGCTCTCGCGGCCGGTCACGCGGGTGAAGGTGCTCGTCATCGGGGCCATGTTCATCGCCCTCACGGCGATCTTCACGGTGCCGGCGCTGGGCGACTTCTTCCAGCTGCGCGACCCGGGCGAAGACGGAGCGGTGCTGATCACGATGATCGTCGTGGTCGCGATCGCCGCGATCGAGGCGGTGCGCTTCGCCCATCGCCGGTTCGTGCGGCGTCTGCTGCGGGCCGATGTCGAGGGATCTCGGCGCTGACGCGGCGGGTCAGATCATCGGCGTCGAGGCCACCACAGGTTCGACGCCCGTGCGCGCGAAGTAGCGTCGCGCGTGCGGGGGGACCCACATCGCCGCGATCACCGTGAGCGCCGCGATCAGCGCCACGATGATCGTCGGGTCGAGCTCGGTCAACGCCAGCGCCGCGGCCTGCAGGACGACCAGGACCGTCAGGTAGGTGGTGAGCAGAGTGCGGGCGAGGCGACTGCCGCGCGCGAGCGCCGAGCCGCCGGCGACGGTGAGCAGGCCCAGCAGGATGGTCGCGGCACCCACGAGCGAGACGGGGAGCACGAGGTCGTCGGTCACCTCGTAGCGGGTGAGCAGCACGAGGATGCCGAGCGCCGTGTTGAGCAGCCCGCCCAGGTAGACCAGCACGATCGCGACCGTGACGGCGACGGGGCGGCGCACCGTGGCGGGAGTGGTCATGGGGGCCTCACGATCGACGGCGGGGCAGGGTGCCGGTGGGGTCAGCGTAGCGACAGCGGGGGCGATCCTCAGCGCGTCAGCCAGACCGAAGTGCCCGCGCCGTCGGGAAGCGTCACGTCGACGCCGTCCGCGCGCACCACGGCGTCGGAGACGACCTCGATCTCGTGCCCCACGTCGATGCCGCGCTCCACCAGCGCCCGCAGCAGCTCGGGGTCACGGTCGCTCACCCGCAGCACGCGCCCGGTGTGGCCCGTCGACGCCTGGGCGAGCAGCACGAAGGCTTCGCGGTGCACCGTGCCGTCGGCATCCGGGATCGCATCGCCGTGCGGGTCGAAGCGCGGTCGCCCGAGCCGGGCGTCGATGCCCTCCAGCAGTCGGTCGCTGAGCGCGTGCTCGAGCACCTCGGCCTCGTCGTGCACTTCGTCCCAGGCGTAGTCGAACTCGCGCACGAGCCAGGTCTCGATCAGGCGGTGGCGCCGGATCACCCCGGCGGCGCGGCGGCCGCCCGCCGCGGTGAGCGAGACGGGACCGTACGGCCGGTGCGTCACCAGGCCCTGGGCGGCGAGCTTCTTCACCATCTCGGTCACGCTCGACGGGGCGAGGCCCAGCATGGCGGCGAGCTGCGAGGGCGTGATCGGGGAGTCCTGCCACTCGGTGTGGTGGTAGATCGCCTTGAGATAGTCGTCGGACACGGGCGATTCCACGTCGTCAGCCTATCCGCCGGCGAAGACCAGCCACAGGAGCACGGCGTTCAAAGTGACCAGGAACACCGATGCCAGCACCCCGCCGGCGGTGGTGAGCGGCCGGTTGCGGTGCGCGCCGAGCAGATCGCGCCGCGCGGTGAGGGCGACGAGGGGGATGAGCGCGAACGGGATGCCGAACGACAGCACGACCTGGCTGAGCACCAGGGCGAGCGTGGGGTCGACGCCGAGGGCCAGGATGACCAGTGCGGGGATGAGGGTGACGAGCCGCCGCACCAGCAGGGGGACGCGCACGCGCAGCAGGCCGTGCATGATCTCGGCGCCGGCGTACGCACCGACCGAGGTCGAGGCGAGCCCGCTGGCGAGCAGCCCGACGGCGAACATCGTCGCCACGACCGGGCCGAGTCCGTCGCGGAGAGCCGCGTAGGCGCCCTCGAGGCTGTCGGTGCCGTCGACGCCGGCGAGGTTCGCCGCGGCCAGCAGCAGGATCGCGAGGTTGACGGTTCCGGCGACCACGAGGGCGATGGTGACGTCCCAGCGGGTGGCGCGCAGCAGTCGGAGCGTCGAGATGCCGCGGGCCTGCTCGAGGTCGGCTGCCGCCGTCGGCGACCCGGGGGCGAAGCGGTCGCGGCTGAGCGCCGAGTGCGCGTAGATGGCGTGCGGCATGATCGTCGCGCCCAGGATCGACGCGGCCAGCAGCACCGAGTTCGTCCCCTCGAAACGCGGAACGAGCCCCTCGACCACGCCGGCGGGGTCGGGCGGCGCGAAGAACAGGCCGAAGGTGAATCCCGCCGCGATGATGAGCAGGAGCCCGATCAGCACGGTCTCGAACGCCCGCGCACCCCGCCGGGACTGCACGACGAGCAGCAGCATCGACACGACGCCGGTGATCGCGCCGCCCCACACGAGCGGGATGCCGAACAGCAGGTTCAGGGCCACGGCGCCGCCGATGACCTCGGCGATGTCGGTGGCCATGGCGACGAGCTCGGCCTGTACCCAGTAGAGGCGTCGGGCCCAGGGCCGCTGGATGCGGCGTCCGAGCACCTGGGGCAGGCTCTCGCCGGTGACGATGCCGAGCTTGGCCGAGAGGTACTGGATGAGCCACGCCATGACGTTGCCCAGCACGACCACCCACACCAGCAGGTAGCCGAAGGTCGCGCCGGCGGTCATGTTGCTGGCGACGTTGCCGGGGTCGAGGTAGGCGACCCCCGCGACCATCGCCGGTCCGAGCAGCCACAGCCCACGCCCGGGGGTGTGGCGTCGGTCGGCGACCAGGTCATTTTTCGGCATGCCGAAACCCTATCGATATTTCGGGTGACCGAAAAGCGGGGGAGTGGTCGCGGGTGCGGCCCGGGTAGCCTGAACCGGTGACGGATGCCGCTGACCCCGCGCCCGAGCCCCGGGTCGCGCCGGAACCCGACGGGGGCGCCGCCGCCCCGACCCACGGCGTCGGACCCTGGCCCGGGGAATGGCCCGACGACCCGCGGTACGACCCCGATCTCCTGGCCCACGGCGACACGCGCAACGTCGTCGACGGATACCGCTACTGGTCGATGGAGGCCATCGTCGCCGACCTCGACGCGCAGCGGCATCCCTTCCACGTCGCGATCGAGAACTGGCAGCACGACCTCAACATCGGATCGATCGTGCGCAGCGCCAACGCCTTCCTGGCCGCCGAGGTGCACATCGTCGGCAAGCGCCGGTGGAACCGCCGCGGCGCGATGGTGACCGACCGCTATCAGCACGTGCGTCACCACGAGGACGTCGCGGCGTTCACCGCCTGGGCGCGCGAGGCGGGTCTGCCCGTGATCGCCGTCGACAACGTCGAGGGATCGGTGCCGGTCGACCGGGCCGACCTGCCCGAGCGCTGCGTGCTGCTGTTCGGCCAGGAGGGCCCGGGTCTGTCGCCCGAGGCGATCGAGGCCGCGACCGGCGTGGTCGAGATCACGCAGTACGGTTCGACGCGGTCGATCAACGCCGCGTCGGCGGCCGCCGTGATCATGTACGAGTGGTGCCGTCGCTGGGCGTGAGCCCGTGCGAGGGTGGAGGGATGCCGCAAGCCGTCACCCTCATCCGTTCGGCCTCGCTGTCGAGCGTCGCCGAGTACGCCTACGCCGCGACAGCCCCCGCCGAGGCCCGATTGATCTTCCTCGCGGGCTCCTGCCCCCTCGACGCCGACGGCGCGACCGTCGGGGTGGGCGACGTCGCGGCACAGGCCCGGAGCTGCGTCGACAACCTCGTCACCGCGCTCGCCGATGCCGGGGCGCAGCTCACCGACGTCATCTCGACGCGGGTGCTCGTGGCATCCACGCGTCAGACCGATCTGGTCGCGGCGTGGGACGTCGTGCGCGCCGCGTTCGGCGACCACGACGTGCCGAGCACGTTGATCGGGGTCACGGTGCTGGGCTACGACAGCCAGCTGGTCGAGATCGAAGCCGTCGCCGCGGTGCTCGACGAGGTCGCGGCCGAGGGCGTCGACGCCCTCGGCTGAGCCCCGACGCGGGTCGGGTGGCTGCCCTCACCGGCTCCGCGGCGAGTTCGGCCCGGGGGATCGAGGGGCGGGCGTCACCCGCCCGCCGTCATCCACCTCTGCCCGCGCACGCGCAGTCCCAGGGTGAACGCGCGCGCGAGCATGTAGACGCCGAAGAACGACGCGGCCAGCCACGCGAGCCCCGCGGCGCCGCCGCCGGCGAAGAGCGCCACGAGCACCAGCGCGGGCACGTACGGCATCAGGTTGAGCACGCCCGCGAGGGCGAGGTAGCGCGCGTCGCCCGCGCCGATCAGCACCCCGTCGAGCACGAACACGAAAGCGGCGAGCGGCTGCGCCAGGGCGAGCACGAGCAGCGCCGGCTGGATGAGGGCGGCGATCGCGGGATCGCCGGTGAACACGAGCCCCACCACGCCCGACGCGGCGGCCACGATCGCCCCCACGGCGAGGCCGAACCACACACCCCAGGCGCTCGTGCGCCGCAGCACCCGGCCGACGGTCGGGGAGTCACCGGCGCCCAGGGCGCTGCCGATCAGCGCCTGCGCGGCGATCGCGAGCGCGTCGAGGGCGAACGCCGCGGTCGAGAAGATGGTGAACGCGATCTGCCACCCCGCCAGCTCCGCCGAGCCGAGACCGGTCGCGACGGCCACGGTGGCGAGGAACGCCACGCGCAGGCTCACCGTGCGCAGGAACAGCCAGCCGCCCGAACGGGCCGTGCCGCTCAGCCCCGCGCGCTCGGGGCGGATGGACGCCGAATGCCGACGGGCCAATCGCCGCACGACCAGCACGTACGCGCCCACCATTCCCCATTGCGCCACGACCGTTCCGGCGGCGGAGCCGGCGATCCCCCAGCCGAAGCCGTAGATGAAGACGGCGTTGAGCAGCGCGTTGGCGCCGAAGCCGAGGCCGGCGATCCACAGCGGCGTCACGGTGTTCTGCATCCCGCGGAGCAATCCGGTCGCCGCGAACACGACCAGCATGGCGGGCAGGCCCCACATCGAGATCGACAGGTACGTGCGCGCGTTCTCGGCGACGTCGGGGGCGGCGCCGAACACGTCGACGATCGCGGGCGTCGCCAGCACGCCGACCGCCGCGAGCAGCGCGCCGAGACCCACGGCGAGCCACATGCCGTCGATGCCCACCGAGACCGCGCGACCGAACTCGCCCGCGCCGAAGCGGCGTGCCACGGCGGGGGTCGTCGAGTACGCGAGGAACACCATGAGTCCGACGACGGTGTGCAGCACCGCTCCCGCGATACCGAGACCGGCCAGGGGCGCCACGCCCAGGTGCCCGACCATCGCCGCGTCGACGATGAGGAACAGCGGCTCGGCGATGAGCGCGCCCAGCGCCGGAACGGCGAGCCTGAGGATCGCGCGGTTCAGCGTCTCGGGTGGGCGGGTGGTCACGCTCCGAGCCTAGGGCGGGGGTGCGACACCGCCCGGGAGCGTGCGGTCATCGACCGCCGTTCCGAGCCCGCACCGATGTGGGGCACTTATCCTGACTGCATGACCGACAACCTCCGTTCCGGTCTCGCGCTCGAAGAGCTCAGCGACGAGATCCGCCCGCAGGACGACCTGTTCCGCCACGTGAACGGCCGCTGGCTGGAGCGCACCGAGATCCCCGACGACAAGGCCCGCTGGGGCTCGTTCCACCTCATCGCCGAGCAGGCCGAGGCGAACGTGCGCACCATCGTGCAGGAGTCGCAGGATGCCGAGCCCGGCACCGAGGCCCGCAAGATCGGCGATCTCTTCGCGAGCTTCATGGACACTGAGCGCATCGAGCAGCTCGGCCGCGCGCCCATCGAGGCCCGCCTGGAGCGCGTCGACGCCGTGACCGACATCGCCTCGTTGCTGCAGCTCATCGGCGACCTCGAGCGCGACGGCGTCAGCGGTCTGCTGGCGCTGTTCGTCGAGCCCGACCCCGGCGCGCCCACCCGCTACGTCCCGGTGCTGTACCAGAGCGGCATCTCGCTGCCCGACGAGAGCTACTACCGCCTCGAGAACTTCGACGAGACCCGCACGGCGTACCGCGGCCACATCGAGCGCTTGCTCGACCTGGCCGGCGTCGCCGAGGCCGCGGCATCCGCGGACCGCGTCTTCGCCCTCGAGACCGAGATCGCCACGCACCACTGGTCGCGCGAAGACAACCGCGACGCGGTCAAGACGTACAACCTGAAGTCGTGGGACGACACCGTCGCCCTGGCCGGGCTCGACCTCGAGCCGTGGCGTTCCGCCGTCGCGCCGGGGCACGAGAACGCGCTCGCCGAGGTCGTCGTCTATCAGCCGAGCTTCATCGAGTCGCTCGGGGGGCTGCTGGTCGAGGAGCGCCTGGACGACTGGAAGGCGTGGGTGCGGTTCAAGATCGTGCACTCCGCCGCATCGTTCCTCTCCGACGACTTCGTCGCCGAGAACTTCTCCTTCTACGGCACGCAGCTGACGGGCGTGCCGGTCAACCGCGAGCGCTGGAAGCGGGGGGTGGGTCTCGTCGAGGCCGCCCTGGGCGAGGCGATCGGCAAGGTCTACGTCGAGCGGCACTTCCCGCCGGCGGCGAAGGACGCCATGGACGGCCTGGTCGCCAACCTCATCGAGGCGTACCGTCGGTCGATCCGCGGCCTCGAGTGGATGACCGAAGAGACGCGCGAGCGCGCCCTCGCGAAGCTCGACGCGTTCACGCCGAAGATCGGCTACCCCGTGCGCTGGAAGGACTACGGCGAGCTCGAGGTCGTCGCCGACGACCTGATCGGCAACGTACGCCGCGCTCACCTGTGGGAGCACGACCGCCAGCTCGCGAAGGTCGGCCAGCCGATCGACCGCGACGAGTGGTACATGACCCCGCAGACCGTGAACGCGTACTACAACCCGCTCATGAACGAGATCGTGTTCCCCGCCGCGATCCTGCAGTACCCGTTCTTCGACGCCGACCGTGACGCCGCGGCCAACTACGGCGGCATCGGTGCGGTGATCGGTCACGAGATCGGACACGGCTTCGACGACCAGGGCAGCCGTTTCGACGGTGACGGGTCGCTGCGCGACTGGTGGACGGATGCCGACCGCGCGGCCTTCGAGGAGCGCACCAAGGCCCTCATCGCCCAGTACGACGCGCTCGTGCCGCAGGGCCTCGCCGACGAGCACCACGTCAACGGCGCCCTCACCATCGGCGAGAACATCGGCGACCTGGGCGGCCTCGGCATCGCGATCGCGGCATACCGCCTCTTCCTCGAGGGACAGGGCGAGACGGCGGGTGAGGGCCCCGACGTCGACGGGTTCACCGGCATCCAGCGTCTGCTGCTGAGCTGGGCTCAGATCTGGCAGCAGAAGGGGCGCGACGCCGAGACGATCCGGCTGCTCACCATCGACCCGCACTCGCCGAACGAGTTCCGCTGCAATCAGATCGTGCGTAACATCGACGCATTCTACGAGGCGTTCGGAGTCACCGAGGGCGACGCCCTCTGGCTCGACGCCGACCAGCGCGTCACCATTTGGTGAGGTCGCGTTTGTTGCCCTCCTGACCCGGAAGGAGCCACGCTCGTGGGCATGCCCCCGGTTCCCGAGCCCGCCGTGCCCGACCCCGTCGGCGGGCCCGTGGAGTCGTCGTCTCGTCGCGACGCCCCCGCCCTGCGCGGGGCGGGACGCAAGGGGCCCAAGCGCCTCCCCCGTCGTGCCGCGGCCGGTCGTCGGTCGTTCACGGCGACGCTGCGCTCGCTCGACGAGCTGGCGGCGTCGGGGGCCAAGGTCTCGGTGCGCATCGACGATCTCGACGGTGGGGCGGAGGTGCTCTCGGGCGACGACTTCGTGACGCTGCCCGTCGGCGGTCTCGGCGTGGTGCCGCTGCTGATCGAGGTCGCCGCCGCGATCGAGGCGGGGCGCCTCGACCCGCTCGAGATCGTCGACCGCGCGTCGGTGCACGACGCCGCCCAGGGCGGGGTCTGGCAGCACCTCAAGGCCCCGGCGCTGCCCGTGGCCGATCTCGCGGCGTTGGCCGCGTCGTCGGGCGACGCTCTGGCGGTCAATGCCCTCGTGCACCGGGTGGGGCTGCAATCGGTGCGGGCCCGGGTCGAACAGCTGGGCCTGCGGCGCACGGCGCTGCTCGACCGGTTCCGCGACGCCCGCGGACCCGATGACGCCCCCCATCTGGCCCTGTCCACGGCGCGCGAGATGGCGCACGTGTTCGCCGGTCTGGTGAACTCGACCATCGTGTCGCCGGGGGTCAGTGCGCAGGTCGCGGAGTGGCTGAGCCTGAACCACGACCTGTCGCTCGTGGCATCCGCCACCGGCCTCGATCCCTTCGCCCACGAGAACGATCAGCACGGTCTGCTGTTCGTCAACAAGACGGGTCGCGCGGCGGGCGTGCGCGCCGAGGCCGGCGTCTTGGGCGGACCGCGCGCGGGCGTCGCGTTCGCGCTGATCGTCAACTTCGACGACCTCTCGATCGCCCACCGTCTGCGGGCGCACGACGCCTTCCGCGTGCTGGGTGTCGAGCTCATGGAGTACGTGTACTGACGGGCGGCGAAGAATGCTCCCCCACCGGGCGCGCGAACGCAATCCCTTCCCCGGCGCGGAGGGTCGCTGGGACGCTATTGGCCTCCACACGAAAGAAGGGACCGGGGCCATGTCCGACTCCTCCACCACCGACCCGTTCGCCGACAACGCCGGCCCCGAGGGCCACTCCATCACCGACTGGACCGACCTCGGTCGCGAGATGTGGTCGTACCTGACCGGTCGCGGCGCGGCCGTCAACTACTCGTTCGTCGACATGACCGTCGAGGTTCCCCGCGACATCGGCCCCGACGCCCCGCGCGCGACCTGGAAGCTCAACGGCACCCTGCGCGTCACGACGAGCGACGACACCGCGGCCGGGTCCGACCCGCACCGCGGCAGCTGAGGGGCGGCGCCGTCATGGTGCGTCTCGACATCGACCTCGCCTTCTCGGAGCGCGACGAGACGGAGGATGCCGGGTCGCCTCCGTTCGAGGGCGCGGTGACCGCCGCGGGCTCCGAGGTGCGCGTCTTCGTGAGCGACCCCTCGCGCCTGCCGGGCCGCGGTCGGCGCACCCTGGGTGAGCTGTCCACCTTGGCCGACGCCCTGGCATCCCGGGGCATCTCGGTGCGTGTGGAGGGGCCGGACGGTCCGATCCTGCACCTCGGCGACGTCAAACGCAGCGTGCTGCAGCGGGCGGTCACGGGGTCGGCGCACATCCGGCTGGGTTCGGTCGCGGCGGTGGCACCGCTGCTGATGAAACGGAACGGTCGGGGATCGGTCTTCCCGATCCCGCCGGGCACCCCGATGCCGCTGGTTCCCACCGTCAACCGCACGGTGCGCCGCCGCATCACCACGACGCACTACACGCCCGGCTCGGGGCGGCCGCGCCTGATCTTCGCGGTCGGCGACGCGACGTGGGACGGCTCGCGGCCGCGCGAGTTCGACCTGCTGCCCGAGAAGACCGTGATCGGTTCGGGCGAAGAGGTCGACCTGCGCCTGCCCGGCTTGGCGCCGGTGCACGCCGAGATCCGCCACGAGGGCGACGACGAGTACGTGCTGTACGGCTTCGACGAGGTCGGGGGCGGCGGGGCGCGCGAGCAGGGCCCGGGTCGTGACCGCGGCGGGCGCATCCTGCGCACCGGTGCGCGTATCGAGCTGGGCGACTGGCGGCTCGCCTACTTCCGCGCTGAGTTCGCCGATCACGGCCGACCGTACGGCGGGCGCGTCGGCGGCGAGCTGGCGCGTCAGCGGAAGCAACCGCCGCGGGGTGGGAGCGGCCCGCTCAGCCGCGCGAGCGATCCCGACTGAGACGGTGGACGGGCTGGGCGCCGTCGAAGCGGCATCCGTTCGTCGAGGACGCATCCGTTCGTCGAGGCCGCACGTGAGTGCGCTCGATCGGATGCGGTCTCGACGAACGAATGCGTCCTCGGTCGGGCGTGGCGGTAGCGACGCCGCCTCACGACCGCGTCAGAAGACGATCGTGTGGTTCCCGTCGCGCAGCACGCGGTCTTCGGCGTGCCACAGGACCGCGCGCGAGAGCACCTGGCGTTCGACGTCGGCGCCGCGA
Source organism: Microbacterium sp. Leaf436 (assembly GCF_001424715.1). Classification (NCBI taxonomy): domain Bacteria; kingdom Bacillati; phylum Actinomycetota; class Actinomycetes; order Micrococcales; family Microbacteriaceae; genus Microbacterium; species Microbacterium sp. Leaf436. The sequence continues at coordinate 599,814 of NZ_LMRB01000001.1, forward strand.
CGGGCGAGCTCGGCCGCCGAGTCGGCGTGCGTGACGCGCACCGTGTCCTGCTCGATGATCGGACCCTCGTCGAGGTCGCTCGTGACGTAGTGCGAGGTGGCGCCGATGAGCTTGACCCCGCGCTGCTTGGCCTTCTTGTACGGCTCCGCGCCGATGAAGGCCGGCAGGAACGAGTGGTGGATGTTGATCACCGGCACCCCGATCTTCTCGAGGAAGTCGGGCGAGAGGATCTGCATGTACCGCGCCAGCACGATGAAGTCGACGTTGCCGACGAGCAGCTCGAGGATGCGGGCCTCGGATGCCGACTTGTCGGGCCCGGGCGTCGAGGGGACGTGGAAGAACGGAACGCCGAAAGAGCGCACGTCGTCGGCCGAGGAGGTGTGGTTCGACACCACCATGGGGATGCTCACGGGCAGGTCGCCACGGCGGTGACGCCACAGCAGGTCGAGAAGGCAGTGGTCCTGCTTCGACGACAGGATCGCCATGCGCTTCGGCGTCGAGAGGTCGGTGAGGGTCCACTCGAGCTCGAAGCCGTCGCCGAGCGTCTTCGCGAGGTCGGCCTCGATCTCGGGCAGGGCCGCGGGCAGGTCGGGGCGGTGGAACACCACGCGCTGGAAGTACGCGCCGCCGCGCAGCTGGTCGGAGTACTGGTCGAAGGCGACGACGTTGCCGCCCTGTCGCGCGATGAGGGCCGAGACGGCGGCGATGATGCCGGGGGTGTCACTGCCGTGCACGATGAGACACGCGTGATCGGGCTGCAGGTGGGGGCTCGCGGAGACCATCGGACCATTCTGCCGTGCGCCGACGCGGTCGCCGACCAGGTTGCGGCGCACAGCGGGGCGCTGTTCGTGCACCGGGGCGGTCACCGTGCGCCCCGGTGCGCCGATCGCGCCCCGGTGCGCCGGGCTGACCGCACCAGCCTCGATGTCGGCGGGCGGGGCTAGCCTGGGAGACGTGAACAACGCCCTGCGCCTCGACCGGCCGGGGTGGCGCACCTGGGTGCTGTGGGGCGTCGGCCTGCTCGCCTACGTCGTCTCGATCGTCAACCGCACGTCGCTCTCGGCCGTGGGCGTCGATGCCGCCACCCGCTTCCACGCCGACGCGTCGGCGCTGTCGATGTTCGCCGTCATCCAACTCTTCGTCTACGGCGCCATGCAGATCCCGGTGGGCCTGCTGCTCGACCGCTTCGGCGCGCGGCCCATGATCGCGATCGGCATGGTGCTCATGGCGCTCGGCCAGCTGGTGATGGCGTTCGCCGATGCGGTGGGGATCGGCATCCTGGCCCGCGTGCTGATCGGGGCGGGCGACGCAGCCATCTTCCCCAGCGTGCTGCGCGTGATCGCGACGTGGTTCCCGGCGCAACGCGCGCCGCTGCTGGTGCAGCTCACCGGCATCATCGGCCAGTTCGGCCAGATCATCGCCGTGGTGCCGCTCGCCGCGCTGCTGCACGCCACGAGCTGGAGCGTCGCCTTCGGCAGCGTCGCGGGACTCGGGGTGCTGTTCGCGGTGCTGACGTACGCGATCATCCGCAACCGCCCGCCCGAGCGTCGTACCGACCTGGTCGACACCTCGGTCGACACGCAGACCGGCGCGATCCGGGTCGTGACCTCGGCGGCCGACCTGCGGCAGGGGTTCCGCGAGTCGTGGGCGCACCCCGGCACCCGCCTCGGCTTCTGGTCGCACTTCGCCACCCCCTTCGCGGGGACGGCGTTCATGCTGCTCTGGGGCTTCCCGTTCCTCACCGCGGGCGAGGGGCTGCCGGCGGCGACGGCGTCGTTGATCATGACGACGCTCGTGCTGTTCGGCATCGTGTGCGGTCCGGTCATCGGCGCGTTGTCGAGTCGGCATCCCACCCGTCGTTCGCGCTGGCTCGTGCTCCCGGTCGTGGTGTTCCAAGCGCTGGTGTGGATCGCCGTGATCGCCTGGCCGGGGCCCGCCCCGGTGTGGCTGCTGATCGTGCTGATGTTCGCGCTGTCGACCGGGGGACCCGCCTCGATGATCGCGTTCGACCACGCGCGCACTTTCACTCCCAGCCACCGGCTCAGTACCGCGACCGGCATCGTCAACGGCGGCGGCTTCCTCGCCGCGCTCCTCGCGATCCTGTTCATCGGCGTCGCGATGGACGTGCAGGGGGCGGGGACCCCGGCGACCTACTCGCTGGATGCCTTCCGCCTGGCGTTCCTCACCCAGGTGCCGCTGTGGCTCGTCGGGGGGATCGCGATCGCCGTCGAGCGCGGGCGCACGATCCGTCACGTGGGCGGGTTCGACAAGCTGCCGCGCTGACGCCCGCGGCGAGGCCGGCAGGGGAGGACAGATCGCTCCGGTCAGCCCAGGCCGGTCACCCGCTGCCAGAGGTCGATGAGCAGCGGCACGACGTCGGAGGCCCGGTCGGCCGAACCGACGGCCACCGCGACGAGGGGATACACGGTCGTCGCGAGGGCGGCGAGCACGGCGACGACCGCGAAGGTCCACGCGAGCCAGACGCTGCGGCGCGTGACCGCCACCAGCAGGGCACCCGCGGCCACGACGACGCCGAGCAGGGTCGCGAGGGCGACACCGCCGACGGGGAACGGAACGAGGCCCGCCGTGCCGGCCGTGGTCGCGGCGAGGAAGCCGACGAGGGGCAGGTACAGCGCGAGGGCGATGATCACCGTGAGGGCCGCACCCACGCCGGTGGCGATGAACACGCCGCGGGGCCGGCGACGGGCACCCGAGGTCGCGCGCCTCACGGGTGCACCTCGAGCGACGTGACGCGGGAGTCGATGATCGTGGATGCCATGTCGATGTCCTCTCGTGAAGGTGACGGTGTCGTCACGGAGGAGACGTACCGGGCGGCGGAATCGTCACGCCCCGACGGGGTTTCCCCGACACGCACCCGGCGGACCCGGTGCGAGACTCGGAGCATGAGCGCGATCGACATCCGCACGCTGGACGACATCGACGGCATCCACCGGGCCGCGGGGGTACTCGACGAGGTGTGGGGCGAGCGCGGAACGATGCCGGCGAACATCCTGCGCGCCCTCGAACACGCGGGCAACTACGTCGTGGGCCTGTTCGACGGCGATCGCATGGTCGGCGCGTCGGCGGCGTTCTTCGCGCCGCCCGCCGAACGCTCGATGCACTCGCACATCACCGGCATCCTGCCCGGGTACCAGGGCCGCGGCCTCGGTCGTCAGCTGAAAGAGCACCAGCGCGCCTGGGCGCTGGAGCGCGGCGTCGGGCACATCACCTGGACTTTCGACCCGCTCGTCGCGCGCAACGCCCACTTCAACCTGGCCGTCCTCGGCGCCCGCGTCACCGACTACCTCGTCAACCAGTACGGCGAGATGGACGACGCCGTGAACCGCGGCGACGAGTCCGACCGCCTCATGGTCGCGTGGGCGCTCGCCGAGCCGCCCGCACCGACCCCCGCGGATGCCGAGATCCTCGCCGCCGTGGCGGTGCCCGACGACGTCGCGGCGCTCCGCCGCAGCGACCCGGTGGCCGCCGCCGAGTGGCGCGTGCGCGTGCGCGACGAACTGCGTGAGCACGGGGCATCCGGTCGCCGCGTCGGCGGTTTCGATCGACGCGGGTACCTCATCGTGCGGTGACGCCTCGCGTCGCCCGCTCCGTGGGGGCGGGCGACGCGGCAGGGATCACTGCTCGGTGATCGGGGTGTCCTTCTCGGCCGCCGGGTCGCCCTGACCGGGGCCCGGGCGCACGGCCGCGTCGTCGCGCACGTCGATGCGCGTGACCCCATCGTGCTCGGTGACGTCGAAACGCGGGGCGGCGTCTTCTTCGGTCGCCTTCGGTGCGCTCGTCAACTGGTCGTGACGGTTCTCTTCGAAGCTCTTCTCGTCGCTCATCGCGCTCACTCCTCGCCCGCCGAACGCCAGGCGTCCGACTCCATGTGGGAGCCCGCCTGCGGGCCCATCTGCAGCATTCCGCCGTCGACGACCCAGCTGGCGCCCGAGACGTACGATCCCGAGGGCGACGCGAGGAAGCGGATCACATCGGCGACCTCGCTCGGCTTGCCGGGGCGGCCGAGGGGGATGCCCGGGCGATGCGTGCGCTCCGCGTCGTCGGCCGACATGTCGTTGATGGGCGTCGCGATCTCGCCCGGGGCGACGGCGTTCGCGGTGATGCCGTACTGGCCGAGTTCGAGCGCCATCGTCTTGATCAGGCCGCCGAGACCGTGCTTGGCGGCGACGTAGGGGGCGGAGCCCACGCGGGGCTGGTGCTCGTGCACGCTCGACACCGCGATGAGACGACCGCCGTTACCGGCCTGCACCATGCGGCGGGCCGCGGTGTGCAGGGCGAGGAACGCTCCGTCGAGGTTGAGGGCGATGTCGGTGCGCCAGGTCTTCAGGTCGAGGTCGAGGAACGTGCCCCCGATGCCGCCGCCCGCGTTGTTGACGAAGACGTCGAGTCCGCCGAGCTCGTCGGCCATGGCGTTCACGGCGTCGGGGACGGAGTCGAAGTCGGTGGCGTCGAACTGCGCGACGATCGCGCGGGCGCCGCAGCCGCGGACGGCCTCGGCGGTCTCTTCGGCGCCGTCCTTGTCGGAGTGGTAGGTGATCGCGACGTCGATGCCGGCGTCGGCCAGGGCGAGGGCGGTGGCGGCACCGATGCCCGAGTCGGAGCCGGTGACGATCGCGTGGCGCGGGGTGAAGTCGCTCATGCGACCGACGCTACGCGTGCGCCCCGGCGCGGTCGGCGGCCTTGCCAGCGTCGGACGCGGGCGTTACGGTCCCGGCCCGGCTACCCTGCCCTCATGCCGCTCACCCGCGCCGCCGCCCCCGTGACCCTGGACGCCGTCGAGCTGCGCGTGCTGCAGATCCCGCTCGTCTCGCCCTTCACGACGTCGTTCGGCACCGAGACCGTGCGCGAGGTGATCGTCGTCGCGGCGGAGACTCCCGACGGGCGGGGGTGGGGCGAGGTGGTGACCATGGCCGCTCCGCTGTACTCCAGCGAGTACACCGCGAGCGCGTGGGACGTGCTGGCGAGGTACGTGGCGCCGGCGTTGCTGGAGCGCCGCGCCTTCGCGCCCGAAGAGGTCCCCGGCATCCTGCGTCCGTTCGTCGGGCACCGCATGGCCAAGGCGGGGCTCGAGCTCGCGGTGATCGACGCCGCCCTGCGCGCCGAGGGGCGCAGCTTCGGGCAGTACCTCGGCGCCGAGAAGGACCGCGTGCCCTCGGGCGTCTCGGTCGGCATCCAGCGCGACCCCGCGGCGCTCGTCGACGTCGTCGGCGGGTACCTCGACGAGGGCTACGTGCGCATCAAGATCAAGATCAAACCGGGGCGCGACCTCGCCGACACGGCCGCCGTGCGCGAGGCCTTCGGATCGATCCCGCTGCAGGTCGACGCGAACTCGGCCTACACGCTGCAGGATGCCGACACCCTCGCCGAACTGGACCGCTTCGACCTGCTGCTCATCGAGCAACCTCTGCAGGAAGACGACCTCGTCGACCACGCGACGCTCGCCGCGCGGTTGCGGACCCCCGTCTGCCTCGACGAGTCGATCGTGTCGGCGAAGGCGGCGGCCGACGCCCTGGCGCTGGGGTCGGGGTCGATCATCAACGTCAAGGCGGGTCGGATCGGCGGGTACCTGGAGGCCGTCGCGGTGCACGATCTGTGCCGCGACGCCGGCATCGCCGTCTGGTGCGGCGGCATGCTCGAGACGGGCATCGGCCGTGCCGCCAACGCCGCCCTCGCGGCCCTGCCGGGCTTCACTCTGCCCGGCGACATCTCGGCATCCGCCCGCTTCTACGAGCACGACATCGTCACCGAACCCGCCGTGCTCGACGACGGACACGTGCGCGTGCCGACCGGTCCGGGCCTCGGCGTCGAGATCGACGCGGCGGCGCTCGAGCGCTTCACCGTGCGCCGCGAGAGGCTCACACGGTGAGCAGGGCCGACGCTCGATAAACTGGAGCCGCGCACTCGCGCCGCATCCCCACAGCTTTCCCGACCATTGGAGCCACCGTGGCCGAACAGTCCCGCCTCGACAAGGTCATCGCCCTCGCCCGCCACCGCGGGTTCGTCTTCCAGGCCGGTGAGATCTACGGCGGTTCCCGCTCCGCGTGGGACTACGGCCCCCTCGGCACCGAGCTCAAAGAGAACATCCGCCGGCAGTGGTGGCAGACGTTCGTCCGCGGGCGCGGCGACATGGTCGGGCTCGACTCGAGCATCATCCTGCCCAAGCGCGTCTGGGAGGCCTCGGGGCACGTCGCCACCTTCACCGACCCGCTGGTCGAGTGCCTCAGCTGCCACAAGCGCTTCCGCGCCGACACGCTCATCGAGGACTTCGAGGCGCGCAAGGGCCGCGCGGCCGAGAACGGTCTGGCCGACGTGCCCTGCCCCAACTGCGGCAACAAGGGGCAGTACACCGAGCCGAAGTCGTTCTCGGGCCTGGTGAAGACCTACCTCGGGGTCGTCGACGACGAGTCGGGCCTGTACTTCCTGCGTCCCGAGACCGCCCAGGGCATCTTCGTGAACTTCTCGAACGTGCTCACGGCATCCCGTCGCAAGCCCCCGTTCGGCGTCGGCCAGGTCGGCAAGGCGTTCCGCAACGAGATCACCCCCGGCAACTTCATCTTCCGCACGCGCGAGTTCGAGCAGATGGAGATCGAGTACTTCACGCCGCCCGCCGAGGCGAACGAGTGGTTCGAGCACTGGGTCGAGGCGTGCTGGAACTGGTTCCTCGACCTGGGCATCGACGCCGACAACATGAAGCGCTTCGACGTTCCCGAGGACGACCGCGCGCACTACTCCGCCGGCACGATCGACGTCGAGTACCGCTTCGGTTTCCCGGGCAAGGAGTGGGGCGAGCTCATGGGCGTCGCCAACCGCACCGACTACGACCTCAAGAGCCACTCCGAGGCATCGGGCCAGTCGCTCACCTTCTTCGACCAGGCCTCGGGTGAGAAGTACACGCCGTACGTCATCGAGCCCTCGTTCGGTCTGACGCGGGCCATGATGGCGTTCCTCGTCGACGCCTACCGCGAAGAAGAGGTGCCCAACGCCAAGGGCGGCACCGACACCCGCACGGTGCTCAAGCTCGACCCGCGCCTCGCGCCGGTCAAGGTCGCCGTGCTGCCGCTGTCGCGCAACGAGCGCCTGTCGCCGCTGGCGCGCGAGGTCGCCGACACGCTGCGTGCGGCCGGGTGGAACATCGACTTCGACGACGCCGGCGCCATCGGCCGCCGCTACCGCCGTCAGGACGAGATCGGCACCCCGTTCTGCGTCACCGTCGACTTCGACTCGCTCGACGACAACGCCGTGACCGTGCGCGACCGCGACACGATGGGCCAGGAGCGCATCGGCCTCGACGCCCTGCACGGCTACCTCGCCGAGCGCCTGCGCGGAGCCTGACCCCTCACGCACGACTGACCGGATGCCGTGACCTGGAGGTCGCGGCATCCGGTCTCGTCGTCTCACGGGTCCGTGACAGCGCCGCGACAGTGCCGTGACAGCGTCCCCGTCCCCGTGACAGGGGTGCGACAGAGCCCCCGGCGCATTCTTGCGTCATGACCACTTCATCCACCCGCGTCCCGGCGGTCCGCGCCGAGGGCCTCGTCAAGACGTTCGGCTCGAACCGGGCCGTCGACGGCGTCGATCTCGTCGTCGAGGCGGGCACCGTCTACGGCGTGCTCGGCCCCAACGGCGCCGGCAAGACCACCACCATCAGCATGCTCACGACGCTGCTGCGTCCCGACGGCGGTCGCGCCGAGATCTTCGGCCACGACGTCGCTCGAGAGCCCCACGTCGTGCGCCAGCTCATCGGCTTGACCGGGCAGTTCGCCTCGGTCGACGAGAAGCTCTCGGCCACCGAGAACCTCATGATCTTCGGCCGGCTGCTCGGCCTCTCGCGCCGCGATGCGCGCCGCAAGGCGAGCGACCTGCTCGAGGAGTTCGGCCTGACCGAGGCGGCATCCCGCCCCCTGGCGAAGTTCTCGGGCGGCATGCGTCGCCGGCTCGACCTCGCGGCCTCCCTCATCGCCCAGCCGCCGCTCATCTTCCTCGACGAGCCCACCACGGGCCTCGACCCCCGCACCCGCGGGCAGATGTGGGACACGATCCGGCGGCTCGTGTCGTCGGGTTCCACCGTCGTGCTCACCACCCAGTACCTCGACGAGGCCGACCAGCTGGCCGACCGCATCGCCGTCATCGACCGCGGCCGCGTCGTCGCCGAGGGCACGGCCCTCGAGCTGAAGGCGTCGGTCGGTCAGGCGTCGCTCGTGCTGCGGCTGCAGCCCGGTTCCGACCTCGACCTCGCCCGCACGACCGTGGCCCGGGTGCTCGACGCGACGGCGATCGTCTCGCCCGAGGCGGCGCGCCTCACCGTGCCGATGTCCGACCCCGACCGGGTCACCGATCTGCTCGTGGCCTTCCGCGAGGCGGGCGTGCACCTGAGCGAGTTCAGCGTGCAGCAACCCACCCTCGACGAGGTCTTCCTCACCCTGACCGGCGCCGGAGTGCCGGCCGACGACGCCGGCGCGCACGAGAGCGCCACCCCTCTCGAAGGAGTCCGCGCATGAGCGCCCTCACCCTCTCGCGCGACCTGCCCCGAACCGCGGGTCTCGCCCAGACCGTCCAGAACACCCTCACGATGGCGGGCCGCGGTCTGCTGAAGATCCGCCGCACGCCCGAGCAGCTCATCGACGTCACGGTGCAGCCGATCCTGTTCACCCTGATGTTCACGTACATCTTCGGCGGGGCGATCGCCGGAGACGTGCAGAACTACCTGCCCATCATCATTCCGGGCATCCTCGTGCAGACCGTGATCACGACCTCGGTCGTGACGGGGACGCAGTTGCGCGAAGACATGGACAAGGGCGTGTTCGACCGGTTCCGCTCGCTCCCGATCGCGCGCATCGCGCCGCTGTCGGGCGCCCTGCTGGCCGACACCGTCCGCTATGCGATCGCCACCACGATCACCTTCGCGATGGGCTACCTGATGGGATTCCGTCCGGCCGGGGGTCTCTGGGCCGTCGTCGCCGCGGGACTGCTCGTCATCGTCTGCTCGTGGGCGATCAGCTGGATCTTCGCCTTCTTCGGCGTCATCGCGCGCAGCGCGTCGAGCGTCCAGGGCATCTCGATGCTGATCCTGTTCCCCCTGACGTTCCTCTCGAACGCCTTCGTCCCCTCGAACACCATGCCCTCGTGGCTGCAGTGGTTCGTCGACGCGAACCCGGTGTCGCACCTGGTGTCGGCGGTGCGCGACCTCGTCAACAACGGCGTCGTCGGCTCCGACGTGCTCGTGTCGCTGCTCGGCGCCGCGGTGATCGTGGCGGTCTTCGCCCCGCTCACGGTGCGCGCCTACATGCGCAAGGCCTAGTCGAGCAGGGCCGTGAGGGTCTCGGCATCCACGTCCGACAGGGCGGAACGGATGCCACCAGCGGGCGCCGAGGTCTCCTCGGCGCCCGCTCCGGTGCGTGCGCTCACCCACACGTGGAACGGGTCGTGCACGTCGGCGGCCCCGCGCACCGCGGTGGCGCGGGCGAGGGCCTCGCGCGCTCGGGCGGAGCGCCCGGTGACGGCGTTCCACCCCGCGACGGCGAGCAGCACCGACGCGATGATCGGGTGATCCTGCGACGAGATCGCCGCCGAGAGCGCGGTGCGCAGCGTCACGCGGGCCTCGTCGTCTCGGCCGAGCAGCAGCAGCGCCTGGGCGCGCTGCGCGTCGAGCCATGCCGAGAACTGCTCGGGGATGCCGGGCTGCCCGCGCAGATCCACCAGGCCGACCACCCGCAGGGCGGCCTCGCCGTCGCCCGCCGCGACCTCGACCTGGGCCGCGGTCATGTACGCCTGGGCGAGCGAGCGCACCGATCCGTCGGCCTGGGCCGCGTCGTCGATCGCGCGCGCGCGGAGCCGTGCCTCGTCGAGGCGGCCGAGTCGCAGCAGAATGCCCACCGCCTGCGACTGCTGCTGCAGAACGTCGGGGACCGACGACAGGCCCTGCACGGCCGCCGCCGAGCGGTCTGTGACGGCCAGGGCATCGTCGAGGCGGCCGGCGAGCGAGAGCCATTCCGCGCGCAACTGGCTCGCGAACCCCGTGCCCCACGGGTCGCCGATCGCCTCGAACATCGCGAGCGCGCGTTCGCTCTCGCGGTCCAACGCGGTCATGTCGCCGGAGTTCTGCGCCGCTCCCGCCCGCAGCGCGTGCAGGATCGCGCGCGTCCACGCCGGGGCGGCGGCGAACTCCTCGTCGGTGACGTCGACGTGCCAGGTGCGCGCGGCGTCGCCGGCGCCGCTGCGCAGCACCGTCTGTGCTAGGCGCAGCAGGGGCGGCACCAGCGCGGTGACGTCGGATCGATTCCGGTGAGCCGCCTGCTCGAGTTCGGCGCGGCGGGCGGTGTAGCTCTCGAGGGTCACCGTCGACGGCCGACCCGGCGCGGGGAACGCCGCGGCAAACAGGGCGACCGCCTCGACCACCACGCGGGGCTCGTCGTCGAGTGCGGCGGTGGGATCGGCGAACTCGGCGACGGCGCGGCGCAGGTCGTCGGTGCGTTCGCGCACGGCCCAGGGCCACACGAGACTCCGCAGCAGGCGCACCCCCGCGCGCCGGTCGTGCGCCTCGGCGCAGACGCGCAGGGCCGCGGTGAGGTTCTCGTCGTTCGCGTCGAACCAGGCGAGGGCGTCGCGCAGGCCCGGTCCGCGGGTACGCGCCTCGCGGGCGGCGGCGAGCTCCGTCAGCACCACGGCCGCGCGCAGGCGGTACGTCTCGGCGGCGCCGTCGGTGCGCAGGCGGTCGAGTCCGTACTCGCGCACGGTCTCGAGCATGCGGAAGCGGGCGTCGCGACGCACGAGCAGCGAGCGGTCGACGAGGGCGTCGAATTCCTCGGCATCCACCTCGAAGGCGGCAGCCACGGCCGCCGCGTCCCCGGCGCCGATGCCGTCGGCGAAGACGGCCGAGGCCTGCAGTGCGATGCGTTCGCCCGCAGACAGGGTGTCCCAGCTCCAGTCGATGAGGGCGCGCAGGGTGCGGTGGCGCTCCACGCTCAGCCGAGGACCGTGCGACAGCAGCGCGAACCGGTCGTCGAGGCCGGCGTCGATCTCGGCGAGGGTGAGTGTTCGAGTGCGGGCGGCGGCGAGTTCGATCGCGAGCGGCAGGCCGTCGAGGCGCTGCACGATGCGCTCCGCCGTGGCGCGCTCGTCGTCGTCGGGCAGGCGGCCGCGTGCGGAGCGCACGCGCTGGGCGAAGAGCATCCGGGCATCGGTCGGCGGCAACGGCCCGAGATCGACGAACGCCTCGCCCGGGATGCCGAGGGGCTCGCGGCTGGTGGTGAGCACGCGCACGCCGGGACTCATGCGCAGCAGCGCCAGGGCGGCCTCCGCGGCTTCGCGCACGAGGTGCTCGCAGTTGTCGAGCACGATCACGACGTCGCGGCCGGCCACGGCCTCGGTGACCCGGTCGAGCGGAGAGACCGGGGTGGCCGCGGTCTCGGGCAGGCGGATGCGACGGCCGACGGCGCCGGCGATCGCGGTCCACACGTCTCCGGCGGCGGCCGGGGCGAGCTCGACGACGATCGAATCGGCGACCGCGCGGGCGGTCTCGATGGCGAGCGTGGTCTTGCCGGCGCCACCGGGGCCGATGACGGTGACGAGGCGGTCGGTGCGGAGCCGCTCGCGGATCGCGTCGAGCTCGTCGCCGCGGCCGACGAGGGCGGTCAGCGCGGCTCCGACGGGCGACGCCGCCTGTGCGGACGCGGTGGGCGGGGATGCGGACGCGGTCGGCGGGGATGCCGTCGATGTTCTCGCGGCGGCGGCGATCAGGCCCTCGGCGTGGGCGCGGTCTTCGAGCAGGTCCCGCACCAGCCAGTCGAAGCCCTCGTGCGGGGTCCACACGTCGCCGGTCCACAGCGCCAGCGCCGCGCGAGCGCGCTCGGGGTCGTTCGCCGCTCGGGCCTCGGCGACCAGGTCGGCGAAGCGGGTGACGTCGACATCGTCGCGTGTGAGCTCGAGCCGGTACCCGCCGGGGGTCGACGTGACGAGCCCCGCCGGCAGCGACCCGCGCAGGCGCGAGACGAGCGACTGCAGGGCCGCGCGGGGATCGTCGGGGGTGTCGCGCACCCAGACGTCTTCCGCCAGCGCGCGGGTGCCCACGGTCGTCCCGGCATCGATGGCGAGGCGCAGCAGCAGGGCCTGTCGCGCACGCCCGGGAACGACGACGGCCTCGCCGTCGTCGGATGTCACGGCCAGGCCGCCGAAGAACCTCACCCGCACGGTGTCCAGACTAGGTCGCGCGACACGGTCCCCGCGGAGCGCGGGGGGATCGGCTGTTCGGTCGATGGCCGCACCCGCCCCCTGGGGAGGAGGGGCGGGGGTGGATGACACGGGCCGCGGGCAGGACTTCGTTAGCCTGGGGTCGACGACCGACGCCGAGGGGGCACGATGACGGAAGTCGATGGTGGACGAGAGTTCTCCGGTCCTGCCTGGCCGCCGAGGTCGGGAGCGCTCGTCGACACCTCGCGCTGCCCGTCGTGCTTCACCCCGATCACCGCGACGCCGTGCGTCTCGTGCGGACTGAACCTCGCCGACTCACGCACCGCGCGCGTGCTCGAGCTGTCGCAACGTATCGTCGAGCTCGTCGACGAGCGCACCGACGTGCTCCTGCGGGTCCACCGCGACGCCGCGGTCGCGGAAGCGGCGGCTGCGGCCGCTCCGGCTCCGGCTGCGGGGGAGCGGACGCCGGCGGGGCCGGCCCCCACCGAGGTGCCCCGTGCCCCCGCCGCGACCGACGTTGCAGCCAAGACTGACGCCGCAGCTGCGGCCTCGGTGGCGGCGGAGCCCTCCGCGGCGGCCTCGGCTCCGGTCGCGGCGACCGAGGTGGTCTTCGCGCCGCCGTCGGGGGCACCGGTTCTTCCTGTGCCCCTCGACCCGTCGCCCGCGCCGGTCGCCGCCTCGGTCCCTCCCCCGGTCGCGGCGCCGATGCCGCCCGCCGCCACCCCGGCCCCGCCGTTCGTCGGGGGCCCGCCCCCCGCCGTGGCGGCGCCGACGGGGTCCCCGCCCGCCGGGTCCCCGCCGCCCCCGTCCCCGCCGGCGAAGCCGCGCCGCTCGAGCGTGCAGGTGTTCCTGCTGTCGGTGGGTGTGGTGCTGCTCGCGGTCGCGGCGGCCTTCTTCCTCACCGTCGCGTGGATCAGCGGTGGCCTCGTGCTGCGGTCGATCATCATCGGGCTGGTGACCGCGGCGATCATCGCCGCCGCGTCGATCCTGCGCCGACGCGGTCTCGGAGCCACCGCCGAGGGCATCGCTCTGCTCGGCATCGCCTTCGTCGCCCTCGACGTCTGGGCCGTGCGCGCCAACGACCTGGGCGGGGCGATGAACGTCGAGCCCCGCGTGTTCTGGGGAGTCACCTCGATCGTCGCGGGCGGAGCCTTCGTCGGGTGGGCGCGGCTCTCGCGGCTCCGTGCCCCGCTGTCGACCGCGGTCGTGTCGCTCGCGATCGGCCCGGCGGTGCTGGTCACCGGCCTTGTCGAGCGAGATGCCGCCCTCGGCGGGTACGCCGGGGGTCTCGCGCTCCTCGTCGTCGCCCTCGCGGCCCCGTTGGCCCCGCTCCTCGCCCGCCGCCCGCGCCCGGCACTCGCCGTCGAGGTCGCCGTCGTACGGGGTCTCGCCGCCGTCGGGGCGGCCGTCGCGGTGACCGCCGCCCTGCTCGTCGACCCGCGGAATGCCGCGAGTCCCGCTCTGCTGTCGGCCGCCCTCGCGGTGGCTCTCGCGCTGCACGCCCGCTCGCTCGCCCGGCGCGGTGCCGCGCGTCTCGCCCCCACCGCGGCCGTGCTGTCGGTGCTCGTCCTGGGCGTGGGCGTCGCCGCCTCCGCCGTCCGCACGGCCGACGCCGCGCTGTCGGCGACGGTTCCCGTGCTCATCGCCGCCGCTCTCGCGCTCGGTCTCGACGCCGCTGCGCGCCGCGCCACCCCCGGCGTGGGTCGGACCACCGTCGTGACCGCTGCCTGGGCGGCCGCCCTCGCCGCCGCGCTCGCCGCGGTCGTCCCGTTCTTCTGGGCGCTGACCGCCTTCGGCGCCCCGGTGCGCTCGATCATCTCGACGTTCGGGCAGTCCGCCGTCGACACCACAGCTCCGGATGCCACGAGCACCGCCGCCGTCATCGCGCTCGCCGCCATCGTCGCCCTCGCCGCCGTCGTCTGGCGCCTCTCGGGGTCGTGGCCGCAACGCCGATCGCCCGCGCTCATCGCCGCGGCGACCGTCGCCCTGCTCGTCGGGCCCCAGCTGCGGGTGCTCCTGCTCGTCGTCGGCTGGTACCTCGTGCTGGCTGTCGTCGCCCTCATCGTCCTCCGGCGCCGGCGCGGCGACATCGCGCTCGCCGCGGTGGCCGGGTCGATGGCCCTCGGCATCGGCTGGCTGCTGTCGTTCTCGTCTCCGCTCGCCTGGGGGCTCGCTTCGATCGTCGTGGCCGCCGTCCTCGCGGCCGCCGCGGGCGTGCACCCGGGGCTCCGCGTGCCGTCCACGGTGTCGGTCGTGCTGTTCGTATCGGGGAGCGCTCCGTTCGTGCCCCCGGCGATGCGCATCGGCGCCGATGTCGTCATCGAGGGGTTCTCCCTCTTCATCGCGTCGCTCGTCATGGCCTCCCTGTGCCTGATCGTCCTCGTGCTCCCGCTCGTCCGCGGGGTGGGGCTCACCGCGGCGCAACGCCAATCCGGAATCGTCTCGGCCCTCGCGGTGATCGCTGCCGTGGGACCACTGGCGCTCTTGTTCCGCACGGGGGTGGCGGCCGACGTCTGGATACTCGCTTCGGCGGCCGTTTCGGCGGGGGCGTCGGCAGCCGTGCTCACGGTGCCCTACCGGTCGTGGCGTGTGGCGAGGCCGGCCGCGGCCCTCCTGGCCCCGCTGCTCGTGGCGGGCGCGGCCGGGGCGGCACTGCGTCTCGTCGACGCGGCCCCTCTCGCGCGCGTGGTCGTTCTCGCGGCGATCGCCCTCGTGGCCGCTGCGGCGGCGCTCCGCCTGCTGCGCGCCGACGCTCTCACCCGCGCATTCCTCGACGCCGGAACGGCGATCGTCGTGGCCCTGTCGATCGCCGATGCGCCGTCGCAGGGCGTGCGGTGGATCCCCCTCCTGCTCGCCGCGGTGACCGCGATGATCTGGGCGACCGACGTCGATGGCCTCTTCCGTTCTCGTGGCCCGCGGCGTCATCTCGTCTGGCTCGCGCTCCTGCTGGGAACGCTGGCCCTGTGGACCCGGCTGTTCTGGCAGCAGACCGAGGCCGTCGAGGCGTTCACGGTGCCCGTCGGCGTTGCGCTCCTCGCTCTGGCCGCCGGTCACGAGCGTGCGCGACGTCTCGTCGACGGTCGCTCCGTGACCGGTCCCGCGGTCATCGCCGCCGCGGGAATCACCGTCGCTCTCGCCCCCGGCGCCCTGGCCACCCCCGACGACACCGTCCGCACTCTCGTCGTCGGCGCTGTCTCGGCCACGGTGCTCGTCGCCGGAGCCTGGGTGCGCCCCGCGCGCACTCCCGACGAGCTGCCCGTCGCCGTCGGTGCCTCGGGAGCGCTCGCCCTCGTGCTGCTGACGGTCTCGCAGCTCGGGCACGCGGCCGGTCGCGGGGGCATCGGTCTCGCCGATCTCGTCTTGATGGTCACGGCGGTCGCGATCGGGGTGGCCGCGCGGGGAGTGACCCGTCGCCCCGCGCCGTGGGCGCCGGCATCGGCGCGCATCGCCGCGGTGACGGCGGCCGCGATCCTCGCCTTGGGCTCGACGGCGCTCGTCGCCGCCGACGGGGGGCCGATCGTCCGCACGGTGGGAGCGATCGTCGTACTCGGCGCCCTCGGCGTCGGCGCTCTCCGATCCGCATCGCCGCTGCTCGGCATCCCTCTGTCGATCGCCGGACTCGGCGGCGCGGGTCTGGTCGCCGTCGCCGGGGTGGGAGTCGACGTGCGCCCGATCGAGTGGACGACGATCCCGCTTGCCCTGGCCTGGATCGTCGCCGCCCTGCTCGAGCGCCGCCGCCCGATCACGCCGCCCTTCGTGCTGCTCGCCGCGGCGGGGCTGACCGTGGGACTGCTGCCCTCCGCCGTGCTCGCCGACACGTCGCCGGCCCGGGCGATCGGCGTCGCCGTCGCGGCGATCGCCGTGCTCGTGGGGGCGGTGCTCCTTCTGCGGCACGCGTTCGCCCCGCTCCTGACGCCCGTCATCGCGGTCGCGGGACTGGCGCTGATCGTCGCCGCGTCGCTCCGCGCCCTGCGCGAACTCGCCACACCGCTCTTCGACGTCTGGATGCTCCTCGCGACCGTCCCGCTGGCGGGTGCGGCCGTGCTGCTGCTCCGGCGCCGCGCAGCCGTCGCCTCGTGGATGCCGGTGGTCCTCGCCCTCGCCGCCCCCTCGGTCGCGGTCGCGCTGACCTCGGCGCGTCTGTCGGCGACGGGGGAGGGCGCTGTGCGCCTGGTCGTGACGCTCGTCGCCGTCCTGACCCTGGGGCTGTGGTGGCGCGGCCGGATCGTGTTCTGGGCCGTGATCGCCCTGTCCACCGTCCTCGCCCTCACCGCGATGGTCCTCGGAAGCGCCGACCCCGTCGAGGCGGCCACCGCTCCTCTCGCCGCAGCCGTCGTCTTCCACGGCATCCGGGCCCTGCATCGGCATCCCGAGCTGCGCACCTGGCCCGCCCTGGGGATCGGTCTCGGGCTGCTTCTCGTCCCTTCGTTGCTGTTCGACTTCGGCGCCGACAACGCCCTCTGGCGCGTCCTCGCGCTCGGCGTCGTCGCTCTCGCGGTGCTCCTCATCGGCGCACGGTTGCGCTGGCAGGCCCCCGTGCTGCTCGGCGGGGTGGTGCTCATCGTCCACGCCGTCGCCCAGCTGTGGCCGGGGATCACCGCGCTCTACGAGAGCGCGACGGGTCTCTGGTGGCTGTGGCTCGGCATCGCCGGCGTCCTGCTCATCGTCGTGGCCGCGACGTACGAGCGTCGCATCCGCGAGGTGAAGGCGGTGGCGCTGGCGATCCGCTCCCTGCGCTGAGTGCGCTTCGGGGCGACCGACAGGTAGCCCGAGTCGCCCGGAGGGTTCAGATCACGGGGCCGTGAGCGGCGAGCGGAGCCCCGGAAGAGGGGGTCCTCCAGTTCGAGCGGCAGAGGACGACCAGGACCGCGGTGATCGCCACGGCGTAGATCGCCACGGCGATACCGCCGGGGGCACCGAGCGCCGTGAGGGCGGGAAGCACCAGCATGAAGCCGCCGACGACCAGGCAGACGAGCACGAGCGCGCGATCGGTGGACGCCCCCCGCTCGGTCTGCGCACCTCGACGGGCCAGGAGGAACGCCCGAATCGCCACCACGGCGAAAAGCGCGGCGAGAAGCAGGTTGCCGGGGAGGGCGAGGAAGGCCGCACCGACCGAGGCGCGCCACACGTCGAACGCCACGAGCAGGGTGACGAGCGTGACCGGAACGAGAACCGCGGCGATCACGCCACGCCGGAGGGCGGAGCGCGTGATCGCCCGCTGCACCGGATCGCTCATTGACTCGCGAAGGGAGAGCACGACGCCCTAGACGGCGCTGCGGGCCGGATCGATCTCGACACCCACGCGCTCGCGAAAGCGCAGAACGACCGAGCCGGCCGCCAGCGAATAGCCCCAGGGCATCACGATGCGATCCTGATGGGAGCCCGGAGCGTCCCACAGCATCGTGACGCTCTCCGGCTTGAGCTCGGCGAGGAAATCGCGGGTGTCGCCGTTCCCCGACGCGAACTCCTCTTCCCATTCCCGGAAGAGTGCCGATGGAGCGGAATCGGGATCGTCCAGAGCCGCGGTCAGCGCGTCACGGGCCATCATGTCGATCCGCTCCCAGCCCAGGAGGATGGCGTCGAGTTGCTCGACCTGCCGCTCATCGAATCGAGACGGGTAGTCCACTTCGAGGCGGAACGGCACGGTGGCGCCGCTGAGCTCGGTCGTCGTTTCGAACACGGCGCCGCCGACGCCGCCGACGAGCTCCACGGGTCCGAAGACACGGCTTTCCATTGCGATGTGATCCGTTCTGCTGTGGTCCGGGTGCCGGATGAGGCTCATCAGTTGGGCGTGAGGGCTTCCGACGCAGCGAGCTGCTCGACGAGTCGCTGGTTCTCTTCGTCGGCGTTGAAGTAGTTCTCCACCTCGGCGTCGAAGAGATCTTTGCCGCGCGAGTACTCCTGCAGGGTCGAATTGATCGCATCGGCCGTGTAGTCGAACAGATTCAGCGCATTCGAGTGCGTTCCGCTCGAGATCGCGGCGTGCGGCGTCGGGTCCGAATAGGGCGGAGATCCGAGCGCGGTCTTCGCGGCATCGAGGCCCTCGATCACACGCTGCATATTGCTCGACACGGTATTCGTGTGCTGGCGTACCATCACGATCTCGTCGGAGAAGTTCTGATCCTGCGGCTCGATCCGGTAGCGGTTCAGATCGAAGCCGCCCGGGTCCGCGATGATCGCATTGACGGCGCCGGAGAGCATGGTGCGAACCTCGGACTCCTGATCGGAGACCGCCGTGCGGAGTGTCTCGAGGGCTTCCTCGAAAGACGACATGATCTCGTCGTAGCTTCCGCCGGTGATCGAGGCATCCGCACTGATGGCGGCGACCGCGGTCGAGGCGGCAGACGAAAGGGTGACCATCGCGCCGACAAGGGGTGCTGCGGCGCCGGCCGTCGCCACGGTCGCCACCGCTGCGGCGACCGTGGCCACCACTCCCAGCGTGATCTGGAAGTCGGCCGAACCCTTGCTCTCGGCGTACTCGGCACACGCGGATTTGGCGTTCTCCACGATGGTGGCCACGTCGTCGCGCACGCCCTCCCACATGGTCGACTGCATCGTGTAATTCATCTGCAGGATCGCCGCAGCGGCTCCGAGACTCTGCGAGACACCCTTGAACTGGGTGTAGTACTTGTCGAGCATCGGCCCGATGAAGGACGCGACCAGCTCCTGCGTGAGCAGATCGCCCATGGTGTTCGTCGAGGTGAGGATCGCTCCGTCGTCTGCGACGGACGCACCGCTCCCGGACGCCCCGAGACTGGCGGCCGCACTCGACGTGGACGTCTTGTACACCCCGGCGTCGGCGCCGGTCGGCAGGGCGCGCCACTTGTCGACGACGTCGTCGACACGCGAGCGGACGCCGTCGTAAGAGATGTCGTCGTTCCAGGGCATGCCGTCGACCTTGCCGCCGCCCTCGCCGGAGGCGTTCGGCATCTCGTAGCCGTTCGGCGCCCAGCCCCACTTGTAGTAGTAGTTGGTGCCGAACTTGTCTTCGTAGAAGCCGTCGTCAGCCATGAAGGCGTCGATCGCCGCCTTCTTCAACGCGCCGATTGAACTGTCCAAGTCGTCGTAGCTCACAGAAATTTCCTCATCCGTCGCTTGCGAACGGGCGACCGCTGATCATCTCCACCACCGAAGCCGCCCCTCCCCCTATTCTGCATATCGCGTCGCGAAAGAGAACCCCAGCGGGTGAAAGTGCCTGACCCCACCTAAGATCGTCGTGTCGTGAATGGGGGAAACAAATGACCGAAGGTCGAACGCTCGCGGTGTCGCGGATGCGTGTGGCGAGTATGGCTCTCTCGGTCGCCGCTCTCGCCTTCTTCGCGGTCGGCATGCTCCTGTCCTGGTCGCGCGTGGCCGTGCTGACCGTGCCCGTGGTCATCGGTGCGGTCGCGCTCGTTCTCGCGGTCCGGGCGCGCGGAGTCGCCGCCCCTCGCTTCGGCCGGATCATCGCCATCGTGCTGTCCGCGTTGGCGATCGTCGCTCCC
This sequence comes from Microbacterium sp. Leaf436, assembly GCF_001424715.1. Classification (NCBI taxonomy): domain Bacteria; kingdom Bacillati; phylum Actinomycetota; class Actinomycetes; order Micrococcales; family Microbacteriaceae; genus Microbacterium; species Microbacterium sp. Leaf436. The sequence goes on from NZ_LMRB01000001.1 coordinate 619,505, forward strand.
GCCGTCACCATCGGCGCAGTACTCCTCGGGGGAGCCTTGGCCCCGTCCGCGACGTACACGCTCACGGTCGACTCGCCGGAACCCGTGAACGTGGTCATAAGGGAAGGCGCCGATCGCACGAACGAGAAGTGGGACTCGGGCGAGACCATCACTCTCGACTCCAGCGCGACGGTCATCGGCATCGGAGCACAGGCGTCGACCCCCACCACGGTGATCTCGTGCGAGATCCGCCGCGACGGCAACATCCTGGTCTCCGACGAACGCGCCGGATCCGTCGACTGCAGTTTCACGGGGCGCGACGAGTAGCGCAAAAGGCCCGTGCCCGAAAGGCGCTCGTTCGCGTGAACGCGGTGAACGCGAGGAACAGCAGACTGCCCCTCGGTGCCCGCGGGCGAGCCTCAGGCCTTCGCTTCCTTGACTGCGGCCTTCGCCGCGCGCTTGTGCTCGCGCACCCGGGTGAGCGATTCCGGGCTCGTGATGTCGGCAACCGAGCGGAACGATCCGTCCTCCCCATAGGGCGCTGAGGCCTCGCGCCACCCGGCGCCGTCGAAGCCGCATTGCTTGCCGAGCAGGGCGAGGAAGATCTTCGCCTTCTGCTCGCCGAAGCCGGGAAGCGCCTTCAGGCGCTTCAGCACCGTGGCGCCGTCGGGGTCGTCGCGCGTCCAGAGGTTCTCGGCGTCGCCGCCCCAGTCCTCCTCGAGGGCCGCGCACAGCGCTTGCACGCGCCCCGCCATCGAACCCGGATAGCGGTGCACGGCGGGCGACTGCGAGAAGGTGGCCGCGAAGTCGTCGGGGTCTTCGTGGGCGAGGGTCGCGGCATCCATCGATCCGACGCGCTCCTGGATCTTCAGCGGACCGGCGAACGCGGTCTCCATCGCGACCTGCTGGTCGAGGAGCATGCCGATCAGCAGCGCGAGCGGGTTGCTCGACAGCAGTTCGTCGGCGGCCGGGTCGTCGGTGATGCGCAGGCTCATGCGTTCATTCTCGCGCGTTCCCCGCGCGAGGGGTGCGGCGCGGGAATCGTGCCCCCGAGGTATCAGCGGGGGCGGTCTCGCGGTCGGTCTCCGCTCACGCCGGCTCGGCGATCCACTTCTCGGCGAAGGGCACGGCGGACATCGTCGCGAGGTCGGCCGTGATCTCGTTCAGCTGCGCGGTGAAGTCGTCGACGTCACCGGGAGGCAGGCGTTTCACGATCGACCCGTCGACGCGCCGGATCACGACCTCGCTCACCGATGGCGCGACGCTGCCCGCGTCGAACAGGCCGAGCACCACGGTGCTCGCCCACCGTAGCCCGTTGCGGGCGCGATCCTCTCCCGCGACGACGTAGACCTCGGATGCCGGTGTGCTCACGGCATCCATCCTGCCCGACGGGCGCCCGCGCCTCAGCGCGAGCCGGCGTGCCTCAGCCCGCGTCGGCGATGCCGTCGGGGCGGGCGGTGCCGCGCTCGACGAGGGGCTCGGTGACCTCGATGCCGAACAGCGCCGACAGGGCGTCGACGTACTCGTCGGCGCGGCCGGTCTCGGCCAGCTGGTGCGCGCGGGTCGTGGGGGTGTGCAGCAGCACGCCGACGAGGTGGCGGAGCGCCTGCTCGGTCTGTCCGCCCTCGTCGCCGCGGGCACGCACGCGCGCCACCTCGGCGTCGAGGACGCCGAAGACGTGGGCGCGCAGGGCGACGACGGCGGGCGTGATGTTCTTGCGTTCGCCGACCGAGACGAAGCGGCGGGCGGCGTCGCGCACGAGGTCGCGCGCGGCGTCGGTGGCCTGCAGTTCTTCGAGTGGGGCGTGCAGGCGGATGGTCTCGAGGTCGAGCAGGTCGACGCCCGGCACGGTAGCGACGTCGGGGTCGACGTTGCGGGGCAGGCCCAGGTCGATCACCAGGCGCCGCGCGGTGTGGTCGACGGGGCATCCGCCGGCGGTCGCCTCGACGGCGGCTTCGGCGCGGGTGCGGCCCGCGGCGAAGGTCGCGGCGCTGACGACGTGGTGCTCGCTGGTGGTGCAGGTGATGACGAGGTCGGCGTGGGCGACCGCCATCGGGAACGTCTCGGCCGAGACGGCGCGCAGGCCGTGCTTCGTCGCGAACTTGGTCGCCCGACCCGAGGGGGAGTGCACCGAGATGTCGGCGGCGCCCTGATCGCGGAGGGCGGCGACCGTGGCCGCGGCGTACGCACCGGTCCCGACGAGCAGCACTCGCTGCGTCGACCAGTCGGCGATGCGGCTGTCGGCGAGCTCGAGGCCCAGGCGCACGAGCGAGCGGCCGGCGCGGCCGATGGCGGTGGAGTTCTTCACGCCGCGCTGCGCTTCGGAGGCCCGCTGGAACAGACGCTCGAGTTCGGCGGAGGTGGTGCCGAGGGCGCGGGACTCGGTGAGCGCGCGGCGCACCTGGCCGGCGATCTCGCCCTCGCCGACGACGACGGATTCGAGGCCGGATGCCACCGAGAACAGGTGCTCGGCCACGTCGCTTCCGCCCAGCACGGTGTACGAGCCCTCGAGTTCGCTGACCGGAACGCCGGTGGCGGTCTCGATGGCGGCGAGGGTGGCCTCGATGCCCAGGGCGACGCCCGCGGTGACGGGCTCGTCCATGTCGACGTACGCCTCGAAGCGGTTGCAGGTCGCCACCACGACGGCGCCCTGAACGCACTCGTCGTGCTCGGCGATCAGAGGCGCGACCGGGGTCGCGGGTACGCTGAGCCGCTCGAGGAGCTCGAAGGACGCGGTCTTATGACTCGCGCTGACGCACAGCAGCACGTTCATATTCTACGCCCGCGCCCCGTGGGGTATTCCGGTGGGCCGCTCGACGTCGAGGCATCCCCCTGGTCGGCCGTCGCCCAGTGGGAGGATGGATGCCATGGCCTCCCTCGACGCGCCCCTGCTCCGTGCCCTCCGCGGCGACCGCCCCGAGCGGCAGCCGGTGTGGTTCATGCGACAGGCGGGGCGCTCCCTGCCCGAGTACCGCGAGCTGCGCGTGGGCACCCGCATGCTCGACGCGTGCCTCACCCCGCACCTCGCGGCCGAGATCACGCTGCAGCCCATCCGCCGCCACGACGTGGACGCCGCCATCTTCTTCAGCGACATCGTCGTGCCCCTGCGGCTCGCGGGTGTCGACGTCGTCATCGAGCCGGGCCGCGGGCCGGTCTTCGCCGATCCGGTGCGCACGGCCGACGATGTGGCGCGCATCACGGCGATCGACCCGGCCGAGGTGGCCTCCGCGGCGGAGCCCGTGCGCGAGGCCGTGCGCCTGGTCACCGCCGAGCTCGACGACGCGGTGCCCCTGATCGGTTTCGCGGGGGCTCCCTTCACCCTCGCCGCCTATCTGGTCGAGGGCGGTCCGTCGAAGGAGCACCTGCGGGCCCGCGGGATGATGCACGCCGACCCGGCGTCGTGGCACCGCCTGGCCGGCTGGCTCTCGAAAGTCTCGCGCGCCTTCCTCGACGCGCAGATCGACGGGGGAGCGCAGGCCGTGCAGCTGTTCGACTCCTGGGCCGGGTCGCTCTCGCCGGCCACGTTCCGCGAGTTCATCGCCCCGCACTCGCACGCGGCGCTCGAGGGCATCGACGTGCCGCGAATCCACTTCGGCGTGGGCACCGGAGCCTTCCTCGACGACATGCGCCTCGGCGGGCTCGCCGACGCGGTCGGCGTCGACTGGCGCATGCCGCTCGACGAGGCGGCGGCCCTGGTCGGTCCCGACGTGACCCTGCAGGGCAACATCGACCCGGCACTGCTCGGCGCGCCCTGGCCGGTGCTGGCCGCGCACGTCGACGACGTGCTGGCCCGCGGCCGCGCGGCCCGCGCGCACGTACTCAACCTCGGCCACGGTGTGCCCCCCGACACCGATCCCGAGGTGCTGACGCGCATCGTCGCCCGCGCGCACGGCGCAGACGCGTGAGCGAGCCCCTCGAGCGGCTGGCGCGTCACGCGCACGAGACGCACGTGGTCGTCGTGGGCGGGGGAGTGTCGGGTCTCGTCGCCGCGCGGGAGTGCGCCAAGGTCGGCCTGCGGGTCACGGTGCTCGAGGCGTCCGACGCGGTGGGCGGCGTCGTGCGTTCCGCCGAGGTCGGCGGCATCACCCTCGACGTGGGGGCCGAGAGCTTCGCGACACGCGGCGGCATCGTGCGCGAGCTCCTCGACGACCTCGGCCTCGCCGACGACGTCGTGTCGCCGAATCCGGCCGGTGCGTGGGTGGTCGGCGTGCCGGGCGTCGGGGCGGCCCCGCTGCCGAAGGGCGGGGTGCTCGGCATCCCCGACAATCCCTGGGCGCCCGACGTGCGCCGTGTCATCGGATGGTCGGGGGCGTGGCGTGCCTACGTCGACCGCTTGCGGCCCCCGCTCACCATCGGGCACCAGCACAGCCTCGGCAAGCTCGTGCGCTCGCGTCTCGGCGCACGCGTGCTCGACCGCCTCGTCGCCCCCGTCACGAGCGGGGTGTATTCCGCCCGTCCCGACGACATCGACGTCGACCTGGCCGCCCCGGGCCTGAACGCCGCCCTCACCCGCGTCGGTTCGCTCACCGGCGCCGTCGCCGACCTGCGGGCGCGTCGTTCGGCTCCGCGGCCCGCCGATGCTCCGGCATCGGATGTCCCCGTCGCCGGCGGTCCCGCCTCGAAGACCGCGGCGGCCGGCGGGGCGGTCGAGGGGATCGCGGGCGGCATGTCGCGCCTCGTCGACGCGCTCGTCGATCAGCTCGTCGAGCGCGGGGTCGAGCTGCGCACCGGCGTCGCCGCCGAGCGTCTCGACCCGCGCGACGGCGGCGAATGGACCGTGGCGACCTCGGCCGACGATGAGGCCCTCCACGCGCACGCCGTGATCGTGGCGCTCCCCGAGGGCGCCGCCCGCGCCCTGCTCGCCCCGGTCGTCCCGGGCCTCGACCTGGGCGACCCCGTGGCGCCGGTGGTCGAGGTCGTCACCCTCGTCGTGCACGCGCCCGAACTCGATCGCGCGCCGCGCGGCACCGGCGTGCTGACCGTGCCCGGCAGCCACATCGCCAAAGCGCTCACCCACTCGAGTGCGAAGTGGGACTGGGTACGGGATGCCACCGAGCCCGGCGTCCACGTCGTGCGGGTCTCGTTCGGAGCCCAGGGTGAAGAGCCCGCGACCTCCGCCCTCGACGACGATGCCGCCGCCGCCCTCGCCCTCTCGGAGGCCGCCGCCCTGCTCGGCGTCGAGCTGCCGAGCTCGACCCTGCGTGCCGCGCACCGGGTGCGCTACGTGCAGTCGCAGCCGGCGGCGACCATCGGACGGGCCGCCGAGACGGCCGCCGCGCGCGGGGCGATCCGCTCCGTCGCGGGGCTCGGGGCCACGGGCGCGTGGATCTCGGGCACCGGGCTGGCGCAGGTGATCCCCGATGCGCGCGACGAGGCCGACCGTGTGCGCAGCGACGCGCTCTGGCGACACTGACGGGCGCCGTTCTTCGTCATCCGCCGCCGTGTGTCAAGGGTGGATGCCGTAATGGGAATACATGGCTAATGTGAGAGTCGACCAGCACTCGTTCGAGCGTGAGGAGACCCCATGAGGGGCAAAGCAGCACTCGTCGTCGGACTCGTGGCGGGCTACGTGCTCGGTGCACGCGCAGGCCGCGACCGGTACGAGCAGATCAAGACGCAGGCCGAGAAGGTCTGGGACCAGCCCGTCGTCCAGGGACAGGTCGAGAAGGTCAAGGCGTTCGGCGTCTCGGCCCTCAAGTCCGTCCCCGGTGTGGTGTGGAAGGGCGCGAAGTCGGTCACCGGCGCCGCGACCCAGTCCGGCACCGCCCAGGAGCGCGCGGAGCGCGCCACGCGGGCGGCGAAGCAGTCGGCCTCCGAGGTCGCCGATGTCGTCGAGGATTCCGTCGACGACGCCAAAGAAGCCGAGAAGGCCGCGACCACACGTGCGCGCGCGTCCAAGAGCGGCTCCACCTCTTCCGGGAGCTGAGGCATGACGACTCCTCGCGGATTCCGCGATCGTTCCGACGACAGCCTGTTCACGCTGGTCGGCGACATCCCCGAGCTCGTGCGCAACCTCGTCGTCGCCGAGATCAACGGCGCGAAGGCGTGGGCGCAGCGCACGGCCAAAGACGCCGGGATCGGCGCCGGCTGGTTCGTCGGCGCGCTCATCGTGCTGTTCTGGGCCGTGCCGGTGTTCTTCGCGTTCGTCATCGCGGGACTGTCGTCGTGGTGGCCGGTCTGGCTCTCGGCGATCGTCGTGTTCGGCGTGATGATCGTCATCACCGCGATCCTGGCTCTGCTGGGTTACCTGCGCTTCAAGAAGCTGTCGAAGCGCGAGAACCCCGGCGAAGCGATCGCCGAGGACGTCCGCATCGTCAAGGAGGCCCGCGATGAGTATTGATCGTCCCGTTCCCGTGCCCCGCACCGCCGTGCCACTGGGGATCACCGATCCCGTCCAGTCGGCCCGCGCCGAGTTGAAGGCTGCCCTGGCCGCCCTCGAAGACAAAGCGAACATCCCGCGCCGCGCGAGCGAGGCCGTCGACGACAAGGTCCGTGAGGTGCGCGAGAGCGCGCAGCGCAATCCCGCCGCGGCTGCCGCCGTCGTCGCGGGGGTCGCGAGCCTCGTCGGCCTGGCCGTCTGGAGCATCGTCCGCGCCTACACGCGCTGACACTCATCGAAGCGGCCCGTCCCCGTCGGGGCGGGCCGCTTCGTCGTTCGCAGGATGACCGGCCCGAGCGCCGATCCGAGTCCGTCTACGGCTCGTTCGCGAACAATCCGTCCAGAAGATCCTGGAAGTACTCCGGCGTCACCGCGATCGGACCGGCGTACGCGTGGTCGAACCCGGCGATGGCGTACAGCAGCAGGGCGACGAACAGCGCCAGCATCCCCGACATCAGCAGGTGCACGCGCAGGTTCCGCACCTCGATCAGCCCGATGAGGATGGCGTTGAGCACCGCGCCCACCCCGAGCACGATCCACAGCACGCTCGGAAGGGCCAGGTGGGTCAGCGCGATGCGGTCGCGCCGGTCGTGCACCAACTGCTGGAACTGCTCGAGGGCCTCTTGCACGTAGACCACCTCGACCGCCGAGGTCGGCTCCACGGCCTCGATGGCGCTCTGCATGGCGGTGATGTTGGCATCCGTCTCCATCGGGATCTCCAGGTGCCGCTGCATCGGCCAGTCCTCGTCGATGACGTTGCGCGTGTACTGCACGATCTGCTCCTGCAGCTCGTCGGCCTGCGGCTCGGGCAGCAGCGTGGCGCTGCGGTACAGCGTGGCCAATGACGACGACTCATCGAGCACGACGCCGTCGACCTCGGTGAAGTTGCCGTACGCGGCGGCCGCGATCAGGGCGAGCGTCACGCCGTAGAAGACGCCGTAGGCGCCGACCGCGTAGCTGAGCACGCGGTCCCACTCGTCACCCTGCGGGGCGACTCTGAAGACCCACTTGCGCAGCACCAGCAGGATTCCGCACGAGCCTCCCACCACGAGCAGGATGAACATCGGCAACCCCACAGCCATGGGGAGGTCGTACAGCCACATCGGGCACCCTTTCGCGGGCGGCGTCCCCCGACGCCGTCGACGCACATTATCAATGCGCGTCGACGCGTGCACGCAAGAGTGTGCTTCGGCGGCGAGTCAACCGGTTTGGCCCCCCGCCCCGACGGGACGAAACTGGAGGCATGTCCCACGACAGCTCCTCCTCCGTGTACACGCTGTGGGCGGTCTTCCGCCGCGATCCCGAGAACCCGGTCACCGCCACCGAGGCGACCGAGCTCGCCGACCTCGTCTCGCTCGTCGAGGCCGACGGCGTCACCGTCCGCGGTTTCTACGACGTCAGCGGCCTCCGCGCCGACGCCGACCTCATGGTCTGGCTCCACGGCGAAGACCCCCAGGCCCTTCAGCGCGACCTGCGGCGCCTGCGCCGCACCGAGCTGCTGAAGAACCTCCTTCCCACCTGGAACGCCATGGGCGTGCACCGCGACGCGGAGTTCAACCGCTCGCACGTGCCCGGCTTCCTCCGCGGCATCGAGGCGCAGCAGTGGCTCTGCCTGTACCCCTTCGTGCGCAGCTACGAGTGGTACCTCCTCCCCGAGGAGGAGCGCCGCGAGATGCTCATCGAGCACGGCAAGAAGGGGTCGCAGTACCGCGGCGTCATCGCCAACACGGTGGCCTCGTTCGCCCTCGGCGACTACGAGTGGCTCCTGCCGATGGAGGCCGACGTGCTCACCGACCTCGTCGACATGATGCGCGACCTCCGCTACACCGAGGCTCGTCGCCACGTGCGCGAGGAGGTGCCGTTCTACACCGGCCGTCTGGTCGCGCTCGACGAGATCCCCGAGATCCTGCAGTGAGCGCGCCCCTGCGGCTGGGGACTCGTCGCAGCACGCTGGCGATGGCGCAGTCGCAGATGGTCGCCGACGCCGTGGCCGCGGCATCCGGTCGCCCCGTCGAACTCGTGCCCATCGTGTCGGAGGGCGACGTGAACCGCGCCTCGCTGTCTCAGTTGGGCGGACGCGGCGTCTTCGCGAACGGTCTGCGCGAGGCTCTCGCCGCCGACCGCTGCGACTTCCTCGTCCACTCCCTCAAAGACCTGCCGACGGCGCAGCCCGAGGGGCTCGTCATCGCCGCCACACCCCCGCGCGAAGACGCGCGCGATGTGGTCGTGACCCGCGACGGCGCGCCCCTCGGCTCCCTGGCCGCGGGTGCTCGGGTGGGCACCGGTTCGCCCCGCCGCATCGCCCAGGCCAAGCGGCACAACCCCCGTCTCGACATCCGCGACATCCGCGGCAACGTCGACTCGCGTCTGGGGCGCGTGCGCGACGGGGAACTGGATGCCGTCATCCTCGCCGCCGCGGGCATCTCGCGCCTCGGGGGTGACCTGGGCGGACTGCACGCCGAGGCGCTCGGGCTCGCGGAGTGGCCGACGGCCCCGGGGCAGGGCTCGCTCGCCATCGAGACGCGCGACGACATCGATCCCGACATCCTGGCCGCGCTCGTGCAGCTCGACGACGAGGACACCCGCGTCGCGATCACCGCGGAGCGCACCGTGCTCTCGGCGCTCGACGCGGGGTGCAGTGCTCCCGTCGGCACGCACGCCGCCCTCGCCGACGGGGATCTGCGGCTGCGCGCGGTGGTCTACGCCCTCGACGGTGCGCGAAGGATCGGCATAGACCGAACGGTGCGTCTCGCACCGGGGTATGGTGGGGAAACGGGCAGCGGCAATGGAGCGGATGCTGCCGACGACGGGGGTCCGATCGCGCGAGCGACGCGAGCGGGCCGAGAAGCCGCGCGTCGGTTGCTCGAACGTGGGGCGGCCGACCTGGTACCACGAGAGTCGACCACATGAATGAAGGCCACCGGCACACGCCGCACCCCACGACGGGCAGCACGCCCAAGCCCCTCGCGGGTCGGCGCGTCCTCGTGCCGCGCGGTGGTCCCTGGGGCGATGGCGTCGCGGCGAGTCTGCGTCAGCGCGGGGCCGTTCCCGTCATCGCACCGCTGATCAACTTCGCGCCCACGAACGACCAGGCCACCCTCGAGCAGGCGCTCGCCGAGCTGGCCGACGGGGTGTTCGACTGGCTGACGCTCACCAGCGCCACCACCGTCGACGTCCTCTACGCCTACAAGGCCGTCATCCCCGCCGGCACCAAGGTCGCCGTCGTCGGCGAAACCACGGCCGCGGCGATGCAGGCCGTGGGCTACCACGTCGACCTCGTTCCCGAACGCGACAACTCTGCCCAGGGCATGGCCGAGCAGATGATCGACCTCGAGTCCGAGCCGCGCAAGGTGCTGACCCTGCGCAGCGAGATCGCCAAGCCCGTGCTCACGCGCCTGCTGATCGAGGCGGGGCACGACGTGCGCAGCGTGGTCGCGTATCGCACCGTCGGTGTGCCGGTGTCCGACAAGATCGCCGGCGACGTGCACTCCGGTCGCATCAACGCCATCCTCGTCACCAGTGGTTCGGTCGCGGAGCAGGTGGTCGATCAGTTCCCCGAGATTCCGGCATCCACCGTCATCGCCGCGATCGGCCCGCGCACCGCGAAGGACGCCAAGCGCGCCGGTCTCAGCGTCGACGTCGTGGCCGACACGCAGACGGTCGAGTCGCTGATCGAGGCCGTCGCCCGCTTCACCCTCGCCCCCGACGAATCGACCTCATGAGCTTTCCCGAGCACCGCCCGCGGCGCCTGCGTCGCACCCCCGCCGTCCGTCGTCTCGCACGAGAGACGCACCTCGTGCCGTCGCAGCTCGTGCTGCCGATGTTCGTGCGCGAGGGCATCACCGAGCCGAGTCCGATCGGCTCGATGCCCGGCATCGTGCAGCACTCGCTCGACTCGCTCCGCCGCGCCGCGGCCGAGGCGGCCGAGCAGCGCATCGGCGGCGTCATGCTGTTCGGCGTCCCCGAGACGCGCGACGCCGTGGGCTCGGGAGCCGACGACCCCCGCGGCATCCTGAACGTCGCGACCGAGGCCGTCGTGGCCGAGGTGGGCGACGCGCTGGTCGTGCAGACCGACCTGTGCCTCGACGAGTTCACCGACCACGGGCACTGCGGTGTGCTCCGCGACGACGGTGCCGTCGACAACGACGCGACCCTCGAGCGGTACACGGCCATGGGTCTCGCGCAGGCGCGGGCGGGCTCGGCGATGCTGGGCCTGTCGGGAATGATGGACGGCCAGGTCGGCGCGGTGCGCGAGGCGCTGGATGCCGAGGGCTTCACCGACACGCTCATCCTCGCCTACTCGGCCAAGTACGCCGGAGCCTTCTACGGACCCTTCCGCGAGGCGGTCGACTCGCAGCTGAAGGGCGACCGCCGTTCGTACCAGCTCGACCCCGGCAACGGGCGCGAGGGCGTGCGCGAGGCGTTGCTCGACGTCGAAGAGGGCGCCGATGTGGTCATGGTCAAGCCCGCGCTGCCGTACCTCGACGTGCTCGCCGACGTGAAGGCCTCGGTCGACGTGCCGGTCTGGGCCTACCAGGTGTCGGGCGAGTACGCGATGGTCGAGGCCGCCGCGGCGCACGGCTGGATCGACCGCCGCGGCGCCATCCTCGAGAGCCTGCTCGGCATCCGCCGCGCCGGCGCCGACGCGATCCTGACGTATTGGGCCGTCGAGGCGGCCCGCTGGCTGCGCGCCGAGCTCTGAGCCCCCCTTCTTTTCGCGTGAGTCGCCACGATTCGTCGCTTCGCTGTCCGCGGAAGCGACAGATCTTGGCGACTCACACGCGTGCACCCGGGAGAATTGACGCATGACCGATCTCAACGACCAGTGGTTCGCCCGCGCCAAAGACGTCATCCCGGGCGGCGTGAATTCACCCGTTCGCGCCTACGGGTCCGTCGGCGGAACGCCGCGGTTCATGCAGTCGGCGTCGGGGCCCCGCATCACGGATGCCACGGGTCGCGAGTACGTCGACCTCGTCGCCTCGTGGGGTCCGGCCCTTCTCGGCCACGCGCACCCCGAGGTGGTCGAGGCGGTTCGGTCGGCGGCATCCCGGGGTCTGTCCTTCGGCGCGCCGACGGGGGCCGAGGTCGAGTTGGCCGACCTGATCGCCCACCGCGTGCAGGTCGGCGATCTGGCACCGATCGAGAAGGTACGCCTGGTCTCGACCGGCACCGAGGCGACCATGACCGCCATCCGACTGGCGCGCGGCGTCACCGGCCGTGACCTGCTCATCAAGTTCGCCGGGCACTACCACGGTCACTCCGACGGGCTGCTGGCGGCCGCCGGATCGGGGGTCGCCACGCTCGCCCTGCCCGGCTCGGCCGGCGTTCCCGCGCCCATCGCCGCACAGACGCTCGTGCTGCCCTACAACGACCTCGACGCGGTGCGCGAGGTGTTCGCGGTGCACGGCGAGAACATCGCCGCGATCATCGTCGAGGCGGCCTCGGCCAACATGGGCGTCGTGCCGCCGCTGCCGGGCTACAACGCCGCGCTCGCCGAGATCGCGCACAGCCACGGCTCGCTGCTCATCATGGACGAGGTGCTCACGGGCTTCCGCGTGCACCCAGCCGGCTTCTGGGGGCTCCAGGCCTCGCGAGGCGAGACGTACCTGCCCGACATCCTCACCTACGGCAAGGTCGTCGGCGGGGGCATGCCGCTGGCCGCCCTGGCCGGTCGCGCCGAGATCATGGACCACCTCGCGCCCCTCGGCCCGGTGTATCAGGCGGGCACGCTGTCGGGGAACCCGTTGTCGGTCGCCGCGGGCCTGGCGACGCTGCGCCTCGCGACGCCCGAGGTCTACGCGACCGTCGACGCCGCGGCCGAGCGGGTCGCCGACGCGCTCGACGCCGCCCTGAGCGCCGAGGGGGTCGTGCACGCGATCCCGCGCGCGGGCTCGCTGTTCGGCGTCGCGTTCCTGCCCGAGATCCCGCTCGACTACGCCACGGCGCTCACCCAGCAGTCGTGGCGGTACGCCGCGTTCTTCCACTCGATGCTGGATGCCGGCATCGCGCTGCCCCCGAGCGTGTTCGAGGCGTGGTTCCTCACCGCGGCGCACGACGACGACGCCCTCGCGCACGTGGTCGACGCGCTGCCGGGCGCGGCGAAGGCGGCGGCGGAGGCCCTGGACCCGACGCTGCTCGCCCAGTAACGGCGGCCGCGCCGGGGTCATCCTCGCGAGGGAGCGGTTTCGTCCTTCGTGATGATGTGCGGGCGGACCCGGGCGACGAGGCTGGGATCATGCTCCCCGCCCACGCCGCCCCGCCCTCCTTCTCGGCGTTCCTCGCGCGACTTTCGGCGTGGTGGCCCACGTCGATGGCCCCGCGGCGTCGGCGCGCCACCTGGCAGCCCTGCCCCCGCGGAGGGGGCGGCGCCCGACCGAGTTGAGCTCGACGACGGGCTCGTCCCCGGGCCCGGTGGAAGACTGGACGCATGACTTCTCCCCAGCCCCGTGTCGTCGTCCTCGCCGGTGGAGTCGGAGGGTCGAAGTTCACGCTCGGCGTCCGTGCGGCGCTGCGGCGCCTCGGCGCCCCCGACGCGACCGTCGTCGTCAACACGGGCGACGACCTGTGGCTGTCGGGTGTGCGCCTGCAGCCCGACGTCGATTCCCTCACCTACGCCCTCGCCGGGGTCAACGACACCGAGCGCGGGTGGGGACGCGCGGGCGACACGGAGCGGGTCAACGAAGAACTCCAGGCCTGGGGGGCGGGCTGGCCGTGGTTCACGCTCGGCGACCTCGACCTGGGCACCCACCTCGCCCGCACCGGCTGGCTGCGCGACGGCCTCACCCCCACCGAGGTGCTGGCCCGCATGGCGCAGCGCTGGCCGCTCGGCGTGCGACTGCTGCCCATGACCGACACCGAGGTCGACACGCACGTGCTGCTCGAGGACGGGGGACGGCTGCACTTCCAGGAGTGGTGGACGCGGCACCGCGCCACGCTCACTCCGCGCGCCTTCGAGAATCCCGGGATCGCCGACGCCGTGCCCGCCCCCGGTGTCGTGGATGCCATCGCCCAGGCCGACGTGGTGCTGCTGGCGCCGTCGAACCCGGTGGTGTCGATCGGTCCGATCCTCGCGGTCCCCGGAATGCGTGAGGCCCTGCGGGCGACCTCGGCGCGGGTGGTGGGCGTCTCGCCGATCATCGCCGGGCGGGTCGTGCGCGGCATGGCCGATGTCTGCCTCACCGCGATCGGCGTCGAGACCTCGGCGTCGGCCGTCGCGCGGCACTACGCGGCACGGTCGGCCGGCGGTGTGCTCGATGCGTGGCTGCTGGCGGAAGAAGACGCCGCCGCCGCGCCCGAGGTCGAGGCGGCGGGGATCCGCACGGTGGTCGCGCCGCTGTGGATGCGCGACGAGACGACTTCGGCGGCGATCGCCGAGGCGGCGCTGCGCGCCTGAGGAGCCGTTCGCGGGTGCGCTCTGTGTGCGGACTTGCGCTTCGCCGATGGGCGCTGCATGGGGCCTGCGCTTCGGCGGTAGCGCTGCGGCCCGAGCCGGCGTTCGCGGTGGGCGCCGCGCGCGAGCGCTGCGCGCGCGGCGTGGGCGCGGGGCCTGGGCGGGCGAGCGGCCGCGCGGGCGAGCGGTCAGGCCGCCGCCGACGCCAACACGGCCGACGTGCGCGGGCCCACGCCCAGCGCGACCGCCTGCGAGAGCTGTTCGGCCGTGTCGACGTCGCGGCGGAGCGACGACGCACGCTCGACGGCCAGGTCGGTGCACCCGAGCAGGCGGTGACGGGCGGCGGAGTCCTCGCCGAACGCCGAGACCCACACCGCCCCCGCTCGGGCGGTGACGAGGGTGGACCCGGTGGTCTCGGCATCCGGAACCACCCCCCGCTCGACGGACGCCGCGAGCTCGAGGGCCGCGTCGAGATCGGCGGGACGCAGGGCCGGCAGATCGCCGAGCAGGGCGGCGCGCGCGGTGGCGACACCGGCCGCGGCCGCGCCGAGGGCGATCGCGGCGTCGAGACCGCGGGTGTCTCCCTCGGGCACGACCTCGACCTTGCGGGCGCGGCGGAGCTCGGCGCGCACCCCCGCGTCGTCGGTCACGACGATGACACGGGCGACCCCGGCCGCCGCGGCTGCCGCGATCACGGTGTCGAGCGCGATGGCGCGCGCAAGCGCCTCGCGGTCGACGCCGACGTCGGTCAGGCGCGACTTGCCCACCGCGGCGGGTTTGACCGGCACGATGATCGTCCAGGCGGGGACGTCAGGCATGTTCATCGCCTCCATTGTGTGCCGAACTCCTGAGATATCTGGCTGGGGGTCGTGCTTTCGGAGGGTGGGGGGCAGCGTGGGGACCTTTTCTCAGGAGTGTGGCCCACCGGCGCCCCGCAAGCGGGCCGCTCGCGCGGCCGCCTCCGCGGCGCCGCTGAGCTGCCGGCCCCCGCGGCGCCGCTGGGTCCACCGCGCCGCCGCGCCGCGCCGATCCGGCTCAGGCGAAGCGCTTGCGCAGGCGCGGCAGGATCTCCTCGCCGTACATGCGCAGGAACTCCTCCTGGTCGTGGCCGGGGTCGTGGAACACGAGGTGACGGAAGCCGAGGTCGACGTACCGTGCGATGCGTTCGACGTGCTCGTCGGGGTCGGTCGAGACGATGAACCGCGACGCGACGCGCTCGATCGGCAGTTCGGCGGCGAGCCGTTGCATCTCGAGGGGGTCGTGCACGCTCATCTTCTCGTCGGCGCTGAGCGCGAGGGGGGCCCAGAACCGCGTCTTCTCGAGCGCGGTGTCGTGGTCGGGGTGGTACGACACCTTGACCTCCATGAGCGTGTCGACGTCGTCGCGCGTGCGGCCGGCCTTGCCGAGGCCGTCGTCGAGCGCGGGCAGCAGCGTGTCGGTGTACAGCGCGGGGTCTTTACCGCTCGTGGTGATGTAGCCCTCGGCGATGCGCCCGGCCAGGCGGGTGGCCGCGGGGCCGGAGGCGCCGATGTAGATCGGCACCTTCTGCTCGGGGCGGTCGTAGATCGTGGCATCCTTCACCGAGTAGTAGGTGCCCTCGTAGGTGACCCGCTCGCCGGCCCAGAGCTCGTTGATGATCGCGATGGCCTCTTTGAGGCGCTGGAAGCGCTCGGGCGCCTCGGGCCAGTCGAGGCCGAGGGTCACCTCGTTGAGGGCTTCGCCCGTGCCGACGCCCAGCACGACACGGCCGGGGTACATCACGCCGAGGGTGGCGAACACCTGGGCGATGACGCCGGGGTGGTAGCGGAACGTCGGGGTGAGCACGCTCGTGCCGATGATGACGCGCTCGGTGCGCGCGCCGAGGGCGCCGAGCCAGGGCAGGGCGTTGGGGGCGTGTCCGCCGTCGTGCATCCACGGCTGGAGGTGGTCCGAGAGGAAGACCGAGTCGAAACCCATCTTCTCGGCGAGCACGCCGAAGTCGAGGAGCTCGTTGGGTCCGAACTGCTCGCTCGAAGCCTTGTATCCGAAACGCAGGGGAACGGTCATTTCTCTCCTTCAACGTCGCCACCGCGCACGGGGGTGCGCGCGGGTTCGAACTCCGACCCGTCGGTGCCGGCCAGTCGTTCATGGAACGCCTGCACGGTGCCCGGCCACAGCAGGGTCAGCCGCCCCGACCGGTCGTCGACGTACCAGTTGCGGCATCCGCCGGTGAGCCAGGGGGTGGATGCCGCGGCCGCGGCGATCTCGTCGGTGTACGCCGCCTCGACCTCGGGGCGTACCCGCAGCACCCGCTCGGGTCGGCGGTCGCGCTCGGCGAGGGCCCGCACGACGTACGCCGACTGCTCCTCGGCCATGAGGACCGAGGAGTTGTGCCCGAGACTCGCGTTCGGGCCGTTCAGCACGAACAGGTTGGGGAAGCCGGCGACCACCGTGGAACCGAACGAGGTCATGCCCTCGGCCCAGTGCGCGGCGAGGGTGCCGTCTTCGCCGCGCACGAGGTCGGCGTAGGGCTGCTCGGCGGCGGTGAACCCGGTGGCCAGCACCAGCACGTCGGCCTCGTACGTCGCGCCGCTCTGCGCCGTCAGCGTCGAGCCGTCGACCGCGGCCAGGGCGGTGGGCTCGAGGCTCACGGCCTCGGACGCGACGGCGGGGTAGAACGCATCGGACAGCAGCACGCGTTTGCAGCCGAAGGCGTAGTCGGGGGTGAGGGCTGCGCGCAGAGCCGGGTCGGCGACCTGGGCGTGCAGGTGCGCGAGCGCGTGGGCGCGGGCGTCGGCGGAGGCCACGGCGTCACCCGAGCGTGACGCGAAGCGCGCCTCACCCTCGGCGTACAGCTCGGCGCGCAGGCGCGCGAGATCCCCCGGGTGCGCGGCGAGGTGCGCGCGCTCGGCGGGCGCGATGTCGCCTCCGCCGCGCGGCACGATCCACGCGGGGGTGCGCTGGAAGAGCGTCACGTGGGCGGCACGGCGGGCGAGTTCGGGAACGAGCTGCACGGCGCTGGCGCCGGTGCCGACGACCGCGATCCGCATGCCGGCGAGGTCGGTGTCGTGGTCCCACCGCGCGGAGTGGAAGAGGGGCCCGTCGAACGACTCGAGGCCGTCGATGGCCGGCACGTGCGGCTCGGTGAGGCGTCCACAGGCCAGGACGAGGGAGCGCGCGGCGAGGATCTCGTGACCCGTGTCGAGGTGCCAGACGGCGTCGGCGGCATCCCATTCCGCTGCGACCAGGGGCGTGCGCAGCCGCAGCCGATCGCCGAGGTCCTCGCGATCGGCGACGTCACGCAGGTAGGCCTGGATCTCGCCGCCGGGGGCGAAGGTGCGCGTCCACCCGGCGTTCGGGTGCGCGGCGAGGCTGTAGAGGTGCGCGGGCACGTCGCACGCGACGCCGGGGTAGGTGTTGTCGCGCCAGGTGCCGCCCACGTCGTCGGCGCGCTCGAGCACGACGAAGTCGTCGCGCCCGGCCCGGCGGAGCGCCCCGGCCATCGCGAGGCCGGCGAAGCCTGCGCCGACGATCGCGACGTCGACGACCCTCACGCGCGGGCTCCGCCCTCTGCGGCGACGCGGTAGTCGGTCGTGCGCAGGCGGAACGGTCGCATGAGGCTGCGGGCGATGCGCTCGGCCGCCGCGACCGGGAGCTCGATTCCCTGCTCGATGCCCGTGTCGGGCCGCACGCGTCCGTCGTACAGCGTGCCGCCGAGGTCGTCGCCGCCGGAGCGCAGCAGCACGGCGGCGGTGTCTCGGCCCACGCGGGTCCAGGGGATCTGCACGTGCGGGATGCTGCCCGACAGCATCAGCCGTGACACGGCGACCGTCGCGCGATGCTCGTCGATCGGGGCGCGGTCGGCGACCAGCGGCACGTCGCCGCCGGGCAGGGGGATGGGCACGAACTCGGCGAAGCCGCGGGTCTCGGTCTGGATCTCGCGCAGGCGCCGCAGATGCGCGATGCGCTCCTGGGCGGTCTCGACGTGGCCGTAGAACAGCACCGAGGTCGAGCGGAAACCGGCGCGGTGAGCCGCGGTGATGCCCTCGACCCAGTGGTCGATCTCGAGGTCGCCCGGCGCGACGAGGGCGCGCACCCGCTCGCTGAGCACCTTCACGCCGGTGCCCGGCACGGTGTCGACGCCCGCTTCGCGCAGGGCCGCGAGGGCGCCCGCGAGACCGAGTCCGCCGCGGTCGGCGAGGTCGCGCACGTCGAGCGGACGGTAAGCGTGCACGTGGATGCCGGGAGCCCCGCGCTTGACTGCCCGCACGAGGTCGAGATAGCCGGCGGGGTCTTCGTCGCCTCGGAGCGCGCCCTGGATGCAGATCTCGGTCGCGCCGAGGGCGGCGGCGTCGGCGGCGATGGCCGTGGCGTCGTCGAGGTCGAACTCGCCCGGCGCGGTGCGGCCGGTGCGGCGCAAGCCCGTCGAGGTGAGGTTGCGGTTCTGCACGAGGGTGATCGGCTCGCCGACGGTGTAGCGGCGCGCGTCGTCGGCGGCGGCGGTGAGGTCGTCGAGCTCGGCGCCGGTCGTGCGCAGCAGGCGCACCCAATCGGCGTCGTCGAGGGACAGGGGATCGGATGCCGCCCGCTCGGCGAGACGGCGGACGCCCAGGTCGCTGCCGGGCACTCCGCCGGGCGCTCCGCCGGGGCTCCCGGGGTGGGCTGAGGGTGTCGAGCCGGGATGGGCGGAGGACGAGGGACGGGCGGAGGACGCGACGTCGAGAGGGAGTCCTCCCTCCGTCCCTCGCCCTCCGCTCGTCACGGCGTGCGTGCCCTCGGGCAGGCTGGCGTGCGGCGTCACGTCGGCCGCGAGCCCCTCGGCATCGGCCAGCGCCCGCAGGGGAGCGTGCAGGGCGGGGTCGATCCAGCGCGCCGCGTCGCGCACGAACTCCGGATGCGCGGTGAGGCGTTCGCGCAGCGTGTAGCCGTGCGCGGCCGTCTGGGCGGCGAGGTCGTCGATCTGCGGCCAGGGACGCTCGGGATTGACGTGGTCGGCCGTGAGCGGCGACACGCCGCCCCAGTCGTCGATGCCCGCCGCGATCAGCAGACCCAGCTCGCCCGGGTCGGACAGGTTCGGCGGCACCTGGATGCGCATGCGCGGACCGAACACGAGCCGGGCGGTGGCGACCGCCGCGACGTACTCGGCCAGGTCGGCGTCGGGCGCGCCCTGCATGGCCGTGCGGGGCTTGGCGCGGAAGTTCTGCACGATGACCTCTTGCACGTGCCCGTGCCGGTCGTGCCGGTCGCGCATCGCCACGAGCGATTCGGCCCGGTCGCGCACCGTCTCGCCGATGCCCACCAGGATGCCGGTGGTGAACGGGATGCCGGCGGCGCCGGCGTCGTCGATGACGCCGAGGCGCAGGTCGGGGTCTTTGTCGGGCGAGCCGAAGTGCACCTGGCCGGGCTCTTCGAACAGGCGTCGCGACGTGGTCTCGAGCATCATGCCCATCGAGGGCGAGACGGGCCGCAGCGCCGCCAGCTCGTCGGGGTGCATGACGCCGGGGTTGGCGTGCACCAGCATGCCGGTCTCGGCGGTGATGAGACGCGCGATGTGGGCGACGTAGTCGATGGTCGAGGCGAAGCCGTGCGTGTCGAGCCAGGCGCGGGCCTCGGGCCACCGCTCTTCGGGGCGGTCGCCGAGGGTGAGCAGCGCCTCTTTGCAGCCGAGGGCCTGACCTTGCCGCACGACGGTGAGCACCTGCTCGGGGCTCATGTACGCGGGCTTGCGCAGTAGGTTCAGCTGGCCGGGGGTGTCGACGAAGACGCAGTAGTGACAGCGGTCGCGACACAGGGTCGTCAGCGGCACGAAGACCTTGCGCGAGTACGTGACCACGCCGGGGCGGCCGGCGTCGATGAGCCCCTCGTCGCGGAGCGCGGCGGCGACGGGCAGCAGGCTGTCGAGCGGTGCGTGCAGAAGGGCGTCGGTCTCGTCGACGTCGGGGCGGTGCCCGGCGCGGATGCGCGCGAGGAGATCGTCGATCGACGTGCCGCGGGCCGGTGCGACTCGCGGCGCAACACTGCCCGTACTCATCGTCCCAGGCTATCCCTCGCCTCCGACATCCGGGCCGGTGAGGCGGGGCCTCGCGCGGCGCGTGCGTGCGGCGGGTGATCGTTGCGCTCTCGTGAGGTGGAGAGCCCGTCGCGCCCCGTCGACGCTGGCAGGATGGAAGGCATGGTGACCCTGCTGCTCGACTCGACGCAGCTCGAAGTCGTGCTGTCGCCGACCGAGCGAGCGATGTCTTTCCGCAAGACCAACATCGTCGTGCCGCGCGAGCACATCGAGCGCGTGCAACTGACCGACGACGCCTGGACGTGGCTGCGCGGCGTGCCGAATCCCGGCATCAACCTGCCGGTGGCCGTCGGGATGGGCACGTGGAAGTCGGCGAGCGGCAACGACTTCGTCGTCATCCGCGGTCGCAAACCCAGCGTCGTCGTCGACCTCACGGGTCACGACGAGTACGAGCGTCTGGTGCTCACCACCAAGCACGGGGTGGCGCTGCTGCGGGCGCTGCGTCTCGACGTGGCATCCGAGCCCGAAGACGTCGCCGACATCGTCCGCTGACGCGCCCGGAACACGCGCCCGCTACACGCGCCCGGCGGTCGCGCTCACGCCGTGAACTGCACCACGGTGTCCCACGCGAGCTTCACCACGAGCAGCGACAGGGTCACCAGGAACACGATCCGCACGAAGCCGCTGCCCTTGCGGGTGGCCATGTGCGCGCCGATGAACCCGCCGGTGATGTTCATCGCGGCCATGGCGAAGCCCAGGGCGAGCAGGATCTCGCCGTGCACGCCGTAGACGGCCAGGGCGGCGAGGTTGGTGGTGAGGTTCGCGATCTTGGCGTTCACGCTCGCCTGCAGGAAGCCGTACCCCAGCACGGCGACGATCAGGATGACGAAGAACGACCCCGTCCCCGGACCCAGGATGCCGTCGTAGAAACCCACCAGCAGACCGATCACGCCCGCCCGCCAGGCGATGGCCGCCGGTCGGGTGTGCCGCGGCTCGTGGTGCAGTCCCATGCGGGGTTTGAAGAGCGTGTACAGCGCCACCGCGATCACCGCGACGAGGACCACGGGCGTCAGCACCTCGCGCGGGACGAAGCGCGAGAGGGCGGCACCGACCGTGGAACCGGCGTACGCGCCGGCGACCAGCGGCAGCAGGAGCACGAGCTGCACCCTGATCTTGCGCAGGTACACCCCGCTCGCCGAGAGCGTGCCGAAGAACGACGACAGCTTGTTCGTGCCCAGGATGAACGGGGTCGCGACGTCTTTCGGCACGGCGATGACCAAGGCCGGCAACTGGATCAGTCCGCCGCCGCCGACGACCGCGTCGACCCATCCGGCGACGCCCGCGGCGACCAGCAGCAGCAGGAGGGATGCCACCGACACGGGGAGCCATTCGGCGATCACCGGTCCATCGAGCACGGTTGATTCTCGCCGGTGTGGGCGGCGGCGCCAAATGCACGGCGTCGCCCGTCACGGGCGCGGCGGTCGGCGAGCGGCGTCGGTGCAAGCCGGGCGATCGCCGATCAGTCGATGTCGCGGCGCCAGGTGGTGAGCATCCCCACGACCACCAGCACCACCGCGTACCCGAGCAGCACCAGGCCGCCGACCCACCAGTCGAGCGTCGCCGCCCCGGTGGTCGATACCGAGCTGAAGATCGTCTGGCCGACCAGTGCATCGCTCGCGGCGCTGGGGAACCACTTCACGACATCGTCGAAGCCCTCGACCACGCCGCCGATGGTGCGCACGATCGGCTCGATGAAGAGGGTGATGGCGAGCACGATGACGATGGCGGCGACCTGGTTGCGCACCACCGTGCCCACGCCGATGCCCACCAGTGCCCACAGGGCGAAGGCCAGCAGCATGCGGCCCACGAGCTCCCAGGTGTCGGCGGAGCCGAGGGCGGTGTCGATGCCGAAGATGCTCAGCACTCCGGCGCCCGCCCCGATCGCGGCGGCCGAACCGAGGATGCCGTAGAGCAGGCCCACCAGCACGCCCACGGCGAACTTGCCGCCCAGGATCACGCCGCGGCGCGGGGTGGCGAGGAACGTCGGCGTGAGCGTCTTGTGACGGAACTCGGTCGTGACCATGAGCGTGCCCACGAGGAGGGGGAACACGTATCCGACGGCGCTGGCCGAGCTGTAGACGAGGCCCGGAACGCCCTCGGCCGACATCGCGGGGCCGGTGGCGCCGCCGAGGCGACCCGAAGCGACTCCGCCGAAGACGAAGGCGAGCACGCCGGCCGTGAAGGCGACGTAGGCGACGAGCACGATCGCCAGCACCCACCAGCCGGCGGTGGTGAACTGCTTGGTGTACTCGGATCGTGTCGCTGCGACGAGGCTCACCGCTGCACCCCCGTGTGGTGCGTCTGGTCCGTGTGGTCGAGGTCGGCGGTGGGCACGATGTCGATCACGCCGGTCGAGGCGACGGAGTACGAGCGGCGGGGTGAGTCGTCGCTCGAGGATGCCCCGTCCGACGCGGTGACGCGCGCGGATCGCGGCGGGGCCATGACGGCGACCATCGCGGTCGAGGGACGGGGACCGTCGTCGTCGAACTCGTCGGGTCGGGGGGAGATCTCGTCGGCTGTGGCAGTCGTCGCCGTCGCGGCCGCCGCCGGTGCGAGCACGGGCTCGGGCGCCGGCGTGGGCGCGGGGGTCTCGGCATCCGGAGTCGGAGCAGGAGCCGCCGCAGCGCCGCCCGCCGCAGCGCTCGCGTGCACGCGCACGCCGCTGACGAGCTCGAGGAAGATGTCTTCGAGGCTGGCGCCCTTGCTCTGCAGGTTCGACAGGGCGATACCGGCGCCCGCGGCGAGGGCGCCGATCTCGACCGGCTCGTGGTGGCGGATCGTGTAGCCGTTGCGCAGCAGCTGGTAGTCGATGCCGCGCTCGTCGAGCACGCTCGACAGGGCGGTGCGGTCGGGGGAGTCGACGACCGTAGCGTACTCCTCGGGGTCGGCGAGGTCTTCGACCCCGCCCTGGAACACCAGGCGACCGCGCGAGATGATCAGCAGCGCGTCGACGGTCTGCTGCACCTCGGCGAGCAGGTGGGACGAGATGAGCACCGTGCGTCCCTCTTCGGCGAGGTGACGCAGCAGCGAACGCATCCACCGGATGCCCTCGGGGTCGAGGCCGTTCGACGGCTCGTCGAGCACGAGCACACCGGGGTCGCCGAGCAGCGCGGTGGCCAGGCCCAGGCGCTGGCGCATGCCGAGCGAGAAGCCGCCCACGCGGCGTCCGGCGACGTCGGCGAGACCGACCAAGCCCAGCACCTCGTCGACGCGCGAGACGGGCAGCGACGCCGCGCGCGCGTAGACCTTGAGGTGGTTGGCGGCCGACCGGCCGGGGTGGAAGCTCGACGCCTCGAGGGCGGCGCCGACGCTCTGCAGCGGCGAGGCGAGGTCGGCGTAGCGCTTGCCGCCGATGGTGGCGGTGCCCGCGGTGGGCTGCACGAGGCCCAGCAGCATGCGCAGCGACGTGGTCTTGCCGGCGCCGTTCGGACCCAGGAAGCCGGTGACCTGGCCGGGCTCGATGCGGGCGTCGAGACCGTCGACCGCCGAGACGGCTCCGAAGCGTTTGGTGAGCCCGTTGAGCTCGAGCACCTGTCCGTCGGGCATCGGGCACCTCTCGTTCGATGGGCGTTCCGCCTATCTTCCCCGATCCGAGGCCGAAAACCCATCTCGGGGCGTGTGTAACGTGGCACCGTGCACGCTCAGCGAACCGATGACGACAGCGTCCTCGTGCGGTCGAGGCGGGGCCTCGCTCGTCTGACGCTGAATCGTCCGCGCGCGATCAACGCGCTCGACCTCGACATGATCCGCGCGTTGACCCTCACGCTCGACCGGTGGCAGCGCGACACCGACGTCGACGTCGTGCTGCTCGACGGGGCCGGCGAGCGCGGATTCTGCGCCGGCGGCGACGTGCGCGCTCTGCACGAGATGGTCGTCGGAGGGCGCGGCGACGAGGTGCACGCGTTCTTCCGCGAGGAGTACGCGCTCGACCACCTCATCGCCACCTCGGCCAAGCCCGTGGTCGCGATCGCCGACGGCGTGTGCATGGGCGGCGGCATCGGCCTCGCCGGCCACGCGGCCATCCGCGTCGTCACCGACCGGTCGCGACTCGCCATGCCCGAGACGCGCATCGGCTTCACGCCCGACGTGGGCGGCTCCTGGCTGCTGGCCCGCGCGCCCGGTCGCCTGGGCGAGTACCTCGGACTGACCGGGGGGTCGATGGATGCCGCCGACGCGATCTACGCCGGCTTCGCCGACCACATGGTGCCCGCAGCCCACCTCGAGGCCCTGTACGAAGCCCTCGAGAACCGCGCCGACCCGTCGAGCCCGACGGAGCTCGTGCTGCTGTTCGACGAGAGTCCCGAGCCGTCGAGGCTGATCGCGGCGAGGGAATGGATCGACGACGCGTTCGCGGCCGACGACGTTCCCGCCATCGTGGACCGTCTGCGTGCGCGGCCCGAGTCCGAGGCCCGCGAGACGGCCGAGCTGCTGACCGCGTCGGCGCCGACCGCGCTCGCCGTGACGCTTGAGGCGGTGCGCCGGGCGCGCGCCCTGCCGTC
This sequence comes from Microbacterium sp. Leaf436, assembly GCF_001424715.1. NCBI lineage: Bacteria > Bacillati > Actinomycetota > Actinomycetes > Micrococcales > Microbacteriaceae > Microbacterium > Microbacterium sp. Leaf436. Next base: position 643,801 of record NZ_LMRB01000001.1, read on the forward strand.
GCTGCGCGCGGCCCTCGCCCAGGAGTACGGCCTCGTGATGTGGTTCGCCCAGACGCAGCCCGACCTGGTGGAGGGCATCCGCGCGCAGGTCGTCGACAAGGACCGCTCGCCGTCGTGGTCGCCGGCCAGCCTCGACGATCTCCCCGCCGACCGCGTGGCCGAGGCCTTCGCGTACGAGCCGAACCCGGCGCTGTGGTGACCCGGCCATGATCTCTCTTCTTCCCGTGCTCGCCGTGCCCTCGGCCGTGACGTCTTCTGTCCCCGTGATCGCCGTGCCCCCGGCCTTCGGCGCGGGGAGCGACTCGCGGGCGGCGACGAGATGACCGCGCCGCGGCGACGCTGGTCGTTCGGACACGCCCTCGACGGGTTCTTCTTCGTCTTCGCCGGTCTCGCCGCGATCTGGCTGGCCTACCTGAGCTTCACGCAGTCGTTCCGGCTCGGGTGGGGCGGGGTACTCATGGCGATCGCGTTCTGGGGTCTGCTCGCCTACCTGGTGCTGCCGCGACTGCACCGGATCCTCACCGCGATCTACGTGCCCGACTACTTCATGGGCCGCACCCGCACCTCCGACGGTCTGCTCGGCGACCCCGTCAACCTCGCGTTCCAGGGCGACCGGGCGCGCATCGAAGCGGTCATGGCCGAGGCCGGCTGGATCCCCGCCGACCCGGTCAGCCTGGGTTCGTCATGGCGCATCATCGCCTCGACGCTGCGGCGCCGCAGCTATCCGCGAGCCCCCGTCAGCCCGCTCTTCCTCTTCGGACGCATGCAGGACCTGGCCTACCAGCAGGAGGTCGCGGGCTCTCCCGCCCAACGCCACCACGTGCGCCTGTGGAGGTGCCCCGAGGGATGGCTGCTGCCGGGAGGGCGCCGGGTCGATTGGCTCGCCGCCGGCACGTTCGACCGGGCCGTGGGCCTGTCGCTGTTCACGCTGCAGGTGACCCACCGCATCGACGCCGACACCGACATCGAGCGCGACCACATCGTCGCCAGCGTCACCGCCGTGCCCGCGGTGGCGGTCGACGTCATCCGCGACTTCGCGACCGGGTACCACTCGCGCAACGGCGGCGGTGACAGCATCACCACCGACGGCGACCTGCCGATCGTCGACGTGCGGGCCGTGCAGATCCCGGATGCCGTGACCCCCGCCGCCTCGACGGAGGTGCGACCGTGATCACCCGGCACCCCCGCAAGCGCGCGGCCTTCGAACCCCTCGCCGCCCCCGTGCCCGTCGACCCGGCCATGCGTCGCCCCGTCGCGACGGTCGCCGGTGCGGTGCTGGTGCTGCTGCGAGCGGTGGCCGGGGTGCTCTGGGGGGCGACCGTCGTGTTCGGGCTCCCCTCGTGGATGCGGGCGGTGGCGGGAGCGGCGAACGGCTCGGCCATCGAGCCCGACACCCTGACCCTGTCCGACCTCGACGTCGGTTTCGGTCTGTTCGCCGGTGTGCTCGCGACGATCTTCGTGGTGCAGGTGGTGTTCGGCATCCTGCTGCTGTGGGGGAGCAACCTCGCCCGCGTGGCCGTGATGCTCATCTCGGTGGTGTCGATCTCGGCGGCGTTCACCGGCTGGTGGCAGCTGGGGGAGGAGATCACGGTGCGCACGACGCTGGCGACCCTGAGCCTCGACGTGCTCGTGCTGCTGGCCCTGTCGAGCCGCGATGCGGCGGCGTACGCGCGGCGGAAGGATCGCTGGCGCTGAGCTACCGGGTGGCGCTCGCGACCCCGGGGGATCTCGGCGGGTTAGCCTGAGAGGTGCCGCTCGCCCGCGGCGGAACGGAAGACGGACGTGTTCGACAGCCCCATGTCGTCCTCGGCATACGAGGTGCTCCGCGTGGCGCCCGACGTCGACGACGAAGGCCTGCGTCGCGCGTATCGCGTGCGCCTGCGCGAGACGCACCCCGACACGGGCGGCGACGCGGCCCTGTTCGTGCAGGTGCAGCGCGCGTGGGAGCTCATCGGAACGCCCGAGGCCCGCAGCGCCTACGACCGTGGTCGCGGAACGGTGCCCGGGGAGTGGGGCGGCGGGGTCTCGGCATCCGGTCCTTCGCGCCCCGCCGACACGCGCCCGCGCGCCCGATCGCACGGCCAGCCCGGCGGGTGGCGGCGCGAACGGTACCTCGACCTGATCCGCGAGTGGGTGGGCCGCGGCGTCGACATCGCCGACCCGTACGACCCGGCCCTCGTGCGCTCGGCGCCGCCCGAGATCCGCCACATCCTCGCCGACGCGCTCGCCGAGGAGGAGACCGCGCGTCTCGTCTCGGAGCTGGGTATGGGCTACACGGTGTGGCACGACGTGTTCGCCGATCGTGACGGGCGTGATCCCGAGCAGAAGCTCGACCATCTGGTGCTCGGCCCCAGCGGCTTGTACGCCCTGCTGAGCGAGGACTTCGGCGGCCCCGTCGGGGTGCGCCGCGGCGAGATCTCGGGGGCCCACGTCATCGGGTCGCCCGTGACCGAGCTCGTGTCGCGCGCCCGCGTGATCGCGCGGGCCGCCGGTGTGCGCTTCAGCGGCGCGATGGTCGTGCTGCCCGACGACGCCGTGCTCGACGCCATCACCGAGCTCGGAAAGGTGCGCGGAACCCCCGTCGCCCTGGTGACGCGCAGTGCCCTGACCACCCTGCTGCGGCGCGGCATCACCGGGGCGCGCGAGGTCGGCGGCACCGAGCTGTTCGACATCCGCACGCGGTTGCAGCAGCGCGTGCGTCACGTCTGAGGGGCGTCTCCCGAGGGGCTTCCGACGCTCTCCCGCCGCTTCGCCGGTCGCGGCGTTCTCGCCCGGCCCGCGAGACAGTCCGCCCCCACGTGCCTAGGGTGGAGGAATGAGTACCGACGAGACCTCGGACGCCTCGGCATCCGACGACATGAAGCGCAAGTTCAAAGAAGCGCTCGAGAAGAAGAACGGCCAGCACCGTTCCGGTCAGGCGCACCTCGACGGAAACTCCGCCGTGCAGGGAACGCACGGAGCCGTCACCAAGAGGGAGTTCCGCCGCAAGAGCGGGGGATGATCCCACCCCGCGTCGCGGGCGTGTGAGGGGCCCCGGCCCCTCACACGAGCGGGGCCTCGAAGAACGCCAGCTCGAGGAGCATCGACCGGTCGTACGCGGTGGCCATCGCCGCACGGGTGCGGGCGGAGGCCTCTCGGGCGGCCGCATCCACGATGAGCGACGCCTCGGCCGACGAGGTCGCGAACGCCTCGTCGCCGTACGACGTGAGCCAATCGGCGTAGGGATGCCCATCGGTGAACGTGCCGCGCCAACGGACGCCGATGTCGGTGTACAGCACGAAGCACGGCAGGATCGCGGCCACCAGCACCGCGTAGGACCCGGCGATGGATGCCGCGTGCAGATGGTCCGTGTACGCCGAGGTCGCGGGAGCGGGAGTGAGCCCCGCGGGGTCGACGTGCGACTGGTGCAGCGCCGCCTCCTCGACCAGGCACGACACCGACGCCGTGGCCCAGAAGCGTTGCTCGTCGACCGTGGGGGCGAGGGCCGCGGCGCGCGCGAGCACCCGCGCGTACTCGCGCAGGTACAGCAGGTCCTGGCCGAGGTACCACTCGAAGGCGCCGCGGTCGAGGTCTCCGGATGCCAAGCCCCGCACGAACGCGCACGCGTCGACGTCGGCGCGGGTCGAGGCCGTGGCCTCCCACCGCTCGCTGCTCCACGAGCGGCCGAGGTCGATGTGCGGACGGAGCTCGTGCAGGTGGTCGATGGGGCCGTTCCCCGCGCCGACGTGGAGCGCCTCGGCGTGCTCGAGCGCGCCGGTGAGCCACCGCTTCGCCCGCGTCAGGGCCTCGGGCCAGCTCAGCCCGTGAGCGGCCAGGGTCGCCATCGCCGATGACAGGGAGCATCCCGTGCCGTGGGTGTGGCGGGTGGCGACGCGGGGGCCGGGCACGACGTGCACGCCGGTGGCGTCGACGATGGCATCCGGGCTCTCCGCGCCGCCCAGGTGGCCGCCCTTCAGCAGCACGGCGGTGTCGGCGCGGGCCGCGACCGTCTGCGCCTGGACGACGGCGGCCTCCCACGTCGTCGCGACGGGCTCGTCGACCAGCACCGCGAGCTCGGGGAGGTTCGGGGTGACGAGGTCGGCGCGTCGGCACAGGGCGCGGACGGCCGCTTCGGCATCGGTGTCGAGCAGGCGGTCGCCGCTGGTGGCGATCATGACGGGGTCGAGCACGACGACGGGCGGACGCACGTCGGCGAGCCACGCGTCGACCGTCGCGACCACCTCGGCCGAGCCGAGCATGCCGATCTTGACCGCGTCGATCTCGACGTCGTCGCTCACGGCGCGGAGCTGTGCGTCGAGGAACATCGTCGGGGGCACGTGCACGTCGCGGACGCCCGAGGTGTTCTGCGCGACGAGCGCCGTCACCGCCGCCATGCCGTAGCCGCCGAACGCGGCGATCGATTTGAGATCGGCCTGAATGCCGGCGCCGCCCGTCGGGTCGGTGCCGGCGATGCTCAGCACGCGCGGGCTCGACCCGTTCACCCTTCGGCTCCCCACGCCGCACGCAGTCGCCGCACGACGGCGCCCGGGTCGTCGGCCGCGCACACGGCGGACACCACAGCGACCCCCGCCGCTCCCGCCGCGCGCAGGGCGGCGACGTCGTCGACGTCGATCCCGCCGATCGCGACGCACGGCGACGCGGTCGAGGCCGCGAGCTCGGCGAACCCGTCGATGCCCAGCGGTCGCGGATGGTCGGGCTTCGTCGTCGTCGCGCGGATGACGCCGACGCCGAGGTAGTCGACCGTGCCCGCGGGCAACGCCGCCGCGGCGGTGAGGTGCGCGGGGGTGTGGGCCGTCCATCCGATCAGGGCGTCGACTCCCAGCAGGGCGCGCGCCGAACCGATCGGCACGTCGTCCTGGCCGAGGTGGATGCCGTCGACCCGGGCGCCGCGGTCGCGGGCGGCCAGCACGACGTCGAGGCGATCGTCGACGACGAACGCGCAGCGACCGGCCACCACGTCGGCGAGGTCGAGGGTGCGGGCGAACAGCTCGCGGCCCGAGGCGACCTTGTCGCGCAGCTGCACGACGGTGACGCCCGCGTCGACGGCCGCGTCGACGATGTCGCGCAGTCGAGCGAAGGGCACGCGGTGGTCGGTGACGAGGTGGAGCGACAGGTCGCTCACGAGAGTCGCACCCGGCCGTCGAGATCGGCGGGGCGCACGGCGGCCAGCTCATCGAGGAACGCCACCGCGAACGACCCGGGTCCCCGGCTGAGCGCTGCCGCGCGTTCCGACGCGACGGCCCAGACCGCGCTCGCCGCCACGGCCGCGTCGAAGGGCGGCACGACGGCGACGAAGGCCGCCATCGCCGCCCCCAGGGCGCAGCCGCCGCCGGTGACCCTGGTCAACAGGATGCTGCCGCCGGGCACCGACGCCGTGCGCTCGGCATCCACGATCAGGTCGGTCTCTCCCGAGACGGCGACGGTGCCGCCGGTGCGGAGGGCGAGCGCGCGAGCGGCCTCGAGGGCGTCGTCGGTGGAGTCAGTCGCATCGACGCCCCGCCCGCCGGCGCCGGATCCCGCGAGGGCGAGGATCTCGGACGCGTTGCCGCGGATGATCGCCGGGCGTGCGTCGAGCAGCTCGTGCGCGAGCGCCGTGCGCACGGGCAGCGCACCGACCGCGACCGGATCGAGCACCCACGGGGTTCCCGCCCGAACGGCCTCGCGGGCGGCTTCGCGCTGCTCGGCGGTGGGGGTGCCGAGGTTCACGAGCACTCCGCCCGCGATCCCGGCGAACAGGCCTGCCTCGCCCGGAATGTCGCACATCGCGGGGGCGGCGCCGAGGGCCAGCAGGGCGTTGGCGGTGAAGCCCGTCACCACCGCATTGGTGATGCACTGCGTGAGCGGCGCGGCTTCGCGCAGCGCCGCGAGCGCCGCAGCGGGTGCGGTGAGAGGGGCGGACGGAGACGACGACGTGCGAACGACCATTCGCGACATCCCTTCGCTAGTACGAACTAGATCAGGTTCGACGGGTGTGTTCTCAGCCCCGAAGGGCACCCCGTGTCACTGCCGGTGACGCTAGCACAGGCGCGACGGTCGGTACCGCGACGGTCAGTGACGCGACGGCCAGTACCGCGACGGCCACTACGGCGACGGTCGGTACCGCGCCGCTCAGTATCGCGCGGAGAACCCGCCGTCGGTCTGCAGCAGCTGACCGCTGATCCAGCGCCCCGGCTCCGAGAGCAGGAAGGCCGTGACACCCGCGACGTCTCGCGGGGTGCCCATGCGGCCGAGCGGGTGGTACCCGGTCAGGGCGTCGCGGGTCTCGGCATCCATCCATCCGGTGTCGATGGGGCCGGGGTTCACGACGTTGGCCGAGATGTTGCGGGGTCCGAGCTCGCGGGCGGCCGAGATGACGATGCGATCCAGGGCACCCTTCGATGCGCCGTAGGGAAGGTTGCCCGTGGTGTGGTCGCTCGTGAAGGCGACGATCGCGCCACCGCCGGCATCGACCTGGCGGGCGAACGCGGCGATCAGCAGCAGTGAGGCGCGGGCGTTGACGGCGACGTGGTGGTCGAAGCTCTCGGCGGTGGTGTCGAGGATGCCGGTCTCCACGTCGTGCGCGTGGCTGAGCACGAGCGCATGGAGGGGTCCGCGTTCGCTCGAGATCCGGGCGATCAGATCGGTCGGGGCGGTGGGGCTCGACAGATCGCACGGGTAGTCGCCGGTCGCGAGGTCGCTCGTGACGACCTCCCAGCCGTCGGCCTCGAGGCGCGGGACGATGCCCGCGGCGATGCTGTTCGCGCGCGCGGCGCCGGTGACGAGGGCGAGGGGCATGGAGTCGAGCGTAGAGCGGGCGCTCGGGGGTGCGCGAGTACGCGGTGGTGGGGTCGTGGGCGCTGGAGAGTGCGACTCGTCGGTTCGGGCGCGGAAACCGGCGGGCAGAGGGCCTGCACCCCAGAGTGCTCAGAAGGGGGCGCGTTCTCGTTCGGGCGGGGAGGGGTCGTCGGGCAGGAACCTCACCGCCGGCGAGTAGGGGAGCGGTTCGTCGCTGTAGACCCGGCCGGTCGGACTCGTCCATTCGAGCACCCCACCGGCCAGTTGTCTGACCGTCCAGCGGGTGAACTGTTTCTGCGTGTGATGTCGCTGGCAGAGGTGGCTGAGGTTGCCCACCTCGGTGGCGCCGCCGAGGGCGTAGTCGTGGGTGTGATCGACCTCGGAGCGGACCGCGGGGACGGTGCACCCGGGCCAGCGGCAGTGTCGGTCGCGGGCCCGCAGGAACCGGTCGATCGCGGAGGTGCGCTGGTAGGTGTCGGTGCACAGCACGGAGCCCGTGACGGGGTGCGTGATGACGCGGTCCCACGGAACGGTCGTCGACTCGGCCAGGCTGCGCGCCGTGTCGGCGTCGATGGGGCCGTGCCCGACGAGTTCGGCGGGCTCGAGGTTCTCGTTGCCCGGGTCGATCATGGTGAGCGCGGGCACGACGACCTGCACCCGAGCGCGAATCACCCCCAGGACACCGGGGCCGTCATCGCCCCGCGTCGGATCGGCCTCGGGTGCGGCGGTCAGCAGCAGATCGGCCAGCACGTCGGCCCGCACCTGCGCCATGGTGCGTTCGTCGGCGACCGACACCGTGGTCTCGCCGCGCGCGTCGATCAGCGCCCGACTCTGCTGGGTGAGTCGGTCGTAGACGCCCACGGCCAGAACGGTCGGCAGGGTCGACACCAGATCGGACATGCCGTCGCTGCCGGTCACGATGCGCACTCCCCGCGTCTCTCGACCCCGTTGGTGGCGCTCGGTGAGGGTGGTCGGCTGCAGCCGCTCGGCGAGAACAGCAAGACGCGAACGCAGGCGCCCGGGGCTCAGTCCCTCGGCGGTCGCCACGGCCAGCACGTCGAACTCGCCGCGGACGTCGGGAGGGAGGGGGTCGCCGGCGTCGAGGATCGTGCGGACGTGAGGTCGACCGATCGCGCCGGCCTCCCATGCCGCGAGGGTGGCGGGGTAGTCGTCGACGAGCGTCATCGCCGCGTTGATCTGCGTCTGCATGCTGCGGTCCGAGAGATTCTCGGCGGCGGCGAGCTCGGACGCCACTTCGCGCAACGCCATCTCGGCCACCCGCCCCGACGGGGGCCGGTCGGCCATGGCGCCGAGCGCGAGGTGCCCCGCTTCGGCCAGCGCGCGGGTGCGCCGAACCTCGGCCGCGGCCAGATCGGCACCGGTACGGAGCACCTCGGCGAGCACCGCGGAGAGGGCTTTCGCCCCGCCCTTCGGGCCTGTCGGTGAGGTGTCGATGTGCATGTGTGCATGCTAGCGAGGACCTCCGACATTGGGCGGTCCGCGAGGAGCGTTCCGGGGACGGATCTGCACTTTCCTCGCCTGTGGAGGAGGGGTGCTTGCCCGTGATGACGCTCCGCGCCCACGGCGCGAGCGCCGCGATCCCGTCAGCCGTCGCGCAGCGCCGCGCGCACGAGCTCCACCGCGTCGCCCGGATCCACGCCGAGGCGGCGCACCGTCTCGGCGTACGTCCGTGCCGCCTGGGCGGCGCGCGACGATGCGGCGTCGGTGCCCTTGACGAGCGTGCCGGCGCGGCCGCGCGTCTCGACGTACCCCGCCTCTTCCAGCTCCTTGTAGGCGCGGGCGACGGTGTTGGCGGCGAGGTTCAGGTCGCCCGCGAGAGTGCGCACCGGCGGCAGCCGGGTGCCGGCGACGAGCGTTCCGTCGTCGATCGCGGCGATGATCTGCGCGCGCACCTGCTCGAACGGCGGGGTGGGGGAGGCGGCATCCAGTCGAAAGTCCATGACCGTCAGCCGTTCAGTCCGAAGAGGTCGAGGGGGTGGGTGAGGCGCCACCACGGGTCGGGCGGTTCGATCTCGCCCGTGAGCTGCGCGTCGACGGTGTCGGCGTCGACGGGGCCGGTCACGGTCAGCGTGCCGATCGTGGTGCCGGGCTCCCGCGCGTCGCCCAGGTCGAAGTCGACGGTGTGCTTCGCGGCGCCGCCGTTCCACAGCACGACGGTCGCGTCGGCGTCGGTGACGACGTCGATGTCGGGGCCCCACAGCGTCTCGACCTTGCCGACGACGGTGCCGGCGGTCACCGAGGGGCGGGGCTGCAGTTCCTGCTCGATGCGCGTGAACAGGTCGCGCGCCGCCTGATTGCGCGTGTCGGGTCCGGGCTGGCCGAGCACCGCGGCGTAGGCGCGCACCGTCGTGCCGCCGACCGCGATGTCCTTGGCGGTGAGCAGGTTCCACGCGTCGAGGGTGCCGGTCTTCACCCCGACGATTCCCGGATCGGCCAACAGCGCATTGCCGTTCTTGAACGTGCCCGCACCGGGGAGCGTCAGTTCGGGGGTCCGCACGATCTCGGCGATCACGGGATTGGCCAGGGCCCGTTCCGCCAGCGCGATGAGGGCGGCGGGAGTGGCCGTGTTGCCCGCCTCGATCCCCGTCGGGTTCACGATGGTGACTCCGGTGATGTCGCGCTCGGCGAGGTACGCAGTGGCGGCGGCCGCGAACTCGGCATCCGAGGGGAAGAGGTCGGATGCCAACCGCTGGGCGTAGTTGTTCGCCGAGGCGATGAGCATGCCCTGCAGCATCTGCAGCTCGGTGAGACTGCCGTCGACGGGAACGTCGAGCGACGATTCGCCGCGGCCGCGGTACTGCCAGTAATCGGCGCTGTCGGCCTGCGTGAACGCGTACGACTTGCCCTGCTCGCCGGGAGCCAGGGGGAGTCGGTCGAGCACGACGAGGGCGGTGACGACCTTGGTGATGCTCGCGATCGACTCCGGCGCGCTCGCCGACGACGACAGCGTCTCGGGCACGCCGTCGATGGCGATCGCGGCTTCTCCTTGCGCGGGCCACGCGGGCACGGCGGAGGGAGCGGCCGTGGGCTGCACGGCCACGGCGCGCACGGTGGGGGCGACGGCGGTCAGCGGCCACAGCAGGGTCGCCGCCGCGTAGCCGGCGACGAGCAGGATCAGCAGGACCGTCGGCACGACGGTGGCCGGCCGCAGGATGCGGCGGCGGGTGCCGGCGAGCAGGTCGGCCTGACGCACGGTCGCACCCGAGACCACGAACGCCGGTGCGGGTCGCGCGGCGCCGGCCTCGGCGGGATCGACCCAGCCCAGGGCGGCGAAGGCGGCCGAGGTGGGCTCCGCGGCCGGTGCGTCGGAGGGCGGTGCGTCGGAGGGCGGTGTGGATGCCGGGGCCCCGGCCGCGACGGCAGCAGATGTGTCCGCGCCGGGAGCAGCTGCCTCTGCACCGGGCTCCGCGGTGGCCGTGCCGTCCGCCGTCACGGGCGGGATCCCGGCATCCGGTGTCGCTTCACCCTCGGGCGCGGGGTCCGCCGGGTCACGCCGCGCGCGCCGTGTCTCCGGGGTCTGCTCGTGCACCCGCCCACGCTACCCCGGGCGCACCCCTATACTCGTCACGACAACCACGGGAGTCCGGTGAGCCGGGCTGAGAGGAAGCGAATCCACGCTTCGACCGTCGAACCTGATCCGGATCATGCCGGCGCAGGGAGGAGCACAATGCACACGTCTACGTCTGCCCCCGCGAACCGCTCGGCGGTCGCCCCGGCGAATCGCTTCCAGTGGCGCGTCGTCGACATCGTCGTCGCCGCCGTGCTGGGCGTGGCGATCGGTCTCGTGTTCTGGGGCTGGAACACCGTCGGCGGTCTGTGGTTCGCCGCCATGGACGGCCTCACCCCCGGCCTCGGCGGCATCGCCGTCGGCATCTGGCTGATCGGCGGGGTGATCGGCGGGCTCATCATTCGAAAGCCCGGCGCCGCCCTTCTCGTCGAGCTGATCGCGGCGGTCGTGTCGGCCCTGATCGGCAACGTCTGGGGCATCGGCACGATCTTCTCGGGCCTCGCGCAGGGCCTCGGTGCCGAGCTGATCTTCCTCGCCTTCCTCTACCTGCGCTTCACGCTCCCCGTCGCGATGCTCGCGGGCGTCGGCGCCGGTGTCGGCGCCTGGATCCTCGAGCTGTTCCTCTCGCCCAACATCGTGAAGTCTCTCGAATTCAACCTGCTGTACCTCGGCACCCTGGTGATCTCGGGCGCGCTGCTGGCGGGCCTCGTCGGCTGGCTCCTCGTGCGTGCGCTCGCCGCCACCGGGGCGCTCAGCCGATTCGCCGTGGGGCGGGAACTGCGCCGCGACGTCTGATGACGGGCCCCGCCCGCGTCGACGTCGAGGGATGGGGCTGGCGCTACGCCGGCCGCAAGCTCCCCGCCACCCGCGACGTCGACCTGATCGTCGAGCCCGGCGAACGCGTGCTTCTGCTCGGCGCCTCGGGGGCCGGCAAGTCGACGCTGCTCGCGGGACTCGCGGGCCTGCTCGGCGGCAGTGACGAGGGCGAGCGCACGGGGCGCATCCTCGTCGACGGCGCCGCCCCCGAGTCGCAGCGAGGCCGCATCGGCCTGGTGCTGCAAGACCCCGAGGCGGGGATCGTGCTGTCCAAGGTGGGCGACGACGTCGCCTTCGGGTGCGAGAACCTCGGCCTCCCCGCGGCCGAGATCCCCGCGCGGGTGGCCGAGGCCGTGGCATCCGTGGGTCTCGACGTTCCCCTCGACCGCCCCACCAAGGCGCTGTCGGGCGGGCAGAAGCAACGTCTGGCGCTGGCGGGCGTGCTCGCGATGCGCCCCGGACTGCTGCTGCTCGACGAGCCGACCGCGAACCTCGATCCCGAGGGCGTGGCCGAGGTGCGCCGGGCGGTCGAGCACATCGCGCGCAGCGACGGGACGACCGTCGTGCTCATCGAGCACCGCACGGCCGTCTGGGCCGACCTCATGACGCGGGTGGTGGTGCTCGCCCCCGGTGGCGGTGTGCTGGCCGACGGCCCGCCGGCGCGGGTGTTCGCCGACCACGGCGACGCGCTCGCCGCGGCGGGCGTCTGGGTGCCCGGTCGCCCGGTCGACCTCCCCGTGCTCGCTCCGATCGAGACCCCGGATGCCGTGCTCTCGGCCGCGGCGCTGTCGATCGGGCGCGACAAGCGCACGGTCGTGGCATCCGGGCTCGACGTGGTCGTCCCTCGTGGCGCGGGCACGGTCGTGACCGGCCCCAACGGCGCGGGCAAGTCGACGCTCGCGCTGACACTCGCGGGACTTCTGCCCGAGCTGTCGGGCGAGGTCGTCGCCGCCGAGTCGCTCGCCGCCCGCGGGGGGCGACGGCCCTCGCGGTGGCGGTCGACCGAGTTGCTCACGCGGATCGGCACGGTCTTCCAGGAGCCCGAGCACCAGTTCCTCGCGGCGACCCTGCGCGACGAGCTCGCCGTCGGACCGAAAGCCCTGCGGATGCCGGCGGCCCAGGTCGACGCGATCGTCGACGAGCTGTTGGAGCGGTTGGATCTGGCATCCCTCGCCCTGGCCAACCCCTTCACCCTGTCGGGCGGGCAAAAGCGGCGGCTGTCGGTGGCGACGGTGCTCGCGGCGTCTCCGGAGGTGATCGTGCTCGACGAGCCGACGTTCGGGCAGGACCGCCGCGGCTGGAGCGAGCTGGTGGGACTGCTGCAGCGCGAGATCGCGCGCGGGCGCACGGTGGTCGCCGTCACGCACGACGCCGACGTGGTGCGCCACCTCGGGCAGCACCGCATCCCGCTCGGGGGCGCGGCGTGACCGGCGCGACCGTCGAGGTGCGCAGGACAGCCTGGCTCGACGGCGTGAACCCCGTCACGAAGATCGCCATCGCCCTCGTGCTGTCGGTTCCGCTGCTCGCCTCGATCGACGTGGTGAGCGCGGCGACCGCGATCGTGCTCGAGCTGCTGCTCGTGCCGCTGACGGGCGTCGGCTACCGCACGCTCGCGAAACGCCTGCTGCCGATCGCGCTGTTCGCCCCGGTCGCTGCGGTCAGCATGCTGCTGTACGCCCGTCCCGGAGGAACGGTGTACGGCTCGTTCCTCTTCGCCACGATCAGCGACGACTCCCTCTCGCTGTCGGTGGCCGTGCTGCTGCGCGTGTTCGCCCTGGCTCTGCCGACCCTGCTGCTGTTCGCCCGCACCGACCCGACCGAGGTCGCCGACGCCCTCGCCCAGATCGCCAAACTGCCGAGTCGTTTCGTGCTGGGCGTGCTCGCCGGAGCCCGCACGGTCGGACTCTTCGTCGACGACTGGCGCACGATGACCCTGGCCCGCCGTGCCCGCGGTCTGGGCGACCGCGGGGCCGTGCGCCGCTTCTTGTCGATGGCGTTCGTGCTGCTGGTCTTCGCCGTGCGCCGCGGCACGACCCTCGCCACGGCCATGGAGGCCCGCGGCTTCGGCGCCGACGTCGAGCGCACGTGGTCGCGCGCGTCGACGTTGTCGGGTCGGGATGCCGTGGCCCTCGCCGGCGCGGTCGCGCTCATCGCCGTCGCGCTGGCGGCGGCGGTGGTGACGGGGGCGTTCCGCGTGGTGGGGACGTGACCGACTTCCGTTGAGTGTCCAGGACACGCCGCGGCCCGGGGGCGCTGCGCGGCGTGTTTTGGACACTCAACGGGGGGTGAGGGGGGAAGAGAACGCTCAGGTCGCGTGCCGTTCTCCGACATCGGGGATGCTCGTCGCACGACCCTCGCGTGCCCGGCGCACCCCCGCGACCCGCGGACGGCGGCGATGCCGTCGAGTGTCCGGAACACGCCGGGGTGGGCCCGGGTGGCGCGGCGCGTCTTGGACATTCAACGGGGGAGCGGGCGGGGAGCGGGCGGGGAGCGGGCGGGGAGACGGCGGGGCGCGGGCGGGGCGGGGCGAGGGGTACGTGCGGCGGGTGGGAGCGCGGCAGAATGAGCACGGGGGATGCCATGGAATTGTCGATCGGATTGTTGGCGGTCAGCGTCGCGGTCGCGGCCGCGGTGCTGACCGTGGCGTTGCCGCGGGTCGCGACCCCCGGGGCGATGACCCTCTTCCTGCGCTTCGCCGCGGTGTCGGGAGTGTGCGCGGTCGGTTCGAGCGCGATGTACCTCATCTACGGCACGGGCGGCGGCATGATCACCCTGGTCGCGGGAGACGTGGCGATGGTGCTCGCGCCCGCCCTGCTCTTGGTGGCGGTGCGCGTGCTCGACGGGTCCCGGGCCATTCGCACCTCGATGGCGACGCTCGCCCTGGCGCTGCTGGTGGCCACGGTCACCGCGACCGTGCCGTTGCCGACGTCGCTCGCGGTGAAGGCGTTGGCGTTGACGGTGGTCAGCGGGGCCTGCGCGTGGGCGGCGATCCGCGCGCGCGTGGAACCGTCGGGGCCGCTACGGGTCATCGCCGTCGTCACCGCGGTCTACGCGCTGTACAGCCTCGCGCGCGTCGTGGTCGGGTTCGGCGCGGGCTGGGACTCCGCGCTGTACATCACGGCCTTCTCGTTCGCTCCGGCCACCGTGCTGGGCGCGCTCGCCGTGCTGTTCAACGGCGCGTCGGTGGTGCGTCTGCGCTTCGGTCCCCGGGTCGCCGAGCCCCCGACGCGGTGCGCACCCGGCGCCGCCGTCGTCATCGGCGATTGGGATCTGGCATCCGCGGCGTACGGACCCGACCGCATGCGCGCTCTTCTCGTCGACCTGCGCGCCGCCGCTCGCGACCTTGATCCCGAGGCCGCGGACGTGGCGGGCGGCGTGGAGACGTCGGTGCCGAACGCGACGACGGCGCTCGGCGAACGCTTGCGCACCGCGTACGACTGGAATCCCGAAGAGGTCATCCTGCTCGTCGACGGAGCGGCGACCGCGGCCATCCGCACCCACCCCGGGCGCACGCGCGGGCGGGGCTCGTCGCGATCCTGAGTCTCGACTAGGGTGGGACCCGGTTTCAGCTTCGAAGGAGAATGCATGGATATCGCAGGAGCCTCCGCCCTCGTCACCGGCGGTGCCTCGGGCCTGGGCCTGGCCACTGTCCGCCGTCTCACCGCGGCGGGCGCGAACGTCACGATCGTCGACCTGCCCTCCTCGAACGGCGCCGACGTCGCCGAGGGGCTCGGTGGGTCCTTCGTCGCGGCCGACGTGACGGATGCCGATCAGATCGCGGACGCTGCCGCCCGCGCCGCCGAAGCCGGCCCCCTGCGCGTGGTCGTGAACTGCGCGGGCATCGCCCCGCCGGCGAAGGTGCTCGACCGCGAGGGTGCCCCCACCTCGCTGCAGGACTTCGAGCGCGTCGTGCGCGTCAACCTCATCGGTACTTACAACGTCGTCGCGCAGACCTCGGCCGTCATGGCGAAGACCGAACCGACCGAGAGCGGTGACCGCGGCGTCATCGTGAACACGGCGAGTGTCGCGGCCTTCGACGGACAGATCGGGCAGCCCGCCTACGCGGCGAGCAAAGGCGGCGTGCACGCGATGACGCTGCCCCTCGCGCGAGAGCTCGCCCGCTACGGCATCCGGGTGGTCACGATCGCCCCCGGCATCATGGAGACCCCCATGCTGAAGGGCCTCCCGCAGGCGGCGCAGGACTCGCTCGGCCAGCAGGTGCCCTACCCCTCCCGCCTCGGAACCCCCGATGAATACGCGCGTCTCGTGCTCGCGATCGCCGACAACGGCTACCTCAACGGCGAGACGATCCGCCTCGACGGCGCGATCCGGATGGCGCCGAAATGACCGACGGCATCCTGCTCCACGTCGAGGACGGGCTCGCGCGCGTCACCTTCGACCGCGCCGCGTCGCTGAACGCGATGGACTTCCCGATGGCGCGCCGCTGGCGCTCCGTCGCCCACGAGGTGACCGCCGATCCTTCGATCGGGGCAGTGATCCTGGATGCCAATGGGCCGGCGTTCTGCGCGGGCGGCGACGTCGTGGCCATGGCGACGACCGGCGCGTCGGGTCGCGAGGTGACCGAGACGGCCGAGGCGATCCACGACGGCATCCGCACCTTCGCCGAGGCGCCGCTGCCGATGGTCGCCGCCGTTCACGGTGCGGTCGCGGGTGGCGGGCTCGGCCTGATGCTCACCGCCGACTACGTCGTCGCGAGCGAGAACGCCCGCTTCGTCAGTCGCTACGCGAACATCGGGCTCACCCCCGACCTCGGCGTCTCCACCCTGCTGCCCGCGGCGATCGGTCAGCGGCGTGCGCTGCAGCTGCTGCTGCAGGACCGCATGCTCTCGGCCGCCGAGGCCCTGGACTGGGGGCTGGTGGCCGAGGTCGTGGCATCCGGCGATCTGGCGCCCCGCGTGAACGAGATCGCGCGGTTCTGGCTCGATGGCGCGACCGCGGCGTTCGGGCAGGCGACGCGCCTCGTGCGCGTGGGCGCCGGACGCACCCTGGCCGAGAACCTCGCCGACGAGGCCGCCACGATCGGCGCCGCC
The DNA here is from genome assembly GCF_001424715.1 of Microbacterium sp. Leaf436. Classification (NCBI taxonomy): domain Bacteria; kingdom Bacillati; phylum Actinomycetota; class Actinomycetes; order Micrococcales; family Microbacteriaceae; genus Microbacterium; species Microbacterium sp. Leaf436. The sequence goes on from NZ_LMRB01000001.1 coordinate 659,971, forward strand.
TTCGACACCCCCGAGGCGAAAGCGCGGGTCGCCGCCTTCGCCGCTGCCTCCGCGAAAGGACGCGCATGAGCACGTCGCCCTCCTCCGGCGCCACACTGGCCGGAAAGACCATCCTCATGTCGGGCGGCAGCCGCGGCATCGGCCTCGCCATCGCGCTGCGCGCCGCGCGCGACGGCGCGAACATCGCGCTGCTGGCCAAGACCGACACCCCGCACCCCAAGCTCGAGGGCACGGTGCACACCGCCGCCGAGGCGATCCGCGCGGCGGGCGGTCAGGCGCTGCCCATCGTCGGCGACGTGCGCGACGAGGAGTCGATCACCGAGGCCGTGCGGCGCACCGTGGGGGAGTTCGGCGGCATCGACATCGTCGTGAACAACGCCAGCGTCATCGACCTGTCGGGTTCGCTCGAGCTCGCGACGAAGAAGTACGACCTCATGCAGGACGTGAACGTCCGCGGCACGTTTCTGCTCTCGCGCTCCGCGGTCCCCTCGCTGAAGGATGCCGAGAACCCCCACATCCTGTCGCTCTCGCCGCCGCTGAACGTCACTCCTCGCTGGCTGGGGGCGCACACCGGGTACAGCCTCGCGAAGTTCGGCATGACGATGGCGACGCTGGGCCTCGCCGAGGAGTTCGCGGGCGACGGGATCGCCGCCAACACCCTGTGGCCGCGCACGACGATCGCGACCGCGGCGGTGCAGAACGTCATCGGCGGCGACCGGCTCATGGCCGTGTCGCGCACTCCCGAGATCTACGCCGACGCGGCGTACGAGGTGCTCACCGCACCGTCGCGCGAGCGGACCGGGCAGACGCTGATCGTCGAGGACGTGCTGCTGGCCGCCGGGGTGACGGACTTCTCGGGCTACGCCGCCGTGCCCGGAACGCCGGATGCCGCGATGTACCCCGACATCTTCTTGGACTGACGCGGCGTTCCGGTACCTTCGCCGGGCGGTGGAGGTCGTGCGGTGGGCGTGGGGTCGTGGGGCCCGGAGGTGGGCGTGGCGTCCTTCGTCGGCGCGGGGCCCTGCGGTCGGCATCCATAAACGCGATTCGTGCGCATAAACGCTCTGTCACCACGTTTATCGACACGAATCGCGTTTATGGGCGGGTGCCCCGCTCGCACGACAGACCGACGGGCGAGTCCGACGCGCAAGAGGTGCGCGGTGCCGCAATGGCGCACGGCCCCCAGCGGGCGAGGAGTCGCGGTGGTGTGGTGCATCCATAAACGCGATTCGTGCGCATAAACACTCCGTCACCGCGTTTATGCGCACGAACAGCGTTTATCGGCATCGCGGATGCCGAGCGGGCGCCGCCGCGCGTGGGCGCCGCCGGGACGACGGGTCGCTCAGGCGCTCAGGTCGACCGTCGTGCCGAGGCCCTGCGCGCGGGCGGCGCGGATGAAGACGTCGGCGACCGCGACGTCCTGCGCACCGATCCCCACCGAGTCGAACAGCGTGATCTCCTCCGGCGACCGGCGGCCCCGGGCCAGACCGGCGACGACCTCTCCGATCGTGCCGACGACGTCGGCCTCGGAGATCGCGCCCTCGGCGATCGCCCGCAGCAGGTCGCCCGACTTCGTGCGCGCCGTCGCCCGGTCGTCGACCCAGATCGAGGACCGGGCCATGGCCGCACCGTCGACCTCGCGCTCATCCGCGCGCGGGCGGGCGCCGACGACGTTGAGGTGCTGACCCGGGCGCAGCCACGCCCCCTCGACGATGGCCTCCACCGACGGGGTCAGCGTGCAGACGACGTCGGCCTCCTCGAGCACCTCGCGAGGGGATGCCACGACGTCGATCGTCGTGGGCCATCCCTCGTCTCGAAGCTCGGCGGCGAGGCCCTCGGCGCGCTCGCGCGTGCGCGACCACACCACGACGCGGTCGAAGGGCCGCACGTCGCGCAACGCCAGGGCGTGCTCGCGGGCCAACGCCCCGGCGCCGATCAGGCCGAGGGTCCGGCTATCGGGGCGGGAGAGCGTGCGGGTGGCCACCGCGCTGGCGGCGGCGGTGCGCACCCGGGTCGGCACGGCGCCGTGCAGCAGCGCGACCGGCGACCCGTCGACGCGATCGACGACGAGGATCATCGAGCGCTGGGTCGGCAGCCGGCGCCCCGCGTTGTCGGGGACGTCGGCGAGGAGCTTGACGCCCGCGAGGTCGGAGGCCTCGGACACCGCCGACATCAGGATGAAGCGGTTGGAGTCCGCCGGCGTCGACATCGAGGTCGGGCCGGGCTGATCGGCGCGGCCCTCGGCGATCTCGGCGAACCCGCGGGAGACGGCCTCGGCGATGGCCTCGCGGTCGACGAGACCCTCCAACTGGGGCGTGCTCAGCAGCAGCATCAGGCGCGGCTCCCGTCGGTCAGCTCGAGGGCGTCGGCGACGACGACACCGCGGAAGAGCACGGTGCGGTCGCTCGGGCGGTCCATCACGGCCGCCGTCACGGTGTCGCCGGCGACCAGCACGAGGTCGGCGGGGTCGCCGATCCCGACGCCGGGGTGCTCGGCGCCGTGGGCCGGCATGGCCGCCCGGCCCATCACCGCGCGGCCCCCCACCGTGGCGATCGCGACGCAGTGCTCGATGTCGTCGTCGCGGCGGAAGCCGTTGGTGAAGGCCAGCTGCCAGGTGCGGTCGAGCATGTCGGTGTTGCCGTAGGGCGACCAGTAGTCGCGCTGGCCGTCCTGCCCGAGGCCCAGCGCGATGCCGTACTCGTCGAGCAGGCGCGTGGGCAGCGGCGACGGGGGGGCGATCGTGGCCATCGAGATGCCGAGGTCGCGGAACTGCTCGAGCAGCGCGCGCAGTTGCGCCTCGGGCAGGCGCCCCAGGCCGTAGCCGTGCGAGATGGTGACGCGACCGCGCATGTCGAGGGCGCGGGTACGCTCGACGATCAGCTCGGCCGAGAACTTCGCCAGCTGGTCCGGTTCGTGCAGGTGGATGTCGATGGGGGCGCCGTAGCGCTCCGCGATGGAGAACACGGCGTCGAGATGCCGGACCGGGTCGCGATCGAGGGCGCACGGATCGATCCCGCCGACCACATCGGCCCCGCGGGCCATCGCCCGATCGAGCACCTCGATCGATCCCGCCTCGCGCAGCAGACCCGCCTGCGGGAAGGCGATGATCTCGACCTCGCACCGGTCGAGGTTGGCTTCGCGCGCCGCGAGCACGGCATCCAGTCTCTCGAGATCGGCGTCGATGTCGACCTGGGCGTACGTGCGCACCTGGGTCGTACCGCGCGCGATCGCGCTCTCGAGCGTCGTCGCCACGCGGCGCTCCATGCTCTGCTCGGCGTGGCGCCAGTTGTCGCGGTCGTTCAGCATCATCCCCCACACCCCCGGCACACCCGTGTGCGGCCGGAAGGGCAGGCCGATGCGCGTCGAGTCGAGGTGCACGTGCACGTCGGCGAACGACGGCAGCAGGATGCGTCCGCGGCCCGACACCGTCTCGGTCGCGGGGTCGATGGGTTCCGTGCCCGCCGGATGGATGCCGGCGATGAGACCGTCGGCGAGGACGACGTCGGAGAGGGGACCGCCCCAGGGGCGGACGTCGGTGAGGACGGTGGAGGTCACTCGAAGCTCGTTCCGGTGAAGTCGTACAGACCGTCGGCGCGCGGGGTCCAACGCAGTCCGCTCACGGCGGCGAAGTTGTTGAAGGGCACGTACAGCGGAACGAAGTAGCCCTGCGTGTTGCTGTAGTCCAACAGCTCCTCGAAGACCTGCTGGCGTGCGTCGCCCTCGACCCCGCGCTGCTCCGCCGCCCAGGCGGCGGTGGCGGGATCCTGCGCGTAGTTGTTGTTGCCGGCCGTCTCGTAGAAGTCGGTGAGGGGCAGGTCGCCGTCGAGCGTGGAGGGGGCCCAGGTGTTGAGGTAGACGCCCTGCATCTCGCGGCCGCGCACCTTCAGCGTGTGGCTCTGCTGGTCGGCGCCGCGCATGTCGACGGCGATGCCGACGGCCTGCAGGTAGCCCTGGATGCTCTGGGCCACCTCGCTCGAGAGCGGGATGCGACCGTCGGTGGCGTAGTCGAACGGGATCGGCGTGCCGTCGTAGCCGGCCTCGGCCAGCAGCGCACGCGCGCCGTCGGGGTCGTAGCCGACGGGCTGGACGGAGTCGGAGAAGCCCTCCACCGCCGGCGCGATCATGGCCTTCGCGGGCTCGGCGAGTCCCGACAGCAGGGAGTCGACGATCGCCTGGGTGTCGACGGCCTTGGCCACCGCCTGGCGCACGCGCACGTCCTGCAGGGGGCCGGCGGTGGAGTTCACGCCGAGGAAGACGACCCCGTTCGAGGCGGCCGAGAAGGTCTGCGCCGACGGCGCGGCCTGCACCGAGGCCACCTGCGTCGGTCCGATCTGGGCCACATCGAGGCTGCCTGAGAGCACGCCGTTCGCGCGCGATTCGGTGGACGACACCGGCTGCAGCGAGATCTCCTCGATGACCGGGGCCGGACCCCGGTAGTCGTCGTTGCGCTTCAGGTCGTACGACACGCCCGTCGTGATGTTGTCGAAGACGTAGGGCCCCGATCCGATCGGCTCCCGGGCGTAGGCGTCGGCCCCCATCTGCTGGTAGGTGTCGGCGGGCACGATCGAGATGAGCGAGGTGTTGCGGGGGAAGGCCGAGAACGGCTGCTTGAGGGTGAAACGCACGGTGGTGGCATCCACCGCCTCGACACTGTCGAGGGACGAGAGGTAGGCGTAGTTCTCGCCGCTCGGGTCTCCCAGGATCGTCTCGTACGTGAAGACCACGTCGTCGGCGTCGATGGCCTCGCCGTTGCTGGCGGTCACGTCGGGGGTGAGCGTGAACTCCCACTGGGTCAGGTCGTCGTTGGCTTTCCAGTCCGTCGCGAGCTTCGGCTCGAGGGTGCCGTCGGCGGCGATCTTCACCAGCTGATCGTGGGTGTGGAAGAAGACCGACAGCACGACCAGCGCGCCCGAACGGATGGGGTCCATGGAGCTCGGATCGGTGGGCAGAGCGGCGGTCAGGCTCGTGCGGGCGGTCTCGCCCGAGCCGGTGGGGGAGTCGAATCCGCCGGCGCATCCGGCGAGGATCACGCTGCCGAGGGTGAGGGCGGCGGCGCCTGCGAGGGCGCGGCGGGCTGTCGAGCGGGTCATGAGAGGGCCTTTCGGGTGGGCGACGCAGAGAGGGCGGGTGAGTCGGCGAGGGTGGGTGACGCGGGCCGGGTGGGTGAGTGGGAGAAGAGGTGCGGGATGGCGTCGAGCAGGGTGCGGGTGTACGGATGCCGCGGCTCGGCGAAGACGCGCTCGGTCGGGCCCTCTTCGACGATGCGTCCGGCCTGCATCACGACGACGCGGTCCGCGATGCCGCGGACGACGCCGAGGTCGTGCGAGACGAAGAGGTAGGCGAGTCGCTGCTCGCGCTGCAGACCGCCCAGCAGGTCGAGCACCTGCGCCTGGATCGAGACGTCGAGCGCCGAGACGGGCTCGTCGAGCAGCACGATCGCCGGGTCGAGGGCGAGAGCGCGGGCGATGCCGACGCGCTGGCGCTGCCCGCCCGACAGACGGGTGGGAAGACGGTCGTCGAACGAGCTGTCGAGGCCGACCCCGTCGAGCAGCGTGCGCACGCGCGCCGAAGTGAAGCTCCGGCGGATCTTCAGCGGTTCGCCGACGGAGCGGGCGACGCTCATGCGCGGGTCCAGCGCCGACGACGGGTCTTGGAACACCACCTGGGCGCGCGAGCGGATCTCGGCGCTGCGTCCGGCGATGTCGGGGGACACGGTGCGCCCCTCGAAGCGGATGGTGCCCGCGCTCGCCGGGGTGAGGCCCAGGATGGCGCGCAGCAGCGACGACTTGCCGCATCCGGACTCCCCGACGACGGCGACGGTCTCTCCGGCGCGGATGCGCAGGGACACGCCGTCGACCGCCCGGGTGCGTCGGCCTCGTCGACCGGGGTACTCGACGACGAGGTCGGTCACCTCCAGGGCGGGCTCCTCGGCGGTTTCGACGAGCGCCGGGCGGTCCGCCCCGGTGCGGGTCGACGGCGCCGCCGCGAGCAGCCGCCGCGTGTACTCGTGAGCGGGGGTCGACAGCACCGCGCGGGTCTCACCGTGCTCGACGACTCGTCCCGACCGCATGACGACGAGGTCGTCGGTGTGCTGGGCCACGAGGCCCAGGTCGTGGCTGATGAGCGCCAACGCCGACCCGGTGCGTTCGCGCACCTCGTCGAGCAGGGCCATGACCTGCGCCTGGACCGTGACGTCGAGCGCCGTGGTGGGCTCGTCGGCGATGAGCAGCAGCGGGTCGTTGGCGATGGCCATGGCGATGACCGCGCGCTGGCGCATGCCGCCCGACCACTGGTGGGGCCGCGACGCCGCGCGGTCGGCGGCGTCGCGGACGCCCACCGATTGCAGCAGCTCGACCGCGCGTCGGCGGGCGGCGGTGCGCGAGGCGGCGGGGGAGTGGGCGCGCACCGCGGCGGCGACCTGCGCCCCCACCGAGCGCAGCGGGTTGAGCGCCGACATCGGGTCTTGGAACACCATCCCGGTCACCCGGCCGCGCATGCTGCGGAGCTCCCGCTCGCTCATCGACGTCACGTCGCGGCCGTCGATGCAGACGCTCCCCGAGGCGACGCGCACGCCCGGGGGCAGCAGGCCGAGGGCGGCGAGCATCGTGAGGCTCTTGCCGGAGCCGGACTCGCCGACGACGCCGAGCGCGGACGAGGGCGCGACCTCGAACGAGACGTCGTGCACCACGGTGCGGTGGCCCTCGTCGGTCGTGGCGTCCAGACGCAGGTTCTCGACGGACAGGACGGGACGGGTCATCGTCGGGCTCCCTTGCGCAGGAAGGCGCCACGCGCCTCGGCGGTGAACTGCTGGCTGAGGAACTGCACGCCGCCCACGGCGAGGAACATCGCGATCCCGGGCAGGATCACCAGCCACGGATCGGTGGCCAGGTACTTCTGGCCGTCGTAGATCATGGCGCCCCAGCTGGGCGTGGGCGGTTGCACGCCGAGACCGAGGTACTCCAGAGACGCCTCGACGAGCACGATCGTGGCGATGTCGGTCGCGGCGATGATGAGCGTGTGCGGCCAGACGTTCGGCAGCACGTGTCGGGTGAGAGACCAGAAGCGATCGGCACCCTGTGTGCGCGGTGCCACGACGAAGTCCTGCGCCCGAAGGGCCGCGGCGACGTTGCGGGTGACCCGGGCGTAGCCCACCCACCAGGTGCAGCCGACGACGAGGATCGTGAGCCCCGCGCTGGGCGGGACCACGGCGCAGACGGCGATGAGCAGCAGCACGACGGGCATCGCCAGCACGGTGTTCGACAGCACCGACAGAGCGGACTCGATCCGCCCGCCGAAGAAGCCGGCCAGGATGCCGACCGTGGTGCCGATCACCGCGTTGAGGCAAACGATGGCCACCGTGATGCCGAGGGTGACGGCGGAGGCGAGGGCGATCCTGCTGAACAGGTCGCGCCCGAGCGGGTCGGTGCCCAGCGGGTGCGCCGGGTCGACGAAGGGCGGGAGAAGGACGCGCGACAGGTCCTGCCCGAACGGGTCGAAGCCGGGCAGCACGGGACGCAGCGCGGTCGCGCCGACCACGACGGCGAGCATCACGATGCCGACGACGGCCGAGGGGCGCAGGCGCCGACGACGGGGCCGAGGGGGAGGTGCCGAGGTCGCGGCCTCGGGGAGCGGGGGCAGGGCGACGGTGGTCATGAGGTGGCCGTTCGGGGGTCGATGCGGGCGACGAGCAGGTCGACGAGGGTGTTGACGACGACGAAGGCGACGGCGACGAAGAGGAGCCCCGCCTGGACGATCGGGAAGTCGCGCTGACTCACGGCGGCCGTCAGCAGGCTGCCGAGCCCCGGCCAGGCGAACACCACCTCGACCACGACGGTGCCCCCGAGCAGACCGCCGAGGTTGAGGCCGGCCATGCCGAGCACCGGCGGCAGGGCGTTGGGGAGCATCTGCGTGAACAGGATGGTCGGTCGCGACTGGCCGATCGCGAAGGCCGTACGCACGTAGTCCTGCTCGGCTTGATCGCTCAGCGCGGCGTCGAGCAGGCGGAGATACATCACGAACTGGCCGGTGGCGAGGGTCACGACCGGGAGCACGAGGCTCGCTGGACTCGTGCGGCCCAAGGACGGCAGCAGGCCGAGCGTGACCGAGAAGATCAGCACGAGCAGCAGGGCGAAGAAGAAGTCGGGCACCGCCTGCCGGGTGGCGCCGAGCCAGCCGACGACGGCGCGCAGGATCCGGCTGCCGCTGAGGTGGATGACGACGGCTGCCACGAGCGCGAGGGCGAAGCCGGCCAGGAACGCCCAGAAGGCGAGTTCGACCGTGGCGGGGAGGCGTTCCCACACGAGCCCGAGCGCGGACTCGTGCAGGCGGTACGAGTCGCCGAGGTCGCCGACGACGACTCCGCGGAGGAAGTCGAGGTACTGCACGATGACCGGGCGGTCGAAGCCGAGGCTGGCGTTGAGCGCGTCGACGTCGGCACTGCTGGCGTTGTCGGGGAGCAGGAGTGCGCCGGGGGCGCCGGTGAGGCGACCGAGGACGAAGCCGATCGTGACCACGAGGAAGACCGTGGCGCCGGCCAGGGCGAGGCGGCGGAGGAGGAAGGCGAGCACGGAGGTGACGCTACGGCGCGCAACGGGTATACCAAGGCGATGTAACGAACACGCAATGCGATCCTTACGCGGGCGTCACTTTGGAGTACCAAACGACGCTTCAGACGCTTTGGATAACCGGTATAGCCATGTTTGGAATACCAAACGACGGTTTCCTCCCACGTCTCACCCCTGTCAGGATGGAGGCGTGGACGACGACATCGACGCGACCGGCCGGCGCATCGCGCACATCCTGCGCGAGCGCATCATCACCGGTGAGATCGACATGGGCGACAAGCTCGGCGAACGCGACATCGCCGAGGAGCTCGGCGTCTCGCGGGTGCCCGTCAGAGAAGCGCTGCACGTGCTCGAGGCCGAGGGGTTCGTGTCGTCGGCCCATCGCCGTGCCGCCGTCGTGCACCGCTTCACGGTCGACGACGCGAGGGAGCTGTTCGACATGCGCATGCACCTCGAGCCCTTCGCCGCGGCGCTCGCCGCGGAGCGCGCCGCCGCGGGCGCCGACACCGCAGCGCTGCGGGCCGCGCTCGACGTGGCGCACGTCGCGTCGGTCGCCGCGGCGTCGGCCTCGTCGCGCAACTCCGATCTGCACGACGAGATCTTCGCCCTCGCCGGTCACGCACTGCTCTCGAGGATGAGCGGTCTGCTCACGGGCCGTACGCGATGGCTCTTCCGTCTGACGCCCGAACGCGACACCCCCGGTCGATGGGACGAGCACGCCGAGATGGTGGAGGCGATCGTGGGCGGGCACGTCTCGCTCGCGCAGACACTCGCCGCCGCGCACGTCGAGCGGGCCCGCGTGGAGTCGATGCCGGGCCTGGTCGAGCGGCTTCCCCCCGTCGAGCGGGCGGAGCGTCGCCGGCGGTCGCGCCGGGTGACGTCGGGGGCCTGACCGCGCCGAAAGGGCGCCCGCGCTGCCCCACCCGGCTGCGATTAACGCGATCCGCGGGTCCATCTGCATGACCGGTGTGGCGCATGTGCTGTCGCGCGGCGTGTGAGGCGCCGCACGAACCAACGCTCCTGCATGTGGACCGCGTGGGCCCACGACCCGTCAGATCAGGCCCAGCTCCGCGAACGCGTTGTGCACGCCGTCGTCGAGCACGGCGGTGGTCACCCGGCCGGCGAGGCGCTGCAGTTCGGGCACGGCGTTGCCCATCGCGACGGGGGTGCCGACGACCTCGAACATCTCGACGTCGTTCCAGCTGTCGCCGATGCCGATGGCGTCCGTCGCCGACAGGCCCAGTTCGGCGAGCACGTCGGTGATCGCGGAGCCCTTGGTCACGCCGGCCTGGCCGATCTCGCCGTTCGAGCCGCCGGGCAGCGGGATCGAGCCCGGGATGACGTGGAACCCGTCGCCGAGCTCGGCGGCGGCGTGGGCGACGGTGTCGGTCGAGGGGCTGACGAAGACGGCCTTGGCGACGGCGTCGCGGTCGACCTCCGACGCCGGGCGGGGCTCGCGCCACAGCGGCTGCTCGGGGGGCAGGCCCTGGGCCTCGAGCTCGGCCGCGCGCTGGGCGTGACGCTCGCGCCGGTACTCGTTCATCACGGCGCCCATGCCGGGGCTGGCGAAGACGCCGCCGTGGGTCTGCAGGAAGTAGTGGATGCCGTGGGCCTCGAAGTACCGCTCGAGGGTGTCGACGTCGGCGCGGGGGAGGGGGCGTTCCACCAGCGTCCGATCGGCCTGGGTCGCATACGCTCCGCCGTTGGTGATCGCGCCGTCGAAGCCGATGGCGAGCACGTCGGGGTGGATGTCGCCGGCGGAGCGGCCGGTGCTGAGCCACACGAGGTGCCCGTTCTCTCGCGCCTGTCGGATGGCGGTCGCCGTCGAGGGCGCCATCACCGAACCGTGTTCGAGGATCGTGCCGTCGACGTCGAGGAAGGCGATGCGGGTCATAGATGTACTCCAAGAGGTCGGCCCCGGGCCGTGAGGACCCGGGGCCGATCCGATCAGGGGGGGGTCAGCGCGTCAGCGACGCGCCATTGGTGCGGATGACGTCGGCGTACCAGCCGAACGACTTCTTCCGGTAGCGATCGAGCGTCCCGGTGCCGTCGTCGTTGCGGTCGACGTAGATGAAACCGTATCGCTTGCTGAGCTGAGCGGTGCTGGCGCTGACGATGTCGATGCAGCCCCACGAGGTGTAGCCGAGCACGTCGACGCCGTCTTCGAGCGCCTCGCCGACCTGCACGAGGTGGTCGTTGAGGTAGGCGATGCGGTAGTCGTCGACGACCGTCTTCTCGCCGTCGACCTCGACGAGCTGGTCGCGCGCGCCCAGGCCGTTCTCGACGATGAACAGCGGCTTCTGCCACCGGTCCCAGAACTGGTTCAGCACGAGGCGCAGGCCCACGGGGTCGATCTGCCAGCCCCACTCGCTCGCTTCGAGCGTGGGGTTCGAGACGCCGCCCATGATGTTGCCCTCGCCCTCGGCGCGCTTCGCGGGGTCGGCGGTCTCGGCGATCGACATGTAGTAGCTGAACGAGACGAAGTCGACGGTGTTCGTCAGGTCGTCGCGGTCCTGATCGGTGATGTCGAGCTCGATTCCCTTCTCGCGCAGCGTCCGCAGGAAGTACCCGGGGTACTCGCCGCGGGTGTGCACGTCGCCGTAGACGAGGTTGCCGTGGTCGGCGTCCATGACGGCGCGGGCGTCGTCGGGCGACGGGGTGAGGGGGTAGATCGGCATCGACAGCACCATGCAGCCGACCTTCGCCTCGGGGGCGACCTCGCGGGCGATGCGGGTGGCTCGGGCGGATGCCACGAGCTCGTGGTGCATCGCCTGGTACAGCTGCTGCTCGGGAACGCCGCCCTCGGGGATCGGGATGCCGCCGCTCATGAACGGGGCGTGCAGCAGCGAGTTGATCTCGTTGAACGTCAGCCAGTACTTCACGCGCGAGCCGAAGCGCTCGAGGAGCGTGCGGGCGTAGCGCTCGTAGAACCCGATGAGCTCGCGGTTCGTCCAGCCGCCGTAGGCCTCGGCCAGGTGCAGCGGCGTCTCGTAGTGCGAGATCGTCACGAGCGGCTCGATGCCGTGCTTCTCGAGTTCGTCGAGCACGCGGTCGTAGAACGCCAGGCCCTCTTCGTTGGGCTCGGTCTCGTCGCCCTTCGGGAAGATGCGGCTCCACGCGATCGAGAACCGGTAGACGCCGAAGCCCATCTCGGCGAACAGCGCGATGTCCTCCGCGTAGCGGTGGTAGTGGTCGATGCCGATGAGCTTGAGGTTGTCGGGCGTGGGCTGGTCGCTGCGGGGACCCGAGATGCCGCGGGGCATCACGTCCTGCACCGAGTACCCCTTGCCGTCTGCGTCGTACGCGCCCTCGATCTGGTTCGCGGCGGTCGCGCCGCCCCAGAGGAAGCCGTCGGGGAAGGAAGTGGTCGTCATGGTCTGTGCCTCCAGGGGGTCAGCGGGCGGTGGAGAGGGAGTCGACCGAGATGGCGCGGAACAGCGTCTCGCCGTGCGAGAGGGGTCCGGATGCCACGTCGGCGACGTCGGGATACAGGTCGCCGTTGGTCACGATGACCGGGGTGATCAGGTCGTACCCGGCCTTCTCGATGGCGGCGCCGTCGAATTCGAGCAGCAGGTCGCCGGCCTTCACCTCGGCGCCGGACTGCACCTTGAGGGTGAAGTGCTGGCCGCCGAGCTTGACGGTGTCGAGGCCGACGTGGATCAGCAGCTCCACGCCGTCGACGCCGCGCAGGCCGATCGCGTGACCGGTGGGGAAGGCGGCGACGACGGTGGCGTCAAACGGGGCGTAGACCGCGCCCGAGGTGGGCCGGATCGCGACGCCCTTGCCGAGCGAGCCGTCGGCGAAGGCGGCATCCGGAACCTCGCTGAGGGCGACGACCGTGCCGTCGACGGGGTTCGACACCTCGGTGTCGGTCGCCGCGGCCGGGGTCGCGGGGGCGGCGGTGTCGACGGGGTCCGTGAAGCCGATGAGCACGACCAGCAGGAACGGGATGATGATCGCGGCGGCGAGGCCGATCGCGAGCATGACCATGTTGCCGTTGCCCAGCAGGGCGGGGAGCGCGAGACCCGAGGGGACGACGAACGCCTTCGAGAAGACCCCGCCCATCGCGATGAGCGCGCCACCGACGGCGCCGCCGACGATGCCGAAGGCGAAGGGGCGCTTGAGCGGCAGGTTGATGCCGTAGATCGCGGGCTCGGTGATGCCGGCGAGGAAGCCCGACAGCGTCGCCGGGGCGGCGAGCGAGCGGAGGCTCTTGTTGCGGGTGCGAACGAGCACACCGGCGACCGCGGCGGCCTGGGCGAGCACGGCGGCGAAGACGGGTCCGATGAGCAGGATCATGCCCGTGGTCTGGTACTCGAGCTGGAAGAGCGGCACGAGGCCCCAGTGCAGGCCGAAGATCACGAAGACCTGCCAGAGGCCGCCCATGATGGCGCCGCCGGCCCACGGCACGGTCTGGAACACCCAGCCGATGGCCGAGGCGAGTCCGCCGCCCACGAGCGCCGACAGCGGACCGATGACGACGAAGATCAGCGGCACGGCCACGAGCACGACGAGCATCGGGGTGACGAAGCGACGAATGGCACCGGGCAGCTTCGCGTAGAGGAAACGCTCGGCGTGGCTCTGCAGCCACACGATGATGATGACCGGGATGACGCTCGAGACGTAGCTGACCATCGTCACCGGGATGCCGAAGAACGTCACGTCGGGAACGCCGGTGAGGGCCGTGATCGAGGGGTAGACGAGCGCTCCCGCGATGGCGAGCGAGGTGAACTCGGCGGCCTTGAAGTAGCGGGCCGCGGTGATCGCCAGGGCGAGGGGGAGGAAGTTGATCAGCGCGTCGGAGAGGGCGTTGAGGATCGTGTAGGTGGTGGTCGTGGCATCCATCCACCCGAAGGTGACGGCCGCGGCGAGGAACGCCTTGAGCAGACCGGTGCCGGCCAGCGCCCAGAGGATCGGCGTGAAGATGGCCGAGATCATCGAGATGAATCGGTTGAAGAGGTTGCCCTTCGGGCCCTTCTCGCCGGTGTCGTCGGAGCCCGCGCCGAGCTTCGTCTGCGACTGGATCGCCGCGAACACCTCGGGCACGTCGTTGCCGATGACGACCTGGTACTGCCCGCCCGCCTGGGCGGTGGTGATCACGCCGGGGGTGGCGCGGAGGGCTGCGGCATTCGCCTTGCTCTCGTCTTTCAGCACGAATCGGAGCCTCGTCGCGCAGTGCACGAGCGAGGTGACGTTGCCTTCTCCGCCGACGCCGGTGAGAACCGCCGCCGCTGTCTTCGCGTAATCCGCCATCGGAATCCGCCTGCCTTTCGCCGCATCCATGCGGCCCGTCGAATGTTCTGTGGCGACGACCCGGATTGTTTTCGGGCAATAAAAAAGACCCGAATCCGTTCATCGCTCGTCAGCGATGTGGATTCAGGTCTTGCCCGCTCGCGCGGTAACAATCCGGAAATCGTCGGCAGGTGTGAACCTGCGTCCGCGACTATAGCACCGGTGCGTCGGGTGCGCCAGAGGTGTCGGCGCGCCCCATGCTCGTCGCCAATCGCTCGACGTGCACGGTCAGGTAGAGCACTTCCTCGTCGGTGAGGGTCGAGCTCGTCGCCGCGAGCACGTAGGCCTTCACAGCCTCGGCGATGCCGAAGGCGCGGGGGTAGCGGTGCTTCGCGAACTCGAAGAACGACGAGTCGCCGCTCGTGAGCATCGAGCGGTCCACGAGGCGCTGCAGCAGGAACCGCACGTGCAGGATGAACCGCGCGTAGTCGGGGCCGGCGGTGTCGAGGGTGACGCCGAGGCCCGTCTCGACCGTGCGCACGACGTGCTGCACGCGCCGGAACAGCAGGGCCGCGGTGCCGTTGGGCTCGTCGCGCGTCGCGTTGAGCAGGTGCATCGTGAGGAACACGCCCTCTTCGGGCGGGAGGCCGCGATCGAGGGATGCCGCGATCGAGGCCGCCATGCGCTCGGCGACACGCGATTCGTCGGGGTGGAGGATCCGCAACTCGGGCATCGAGGTGACGGGGATGCGGATGCCCTGGTCGAGGCGCTCGATGACGTAGTTGACGTGGTCGATGACGGCGAGCGGCAACCGACGCCCGAGGTCGCGGCCCAGTTCGCGCTCGGCTTCGTCGACCGCGCGCAGCACCGCCTGCACCAGGGCGTATGGCGCGTCGGTGAGGAGCTTCTGCGCGTGTGCGGTGTCGGTGGCCTGGTCGAGCACGAACGTCTTCTCGACCTTGGCGGGGTCGACGTGCCCCTCGTGCTTGAGCTGGAAGCCGATGCCGCGTCCCATGAGCACGCGCTCGCGGCCGTCGGCGTCGATCGCCACGACGACGTTGTTGTTCAGAAGTTTCTGCACGCCGCCGGGCGGGATGGGGGCATCACCGGCACCGGGCATGGGATGCAGTTTAGAGCGGCGCGTCGCGCGCGAGTCGCCAGAATTCGTCGCCGCGAGGCGGTGCCGGGCGACGAATTCGGGCGACTCACGCGCGGGGCGCCGGGCGGCGGACTCGTGTAGAGTCGCCGACGGACATGTGACTGGTCATGCAGGCAGGATCCGAAAGCAGTGCGAGAGCGCCGCCTTCGGGTCCTTTTTTTGTGCCCGGCGACCGCGGCGCCGACGCCCGGTCGATGTGTCCGTCGATCCAAGGAAGGACGTCGATGACCACCTCAGACAGCGCGCGCAGCATTCTCGAGCACGTCGGTGGAGCCGCCAATGTGGCCGCTCTGCACCACTGCTCGACCCGTCTGCGCTTCACCCTGACCGACGAGACGAAGGCCGACGAGGCGGCGCTGAAGGCGACCCCCGGCGTGATCGGCGTCGTGCGCGGCACCCAGACCCAGGTCATCATCGGCTCGAACGTGGCCGACTACTTCCGCGAGATCGAGAAGGTGCGCGGGGGCGGAACCCGCTCCGCGGCCCGCGTGGATGCCGCGAAGCCGAAGCTGACGTGGAAGGGCGCCGGATCGATCGCGATGGACTTCGTGGTCGGCGTCTTCACCCCGATCATCCCGGCCGTCGCGGGCGCCGGAATCTTCAAGTCGTTCCTGATCCTCGCGGTCGCCCTCGGATGGCTGCAGACCAGCGACCAGACCTATCAGGTGCTCACCGCGATCCCCGATGCGGTGTTCTTCTTCCTGCCCCTGCTCGTGACCTACACCGCGGCGAAGAAGCTCGACACCAACATCCCGCTGGCCCTCGGCATCGTCGGACTGCTCGTCTTCCCGACCTTCGCGGGTCTGCTGACGCAGGAAGGCGGCGTCGCCCTCTTCGGCATCGCCGTCCCCGCCATCGCCTACAACGCCCAGGTCTTCCCCCCGATCCTGGCCGTGCTGCTGCTCGCCGTCGTCGAGCGCTTCGCCCGCCGCATCAGCCCGAGCGTCATCAGCACGTTCCTGGTGCCGCTGATCTGCTTCGTCGTGGTCGCTCCGGCCATGATCTTCCTGCTCGGTCCGCTCGGGTTCTGGCTCGGCTCGCTCCTGACCGGCGCGATGCTGTGGCTGTACGGCACCCTCGGCTGGGTGGCCGTCGCCCTCATGGCCGCAGCCCTGCCCTTCATCGTCTCGGTCGGCATGCACAAGGCCTTCATCCCGCCCACCGTGGCCACAATGGCCGCGAGCGGTAGGGAGAGCTTCTACCTCGTCGCCTCGCTCGCCCACAACCTCGCCGAGTCGGGCTCGAGCCTCGCCATCGCCGTGCGCACGAAGAACAAGACGCTGCGCGGCACCGCCATCTCGTCGGGCATCTCGGCGTTCTTCGGTATCACGGAGCCCGCGCTGTACGGTGTGACGCTGCAGAACCGCCGCGCGATCATCTCGGTCGTCATCGGTTCGTTCGTGGGCGGCGCGTACCTCGGCATCGCGGCCATCTCGGCCTTCGCCCTGGTGAGCCCGGGAGCGGCGAGCATCTCGATGTTCATCGACATGGCCAACCCCTGGAACCTGCTGCACGCCGTCATCGGCGCCTTCGTGGCGATGATCGTGTCGTTCGCGGTGTCGCTGGTGATCTGGAAGGACTCCGACTCCGCCACGGTGCGCCTGCTCGACGAGCAGGCGGGGGTCGCAGCGCCCGCAGCCGACGCCGGCCCGGTCTCGAACGCCGGGATCATCGCCCCGATGACCGGCGAGGTCGTTCCGCTCGATCAGGTCGACGACCCGGTGTTCTCGGGCGGCATCCTCGGACCGGGCGTGGCCATCCGCCCCACCGACGGCGAGGTGCGCGCGCCCATCACCGGCACCGTGTCGAGCCTGCTGCCCTCACGCCACGCCCTCGGCATCCTCGGCGACGACGGTCTCGAAGTGCTCGTGCACGTGGGTCTGGACACGGTGCGCCTCGAAGGCGCTCCCTTCACCGCCCTCATCGCGCAGGGCGATCATGTGACCGCGGGCCAGCCCGTGCTCATCGCCGACCTCGCGGCCATCGAAGCCGCGGGCCTCGACATCACGACGCCCGTCGTCGTGCTCAACGGCGACGCCTACGACGTCGCCCCCCTCGTGACCGGACGCGTCGCCGCGGGCGCCGCGCTCCTGTCGACCGAAGAGAAGGAGACCGCGAATGGGATTGCCTGACGGATTCCTCTGGGGCGGCGCCCTCGCCGCCAACCAGGCCGAAGGTGCCTGGAACGAAGGGGGTCGCGGTCCCGCGGTCTCCGACGTCGCGAAATACCGGCCCCACGTCGACCCGCGTGAGTACGCGGTGCACCACCAGCACACGCTGGAGAGCATCCGCGAGGCCATGGCCGACGACGACATCGCGTACTACCCGAAGCGCCGGGGCATCGATTTCTACCACCGGTACCGCGACGACCTGGCGCTGTTCGCCGAGATGGGCTTCTCGGTGCTGCGCGTGTCGATCGCGTGGTCGCGCCTGTACCCGACCGGCGAAGAGCTCGAACCGAACGAGGAGGGCATCGCCTTCTACCTCGACCTGTTCACGGAGATGCGCCGTCTCGGCATCCGTCCGCTCGTCACGCTGTCGCACTACGACCCGCCGCTCGCCCTCGCGCTGAAGAACAACGCGTGGGTCGACCGGAGCACGATCGCGCTGTTCGAGCGCTTCTCGCGCACGTGCTTTGAGCGCTTCGGCCACCTCGTCGACCTGTGGCTGTCGTTCAACGAGATCGACGGCATCATCCGGCACCCGTTCACCTCGGGCGGCATCATCGACGAGACCGTCGAGGGGTCGCTGGAGCAGGCCTGCTACACCGCCCTGCACCACCAGTTCGTGGCGTCGGCGTCGGTCACCCGCATGCTGCACGAGATGTGGCCCGCGTCGGAGATGGGGTGCATGCTCACCATGCTCACCACCTACCCGAACACCTGTCACCCCGACGACGTCGCCGCCACCCAGGCGAAGGAGCGCATGCTCTACCTCTGCACCGACGTGCAGGCCGGCGGCGCCTACCCGCGCCTCGCGCTGAACGCGCTGGAGCGGCAGGGTGTCGTCATCCCCTTCGAGGACGGCGACGTCGAGCTGCTGCGCGACCACCCGGTCGACTACATCTCGTTCTCGTACTACATGACCCTCACCGAGTCGGTGCGTCCGGATGCCGAGCGCACGCCCGGCAACACGGTGCTGGGCGTGAAGAACCCGTACCTCGCCTCGAGCGAGTGGGGCTGGCAGATCGATCCGGTGGGGCTCCGCATCGCGCTCATCGACCTCTACGACCGCTACGGCAAGCCGCTGTTCATCGTCGAGAACGGTCTGGGCATGCGCGACGAGCTGACCGACGACGGGCGCATCCACGACCCGTACCGCATCGACTACTTCCGCTCGCACTTCGCGGAGATGATCCGCGCCGTCGACGAGGGCGTGGACCTGCGCGGCTACACGAGCTGGGCCCCGATCGACATCATCAGCGCCTCGTCGTCGCAGATCTCGAAGAGGTACGGTTTCATCCACGTCGATCAGGACGACCTCGGCAACGGGACCGGGGAGCGGCGCCGCAAGGACTCGTTCTTCTGGTACCAGAAGGTCATCTCCTCGAACGGGGCAGACCTGGAGTGACCGCCGCACTCGATGCGCGTTCCCCGGGGTCGACGGAGACACCCATGCAGATCATCAAGAAGGTGCTGAACTCCAGCGTCGTGCTCGTCGAGGACGAGCGCGGCGTGGAGCGCGTGCTGCTGGGCAAGGGCATCGGTTTCGGCGCGAAGCAGGGCGACAGCGTCGCCCCCGAGGCGACCGATCGGGTCTTCGTCGCCCTCGACGACGCCGACCAGCGCAACCTCGTCGAACTGCTGGCGCAGATTCCGGGGGAGTTCGTCGAGCTCACCCGGGCCATCGTGCTGGATGCCGAGAACTCCGGCATCCAGCTCGATGCGCACATCTACCTGACCCTCACCGATCACCTGCACTTCGCCGTGGAACGTCAACGGCGGGGGCTGCAGGTGACCAACCGCCTGGCGTGGGAGGTGCGGACGGTCTACCCCGGCGAGTACGAGGTGGGCCTTCGGGCGCTGGCGCTGCTGCGCGAGCGCACCGGCGTCGCCCTGCCCGACGAGGAGGCCGCCAACATCGCGTTCCACCTCGTCAACTCCGAGGTGGGGCGTCCGGCGGTCGACTCGATCCGCGTGGTGGGGCTGGTGTCGGACATCACCACGATCGTCACGCACTCCGGGGGCGTGGCGCTCGACGGCGACGATCTGCACACCCGGCGGTTCCTCACCCACCTGCAGTTCTTCGCCGAGCGGTTGTTCTCGGGCCGCCTGGCCGGGCAGGACGACGACCTGCTCTTCGCGACCATGACGCAGAAGCACCCGCGGGCGGTCGCCACGGCCGAGCGCGTGCGCGCCTTCGTGCGCAAGGAGCACGAGGTGGAGATCTCCGACGAGGAGGTCGGCTACCTCGCTCTGCACATCGCGCGGGCGCAATCCGCCTGAGCACCCCGCTGCGTCGTTGCGTGAGTCGCCGGAATTCGTCGCCCGGCGAGGGCCCGGAGCGACGATTCCTCGCGACTCACGCGGCTCTCGGGCGGGGGCGTCCAGCCGCGGTGCAGGCGCGCCGGGTAACCTGGAAAGCATGAACGATCAGGCCCCCGTGCGCTCCACCACGCCCCGGCAGGTGCGCCCCGAGGGGGCCCCGGCCGACACCGGCATCCGCGAGACGCGCCCCGCGTCGTCGACGGGCGTCCGCCAGGTGCGCCCCGCGACCGAGGGATGGAAGCAGGCGAAAGACGAGACCGGTCGTCCGCT
The DNA here is from genome assembly GCF_001424715.1 of Microbacterium sp. Leaf436. Taxonomy (NCBI): domain Bacteria; kingdom Bacillati; phylum Actinomycetota; class Actinomycetes; order Micrococcales; family Microbacteriaceae; genus Microbacterium; species Microbacterium sp. Leaf436. The sequence continues at coordinate 679,683 of NZ_LMRB01000001.1, forward strand.
GCTGCAGTTCGCCAGCCCGAAGCGCGGCAAGCCCCCCGTGCACCTCGCCGACCTCACCCCCGCGGAGCGGGTCGAGAAGGCCAAGGAGCTGGGCCTGCCCGGCTTCCGCGCGAAGCAGCTCGAGAAGCACTACTTCACGCACTACACGTCGGACCCCGCCGACATGACCGACCTGCCGGCATCCGGACGCGAAGAGCTCGTCGCGGGAATGCTGCCGCCGCTGCTCACCGAGGTGCGCCGGCTCGAGACCGACCGCGGCGACACGATCAAGTTCCTCTGGAAGCTCCACGACGGCGCGCTCGTCGAGTCGGTGCTCATGCGCTACCCCGGCCGCATCACGCTCTGCGTGTCGAGCCAGGCCGGGTGCGGCATGAACTGCCCCTTCTGCGCCACCGGCCAGGCGGGTCTGACCCGCAACATGTCGGCGGCCGAGATCATCGAGCAGATCGTCCGCGCCAACGCCCTCATCGCCGCCGGCGGCCTGGGCGGCAAGAAGCACGACGACCACTCGCTCGACCGCGTCAGCAACATCGTCTTCATGGGCATGGGCGAGCCGCTCGCCAACTACGCACGGGTCATGCAGGCCGTGCGCGTGATGGTCGACAAGGACCACGGCCTGGGCATGAGCGCCCGCGGCATCACCGTCTCGACCGTCGGACTCGTGCCCGCGATCAAGAAGCTCGCCGACGAAGACATCCCGGTGACGTTCGCCCTGTCGCTGCACGCTCCCGACGACCACCTGCGCGATGAGCTCATCCCGGTGAACTCCAAGTGGAAGGTCGACGAGGCCCTGGATGCCGCGCGCAACTACTTCGACAAGACCGGCCGCCGTGTCTCGATCGAGTACGCCCTGATCAAGGACATGAACGACCACGCCTGGCGCGCCGACCTGCTGGCCGAGAAGCTCAACGCCCGCGGTCGCGGCTGGGTGCACGTGAACCCCATCCCGTTGAACCCGACTCCGGGGTCGATCTGGACGGCATCCGAGGTGCCCGTGCAGAACGAGTTCGTGCGCCGGTTGAACGACGCGGGCATTCCGACGACCCTCCGCGACACCCGCGGCAAAGAGATCGACGGCGCCTGCGGTCAGCTCGTGGCGACCGAAGACGACGCGGTGGCCGCCGCGGCGACGCCCGTCGGCTGACGCCCGCCGGTCCGTTCGGCGGCTTACGCCCGCCCGTGCGTTCGGCGGTGCCCGTCGAGCGCTCTCGCCGCCCCGGGCATAAACGCTCTTCCTGCGCAGAAACGCGCTCGCTGAGCGTTCATGCGCAGGATCGGCGTTTCTGCGTGGGGGTGGCGGCCGCGCGTCCACCGATCGGTGGATGCCGAGTCCACCGGTCCGTCGTTCCCGGCCGGGGCCGCGCGCGGTCAGACTGAGGGCATGAGCGAACACGTCGTGCGGGTGCAGAACCTGCGCAAGACCTACCGCGGAGGCGTCGAAGCGCTGCGCGGAGTCTCTTTCGACATCCGACGAGGCGAGACGTTCGCGGTGCTCGGCCCCAACGGCGCCGGCAAGAGCACCGTCATCGAGATCCTCGAGGGCTACCGCGACCGCACGAGCGGTGAGGTGAGCGTGCTCGGCGTCGACCCGCACCGCGGGGGCCTCGACTGGAAGGCGCGACTCGGCATCGTCCTGCAGAACACGGGCGAGGCGCCGACCGCGACCGTGCGCGAGCTCCTCGCCCACTTCGCCTCGTTCTACCCGCGCCCGAGGGGCGTCGACGAGGTCATCGCCGCGGTCGGTCTCACCGAGAAGGCCACGGTCAGCGTGCGCAAGCTCTCGGGCGGGCAGCGTCGCCGCGTCGACGTGGCGCTGGGGATCATCGGCCGCCCTGAGCTGCTGTTCCTCGACGAGCCCACCACCGGCTTCGATCCCGAGGTGCGGCGGCAGTTCTGGGACCTCATCCGCCTGCTCCAGGCGGAGGGCACCACCATCCTGCTCACGACCCACTACCTCGACGAGGCCGCCGAGCTCTCGGAGCGCGCGGCGATCATCGTGGCCGGGCAGGTGGCATCCGTGGGCCGCATCGACGAACTCGGCGGACCCGACGCCCGCGTGCCGTTCGTGCGGTGGCGCGAGGGCGGGGTGACGCGCGAGCAGCGCACCGACGACCCGGGCGCGTTCGTCGCGGCCCTCTACGCCCGAGCCGGCGAACCCGAGCGGCTCGAGGTCGTGCGGCCGAGCCTCGAAGACGTGTACCTGTCGTTCCTCGGTGCCGATGAGCGCCGCACCGCGGCTGCGGGGGGTGCCGCGTGAGCCGGGTCCTGCGGCTCGGTGCCGCACGCGTGGGGTTCGAGGTGCGCGCGTACTTCCGCCAGGGCGATTCGGTGTTCTTCACCTTCCTGTTCCCCGTGATGATCCTGCTCATCTTCGCCGTCGCGTTCGACGCGCAGACCTTCGGTCCCCCGGGCGCCGAGGTGAAGGCCGCGCAGTTCTACCTGCCCGCCATGCTCGCCGCGGGCGTACTGCTGTCGGGTTTGCAGAACATGTCGATCGACATCGCGATGGAACGCAGCGACGGCACCCTCAAGCGCCTCGGTGGCACTCCGCTCAGCCCCGTGTCGTACTTCATCGGCAAGCTCGGGCAGGTGCTGGTGACCGGCTTTCTGCAGTCGGTGCTGCTGATCGTCGTCGCGGCGGTCTTCTTCGGCGTGCCGCTGCCCACCGAACCGGAGCGCTGGCTGACCTTCGCGTGGGTGTTCCTGCTGGGCGTCACCACCTGCGCGATCCTCGGCATCGGGCTCTCGGCCCTCCCGCGCACCGGTCGCAGCGCCACGGGCGTCGTCATCCCGATCGTGCTGCTGCTGCAGTTCATCTCGGGGGTCTACATCAACTTCGCCGCCCTGCCGGAGTGGCTGCAGAACGTGGCGAGCGTGTTCCCGCTGAAGTGGCTGGCGCAGGGCTTCCGCTCGGTCTTCCTGCCCGAGGGCTTCGCCGCGGCCGAGCCGTCGGGGTCGTGGGAGCACCCGCTGATCCTGCTCGTGACGGGACTCTGGCTCGTCGTGGGGCTCGCGGTGGTGCGGGCGACGTTCCGATGGATCCGGAAAGACGCGTGAGGGGCGCGGGAACCGTCGCCTCCGGCGGCGCCGTGGCGACCGGGACCGATGGCCCGCGCGGGGAGCGGGAGCGGGCGGATGCCGTGGCCTCGGCCGTGCGCGGATGGACCCTGGTCTACGCAATCGCGGGTGCCGTGGGCGTCGCGATCGCCCTCGTGGCCGGGGTTGTCGGGGCGGTCCCCTGGGGGCCGGCGCTCGTGGCGCTGGGAGCCGTCGTCGTGCACGCCGCGCTCGTGCTCGTCGCCCTCCCTCGCGTGCTGAGCGAGCAGGGAGCGCCGCGGGTCGCCACGGGGCTGGCGGTGTCGACGCTGCTGCTGCCCCTGGCCATCGCGTGCGTGCCGTGGATCGCGATGCTGCAGTTCGCGGCGTACCCCCTGCTCTGGGTGATCTGGTCGCGCCGGCGCGCGGCGATCGCCTGGACCGCCCTGTCGAGCGTGCTCGTGCTCGTCGCGCTGGCCTGGGGCGGCGACGGCGACGCGTGGGAGCGCGCCGCGATCATCCAGGCGACGTCGTTCGCCGGCAACATCGGCCTCGGTCTGTGGTTCACCGCCGTCTACCGGCACGCAGCCGAGACCCAGGGCCTGCTCGATCGACTCACCGCCGCGCAGGACGAACTCGCCGCCTTGCACCGCGATACGGGCGTCGTCGAAGAGCGTGGACGTCTGGCCGCCGAACTCCACGACACCATCGCGCAGACGCTGGCGGGGACGGTGCTGCTGGTTCAGCGCTCGCGCCGGGAGCTCGCGGCGGGCGTCTTGGCCGACTCCACCCTCGGCCTGGTCGAAGAGGCCGCGCGCGAGGCCCTCACCGAGACGCGCACCCTCGTCGCGGGCGGGGCGCCCGTGTCGCACGGCGAGGGGCTGGTCGCCGCCCTGACGGTGCTCGTCGACCGTCTCGGCCGAGAATCGGGTCTGCGCATCGACCTGCGCGCCGACGCCGTCACGGGCCTCGACCGCGAGAGCGAGGTCGCGCTGCTGCGGTGCGCCCAGGAGGGCCTGTCGAACGCCCGCCGGCACTCGGGCGCACGACGTGTCGAGGTGACGCTGACCGAGCTCGACGACGGCGTGGAACTGCGCGTAGCCGACGACGGCGCCGGCTTCGACCCCGCCGCCCGGGCGCAGGGGTTCGGGCTCGAGGGGCTCCGCGCGCGGCTCGGGCACCTCGACGGTGACCTGCTGATCGACGGCAGCCCCGGGGCCACGGTGCTCACGGCCCGCGTTCCGCGCTCGGCGGTGCGCGCGTGACCGGCCGTGTGATCCGCGTCGTGATCGTCGACGACCATCCGATCGTGCGGGCCGGGCTCACCGGCATCCTGGATGCCGCCGACGACATGTGCGTGGTGGGCGTGGCCGCCGACGGGATCGAGGCGGTGACCGTCGTGGAGCGCGAACGCCCCGACGTGGTGCTGATGGACATGCGGATGCCGCGCCGCGACGGCGAGGAGGCGACGGCGATGCTGCGCGAGAGCGTGCCGACGGCGCGGATCATCGTGCTGACGACCTACGAGAGCGACGACGTCATCGTGCGGGCCATCGCCGCCGGGGCGAGCGGGTACCTGCTGAAAGCCGCGCCCGAGCAGGAGCTGCTGGCGGGGATCCGCGCCGTGGCCGCCGGCGAGGTGGCCCTCGCGCCGAGTGTGGCGCGCGTGCTCGTCGCGCAGACCGGGCGACCCGCCGAGAGACCTGCGCTCACCGCCCGCGAGGTCGAGGTGCTCGGTCATGTCGCGCAGGGCCTCAGCAACCGTGAGATCGGAGTGCGCCTGCACCTCGGCGAGGCCACGGTCAAGACGCATCTGCTGAAGGTGTTCGCCAAGCTCGACGTCGCCGACCGCACCCGCGCCGTCACACGGGCGATGGAGCTCGGCATCCTGTGACGCGGTGCGCGCGGACGATTTCGCCACCAGGGGATTCGGGCCCAGGTGTCGGAGGCCGGGTCTAGCGTGGAGTGATGGTCGGTTATCGCTATCTCGGAAACAGTGGATTCAAGATCTCGGAGATCACCCTCGGCAACTGGGTGACGCACGGGTCGCAGGTCGCGGACGACGCGGCCATCAAGACGGTGCACGCCGCGCTCGACGCGGGCATCACCACGTTCGACACCGCCGACGGCTACGCCAACGGAGCGGCCGAGACGGTTCTCGGAAAGGCCCTCGAGGGTCAGCGGCGCGAGTCGCTCGAGATCTTCACGAAGGTGTACTTCCCCACCGGTCCCGCGGGTCCGAACGACACCGGGCTCAGCCGCAAGCACATCATGGACTCCATCAACGGGTCGCTGAAGCGCCTCGGCACCGATTACGTCGACCTGTACCAGGCCCACCGGTTCGACTACGAGACCCCGCTCGAAGAGACCTTCCAGGCCTTCGCCGACGTGGTGCGGCAGGGTAAGGCCCTCTACATCGGTGTGTCCGAGTGGACCGCCGAGCAGCTGCGCGAGGGACACGCGCTGGCGAAGCAGCTCGGCATCCAGCTCATCTCGAACCAGCCGCAGTACTCCATGCTGTGGCGCGTGATCGAGGGCAAGGTGGTTCCCGCCAGCGAAGAGCTCGGCATCTCGCAGATCGTCTGGTCGCCCATGGCGCAGGGCGTGCTGAGCGGCAAGTACCTGCCGGGCCAGCCGGCGCCCGAGGGCTCGCGCGCCACCGACGAGAAGAGCGGCGCCACCTTCATCAAGCGCTTCTTGAACGACGACACGCTCGAGGCCGTGCAGCGCCTCAAGCCCATCGCCGACGAGGCCGGACTCGCCATGCCGCAGCTCGCGATCGCGTGGGTGCTGCAGAACCCCAACATCGCCGCGGCCCTGGTGGGAGCCTCCCGTCCCGAGCAGCTCGCCGACACGGTCAAGGCGTCGGGCGTCACCCTCGACGCCGACACGCTCGCCGCCATCGACGCGGCGCTCGGCGACGAGGTGTTCTCCGACCCCGAGAACACGTACGAGGTCTCGCCGAAGCAACGCCTGGTCTGACGACCGTACGGCGGGTCGGGCGTTCGCGTCCGGCCCGCCCGACTCGTTTCGGGTTCGCCGCGCCCCCGCCCTCGCTCATCTGATCGACAGGAACGCGTCTTACCCTCATCGAATGTCCTTTTCCGATCCACGACCCGGCCGCTTCGGCTCCGGCGGTCGCATCGAGTTCACGACGGACGAGGAACGCGCGCAGTACCTCGACGACATCCTCGCCGCGCAGACCGTGGCGGCCCGTCCCGCGCCGCACGACCACACGTCCGAGCCGTGGGGAGCCCCGCCCGCCGACGACGACCCGACGCTCCCGATCGAGCGCCGCCCCGCCGAGCCGCGTGAGGCGGATCGCGCGGGCGCCGAGAGCGAGACCACCCCGCCCCCGGCCGCAGACGCCAGCGCCGACGAGACGGTCGTGCTCGATCGCGAGGCCGACGCGGCGCCCGCAGCGCACGGCGAGCCCGCAGCGCACGGCGAGCCCGACGCCGTCGCCGCCCCGGTGGCATCCGATCCCCGCCCGCCGCGCCTGCGCCGACACGACCCGCGGCGTCCGCGCCTGTCGCTCGTGCGGCGGATGGCGGTGCTGGGCGGGGCCGACAACGACGTGCTCGACGAGGTTCCCGAAGAGGTGCCGCGCTTCGTGCAGATGTTCCTGGTGCTCGCGGGAACGGCGCTCGTCTCGTCGCTGTCGATGATGTTCGCCCTACTCACCGGGGTGCGCGTCAGCATCTTCCTCGCGATCCCGCTGGCCCTGATCTGGGGCCTCATCATCTACAACCTCGACCGCTTCCTCACCTCGACGATGCGCTCGACGAAGAACGTCTTCCGCCTGCTCGGCCTCGCGTTCCCCCGCATCATCATGGCGGCGCTCATCGGCATCGTCGTCGCCGAGCCGCTCGTGCTGCAGGTGTTCCACAACGACATCGCCCGCGAGGTGAACTCCACGAACGTCACCCAGGCGTTGACCGATCAGGATGCCGTGACCAGCGGTCCCGAGAAGCAGGCGCTCGACGCCGCGAGCGCCCAGGTGTCGGCCCTCGAGAACCAGGCGGCCACCGGCATCGTCAGCGGAACCTCGTCGACGTCGGCCGAGTCGGCCGCGGCGCAGCAGACGGTCGACCAGCTCACCCAGCAGCTCGCCGCTCAGCAGAGCGTCATCGACCAGGCGCGCGCGGTGTACCAGTGCGAGCTCACCGGCCAGGGCGCGGGCATCGTGCCCGGCTGCACCGGTCTCGCCGGCACCGGCGCGAGCTCCGACGCCGCCCAAGCCCAGCTCGCCCAGGCGCAGTCGTCGTACGACGCGCTGTCGACGCAGCTGCAGCAGGCGCAGTCCACCCTCGCCGCCGCCAACACCTCGGGCGCCGAGGCTGCGGCATCGTCGGCCGACCAGAACAAGCAGCAGGCCGAAGACCAGCTGCCCGCTGCCCGCACCCAGTACGAGTCGGCGTTGGCCGCGTACAACGCGCGCGCGTCGTCGATCGCCGACGGCAATGCGGGCGCCGTCGGACTGCTCAGCCAGATCACGGCCCTCGAGCGCCTGTCGGACCGCGAGCCCGCCCTGCGCTGGGCGCACTACCTGATCGCGGCGCTGTTCTTCATGATCGAGCTGCTCCCGGTGCTCGTGAAGGTGCTCACCGGCTTCGGCGGCCCGTCGCTGTACGAGAAGGCCGAGAAAATGCGCGGGCAGATCGCCCTCGACCGCGTCACCGCCCGTACGTTCCGCAAACGGGCCGACGTGATCGCCGACGAGGCCGCCCGCGTGCCGGTGGCGACGGCCTGATGGTCGTCTGGAGCGCGGGGCTGCTGCTGTACCGGCTGACCCCCGCGCCCGAGGTGCTCGTCGCGCACATGGGCGGGCCCTTCTGGGCGAAGAAGGACGCGGGTGCGTGGTCGATCCCCAAGGGGGAGTTCGACCCCGAGACCGAGGGAGCTCTGGATGCCGCCCACCGCGAGTTCCGCGAGGAGCTCGGCGTCGAACCGCCCGCGACGCCGTGGGCCGAGCTCGGCACGTTCGCGTACTCGTCGGGGAAGAAGGTCGTCGTCTTCGCGGGAGACGGCGCCGGGTTCACGGCATCCGGCTTCACGTTCGGCACCTTCGAGATGGTCTGGCCACCGCGCTCGGGAAAAACGGTCGCGTTCCCCGAGGTCGACCGCGTCGAATGGATGGGCCTGGATGCCGCCCGCGACGCCCTCGTGAAGGGCCAACGTCCCGCGATCGACGCGCTGGCCGCGGCGCTGGAGGCTTCGCGCGGCGCGTGAGGCGTCTCGCCGTCGCCCGTGCGGGTGAGAACCGTTGAGTGTCCAGGACACGCCGTGTCCTCGGTGCGTGGTGCGGCGTGTTCTGGACACTCAACGTCGGGTTTGGGCGGCGCGGGGGCGGGCGCGGGCTCGACCGCGTATTTGGGCGCGGGCGTGGGGGCGTGGGGGGTGGGGCGTCTCGCCGYCGCCCGKGCGGGYRAGAACCGTTGAGTGTCCASGACACGCCGCGCCCCCGGTGCGCGCTGCGGCGTGTCCTGGACACTCAACGTCGGGTGGGGGCGCGGGGCGCGGGGCGCGCGGCGGGCGCGCCGCGGTGCCCCCGCGAGGGCGGGCACCGCGGCGCTACCGGGTCACGGGCGCAGCAGCACCTTGCCCACGCGCGGGGCGTCGCTCGCGGTGACGGCTTCGACGATGTCGTCGAGGCCGAAGGTGGCGGCGACGGGGAGCGTCAGGGTGCCGTCGGCGAGGTAGCGCGACAGTTCGCCGAACAGGGCGCCGCGGGTCTCGGCATCCATCGTCTTGCTGACGACGCTGCCCCAGAAGCCCTTCACGGTGGCCTGACGGAAGATGAGGTCGCCGGCGCCGAGCTCGAGCGTGCCCGCGCCCATCGAGCCGAAGATCACGAGGGTGCCGTTCTCGCTGAGCAGCGACAGCACCTGGCCCGCGGCGGATCCGCCGACGGAGTCGACGCCCGCGACGACCTTTCCGTCGCCGACGAGGGCGAGGGCCTTGTCGCGCCAGTCGTCGGTGTCGGTCGACACGACGTTGTCGATGCCCTGCTCGGCGAGCTCGTCGACGGCGCTCTGGCGACGCACGAGACCGACGACGTTGACGCCGCGCGCCCGGGCGATCTGCGCGACCATGCGGCCGACGGCGCCGTTGGCGGTGTTCTGCACGATCCAGTCGCCGGGCTTCAGGTCGAGCGAGTGCAGCAGGCTGATGGCGCTGAAGGGCATCGATACGAGCTGCGAGGCGACCTCGTCGGACAGCCCCTCGGCGACGGGGATGAGCCCGGCGGCCTGCGCGACGACCTGCTCGGCCCATACGCCGAAGGTGCCGCCGGTAGCGACGCGCTGACCGACGGTCAGGCCCTCGACGCCCTCGCCGAGCTCTTCGATCACGCCGACGGCTTCGGTGCCGGCGCGCGCGGGCAGCTCGGGCTTGAAGCCGTAGGTGCCGCGGATGGTCCACAGGTCGTGGTTGTGGATGGGCGACAGGAGCACGCGCAGGCGCACCTGGCCGGGGCCGGGGGTCGGGTTCTCGACCTCTTCGACGCCGACGACGTCGGCCGGCTCGCCGAACTCGTGGTGGATGACTGCGCGCATGATTCCTCCTGTGGTTATTTTGTAACGACCGGTCTAATATAGACCTCGGGTCTGAGACCGCAACCCGGGAGTTCGTCAGCGGCGCGAGAGAAGGACACCCATGGGCAGGATGCCGAGCTTCGAGCGCTCCGTCGTGATCGACGCCGCGCGCGACGTGTTCTGGCGGCGCGGCTACGCCGAGGCGGGCATCGCCGAGCTCGAGGAGGCGACCGGCCTCACCCGCTCGAGCATCTACCACGCCTTCGGCAGCAAACGCGGTCTGTTCGATGCCGTGCTCGCGGGCTACCTCGACGACGTCGTGCGCACGCGTCTGCGCCCCCTGGGCGGGGGAGACCCCGGTGCCCTCGAGGCGTACGTCGACGAGATGTGCGCGGCGATCGAGGCCGACACCCCGCGCGCTCGACTCGGCTGCCTGCTGCTCAACGCCGGGTCGTCACCGCTCGCCACCGACGACGCCGAGGTGCGCACCCTCGTTTCGGACTACGCGGCCGAGATGCGCACCGCCATCCGCGCGGCGGTCGCCGATCGTCGTCCGGATCTGGCCCCGGATGCCGTGGACGCCCTCGCCGCGGTCTGCGCCTCGCTCGTGGTGGCCGGGCTCACCCTCGCGCGCGCCGACCGTGACGCGTCGCTGGCGACCCTGGCATCCATTCCGACGACCCTGGAGTCGTGGCAACGAAGCGCGTGAGTCGCCGAAGATCGTCGCTCGCGCGACCACCTCAGCAACGAAATCCGGCACCTCGCGCGTAAGGAGCGCGACGGGTGCGGCGGGATCAGGCCAGCTTCACGGCCGTGCCGTAGGCGACGACCTCCTGGAAGTTCTGCGCGACCTCGCTCGTGTCGAATCGCATCGCGATGACCGCGTCGGCGCCCAGGGCCTGCGCCTGCTCGACGAGGCGCTGCTTGGCCTCGTCGCGGCTCTGCTGCAGCTGCTTCGTGAGGCCCTCGAGCTCGCCGCCGAAGATCGACTTGAGGCCGGCGCCGAACTGCACGCCGATGTTGCGGGCGCGCACGGTGAGGCCGGTCACCTCGCCGTACACCTCGACGATCTGGCGGCCGGGGACATCGTTCATGGTTGTGACGAGCATGCGCCCAGTGTGGCAGCGCGGCGGGCGGGCGCGCCAGTGCGGATCCGCGACGCGGGGCGGCGAGTCGAGCGGATGCCGAGCGGTGCGGCGGTGAGCGAGAGGGCGGCCGCGATGCCGCCCGCTGGCGACGCCGTGTGTATACCCAGGGGGCTCCTGTCGGCTGGCCATCCGTCCAAACGGCGCGTAATGTATACACGACGAGGGGGTGCGGTATGCGAGCAGGAGAACGGGCCTACGCGACCCTCCTCGACGAGATCCAGACGGGCGCTCTCGCCCCCGGAACCGTCCTCGGCGAGGTGGAGCAGTCCACCCGCCTCGGTGTCAGTCGCACCCCCCTGCGCGAGGCGTTACGTCGGCTGGCATCCGATGGTCTCGTCGCCCAGGCCTCGCCGCGCGTCACCGTCGTGGCCGGGATCGACGCCGACGACATCCGGGCTCTGTTCGAACTCCGCCGCGCCCTCGAGACCCAGGCGGCGCGCAGCGCCACGGTTCGGGGCGACGGTCGCCTCTTCACGGCGCTCGCGGGCGAGTTCGCCGCCGTCGACACCGCCGATGCCGACGCGTACTACTCCCTCATCGCGCGCTTCGACGCCCGGATCGACGATGCCGTCGCCAACCCCTACCTCTCCGCGGCCCTCCGCAGCGTCCGCACCCACCTCGTGCGCGTGCGGCGCATGGCACGCGACAACCCCCTCCGCCTCTCGGCCTCCGCCGGGGAGCATGAACTGATCGCGCGATCGATCGGCGCCGGCGATCCCGAACTCGCCGCCCACGCCACCCACGTGCACCTGCACAACGCCCTCACCACCATCCTCGAAGCCCTCACGGAGGACCCCTCATGACGATCACCCACCACGTGCGCGTACACCGCAGCGACGAGAACCTCGCTCGCGAGGGACAGCTCGCCTGGGCGCTCGCCCGGGTCGCCACCGACGCCGTCGCGGTCGACGATGACGTGATCGACATGATCGTGAACCGCCTCATCGACAACGCCGCCGTCGCCGCCGCGTCGATCACGCGGCAGCCGGTCAGCGCCGCGCGCCAGCAGGCACTCGATCACGCCGTGTCGATCGGCGGGTCCGGCGCCACGGTGTTCGGCTGCGCGCTCGAACGCCGCTCCAGCCCCGAGTGGGCCGCGTGGGCGAACGGGGTGGCCGTGCGCGAGCTCGACTACCACGACACCTTCCTCGCCTCCGACTACTCGCACCCGGGCGACAACATCCCGCCCGTGCTCGCCGTCGCGCAGCACACGGGACGTGACGGCGCCGCCGTGGTGCGCGCCCTGGCCACGGCGTACGAGATCCAGATCGACCTCGTGCGCGCGATCTCGCTGCACAAGCACAAGATCGACCACGTCGCCCACCTCGGCCCCGCCGCGGCCGCCGGTATCGGCACCCTGCTCGACCTCGACCAGGAGACGATCTACCAGGCGATCGGTCAGGCCCTGCACACCACCACCGCCACGCGCCAGTCGCGCAAGGGCGAGATCTCGACCTGGAAAGCACACGCCCCCGCCTTCGCGGGGAAGATGGCGATCGAGGCCGTCGACCGGGCGATGCGCGGCGAGACCAGCCCCTCGCCCATCTACGAGGGGGAGGACGGCGTCATCGCGTGGATGCTCGACGGCCCCCAGGCCTCGTACGACGTACCGCTGCCCGGCGAGGGCGAGAGCAAGCGCGGCATCCTCGACTCGTACACGAAGGAGCACTCGGCCGAGTACCAGGCGCAGGCCTGGATCGACCTGGCCCGCCGCCTGGGCACGGAGCGGCCCGACCTGCGCGACCCCTCGAACGTGGCATCCATCGTGCTGCACACCAGCCACCACACGCACTACGTGATCGGCTCGGGGGCGAACGACCCGCAGAAGTACGACCCGACCGCGTCGCGCGAGACGCTCGACCACTCGATCCCGTACATCTTCGCCGTCGCCCTGCAGGACGGCGCGTGGCACCACGTCGACTCCTATGCGCCGGAGCGCGCGGGCCGGGACGACACGGTGGCCCTCTGGCACAAGGTCACCACGGCCGAGGATGCCGAGTGGACGCGCCGCTACCACTCGGAGGATCCGAACGAGAAGGCGTTCGGCGGCCGCGTCGTCATCACGCTGATCGACGGTTCGACGGTGCAGGACGAGATCGCCGTCGCCGACGCCCACCCGCTCGGTGCCCGTCCGTTCGCGCGTGAGGACTACATCCGCAAGTTCCGCACGCTCGCCGACCCCGTGCTGCAGCCGGAGGAGATCGAGCGCTTCCTCGAGCTCGTGCAGCGTCTGCCCGAACTGACCCCGGCCGAAGTCATGCAGCTCACGATCGTGGCGAAGCCCGGCGTGCTGGCCCTGGCCCCCGCCCCGAAGGGGCTGTTCTGATGCGCGGCGGCGGATGCGCGCCCGAGAAGCCCGAGCCGCCGGTGCGCGAACTCCACACCCCCGAGGGAGCCCGCTGATGCTGTACGCCCAGATCACTCCGCAGCAGAAGCGTCGCGCGCTGCGCGAGAAGTTGGCATCCGGAGAACTCGTGCGGATGCCGGGAGCCTTCAACCCGCTGTCGGCTCGGCTCATCGAGCGCAAGGGCTTCGACGGCGTCTACATCTCCGGGGCCGTCATCTCGGCCGACCTGGGCCTGCCCGACATCGGCCTGACGACCCTCACCGAGGTCGCCGGACGCGGGCAGCAGATCGCTCGCATGACGGAGCTGCCGGCCATCATCGACGCCGACACCGGGTTCGGTGAGCCGATGAACGTGGCCCGCACGATCCAGACGCTCGAAGACGCGGGGCTCGCCGGCACGCACATCGAGGACCAGGTCAATCCGAAGCGCTGCGGCCATCTCGACGGCAAGAGCGTCGTGGATGCCGACACCGCGATCAAGCGCATCCGCGCGGCCGTCGACGCCCGGCGCGACCCCGACTTCCTCATCATGGCGCGCACCGACGTGCGGGCCGTCGAGGGACTGGATGCCGCGATCGACCGCGCGAAGGCCCTGGTCGACGCCGGCGCCGACGCGATCTTCCCCGAGGCGATGCGCGATCTCGGCGAGTTCGAGGCGATGCGCACCGCGCTGGACGTGCCGATCCTGGCCAACATGACCGAGTTCGGCAAGAGCGAGCTGTTCTCGACCGCCCAGCTGCAGGACGCCGGGGTGAACCTGGTCATCTGGCCGGTGTCGCTGCTGCGCCTCGCGATGGGCGCCGCCGGTCGGGGCCTGGACGCCCTGGCATCCGAGGGGCACCTGCGCGACCAGCTCGGCGAGATGCAGCACCGCGCCGACCTGTACGACCTCATCGACTACGAGGGCTACACGCGCTTCGACGCCGACGTGTTCGACTTCACCGTCGAGCGCTGAGGCGGCGGCAGGCCAGCGTGTCCCACTCCGTCCAGGTTATGCGCCTGTTTTCTGCTCGAAGTGGGACACGGGTGGGTTGCCGGTAGGCGGCCGGGGTGAGACAGAGTAGAACCGAGCACGACTCGAGGGAGAGACGATGACCGACATCAAGAAGGGCCTCGCCGGCGTCACGGTCGACGAGACCGCCATCAGCAAGGTCAACCCCGACACCAACAGCCTGCTGTACCGCGGGTACCCCGTGCAGGAGCTCGCCGCGACGCAGCCGTTCGAGGCGGTGGCGTACCTGCTGTGGAACGGTGAGCTTCCGGATGCCGCGCAGCTCGCCGCCCTGCGCCGGACCGAGCGTCAGCACCGGGCGCTGCCCGACGACGTCCGCGCCGCGATCGACCTGCTGCCCACCTCAGCTCACCCGATGGATGAGGTGCGGACGGCCGTGAGCGTGATCGGCGCGCGCGAGACCGCGGGCATCGCGAACGTGATGGATGCCGTGGGCACCCCCGAAGAGAACCTCGAGCGCAGCATCCGCCTGTGGGCGCAGCTGCCCGCCGTGGTCGCGTACGGTCAGCGCCGCCGGCGGGGCGAGGAGCTCATCGAGCCCCGCGACGACCTGGACTACTCGGCCAACTTCCTGTGGATGACGTTCGGCGAGGAGTCCGACCCCGTCGTCGTCGACGCGTTCAATCGCTCGATGATCCTGTACGCCGAGCACTCCTTCAACGCCTCGACGTTCACCGCGCGCGTGATCGCGTCGACGCTCAGCGACCTGTACTCCGCCGTCGTCGGGGCGATCGGCGCGCTCAAGGGGCCGCTGCACGGCGGCGCCAACGAGGCCGTGCTGCACGTGTTCGACGAGATCGGTTCGGCCGAGAACGTCGGCCCCTGGCTCGACACCGCCCTGGGCGAGAAGCGCAAGATCATGGGCTTCGGTCACCGCGTGTACAAGCGCGGCGACTCGCGTGTGCCCACGATGAAGGCCGCGCTGGACACCCTCGTCGCCCACTACGACCGCCCCGACGTCGCCGCGCTGTACGACGCGCTCGAGAGCCAGTTCGTGGAGCGGAAGGGCATCTACCCCAACCTCGACTACCCCTCGGGTCCGGCGTATGCGCTGTTGGGCTTCGACACGCTCACCTTCACGCCCCTGTTCGTGGCCGCGCGCATCACCGGCTGGACGGCGCACATCCGCGAGCAGCAGGCGTCGAACGCCCTCATCCGGCCCCTGTCGGAGTACGTCGGCCCCGATGAGCGGCACATCGCGGGGTACGTCCCCGACGAGGCCGTGATCGACGCCCAGGAGCGCCCCGAAGAGGCGGCGGGCTGATGACCGCACCGCGCATCGTCGTCGTGTCGGGGGCGCGCACGCCCATCGGCTCCTTCGGCGGGGCGCTGTCGGGCGTCGATGCCTTCGAGCTCGGCGCTGTGGCCGTGACCGAGGCGCTCCGGCGAGCGGGCGTCGACAAGGACGCCGTCGACGAGGTCGTGATGGGCTGCATCGCCCAGAACGGCCCCGACGCCTACAACGCTCGCCGCGTCGCCCTCGCGGCGGGGCTGCCGACCCGCGTGCCCGCGTTCACGGTGAACCGCCTCTGCGGTTCGGGCCTGCAGGCGATCTGGTCGGCGGCGCAGGAACTGCGCTGGGGTGGCATCGACGTCGCGGTGGCCGGCGGCGACGAGAGCATGTCGCGCACCCCCTTCCTCGAGTACGGGGCCCGCGGAAACGCCCGCCTCGGCGACCGCACACTGCTCGACGGCACGCTCGCGATCCTCACCGACCCCTTCAGCGGCCGGCATATGGGAACGACGGCCGAGGTCGTGGCATCCCGGTACTCCGTCTCGCGCGAGGAGCAGGACTCCTTCGCGGTCGAGAGCCAGCGCAGGGCGGCGACGGATGCCGCGCGCGCGGCCTTCGCCGAGGAGATCGTGCCCGTGACCACCGGCGGTAAGCGGCCGGTCGAGGTCTCGGTCGACGAGCATCCGCGACCCGGCACCACGAGGGAGGCGCTCGCGGTGCTGCGCCCGGCATTCGAGAAGGACGGGTCGGTGACGGCGGGCAACTCGTCGGGCATCAACGACGGCGCCGCCGCGACCGTGCTCATGCGCGAGGACGACGTGCGCGAGCGCGGCCTGACGGGGCTGGCGACCCTGGAGGCCGTGACGACCGCGGGCGTCGACCCCGAGATCATGGGCTACGCCCCCGTGCTCGCGCTGCAACGGCTGTGGGAGCAGACCGGGCTCACCCCCGCCGACGTCGACGTGATCGAGCTGAACGAGGCCTTCGCCGCTCAAGCGGTCGCCGTGATCCGCGACGCCGGACTCGACCCCGAGAAGGTGAACCCCTACGGAGGCGCGATCGCCCTGGGCCACCCGGTGGGCGCGACGGGCGCCATCTTGACCGTGCGGGCGGCCCTCGACCTGCAGCGCCGCGACCTCGAGTACGCGGTCGTGACGATGTGCATCGGCGGCGGCCAGGCGCTGGCGGCGCTGCTGCGGCGGTACTGACGCCCCGGCGTGCACAACGGCGGGGCCGGCTGGCGGCGCGCCGTCGTGGGGGTGGGCTGATCGGCGTGTCGGCTGTGTCGTCCGCGGTTGTGCGCGCTCCGGCGGCGCCTCGGGGCTGAGGTCGCGCGGCACGGCCGGGTCGGGGCGGCGTGCACAACGGCGGGGCTGGCGGCCGGCGCACCGTCGTGGGGGTGGGGTGACCGGCGCGTCGACTGTGTCGTCCGCCGTTGTGCGCGCTCCGGCGGCGCCTCGGGGCCGCGATACTGGGGCGCATGAGCGTTCACCTTCTCGGCGGCGGGCGCGACGTCGCGCGCTGCGGCGCGCTGTTGCGTCCCTTCGTCGTCGAGGCGCGGGCGCGGGCCGACGACCGCCCTCCCGTGATCGCCGTGCTGCTCGTACTCGAGGCCGACGATGACTCCTCGGTCGCTCGCTTCGCAGCGGTGCTCGAGGCGGCGGGGGCGGCGGCCGCCGAGCTGCGCGTCGCGGCGATCGTCGAGGGTGGGACCTTCGACGCCGAGGTGTCGAGGGCCGATGCGGTGTTCGTGGGCGGGGGCCTCACGCCCGCGTACCTCGACGCTCTCGCGCCGATCCTGGTTGCCGTGGCGGGCAGCGTGCGCGACGGCATGCCCTACGCCGGGTTCTCGGCGGGCGCGGCGATCGCGGCGGGAACGGCGCTCGTGGGCGGCTACCGACTGGGCGGAATCGAGGTGGCGTCCGAAGATGCGGGTGAGGAGCTCGACGAACTCGAGATCCGCGACGGCCTCGGCCTGGTGCGGTTCGCCGTCGACGCGCACGCGGCGCAGTGGGGAACCCTGTCGCGTCTCGTGGCCGCGGTCGATGCGGAACTCGTGACGGAGGGCGTGGCGATCGACGAGCACACCGTGCTCATCGTGGATACCGAAGGCGCGAGCACCGTGTCGGGTTCGGGGCACGTCTGGCACGTCACCGCGGCGTCCCCCGGCGTTCGCGTCGCCCTCCGTTCTGCCTGATCTCGTCGGCCTGTCGACGGCCGGCTCGTGGGATCCCCGCGTCGACAAGCCCTGACCAGAACGGCCCCCACCCGTGAGGGTGAGGGCCGTTCCGACGTCCGTGCGTCAGACGGTGCGCCGCCGCAGGGCGAAGGCCAGGCCGCCGGCCACCACGAGGAAGCCGCCGGCGAGGGCGAGTCCCCACGGTGCCTGCGCGCCGGTGTTCGCGAGGTCGCTGCCGGGGCGGTCGCCCGACGGCTGGCCCGGCGCGGGCTGACCGGGTGCCGGCTGACCGGGCGCGGGAGTCGGCTCGGCACCGGGCTGGCCGGGGTCACCGCCGCCCGGGTTCTCGCCCGAGGCGACCATCGCGCGACCGAGCGGCGCGGGGTCGACCAGCGGCGTCGCGGCGAAGTACGCGAGCGTCGCGTCGAGGTCGATCTGACCGGTGTCGGTGCGGTCGGTGCCGGCCGCGAAGGTCGGGAACCCATCGCCGCCGTTTGCGAGGAACGAGTTCGTCACCACGGTGAACGTGTCACCGTCGGCGATCGCCGTGCCTTCGTACGCCATCGAGACGACCGAGCCCACGCGGGGGTTCGCGGCATCCTGCGTGTACTCGTAGGTGAAGCCGTCGGACACGCCCAGGTGCAGCTTGGGGCGGTCGCCCTCGGCCTTCCACTGCTCGTTGAGGATGTCGCGGATCTGCGCACCCGTCAGCGTCACCGTCACGAGCGTGTTGGCGAAGGGCTGGACCAAGGCCGCCTCCTTGTAGGTGACCACGCCGTCATCGCCCTTGAGCAGGTCGGCGCGGAGGCCGCCCGGGTTCATCAGGGCGATCTGCGCCTTCGTGCCGGCGAAGGCGGGGTTCTGCGACGTCGCCCAGAGGTACACGTCGGCGACGGAGTTGCCCATCGACGACTCCACGCCGCGGTCGCTGCCCGACGGGGTGCCGCCGCGCAGGATGTCGCCGCTGATCTCGCCGACGGGCTTCGCGCCGATGACGTCGGCCTGCGCGACGTACTCGGCCACGCGCGCCTCGATCGCGGCATCCGGGGCGAACGCGCCCTCGAGGGGGAAGGTCGCGCCGGTGACGGATGCCAGCGAGCCGGTGCGCGTGTCCCAGCTCAGCGAGAGCTGACCCATCGCCTTGCCGTACTCCGACGCCTGGATCACCGGACGCGTGCGGTCGGTTCCGGCCACGGGCAGGTCGCAGGCGTACGTCTGGTGCGTGTGCGCCGAGACGATCGCGTCGATCTCGGGCGAGGCGTTCACGGCCAGGTTGCCGAAGCCGGCCTGGTCGGCCGCGATGGCGGCGCAGTCGTCCGACACCGCGGCGCCCGAGTGGGTGAGCAGCACGATGACGTCGGCGGAGCCCGCGGCCGTGATTTCGTCGGCGACGCGGTCGGCGGCCTCGAGCTGGTCGCCGAACTCCAGGTCGGCGACGCCGGCCGGGTCGACCATGGTGGCGGTGTCGGGGGTGACGGTGCCGATGAAGGCCACGCGCACGCCGTCGACGACCTTGATCGCGTACTCGTCGAGCACGGGCTCTTTCGTACCCTTCTTGTAGACGTTCGCGCCGAGCCCGAACTCGCCGCCGCCGTACTCGGGCAGCACCCGGTCGGTCAGGTCGGCGAAGCCGCGGTCGAACTCGTGGTTGCCGACGGCCGAGACGTCGAGGCCGGAGGCGACGAGGGTGTCGATCGTGGGGGAGTCGTCCTGGATGAGCGAGGTGAACGTCGAGGCTCCGATGTTGTCACCGGCCGAGACGAACACGGTGTTCGGGTTGGCGGCCTCGGCGGCCTTCACCGCTCCGGCGATGACCGCGGCGCCGGCCTCGCCCTGGGACCCTGCCTCCAGACGACCGTGGAAGTCGTTGATCGTGAGGATGTCGATGTTCTTCACGTTCGGGTTCTCGACCGCGAACAGCGTCGTCGTCCCCGACACCTCGTTGCCGACGGCGACGAGGGGACGACCGGTGGGCGAGGCGTCGGCGGGGATGAAGTCGATGCCCTCGGGGCCGAGGTCGCCGGCGTTCGAGAGCAGCGCGCGGTCGGCGGTCTCGTCTCCGGTCAGCTGGTCTTCGACCGACACCGAGAAGTCGCGGTTGTTGACGTATCCGGCGTAGCTCGCGGCGGCGGGGTCGGTGATGTCGTAGGTCATCACGCCGCCCACGCGCTCGAGACCGATGAAGGCGTAGGTGCGTCCGTCGACCTGCCCGATGGCGAGGTTCTCGGGCTCGGGGCCCTTGTCGTCGCTGCGGCCCTCGAGGTTCGACTCGGAGTGGTTCGAGTTGAAGAACTCCGGGTTGGCGTCGTGCGTGATCCGCTCGAAGTCGGAGCCCGAGTCGAACACCTGGGTGCCCTCGGTGGTCCACACCGAGAAGCCGCGGCCGCCGAACGTGTACAGCTCGGAGTAGCAGGTGCCGTCGGCGTTCAGCCCCATGTCGGTGGCGACGTTGAGGCGGCCCAGGTCGGCGTCGCCGAGCGAGCCGGCGAGCGGGCTGTCGGCGCAGACGGGGGCGAGGCCGTCGTCGCCGAGGTCCTTCACCCGGGCGGTGTCGTTGTACGCGCCCCACTCGCGGCCGTCGCCCTCGTTGGCGGTGACGAGGTACGTCTCGCCGTTCGCCTCGTAGGCCTGGATGCCGTCGGGCATGTACATGCCGAACAGGCCGGGGTAGGTCTTCTGCGTATAGGTCGGCGCGTCCTCGGGGTCGCGGTCGCTCGCGTCGAGGGTCTCGACGCCGTAGTCCTTGAACCCGAGGGGGCGGATGCCGGTGACCGAGGCCGACGCCAGGTCGACGGTCGCGACGGCGTTGGCCTCCTGCAGGGCGACGTAGGCGGTGCCGCCGGCGAGGGCGACGTACTCGGGCTCGAGGTTGCGGCTCACGCGGTTCGCGTCGAGCGGGGTGTCGCCCTGATCGGGGGCGGCGACGTCGGGGCCGAAGACGCGGACGGCGGGGTCGAGGGTCATCGACCCGCCCTGCTCGAAGGCTCCGAAGCCGGCCGTGCGCACGGCATCCTGGCTCGGGGCCGCCTTCTCGGCGGGCAGGGTGACGATACCGACAGACCCCTCGGGGTCGATCGTGAAGTCGTCGGCGGGCTCGCCCTCGTTGGCGACGACGGCGACCGTGCCGTCGGCCGAGAGCGTGACCATGTCGGGGAGGGCTCCGACGGTGACCTCGCCGAGCACGGTGGGCTCGGCGGCGTCGGCGTCGAAGAACACCAGGCGACCCGGGGCCGTCTTGTCGACGTTCTCGAGGGCGATCACGCCGAGTCCGTCGGCGCGCACGGCGAGCGAGTTGGCGACGCCGGTCCCGGTGATCGAGTACAGCTTGGCGGGAGCGGTCGGGGTGCTGCTGTCGAGCACGTCGACGGCCCCGGCCTGGGCGTTGACGACGAACAGGCGGTTCTTGTACGCGTGCACGATCTCGGCGGCCGACTGGTCGAACACCCCGGTCTCGTAGGTGCCGATCGGGCGCAGGCTCACCGCACTGTCGGCGGGGGAGTCGCGCACCGGATCGGCGACGATGGCGGCGGACGCCGCGGTGACGCTCGACAGGGCGAGCGCGCACACGGCCGCCGCGGTCGCGGTCAGCGCGACGGTACGGCGAAGGAAGGGCGAAGGCATGGCTGTGTCCTCGGGGCAGGGGTGGCGTGCGGTGGGGCGGCACGGGCACGCCGCGGGGGCGGCGAACGGGGCGAGTCTGCCCGGGGGCGGTGTCCCGCGGGTGAACGCGGGGCGAACGGCGACGCGGCGCTCCCGTCGCGGCCGAGCCGGTCTAGCCTGAGCGCATGACCACGCCGTCCGGTGCCCACCCCGACGAACCGCACCGTCAGGGCCTCGCGCAGCGACTCAACGGTCTGCGCGCCGGGGTGCTCGGGGCCAACGACGGCATCGTGTCGACTGCGGCCGTCGTCGTGGGCGTGGCCGGGGCGACGAGCGAGGTCGCCCCCGTGCTCGTGGCGGGCATGGCGGCGCTGGTCGGTGGGGCGGTGTCCATGGCGCTCGGCGAGTACGTCTCGGTCTCGAGTCAGCGCGACAGCGAGCACGCGCTCATCGAGAAGGAGCGCCGCGAACTGGCGGAGGCCCCGGATGCCGAGTTCACCGAGCTCGTGGGACTGTACGAGGCGCGGGGTCTGTCGACCGAGACGGCGACGCGGGTGGCGACCGAGCTCACGGCATCCGATGCCCTGAAGGCCCACCTCTCGGTCGAGCTGAACATCGACGCCGACGACGTGGTGAGCCCGTGGACGGCGGCGTTCGCCTCGGCGGTGGCCTTCACGGTCGGGGCGTTGCTGCCGTTGCTGACGATCCTGCTCCTCCCGGTCGAGGTGCGCGTGGCGGCGACGTTCGCGGCGGTCCTGCTCGCGCTGGCCGTCACCGGGTACATCGCCGCCTGGATCGGCGGGGCCCGCCGGGGGCGCGCGGTGGTGCGGATGGTGGTCGGCGGGGCGCTCGCGCTCGGGGCGACGTACCTCGTCGGCTCGCTGTTCGGCGGCCTGGCGGGGTAAGTCGACCCCCCTATCAATTACAAGGACGTCCAGGTAATCTGAGGAAAGCGACGACGCCGTCGCTCCACGAAGGAGAGCCGCATGGACACCACCCCTGCTCCCGCGCTCGCCGCCGCACCCGCGGGCGCGCTGTCGGCAGAAGAGCGCACCGCCATCCTCGACGCCGTCCGCGACTTCGCCGCGACGGAGTTCGCCCCGCACACCCTCGAATGGGATGCCGAGAAGCACTTCCCCCGCGACGTGCTGCGGCGCGCGGGAGAGCTGGGTCTCGGCGGCGTCTACGTCAGCGAAGACGTGGGCGGCGCCGGGCTGTCGCGGGCCGACGCTGTGGCGATCTTCGAGGAGCTGGCCTACGGTGACCCGACCGTGACGGCCTACATCACGATCCACAACATGGTCGCGTGGATGATCGACGCCTACGGCGACGAGGCGCAGCGAGCGCAGTGGCTCCCCGGCCTCGTCGCCATGGACGACCTGGGTGCGTACTGCCTCACCGAGCCGGGCGCCGGATCCGACGCCGCGGCGATCACCACCTCGGCCATCCGCCACGGCGACAGCTACGTGCTCACGGGCGTCAAGCAGTTCATCTCGGGTGCCGGCGAGGCCTCGGTATACGTCGTCATGGCCCGCACGGGCGAGCCGGGGGCGCGCGGGATCAGCGCGTTCCTCGTGCCCGCCGACGCCGAGGGCCTGTCGTTCGGCGCGAACGAGAAGAAGATGGGCTGGAACGCCCAGCCCACCCGTCCCGTGATCCTCGACGAGGTGCGCGTGCCGGCCGAGAACCTGCTCGGGGGCGAGGGCCGGGGGTTCTCGATCGCCATGACCGCGCTGAACGGCGGGCGACTCAACATCGCGACCTGCTCGATCGGTGGCGCCCGCTGGGCCCTCGACCGCTCCGTCGCGTACGTGCACGAGCGCTTCACGTTCGGCGAGGCGCTCGCCGAGAAGCAGTCGGTGGTGTTCGCCGTCGCCGACATGGCCACCGAGCTCGAGGCCGCGCGGCTGCTCGTGCGCGACGCGGCGCGGGCACTCGATGCGAAGACCCCCGATGCCGCGACCCGCTGCGCGATGGCGAAGCGCTTCGCGACCGACGTGGGCTTCCGTGTCGCGAACGAGGCCCTGCAACTGCACGGCGGCTACGGCTACCTGCAGGAGTACGGGATCGAGAAGGTCGTGCGCGACCTGCGCGTGCACCAGATCCTCGAGGGCACCAACGAGATCATGCGTCTGATCGTCGGCCGGAGCGTGCTGGCCGCCTGACGCCAGAGGCTCGCCCGATGTCGGGGGAGCGTGCGAGCATGCCGGTGCGGGGTCGTCCGCGCCGACACGACGGGAGTGACATGACGGAGCAGGATGCCGGGTACGAGACGATCCGAGTCGAACGGCGAGGTCGCGTGGGGTGGATCACGCTCGACCGTCCCGAGGCGCTCAACGCCCTGAACACCCAGACGATGCGCGACGTGGTCGCCGCCGCCGAAACCTTCGACGCCGACACGGGTATCGGCGCGATCGTCGTCACCGGCAGCGAGAAGGCCTTCGCCGCGGGCGCCGACATCAAAGAGATGGAGCAGATGTCGGGACTCGACATGACGCTCACCGACCACTTCGGAGCATGGAGTCGGTTCGCCGCCGTCCGCACCCCGGTCATCGCCGCGGTGTCGGGGTACGCCCTGGGCGGCGGGTGCGAGCTCGCGCTCATGTGCGACGTGATCCTGGCCTCCGATCGCGCGAAGTTCGGTCAGCCCGAGGTGCAGTTGGGGGTCATTCCGGGCATGGGCGGAACGCAGCGGCTCGTGCGGGCGCTCGGCTACTACAAGGCCGCCGAGCTCGTGCTGACGGGCCGCATGATCGACGCCGCCGAGGCCGAACGCGCGGGACTGGTGTCGCGCGTGGTCCCGGCCGCCGACCTGCTCACCGAGGCCGAGGCGGTCGCGACGGCGATCGCCGAGAATCCGCTGCCCGCGCTGTACGCGGCGAAGGCCGCCCTCGACGTGGCGATGGAGTCGACCCTCGCCGAGGGGCTGCGCTTCGAGGGACGGGCGTTCGCCGCCCTCTTCGACACCGCCGACCAGAAAGAGGGGATGGCGGCGTTCCGCGAGAAGCGGGCTCCGTCGTTCACCCACCGATGAACGGCGTGGCGCGGCGGGGTCTCGCGGCGGGCGTCCGTCGCGTGCTGCTGCCGCGCGGGACGACCGCGGCACGGGGCCTCGGCGAGATTCAGAGCGGGTCGGGCACGGGCGCGGGGTCGGCGAAGTCGCCGGCACCCTTGCGAAAGCGCGCGATGATCCGCACCAGCGCCGTCGCGTCGTCGTCGTCGAGCCCCAGGTCGGCGAACACCGCGTTCAGCGCGTCGGTCGCCTCGTCGACGCGCCGCCGACCGGCCTCGGTGAGGGACAGCAGCGCGGCCCGGCCGTCGGTCGGGTGCGGTTCGCGGGTCACGTATCCGTCGCGCGCGAGTCGCTCGACCGTGTTCGTCACGCTCGTCGGATGCACCTGCAGACGCGCGATGGCGCTGGCCATCGGCATCCGTCCCTCGCGGGTGAAGGCGAGCAGCCGCAGCAGCTCGAACCGCGAGAACGACAGGTCGAAGGGCTTCAGCGCCCGGTCGATGGATGCCATCAGCAACTGGTGCGCACGGATCACCGAGGTCACGACCGTCATGCCGTCGGCGGCGTCGTCCCACCCGTGCGCCAGCCACTGGCGCTTGGCCTCGGCGATCGGGTCGGCGGGCAGTCGTCGCGTCATCGGTCCTCCTCGCGCTTCACGGTACCCCTCGCGCGCGGCCCGCGCCGGGCGGCGGTGCGCCGGGCGGCGGGTTCCCGCCCCCTCGGCGGGCGCGAGGACCGTGCATTCGGCGCCGCCGCTTTCCGACCGCGGCGAGGCCGCGGCATCCGTCCCCCGACCGAAGGAGCCGCGTCGATGAAGATCGTGGTCGCGATCAAGGAAGTACCCGACACCTGGGGGGAGCATCGTCTCGACCTCGAAACCGGTCTGACCGACCGGGGAGCGTCGGCGCCGGTGCTCGACGAGATCGGTGAACGCGCCGTCGAGGCCGCCCTCGCCTACGCCGACGCGCACGAGGGGACCGAGGTGGTGGTGCTGACGATGGCGCCCGCCTCGGCGACCGCGACCGTGCGCAAGGCCCTCGCGATGGGGGCGACGTCGGCCGTGCACGTGGTCGACGACACCCTGCGCGGCGCCGACCTGCTGCTGACCGCCGAGGTGCTGGCCACCGCGATCCGACGCACCGGGTTCGACCTCGTCATCGCGGGCAACCTGTCGACCGACGGCGGCGGAGCGGTCGTTCCCGCGATGATCGCCGAGATGCTCGGGGTGCCGCAGCTGACCGCCCTGTCGAGCCTCGACGTATCGGAGGCCGCGGTGGCCGGTGATCGCGTGAGCGACGCGGGGACGATGCGGGTGTCGGCGGCGTTGCCGGCGGTCGTCTCGATCACCGAGGCGCTCCCCGAGGGGCGTTTCACCACGTTCAAGGGCATCATGGCGGCGAAGAAGAAGCCGTACGAGACCCTCGATGCCGGAGCGCTCGGCGTCGAGGCCGAGAACCCCGCCGTGCCGCGCTACATCATGCTCTCGGTCGCCGAACGTCCGCCCCGCACGGCGGGCACGAAGATCGTCGACGAGGGCGATGCGGGCGAGAAGCTGGCCGCGTTCCTCGTGGCCGAGGGCGTGGCGTGATGGGCGCGGCGCTCGTTCTGCTGGAGGTGCTTCCCGGGGGCGCGCTCGCCGCATCGGCGCCGGGGCTGCTGACGGCGGCGGCCGCGGTGGGGGATCCCGTCGCCCTGATCGCCGCCCCCGAGGCGGCGCTCGAGGGCGCCGCCGCCGAGGCGGCCGAGCTCGGGGCCGTGCGCGTGCTCATCGCCGGCACCGACGCCGACGCCCTCACCGTGCCGGTCGTCGATGCGCTGGCGGCGGCGGTGGCGCGCGAAGACGTCGCCCTCGTGCTGGCCTCGAACGCCGTCGAAGCGCGCGACGCCGTCGCGCGACTGGCGGCGCGCATGCGGCTCCCGCTCGCCACCGACATCGTGGGCCTGGGCCGCGACGACCTCGGCGTCGTCGCGCGGCACTCGGCCTTCGGCGGCGGTTTCACCGTCGAGGGAGCCCCGACCTTCGGCCCCCTCGTCGCGACGCTGCGCCCCGGCGCCGTCGACGGGCGCCTCGACGCGCAGCCCCTCGTCGTCGACCGGCTCGAGGTGACGGCATCCGGTGCCCCCGCGGCCCGGATCGAGCGCTTCGCCGAGACCGCCGCCCCCTCGTCGCGCCCCGAACTGCGCGGAGCCGCGGCCGTCGTCGCGGGCGGACGCGGGGTGGGCTCGCGCGAGGACTTCGCTCTCGTCGAGCAGCTCGCCGACGCTCTCGGAGCGGCCGTCGGCGCCTCGCGCGCGGCCGTCGACGCGGGATACGTGCCGGCGGCGGCGCAGGTCGGGCAGACGGGGGTGTCGGTGTCGCCGCGGCTGTACGTCGCCCTCGGAATCTCGGGGGCGATCCAGCACCGCGCGGGCATGCAGACCGCGCGCACGATCGTCGCGATCGACAAAGATCCCGACGCGCCCATCTTCGCCATCGCCGACTTCGGTATCGTCGGAGATCTGTTCACCGTCGTCCCGCAACTCCTCAGCGCGCTCGCCGCGCGCAAGAAGTAGCCCGCGAGAAGTAGCCCCACGAAGTAGATGGCGTCCACACCACCCACCCCGCGTCGCGGGCTCCCGCGCATCCCCGGCGGGGAGCCCTGGCCGCCCGCGGCGTCCGGCGCGCCCGGGCAGGACTCCGCCGACGCGTCGGCGGCACCGCTCGGCACCGGATCGGCCGAGCCGGAGCAGGCCGCGTCGCACCAGCCGGAGTCACAGTCCGACGCCGCGCTCCCGACCGCGCCCCCCGCCACCGGCGGCCCCGCGGTTGCGGATACCGCGCGTGCGAGCACGCCCGAGGTGCGGCGGGGGCTGCCGCGGGAGCCGGGCGGCGAGCCCTGGCCGCCGGCTCTCGCGCCGGCGCCGACCGACATCACGCCCGAGACCGCGGCGGAGCCCACCATCGCCGGAGCGCGTCCGCGCGTGGGCGCCGCGGCGGCCGAGACGGTCCCTCCGTCCGGGTCGACCGGTGCCGGTGACGACACCGTCGCGAAGGCGTCGGGTGAAGCAGCGTCGGGCGAAGCCGCGTCGGGCGTCCGCCGGGGACTGCCGCGCGAGCCGGGCGGCCAGCCCTGGCCGCCGGCATCCGTGCGCCCGTCGTCCGCGCCGTCGGAGCCGTCGTCCGTCGCGGCGGCGCCCGCGGAGCAATCGCGCTCCGGTTCCGTCTCGACGCCGACCCCGCCCGCCGCGGCGGCGCCCGCGGAGCAATCGCGCTCCGATTCCCCCTCGACGCCGACCCCGTCCGCCGACCAGGCGCCCGCGTCCGCTCCCACCGACGCGGAGATGCCGTCGCCGGATGCCGTCACCCCCGCCGCGCCTCGACCGCCGCTGACCGTGCCCCGAACCGTCTGGCCGGGGGCCGCGGCATCCGCACACCGGTCGAAAGGCGCGGAGCCGAAGCGGCTCGGTCCGTACACGGCGGTGCAGTGGCTCGGATCGGCCGCCGTGCTGGGCGTGTTCGCGCTCGCGCTCGCGGCCATCGTGGTGCTGCTCGCCCGCTTCGTCTTGGCGCTCGAGCCGGGGAGGGAGTTCCTGGCGGCGTTCCCGGGCGAGTACCCGCTGCCCGAGGGGGCGCCCGTCGGTCTGCCGGTGTGGCTGAACTGGTCGCACTTCCTCAACAGCTTCTTCCTGCTGTTCATCATCCGCACCGGCTGGCAGGTGCGCCGCGAGAAGCGCCCCGCGGCGTTCTGGTCACCACGCAAGAACAAGCGGCGCCGCATCAGCCTGGGCCTGTGGTTCCATCAGGCGGTCGACATCCTGTGGATCGCGAACGGTGTGATCTTCGTGGTGCTGCTGTTCACCACGGGGCAGTGGATGCGCATCGTCCCCACCTCGTGGGAGGTCTTCCCCCACGCCCTGTCGGCGGCCCTGCAGTACGTGTCGCTCGACTGGCCGACCGAGAACGGCTGGGTCAACTACAACAGCCTGCAGCAGCTGTCGTACTTCGCGATCACGTTCGTCGCCGCGCCCCTGGCCATCATCAGCGGTGTGCGACTGTCGGGCGTATGGCCGAAAGACGCCGAGCGTCTCAACCGGCTGTACCCGGTGGAGTGGGCGCGCAAGATCCACTTCCCGGTGATGCTGTTCTTCGTGGCGTTCATCGTGGTGCACGTCGGCCTCGTGCTGGCCACCGGTGCCCTGCGCAACCTGAATCACATGTACGCCGCCCGCGGATCTGTCGACCCGGGCGAGTACACCAGCGATCCGACCGGTCTGCTGATCTTCGCGGCATCCCTGCTGGTGATGGCCGCCGGATGGGTGGCCGCCCGCCCGCGCGTGCTCGTGCCGATCGCCCGCCTGTTCGGCGACGTCAAGCAGCGCTGATCCGGGGTGGGGTGCCGAGGCCGCACTCGATCGCCCAGGACGTATGTGTTCGTCGACGAACGGGTGCGTCTTCGACGATCAACTGCGGTCTCGCGACGACCGCCCCTCGCCCGTCCCCGCCGCCCGTGCCGGCGCCGCGCGGCGGCCGCGCGGGCGGGTGGTCAGACCGCCGTCGCTCGACCCGCGGCGAAGCCCTCGGCGTAGGCCTCGTCGGCGCCCTGGCGGAACATGTCACGCGCCGGGTCGCGCACGATCGAGCGGGCGCCGGGCAGGTCGAGGTCGCCGACCAGGTCGGCGCGACCCCGCACGACGGCCACGGGGCGGCGGGCGGCCTTGCCCTTGACCAGGTCGGTGGCGGCGGCGAGTTCGTCGGCGACGCACGGCAGGGTCACCACGAGCGGGCGGCCCTCGGCATCGGTGGTTCCGCGGAGATCCTCGAAGACGTGGATGCCACCCGCCCCGATCGCGTGGTCGGTCTGACCCTCGCGCCACGCGCGGCCGAGCGTGTCGGTGATGATCACACCGACGTGGGCACCGGTGGCGGTGCGCAGCCCGGTGGCCAGCGCCCGCGCCGAGGCGTCGGGGTCGACCGGCAGCAGCAGCACCGTGCCCTCGGGGGTGTTGCTCGCATCGACGCCGGCCGCGGCCGACACGATGCCCAGCGGGTTCTCGACGATGCGCGTCACGTGTCCCGCCGGCGAGGTGCGCGAGGCCACCAGACGCACGGTCTCGCGCGTGATGGCGTCTTCGCGATCCGACGCGTGGATGATGCGGCCCTCGGCCTTCGACACGATCTTGCTGGTGACCACGACGATGTCGCCGTCGCGCAGGGCCGTCTCGTCGCCGGGCGTCGAGGTCACGGCATCGAGGATCACCCCGACGAGGTCGTCGCCCGGGGTGATCTCACGGATGCCGTCGAGGGCCCAGATCTGCAACACGTCAGCGGACGAAGCGCACCTCGGTGAGCTCCTCACCGAGGAACGGCTGCACCTGCGAAGCACCGTCGAGCGAGAACCCGTTGCGGGCGTAGAAACGGTGCGCGCGCGGGTTGTCGTCGGCGACCCACAGGTACACGCCTTCGCCGTCGCCGATCGCGGCGTCGAAGAGCTGCTGGCCGATCCCGGTGCCGTGGAAGGCGTCGAGCAGGTAGATGAAGTACAGCTCGCGCTCGCGCGGGGCGTCGTCGTCGCGGGCGGGACCCGAGCCGACGAAGCCGACGATCTCGCCGTCGACGAGGGCGGCGTGCATGCGGTAGTCGTCGCCCTGCGAAGCCCAATGGGTCCAGAGCTCGGCCATGCGGCGGGGGGAGACCGCTTCGAGGGCGGCGGTGCTGATCAGGTGATCGTAGGTCTCGTGCCAGCAGGTGGCGTGCACGCGGCCCAGGGCCTCGGCATCCACGTCTCGCACCGGACGGACGACGATGTCGGTTCGGGATTCCGCAGTCATGGCGCGACTCTACGCGCGGGCTCGGCGCGCGGGAAATCGGGCGAGGACGCGCCGCGGATGCCGGAGGGGCACGCCGCGCGTGCTGTGGTGAATCGACAAAGCAATCGCCGGTTCGTCGTCGAATCGCTACGCTCGCCCCTCGTGAACGTCCTCTGGCGCACCCTTCTCGTGCTCGTCCGTGCCCGCCGTCGCCTGCGGCGTGAGGGACCCCTCGATCCGAACACGGTGACGCGGCTGCGCATCCGCGTGCTGCCCACCGACATCGACCTGCTGCGGCACCTGAACAACGGTCGGTACCTGTCGTTGTTCGACCTCGGACGGTGGGACCTGCTGACCCGCGCGGGCCTCGTCTCGGCGATGACCGCGCAGGGCTGGTACGCCGTGGTGGCGGCCGAGACGATCACGTTCCGCCGCTCGCTCGAGCTCTGGCAGCGCTTCGACCTCGAGACGCGTCTGATCGGCCACGACGACCGCGCGGTCTACCTCGAGCACCGGGCGCTCGTGAAGGGCGAGATCTACGCGCGCGCGATCATCCGCGCCCGCATCCTGCGACGCACCGGCGGAACGGTGCCGCACGACGAGCTCTTCGCCGCGGTCGGCCGGCCCGAGGGGCTGCCCGACATCGAGGCGTGGGTGCACGAGTGGGCCGACGGCTCATCGCTGCCGTCGACGAAGCGTCCGGCGCCCAGCGTCTGGGAGTGACGTCGGGGCCGGTCCCCGGTCCGGCCCGACCCGGCCTGGCTCAGCGCGCGAAGCGCACGTCGAGCCAGGCGACCTGCCGCATCCAGTGGCGGTACCCGCCGCCCTCGTGCCCGTTGTACGGGTACACCTCGATCGCCGCGTCCTCGGATGCCAGGGCGTGGAACGCCGCGAACACGCCCGAGGGCAGCACGACGTCGTCCATCAACGCGACCGAGAAGAGCGCCGGCGCCGTGATGCGCCGGGCGAGGATGGCGCCGTCGACGTACGACAGGGTCTCGAGCACGCGGGCGGCGTCGTCGCGGTGCACCGAGAGGAACCTCGTGATCTCGGTGAAGGGGGCCGACGGCGTGCGCACGATCGCGTTCGGGAAGTCGCACAGGAACGGCACGTCGGGAAGCACCGCGGCCACGGCGTCGCCGGCGAGGGCCGCGGCGGCGATCGAGAGTCCGCCGCCCTGGCTCACTCCGGTCACCGCGATGCGTGAGGCGTCGACTCCCGGCATTCGCCCGACCTCGTCGACGAGACGCACGGCGTCGGTGCAGAGGCGGCGGTAGTAGTAGTCGCGGGGATCGCGGATGCCGCGGGTCATCACGCCCGGGAACGCGGCGGCCGAGCCGTGGGGATCGGGGGTCTCGCCCACGCTCCAGGCCGATCCCTGGCCGCGGGTGTCCATGATGACGTGGACGTACCCGGCGGCGGCCCAGTTCGTGCGCTCACCGGGGAGGCCGCGGCCTCCGCCGTAGCCGATGTATTCGATGACGGCGGGCAGCACCTCGTCGCCGTGCGGGCGCACCACCCAGCCGCGGATCTCGTCGCCACCGAAACCGGTGAACGTCAGGTCGTGCACGCTCAGTGCGCGCACGGGGCCGTCGACCGGGGTCAGGACCGTGGGGCCGGCGGCCTCGCGGGCCGCGGCGAGCGTCTCGCCCCAGAACGCGTCGAGGTCGGCGGGTGCGGTGAGCGCCGGGCGGTACTCGCGCAGCAGCTCGAGCGGCAGGTCGGTGAAGGTCTGAGCCATGCGTGGTCTTTCGTCGGTGAAGGGCTGACCCGACAGTAGCGAACCGACGGCGCCTCGCCCCGCGCCGCGACCGGCCACGTAACGAACCGTGCGCCGCGACCGGCGCGCCGCGACCCGCGCTCCGCGCCGATCCGCGGGTTGCGCGGCGGGCCGTCGGGATGCCACGCGCGCGATCCCTAGGCTGGCCGCATGAGCACGAAAGACCCGCGCGCCACCGGTTTTGCGCTCTCCTCCGACGTTCCCGCCCGGGCAGCCGCGCGCGCGGCGACCTTCGTGCCGCGCCACCCCGCCCCCGCCGCGCCGACCCGCCGTGGCGAGATGCCGCTCGACGCCGAGGCCGCGGAGTTCACCGCCGCGGTGGCCGACGGCGTGCTGCGCCCCGAGAGCACGACGGCCGCGGCTGCGGCGCTGCATCGTCTCGCCGAAGACGTGCCCGCGATCCTGCCCTGGTTCGTGCGGGGAGCGATCCAGCTGGGCGGGGCGGTGGCGCCCGTGCTGCCGACGCCCGCGGTTCCCCTCGCCCGCCGCGCCCTGCGCGATCTGCTCGCGGGCCTCGCGCTCGATGCCCGCCCCGAACGCCTCGGTGCCGGCATCGGCGCCCTCCGTACCCCCGACGCCGCGGTCGACGTGCGGCTCGTCGGCCCCGCCGTGCTCGGCGAGGCCTCGGCGCGGCGCCGACTCGACGGCATCCGTGCCCTGGCCGCCCGCGACGACGTAGACCGCCTCTCGCTCGCGGTGGCCGACGCGGTGGCGGGGCTCTCGCCCTGGGCGTTCGACGCCGACGTCGAGCACGCCGCCGAGCGGCTTCTGCCGCTGTACCTGGATGCCGCGGCGACCGGCACCCATCTGACGCTCGTCGTCGAGGGCCGAGACGACCTCGACCTCACCGTCGCCGTACTGACCCGCGTGCTCGAAGAGCCCCGCCTGCGGGATCTCACGGCGGGGATCGCGCTGCCGGTCGCCGTCGTGGAGAGCCTCGACGCGGTGCGCGAGCTGGCCGCGTGGGCGCGCGTGCGCGTCGCCGACGGCGGTGCCCGCCTCACGGTGCGGCTGAGCGATGCGCCCTCGCAGAGCCCGGATGCCGTGACCGCGGCCCGACATGGATGGGCCGCCCCCGCGGCGACCGGACGCGACGATATCGACGCCCTCGCCGTGCGGGCGCTCCGCGACGCGGTGAGTGCGCGCGGCCGCGAGGGTCTCACCGTCGAGTTCGCGACCGCCGATCCCGAACGCGCCGCCCTGGTGCTCGCCGTCGCCGCGAGCGCGGGGGCCGAGCCGACCCTGGTGCTGCCCGCCTCGGCGTCGTGGTTCCCCGACGCCGCACACGTCGTCGCGGCCGCGGCCGTGCACCCCGACGACCTCGACGCGGTCGCTGCCCGCCTGGCCTCGGCATACGCGCGCGTCGTGGCGAGCGCTCCCGCGCTGCCTGTGACGGCGCCCGCCGCCCCGCGCCCCGCCGCGGGAGCGGAGCGCGCCGAAGACCCCGACGACGCGGGCGATGCCGACGCGCCGGACGCGTCCGCCGAGCGGGACCCCGGGGACGGAGCCGACACCGCCCCCCTCGACGAGGTGTCACGGCCCGACGCGGTCGCGCCCGAGACCGCGGCGGTGGCTGCCCGTGCGCGTCGCGCCCTCGCCGCCGCCGACGCTCCTGCGCCCGCCGGGCGCGCCCCGCACCGCGACCTCGCAGCCGACCCCGCGATCCTGCGCGAGCGGGCCGACGACGACGCCGCCGAGCCCGGACTCACCCAGGCGGTGCTCGGCATCGCGCGGGAGGCCGCGGCATCCGGAGACACCTCCGCCCTCGGCCCCGACGTGCAGCAGATGCTCTTCGGCGGGCAGGCGTTCGTCGATACCGCCGTCTTCTCGGCACGTGAGAGCGCCGAGCTCGCGGGCGGCGCGCCCGGTTTCCGCAACGTCGCCGATACCGACCCCACCGTGCCCGACGACCGTGCCTGGGCGCTCGCCGCCCTCGGTCGCGCCGACGGGTCGACCGCCGGAGACGCCACCGCCGCGGCGGGACGCATCGACGACGAACCCGGCCTCGACGCCGTGATCGAGCGCGTGCGCACCGCCGCCGAGCCGTGGGGAGCGCTCGCGGCGGCGGACCGCTCCGCCGTGCTGCTGTCGGCGGCGCGCGCGCTCGAGGAACGCCGCGCCGAGCTCATCGAGGTGCTGGCGTCGGAGGGCGGGGCCCTCGTCGCCGAGGCCGATGTCGAGGTGAGCCAGGCGGTCGACGCGGCCGGGTACTACGCCTCGACGGTGAAGGAACTCGACCGGGTGCCGGGAGCGGTGTTCGTCCCCGATCGGGTCACCGTCGTCGCCCCGCGGTGGAACGCCCCCGTGGGGCTCTGCGCCGCCGAGACGCTCGCCGCGCTGGCCGCCGGCTCCGGGGTGCTGCTCACCCCGTCACCACGGGCGCGTCGCAGCGGCGCCGTCGTGGCCGAGGCCCTGTGGGCAGCCGGTGTTCCGCGCGACCTGCTGGCGTTCGTCGACCTCAACGAAGACGCCTCGGGGCGCGCGCTGATCGTGCACCCCGGTGTCGACCGCGTGCTGCTGGCCGGTGCCCGCTCGACCGCGGAGCGCTTCGCCGCGTGGCGCCCGGCCCTGCCGGTGCAGGCGTTCACCGCCGGACGCAACGCCGTGATCGTCGCGCCGTCGGCCGATCTCGACGAGGCCGTCGCCGACATCGTGGACAGCGCCTTCGCGCGCGCTGGTCAAGCGGCCACCGCCGCCTCGCTCGTGATCCTCGTGGGCGCCGTGGCCCGTTCGTCGCGCTTCACCGACCAGCTGAAGGATGCCGTCTCGTCGCTGCGCGTCGGGCCGGCGGTCGATCCGTTGTCCGACGTCGGCCCGCTCGTCGAAGAGCCCACGGGCGAGGTGCGCCGCGCGCTGACCGTTCTCGGCGACGGCGAACGGTGGCTGGTGCAGCCGCGCGAACTCGACCTCGGACCCGAGACGGCCGGACGCTTCTGGACGCCGGGCGTGCGCACCGGTGTCACCGCCGGGTCGCACCTCACCCGTGCCGCGATCGCGGCCCCGGTGCTCGGCATCCTGCACGCGCCGACCGTCACCCGCGCGATCGAGATGCAGAACGAGATCGGCTCGGGCTTCATCGCCGGGCTCCACACCCGCGATGCCGCCGACCTCGAACTCTGGCTCGACACGGCCGAGGCGGCCGTGCTGCGGGTGAACCGGCCGACCTCGGGCGCCGTCGTGCAGCGCGAGCCCCTCGGCGGCTGGGGCGAAGCCGCGGTCGGCACCGGCGCGATGTCGGGCGGACCGCACCGCCTCGTGACGCTGGGGTCGTGGCGGCCGTCGTCGGGCGGGGCCGCATCGTCGACCCTGCACCTGCGCGGGCTCGACAGTCGCATCACCGGGCTCATCGAGGCGGCACAACCCACGCTGTCGTACGAGGCCTTCGACTGGCTGCGGCGCGGCGCGCTGTCGGACGCCGTGGCGTGGGACCGCGAGTTCGGTCGCGTGAAGGACGTCTCGCGCCTCGGCGTCGAGCGCAACCTCTGGCGGTACCGCCCGGCCGACGTCGCCATCCGCGCCACCGCCGATGCCGCGTGGCAGGCGGTGCTGCGCGTGCTGGTCGCCGCGGTGCGCTCGGGGTCGACATTCACCCTCAGCTCGCCCGTCGGCCTTCCCGCGGCGGTGCGCCACCTGCTCAGCGAGAGCAACGTCGCCGTCTCGGTCGAGAGCGACGCGGAGTGGTTGCAACGGCTGGCGGGGGGCACCCCGGAGGCCGCCGAGACCGAGGCCACCGACCTGATCGCCGCCCCGCGGCTCGCCCGTGTGCGACTCGTCGGCCCCGCGGCGACCGTGTCGATGCTGCGGGCGGCCGTCGCCGAGACGGTCGCGGGCGACGTGTCGCTGACGGTCTACGCCGACGAGGTGACCACGGCCGGGCGCCTGGAGCTGCTGCCGTTCCTGCGCGAGCAGTCGGTGTCGATCGGCGCGTTCCGCTTCGGCCGGCGCGACGCGTGGAGCGCCGAGGTCATCTGACGCCGACGGCGCAACCGAGCGCCGAGACCGCACTCGTTCGTAGAGGACGCAGCCGATCGGGGCCATGGCATGCGGCTTCGGCGATCCGGTGCGGCCTCGGCGGCGCGGGGAGCCCGCCCGGCGCCGCCGAGGCACGCCGGGCGGGCTCGGGTCCTACTGGATGCCCTCGCGCACGAGCCGCCACTGCTGGCACGTGAGACCGTTGGCGGTCCACTGCTGCGCGGCGGCGCCGTCGGCGGTCGAGCAGCCGTCGATCTCGAGCAGCTTGCCGCTGTTCGCGTTGGTGAAGGTCCACCAGCCGCCGCTCGTCGCGGCGTTCCAGTTCTGCGTCGTGTTGCCCGTGGGACCCCACTGTGCGGCGTCGACGCCGTCAGCGGTCGCGGCTCCCGGGATCTCGAGCAGCTTGCCGCTGTTGAGGTTCACCAGCTGCGTCATCACTCCGGTGGGGCGAAGCGTCCACCTCTGTGTCGCGTTCTCCGTCGGGCCCCACTGCCCCACAGCAGCGCCGTCGGCGAGGGAGGCCGATCCGACCTCGAGGAGCTTCCCGCTGTTGCGGTTGACGACCTGGAATTGCGGGTCGAGTGTGCTCGAGCGCCACACGTGCAGCGTGTCGATCTCGGCGAAGCCCGTGCCCTTGGTGAACCGGATGGTGTTGACGCCCGAGGTCAGGGTGACCGTCTTCTGCGCCCAGGCGTAGCGGC
Organism: Microbacterium sp. Leaf436; assembly: GCF_001424715.1. Lineage (NCBI taxonomy): Bacteria > Bacillati > Actinomycetota > Actinomycetes > Micrococcales > Microbacteriaceae > Microbacterium > Microbacterium sp. Leaf436. Next base: position 716,028 of record NZ_LMRB01000001.1, read on the forward strand.
CCCAGTCGACGGTCGGCGGGTAGGAGATTGCCGAACTGGTCCCGCCGTTGACGCTGACACCGTGGGTGGACGTGCTGCCGCTGCCGTTGTCGTACCGGACGTTCAGCGTGTACTGACCCGCGGCCGGGGCGCGGACGGTGAACTGCACCGAGCTCCCGGCGTTGTTGATGTTGCCAACCTTGAGACCGTTCGACGCCTGCACGTGCGCGACCACCGTGGCGTCCGTGATCGTCGCCTTCTCCGCCTCGTACTGCTGGGCATCCACCGGGATCGATCCGACGCGGATGTCGTTGAGTCCGGTGGCGGTGTTCTCGACGTTGGTCGCCTGGTAGAGCGTGCGCCCGTCGGTGCCGACGTCGAGACCCTGCGCGAAGCCGCTGAAGTTCCCGCCCTGCGTGTCGCTCGCGTCGTACGTCACGGGCATCGGGAGGCGCTCCCAGGCGCCGGCGCCCAGGTTGTAGTTGACGTAGAGGTTCTGGCCGCCGTCGATGGCCCCCGACGAGGTCAGCGACCACTTGGATGCCACGATGACCATGCCCTTCGGGCCCCCGCCCGGCACCCACTTCACGTACGGCGAGGAGCCGATCCCGCGCCCGTCGGCGAGACGGATGGGGGTGCCGATGCTGGTCGTGTCGCCCCAGTTCAGCCCGTCGGCGGACGTCTTGAAGTAGACCGGCGCGGTGTTCTGCGACTGGCTCGGGCGATTCACGACCTCGAAGGTGGCGATGTAGCGCCCGTCGGGGAGCTTGGCGACCGTGATCATTCCCGGGCGGTCGCTCTGGTTCGGCGGTGCCGAAACATTCGACAGCGCGCCCCACGTCTGCCCGCCGTCGGTGGAGCGGCGGTACGACACGGCCTGGAGGACGCCGGATGCCTTCTGCCGCTCGTCGGAGTAGTACGCCACGAGACCGCCCCCGCCGTCGACCGCGAAGGAGGGCTCCCAGACGGTGGTCGTCGTGGAGGAGGGGCTGGGGTCGTACACCGCGGGGCCGCCGGAGTCGATGGTGCTGAGGAACGACCAGGTGGCGCCTCGATCAGCGCTCTTGTAGACGACGAGCCGGCTGCTCGAGCGGTCCTCGGGCATGATCATGCCGGTCAGCAGGAGCGTGCCCGCGGGGAGCGAGCCCGAAGCCTGCGGGAGCTCGTAGAGGAACGGCTGCGCCGTGCGCGTGTATCCGGGGAAGGTGCTGCTGGGGTCGACGTCGGCGATCTTCGTCCACGACGACCCGTCGTCAGCGCTGCGATAGATGGGATAGACCTGTCGCCCGTTCTGGAGGACGAGCTTGTCGAAGGTGACGAGCTGCGTGCCGTTGTTCGACCCGTTGTTCTTCAGGACGACGATCTTCGCGTACGTCGTGCCGGCGGGAGTGCCGCCCTCGGGGTTGAACGACGACCCCGCCGGGGGCGAATAGACCACCGAGCCGTTGCCGGTCGTCACCGCTGAGGCGGGGGCCGAGGCGGCGATCCCGCCGACGGCCAGGACCGCGGCGGTCAGTGCCGCGGCGAGAAGGCGCGATCGTCGTCGCGCGAGGGAAGAAGGGTGTGGCATGTTCTGTGCTCCTCTGGGTGGAGGCGGCTGCCGGTGCGCGCCCGCGTCGGCGCAGCGACCCGCTCGGTGCGGATGGAGTCTCGACCGCGCTACTACAACGTTGTAGAGACGGCACGACCGTAAACGGCCGCGAGCTTCGCCGTCAAGGCTTTGTTGTGCAACGTTGTAGAGTCTCGACCAGAACGAGGGGGATGCCATGACGGCGACGCTGCACGACGTGGCCCGTGCGGCCGGGGTGTCGATCAAGACGGTCTCGAACGTGATCAACAACTATCCGCACGTGCGCGACGCGACACGAGAGCGGGTCGAAGCGGCGATCGACGAGCTTCAGTATCGGCCCAACCAGGCCGCCCGCACCCTGCGATCGGGGCGCACCGACATGATCGGCCTGATCGTGCCGGATCTGCGCAACCCGTACTTCGCCGAACTCGCTGACGATGTCATGCGCGCGGCGCGCGCGCACGGGTTCTCGGTGCTCATCGAGCAGTTCGACGCGGATCGCGACAGTGAGCTCGCGGCCCTGCGTGGGGCGCGTCGCCGGGGTCTCGACGGCGTGCTGTATTCGGTGCTCTCCCTCGGGGAGGACGACGCGCCCCTGCTCGACGAGGTCGGCATGCCCATGGTGCTGCTGGGGGAGCGGATCTTCCACTCCGCCCACGACCACGTGACGATGCGCAACACCGAGGCGGCTCGCGCGGCCACGGCGCACCTGCTTGCCGCGGGGCGTCGACGCGTGCTGGCTCTCGGCTCGCACCCGGGAGAGATCGTCGGGTCCGCGGGGCTCCGCCTGCGCGGCTACGAGGCTGCTCTCGCCGACGCGGGACTCGAGGTCGATCCCGTTCTGGTGGTGCCCGTCGACCGGTGGCATCGCGTCGACGGTGCCGATGCGATGCGCGCGGTGCTCGATACGGGCCTCGATTTCGACGGCGTCGTCGCTTTCAACGACTCGATCGCGCTCGGGGCGATGCGCGTGATGCTCGAACGGGGTATCCGCATCCCCGAGGAGGTCGCCCTCGTCGGCTTCGACGACCTCGACGAGACCCGCTATTCACTGCCGGCGCTGACGACGATCGATCCTGGCCGCTCCGAGATCGCGCGCGTGGCGGTCGACCTGCTGGTCCAGCGCATCACGGGTGACGCGGTCGCCGAACCGCGCGAGGTGCTCGCGGACTTCCGCCTCGTCGAGCGCGAATCCACGGCGGGCTGAGATCCCGCCCTTGACATCCCACGACGGTGGGGTGATCATCCATTTACAACGTTTACCTCCATCGTTGTAAATTGCTTTGCACCAGACTCGGCGCCCGAGCCGAGAAGACGACGCAGTCACACGAAAGGCATCGAAGATGATGAAGCGCAGCTTGCCCGTCCTCGCGACGGTGGGGGCCGCGGCCCTGCTCCTCGCGGGTTGTTCCGGCTCGTCGAGCCCCGCGGCCGACGGCCCCGCAGAGATCACGTTCTGGCACGGCTACACCGAAGCCGACGGCAAGGTCCTCGACCAGATCGTCGCCGACTTCAACGCCTCGCAGCAGAAGTACAAGATCACCACCGAGACCAAGACCTGGGCGGTCATCGACGACACCCTGCTGCCCGCGCTCAGTTCCGAAGAGGGCCCCCAGATCGTCGCCATGCCGGCGGAGCGCATGCCCGTCTACGCCGATCGCGGCGCCTTCGCCGACCTGAGCGACTTCTACGCGTCGTCCGACAGCAACACCGCCGACCTCGTGCCCCAGGCCGTCGACATGATCACGGTCGGCGGCACGCCCTACGGCGTCCCCACCGGGTTCGTGCCGCTGGCGATGTTCTACAACAAGACCCTGTTCGCCTCGGCCGGCATCACCGAGGCCCCCACGACGTGGGACGAATGGGTGGCGGATGCCAAGAAGCTCACCGTGGACGAGAACGCCGACGGCACGCCCGAGCAGTACGGCGTCGCGATCCCCGATCACGCCACGGTGGCCAACGGCCTGTGGCCGAGCCTGCTCCTCAGCGGCGGTGGTCAGATCGTCGACGGCGACAAGGCCGTCATCGACTCGCCCGAGAATGCGGAGACCATCCAGTACTGGACCGACGCGATCACGAAGGACAAGATCTCGCCCACGGGTCTCGACGGCATCGCGGCCGACCAACTGTTCAGCTCGGGCAAGGCCGCCATGCACGTCGGCGGACCGTGGATGGCATCCATCGCCAAGGACAACAACATCGACTACGGCATCGCCGCCCTCCCCGCCGGTCCCGCCGAGCAGGCGGCCTCGGCGATCGGTGTCGCGATGGGCGTCACCGAGTCGGCCGACGACGCGCAGCGTGCGGGTGCCGAGGCGTTCTTCACCTACTTCTTCCAGAAAGACGTGGCGACGCAGTGGTCGCTCGCCTCGGGCTGGCCTCCGCTGCGCACCGACATCCCGCTCAGCGACGTCGCGTCCAACCCGGTCGTCGCCGCCCTCAGCGAGATCGCCCCGACGGGTCGAGCGCTGCTGCCCGGTGTGGTCAACAGCACCGACGTCATCTCGGACGTCGACGAGCTCACCCAGAAGGCCGTCGCGGGTGGCGACGTCACCGAGCTGCTCTCGACGGCCCAGACCAAGATCCAGCAGGCCATCGAGTGACCAACGCACGGGAGGGGCGCCCGCGTCGCCCCTCCCGTGTCCTCGCCTCCGCTTCTCGAACAGGACGACCATGACCACTCACGCCCCGAGCGCGCCGCCCCGCCGGCGCGGGGCCTACCGCCCACCGGCTCCGCTCGGCGGCCGCGGACCCCTCCGGCACAGCCCCCGCCACCGCCTCACGGTGGTCGCCTTCCTCGCCCCGGCCATCGTCATCCTGACGGTCTTCGTGGCCTGGCCGATGGTCTCGGCCCTGCGTCTGTCGTTCACGGATGCCAGCGGCTTCGGCCGCGAGAAATTCGTCGGCCTCGAGAACTACGCGCGGGTCTTCACCGACCCCGACATCGTGCGCGCGATGGGGAACACGGCTCTGTACGCCGTGATGTTCACCCCGATCGCAATCGCGCTGGCCCTCGGCTTCGCGCTGCTGCTGAACAATCCGCTGCTGCCGCTGCGCGGCCTGTTCCGCACCGCCCTGTTCACGCCGTTCATCGTGTCTCTCGCGGTCGCCGCCTTCGCGTGGTCGTACCTGCTCGACCCGCAGGTCGGTCTGCTCAACTACTGGCTGCGGGGTCTCGGCATCCAGCTCGGAAACGTCCTGCAGGACCCCAACCTCGCCATGCCGGCCGTCGTGCTCGTCGCGGTGTGGAAGAGCTTCGGCTTCTACATGGTCATCTTCCTCGCCGGGCTCCAGGACATCCCGACGAGCCTGTACGAGGCGGCCCGCGTAGACGGCGCGAGCGCATGGCAGCGCTTCCGCAGCATCACGTTCCCGATGCTCGGCAACACCATGGGCTTCGTCGTGATCGTCGCGCTCATCGCGGCCCTGCAGGCATTCGACCAGATCTACGTCATGACCGGCGGTGGCCCCTACGGCACCACGCAGACGATCGTCATGGAGATCTACCAGTCCGGCTTCCGCAAGCTCGAGCTCGGCTTCGCGTCCGCCCTGTCGTACGTCCTGCTGCTCATCACCCTCGTGCTGAGCCTGACCCAGTTCCTCTTCTTCTCACGACGAGAGCAGGATGCCGCATGACCGCCCTCGCTCCCGCGCCCGCCGCCCCGGCATCCGCGATCCCCGTCCGTCGGAACTCGCCGCAGGCCCGTCGCCGCCGCCTCGTGTCGGCGACCCTGCTCGTCGTGGTCGCCGCCTCGACCCTCGTGCTGATGCTGCCGATCCTCATCATCGTGTTCACGGCCTTCAAGCCCGTGGCCGAGGTGAATGCGTATCCGCCGACCCTGCTGCCGGGTCAGTGGACGCTCGACAACTTCGCGCGGATCTTCACCGAGCTGCCCTTCGCCCGCCTCATCGCCAACAGCTTCGTCTTCGCGGGCGGGGTCACCCTATTCGCGCTGGTGTTCGACTCCCTCGCCGCCTACGCGCTGGCCCGCCTGGACTTCCGGGGCAACAAGATCCTGCTGATCGCGATCATCGCGAGCCTCATGATCCCGTTCCAGGCGACCCTGATCCCGATCTACCAACTCGTCTCTGACCTGGGATGGGTCAACTCCTACGCCGGGCTTATCGCCCCGCGCGCCGCGGACGCGTTCGGCATCTTCTTCCTGCGGCAGTTCTTCCTGTCGCTGCCCCGCGACCTCGACAACGCTGCGCGTATCGACGGGGCGAGCGAATTGCGCATCTTCCGCAGCATCGTTCTGCCCAACGCGGTGCCGGCGCTGCTGACGCTCGGCATCTTCACGTTCGTCAACAACTGGAACGACCTGCTCTGGCCGCTCGTCTTCACGACCGACTCCGAGATGGGCACGGTGACCTCCGGCTTGACGCTGCTGACCGGGCCGGGCGGGATCATCCCGCAGGGCGTGATGATGGCGGGCTCGCTGATCGCGGTGCTGCCGCTGGCGATCCTGTTCCTGCTGATCCAGCGGCGGTTCGTCGAGAGCGTCGGAACGTCGGGACTGAAATGAGAGAGACCCCCATGTCGACGACCCCCTGGTATCGCGACGGCCGGCTGCACTTCGGTGCCGGCATCGAGAACACCTTCGTGCCGCAAGAACGCCCGGGCGAGCGCGCGATCGACGAGTACGCCCTCACCGAGCATTACGAGCGCTGGAGTGACGACCTCGACCTGGCGGTGTCGGTGGATGCCGAGTTCTTGCGCTGGGGGATCCCGTGGCACGTCGTGTCGCCCGAGCGCGGGACGTGGGACTGGTCGTGGACCGACCGGGTGCTCGACGGCTTCGCCGCTCGCGGCATACGGCCGATCGTCGATCTGCTGCACTACGGCACGCCGACGTGGATCGAGGGCGAGTTCGCCCACCCCGACTACGCCTCGTTCGTCGCCGAGTACGCTGCGCGCGCCGCGGAGCGTTATCGCGACCTCGCCACCGACTACACCCCCGTCAACGAGCCGATGCTGCACTCCCTGTTCAGCGGCGAGTACGCCTACTGGCCCCCGTACCGTCGGGGCCTCGCCGGACTCGTCGAGATCTCGACCGCGATCGCCCGCGGCTTCGTCGAGACCCAGCGGGCGGTGGCCGAGGTGCTCGGCGATCGCGCCACCTTCGTGCACGTCGACGCGTCGATGCGGTACGCCGGTGACATCGATGCTCCCGAACACCGCGAGACGGCCGAGCGATACCGCCACCAGGCTTTCCTCGTCGAGGATCTCGTGACCGGTGCGGTCGGGGCGGACCATCCGCTCCTCCCTCTGCTGCGCGCGCACGGCACCTCGGACGAGACGCTCGCGTGGTTCGCCGAGAACGCCGTGCAGCCCGATGTGATGGGCGTCAACTACTACCCCCGGCACTCGACGGAACTGTTCGAGAGCGGCATCCATCACTCCGGCGGCTTCGCCGACCCCCGTCCCACGCGTGACGACGGGGTCGAGGGGCTCGCCGAGATGCTGCGCACCTACGCCGCCCGCTACGGCGCGCCGGTGATGCTCGCCGAGACGTGCGTGACCGACGACGTCGCCACCCGCCTGCGGTGGCTGGACGATTCCGTCGCCACCGTCCAGGGGCTTCGCGCCGACGGGGTCGACGTCGTCGGCTACACGTGGTGGCCGCTGTTCGACATGTACGAGTGGACCTACCGGCACAGCGACGAGCCGCGGTCCGCCCATCTTCTGACCATGGGGCTCCACGACCTCGTGGAGACCGAGACCGGGCTCGCGCGCCGCCGTAACCCCGTCGCCGACCGATTCGCCGAGTACGCATCCCGAGGAGCACGATGACCACCGCCCGCCTGACTCTCGACCCCCGCTTCCCGATCGGGGCCGTCCGTCGCCGTCTGTTCGGCGGTTTCGTCGAGCACCTCGGCCGCCACGTCTACGACGGCATCTACGAACCCGGCCACCCCGAGGCAGACGAGCAGGGCTTCCGTCGCGACGTGCTGGAGCTCGTGCGCGAGCTCGGGGTCTCGACGATCCGTTACCCCGGCGGCAACTTCGTCTCGGGCTTCCGGTGGGAGGACAGCGTCGGACCGCGCGCACAGCGCCCGCGCCGCCTCGACCTCGCGTGGCACTCGACCGAGACGAACGAGATCGGCCTGCACGAGTTCGCGGACTGGCTCGACAAGGCCGGCAGCGACCTCATGCTGGCCGTCAACCTCGGCACCCGGGGCACGCTCGAGGCCCTCGACCTGCTCGAGTACAGCAACGTCCCCGGGGGCACGACCCTGTCTCAGCAGCGCATCGACAACGGTCGGGCTGAGCCGTTCGCCGTGCGCGTGTGGTGCCTCGGCAACGAGATGGACGGGCCCTGGCAGCTCGGCCACCGTTCGGCCGAGGACTACGGCAAGATCGCTTCTCAGACCGCGAAGGGCATGCGCCAGCTGGACCCCTCGATCGAACTCGTGGTGTGCGGATCGTCGGGAGCGTCGATGCCGACGTTCGGCGAATGGGAGCGCGTCGTGCTGGAGCACACGTACGACGACGTCGACATGATCTCGTGCCACGCGTACTACCAGGAGCACGACGGCGACATCGACTCGTTCCTCGCCTCGTCCGTCGACACCGACCGCTTCATCGAGGCCGTCGTCGCGACCGCCGACCACGTCGGCGCCGTGCGCGGCAGCGCGAAGAGAATCGAGATCTCGTTCGACGAGTGGAACATCTGGTACCAGACCCGCTTCCACGACGTCGACCAGATCACCGGCGTCGACAACTGGCCGGTCGCCCCGCGCCTGCTCGAGGACGTGTACTCGGCTCTGGATGCCGTGGTCTTCGGCAGCCTCATGATCTCGCTGCTCAAGCACGCCGACCGCGTGGCATCGGCGTCTCTGGCCCAGCTCGTCAATGTGATCGCCCCGATCATGACCGAGCCCGGCGGACCGTCCTGGCGCCAGACGACGTTCTTCCCCTTCGCGATCACCTCGCGGCTCGCGCAGGGCGACGCGGTACGCCTGCAGGTCGAGGCACCGCTCATCCGGACCGAGAAGTTCGGCGCGGTCCCGGCGGTGGACGCGGTCGCCACCCACGACGCCGAGACCGGTGCCACCGCGATCTTCGTGGTGCACCGCGGTCGCGAAGAGGCCGTCGACCTCGCGATCGACGTCAGCGGGCTGGGCGACGTCGAGATCGTCGAGACACACCTGCTCCACGACGACGACCCGTACGCGCGCAACACGCTCGACGAGCCCGAGCGCGTGCAGCCGGGAACCGTCGCGGCTCGGCTGGACGGCGGCATCCTGCACGTGAGCCTGCCGCCCATCGCGTGGGCTGCGCTCTCGCTCGCGCGGGCATGATCGCCTGACGAGCGCGAGGGGCTCGTCGCGACAGCGCGATCTCCTCGGTCGCCGTGCCCGGGTCGTCACGGCGACCCGGGCACGCAGAAACGCCCGTTCCCCGCAGAATCCGTGGGGAAGACTGCGGGGATCGGGCGTTTCTGCGAGGTGCGACCGGCCGGGGCCGGCTGGCCCGAGCGGAGGCTCAGGCGAGCTGCGCGCGACGTTCCGCCAGCTGGTCGAACGACGCGAACGACTCGGCGATCGGGCTGCCGGTGAAGTGGCCGACCCAGCCGTCGTCGTCGTGGAAGAAGCGCACGCTCACGTAGTGGGGCGAGGTGCCCATGTCGAACCAGTGCGTGGTGTTCGCCGGCACCGAGATGAGGTCGCCCGCCTCGCAGTACACCGCGTGCACCTTCTCGTTCGCGTGCAGGTAGAACACCCCGGCGCCCTTGGCGAAGTAACGGTCCTCGTCGTCGTCGTGCGCGTGCTCCGACAGGAACTTCTCGCGGAACGGCGTCTTGACCTCGTCGTAGTCGTCCTGCGCGGGGTCGAGGGCGACGACGTCGACGAGGGTGTAGCCCTCGCGCTCCTTCACCTCGCCGATCTCGTCGGCGTACAGCGCGAGCACCTCGTCCTGCGAGGCGCCGGTGGCGACGTCCTTGACCTCCCAGCGCGAGAAACGGGCGCCGAGTTCGGCGAGGGCCTCGCGGATCTCGCTCTCTTCGGTGGTCTCGAGCACGGGCGTGCTCGGGTCGGTCGCTTTCCAGACGGTCAGCAGGGTCATGGCCGCTCCTTTCGTTGGGGGTGGGGAAGAGGGATGCCGGTGGCTCAGCGCGTCGCGACGGCGAAGCGCAGCAGCCACTCGGTGATCTCGAGGTGGCGACGGGCCGCAGCCACATCGGCACCCCAGGCGTACATGCCGTGGTTCGCGACGATCAGGGCGGGGACCTCGGGCACCGAGGCCGTGGCGGGTCGGTAGACCTCGTCGAACCAGCCGGCCTCGACGGTCATGTCCTGGTGGTTGCGGATGACGGGGATGGTGACCGTCTCGTCGTCGGCGAGGTGGCCGATGCCCTTGAGCATCTCCATGTCGCGGATCTCGACGCCGCTCGGCCACCGGTGCCCGGCGACGACGGCGTCGAACGCGTGCACGTGGAACACGGCGTTCGCGCCCGTGCGGGCGGCGATGTGCGCGTGCAGGCCCGACTCGGCCGACGGGGGACGGGGGTCGTCGGCGTCGATGGCGTGACCGGCGGCGTCGATGAGCACGACGTCGGCGTCGGTGAGCAGCGACTTGTCGAGGCCCGAGGCGGTGACGGCGAGCACGAGCGGGTCGCGGTCGACGACGACCGAGAGGTTGCCCGAGGTCCCTCGCATCCAGCCGTAGCCCGAGAAGCGCGAGGCTTCGGCGGCGAGGGCGGCCCCGGCGGCCTGCACGCGACCGGCGGCGGGAAGACTCATCGGGTGACCTCGATCTCGTCGAAGGACGCCACGGCGGGGGCGGCGAAGTCGGCGCCGGCCCACGGCTCGCCCGCGCGGTCGAGGGCGACGACCTGCCAGCCCGCGGCGAGCGCGGCGGTCACCTCGTCGGGGTGGTCGGTGAGGAACAGGGCGCGCTCGGGCGAGACATCGAGGGCCGCGGCGATGGCGTCGAACGACGCGCGCTCCTTCTTCGGCCCGGCCTTCACGGTGTCGAAGAAGTCCTCGACGAGGGGGGTGAGGTCGCCCTGCGGGGCGTGGCGGAACCACGGCACCTGCGAGGCGATCGAGCCCGAGGAGTACACGGCGAGACGGATGCCGTCCTCGTGCCACGCGTGCAGGCGTGGCGGCACGTCGTCGAAGAACTGCGAGTGGATCTCGCCCGCGGCGAAGCCCTCGGCCCAGATGATGCCCTGGAGCGTCTTCAGCGGCGTCGACTTGACGTCTTTCGCCATGAGTCCGCGCAGCGCCTCGGCGATCTCGGCGTCGGAGGCATCGGCATCCAGGCCCGTCTCGACGATCGCGTCGGCGCGGGCGGCGCGGACGGTGTCGTCGTCGCGGCCGAGCACCTCGTCGAGGCGCGGGCGGGCGTAGTCGTAGAGGTCGCCGAGGATGAAGCCGGCGGCCGAGGTCGTGCCCTCGATGTCGAGCACGACGACGTCGGCGGTGGGGGTGACGGTCATGAGGTCTCTTTCCGGGAGAAGAACGATGCCACGGCCGCGGCCGCCAGGCGGGAGTGCTCGACGACGACGTCGTCGGAGGCCCCGGCGATGTGCGGGGTGAGGGTGACGTTCGGCAGGCTGAGCAGCTCGTCGTCGGGCGCGAGGGGCTCGCCGTGGAACACGTCGAACCCGGCGCCGGCGATGCGTCGGTCGCGGAGCACCGCGAGCAGCGCGTCACGATCGACGAGGGCGGCGCGCCCGGCGTTGATCAGGTAGGCGTCGGAGCGCAGGAGCGCCAACTCGCGCGCCCCCAGCAGCCCGGTCGTCTCGGGCGTCAGCGGGACGTGCAGGGTGACGATGTCGCTCTCGGCGAGCAGGTCGTCGAGCTCGACGTGCTGTACGTCGTCGCCGAGGGCGCCGGGGGCGAGGAACGGGTCGTACACGGCGATGCGCAGGCCGAAGCCCTGGGCGCGCCGGACGACGCGGCGGCCGACCGCTCCGCCGCCGACGACGCCGAGCCGACGGCCCGACAGCCCGATGCCGCGGAAGCGCGCGTAGGGCTCGAACACGTCGTCGGCGCTCCAGTGGCCCTCGCGGAGCCATGCCGAGGCTGCGGGCACGTGGCGCACCGTCGCGAGCAGCAGCGCGAGGGTGAAGTCGGCGGTGACGTCGGCGTTGCGGCCCGGGGTCGTGCGCACCTCGACCCCGCGCGCGGCGCACGCGGCCAGATCGACGTTGGCGGGGTTCGCGCGGCACGCGACGACGAGCGCGAGGCGGGGGGCGGCCGCGAGGGCCGCATCGTCGATGCGGTCGAGCTCGGCGATCACCACGTCGGCGTCGGCCAGGGCGGCGGCGAAGGCGGGGTCGGCGGCGGCGCGGGCGCCGAGCGACTGGCCGGTCTCGGCTTCGGATGCCACGAGCACGTCGCCCGCGATCTCGGCGGCGGTGCGCGGGTCGAAGGGGGCCGTGATGACGGTGCGGGTCACGCGCGTGTCCTCTCGGGGGTGGGGGATTCGGGGCGGGACGCGTCGAGGTGGGCGGCGGGGGCCGCGGCGTCGACGCGCTCGGTCTCGGCGGGGTCGGTGGCGGGGCGCGTGCCCTCGCGCGCGGGATCGGACGCGGCCGTCTCCGCCGGGGGCGACAGTCGACCCAGCACGCGCAGCGCGGGCCACTCCGGCCGCAGCGCCGCGCGCACGCGCGCGAACACGTCGCGCGCAGCCCCCAGGGCGAGCGAGAGGTGGGGGGTGAACTCGACCGTGTCGGCGGGGAACACCCGCACCGCGGCCGCCAGGTCGTCGGCGAGCCCGGCGGCCACCAGTGCGACGGTCGCGGCTCCGCGCGCGCCGATCTCGGGGTCGATGGTGCGCACGATGGTGCGTCCCGACACGTCGGCGAGCAACTGGCAGAGCAGGTCGCTGCGCGCGCCGCCGCCGCACACGGGCACCCGGTCACCGGCATCCAGCAGGTCGAGGCTCTCGGCCACGGTGAACGCGAGCCCCTCGAAGACGCTGCGCAGCAACTGCGCCGGGGTGGTCGTGACGCTCATGCCCACCCACGAGGCCGAGGCCGCGGAGTCGACGAAGGGGGCGCGCTCGCCGCTCGGCGATCCGTACGGCAGGTAGACGACGCCCCCGCTGCCGTCGGTCGCGGTGCGGGCGAGGCGCTCCAGCTCGCTCCACCCGCGATCGGACAGCCCGAGCGAGTCCCGCACCCAGTCGAGGTTGGGGGTGCCGACCATCGACGACAGGGCCTCGATCACCTGCGTGCCGCGACCGGTGGGGAGAAGGATGCCGATACCGCTGTCGGCGGCGGCCCGATCGGCCCGGTTGACGGCCACGGTGGCGGTGGTGCCGAGCACGACCCAGCCGTCTTGATCGTCGAGGGCGCCCAGGCCCACCGGGCACGCGGCGGAGTCGACGAGCCCCACGGCCACCGGGACCCCGGCGGTGAGGCCGAGCTCGTCGGCGGCCGCGTCGGTGAGCGGTCCGGCGACCTCGTGCGGGGCGCGCACCGGGGCGAGGAGGTGGGCGAACCGGCGGTGACCGAGCGCGTCGATCATCTCGTCGGAGTACGCCAGAGTCGCCGGGTCGAGGTAGGTGCGCGAGGCCTCGGAGGGATCGGTGGCGACCTCGCCGGTGAGGCGGTGGCGCACCGCGTCCTTGCAGTTGAGGTGGTGGGCCGCGCGGGCGAGCGTCTCGGGCTCGGTCTCGGCGAAGCCGTCGAGCAGCACGGGCAGGGTGCCGGGGAAGCTGGCCGAGCCGGTTGCGGCGACGACGGCGGCGTCGCGCCCGTCGCGCTGCCAGGCGGCGACGCGGTCGGCGCCTCGGCCGTCGAGCCACAGGGCCGCGGGGCGCACCGGGCGTCCCTCGCCGTCGACCAGCCAGGCGCCGTCGCCCTGGCCCGTGACGCCGATCGCGACGACATCGGGCTGGGCGCTCCGCGCGAGCGACAGGGCCTGGCGGACGGCGCCGACGACGGCGTCCCAGACCGCGTCGATATCGCTCTCGGCTCCGCCGTCGGGGGTGCGCACGACGCCCACGGCCCGGTGGCCGGCGGCGAGCGTCTCGCCCTCGAGCGAGTACAGCACGGCCTTGACCGCGGTGGTGCCGGCGTCGATGCCGAGGACGGCGGGGGTCACGCCGTGCCGCCCGAGGTGGTGTCGGTGGTCGAGGGCGGGATCGTGGTGCGCTCGCCGGCCGGGGCCGAGCCCACGGTGCCGGCGGCGGGGGCCGCCGGGGCGGGCCGGCGCTCCGCCGCGGCCCGCGCGCGCTGCGCGACGGTGTACGCCAGCACGAGGGCGACGAGCAGCACCACGCCCTGCACGGCGGCCTTGACGTTGAAGTCGAGGCCGAGCAGGTCGAGGCCGTTCGCGAGCACGCCGAGGAACAGCACTCCCACGACGGTGCCGGGGACGTTGGGCCGCGACCGCGGGTGCATCGAGGCGCCGATGAACACCGCGGCGATGGCGTCGAGCAGGTAGCTGAACCCGGCGAGCGGGGTGTACAGGCGCAGCGATGCGCTCAGCAGGATGCCGCCCGCCGCGCACAGCACGCCCGCACCGACGTAGACGAGCACGCGGATGCGGCGGGTGCGCAGCCCCGCGACGACCGCCGCGCGGTCTTGCAGGCCCATCGCCTGGATGCGCACGCCCGCGGGGGTGCGGTGCAGCAGGACGCCGACACCCACCGCCGCGACGGCGGCGATGATGACCGGGATGCCGATGCCCAGCACGTCGCCCGAGCCGAGGAAGGTGAAGCCCTCGGGGGCGGCGCGGAAGCTGACGCTCGCCCCGCCGTTGGTGCCGATCTGCTGGGCGCTGCGGCCGATGAAGAAGGTGCCGAGGGTGGCGAGGAAGGGGGTGACCCCGAGCCCCACGATGAGGAAGGCGTTGAGCGCGCCGATGAGCGCGCCGCCGAGGAGTCCGAGCAGCACGGCCACGGGCCACGGCATCCCGAACGACATCATCGACACGATCGCGAACCACGCGCCGAAGTCCACGGCGACCGCGGCCGACAGGTCGATTCCGCCCGACGACACCACGACGGTGAGGGCCAGGGCGACCAGCAGCAGGATCGCGACGCCGTCGAGCACGTTGAGCAGGTTGCTCGGGCGCAGGAACGCGTCGCTCGCGAACGAGAAGAACACGATGAGCACCGCGAACGCGGCGACGAAGCCGTAGCGGGTGACGGTCGCGGCGGCCGAGCCGGCGACGCCCGACCACCGGGCGCGGGGGGCGGTCGTGCTCATGCGCGGGACTCCTCGTTCTTGCGCGCCGCGGCCGCGGCCACGACGAGCAGGATCAGCACGCCCTTGAACCCGTCGACCCACGCGTTGGCGACCCGCGAGAGGATCAGACCGTTCGACAGCAGCGCCACGAACAGGGCACCCAGCACCGAGCCGAACACGGTGACCGTGCCGCGGCGGGTGAAGGCGGCGCCCAGGAAGGTCGCCAGCACCATGTCGACCATGAGGCGCTCGTCGATCCCCGGGCTGCTGCCCGAGCCGCGCGCGACGAGCAGCAGCGAGCTGAGCCCCGCCACGACGCCCGCGATGACGAACGTCGACATGATGTAGCGCTGAGCGGGGATGCCGGCGAAGGTCGCGGCATCCCGGTTGCCGCCGACCGCCTGCAGGCGCAGGCCGTACGGCGTGCGGGCCAGCACGAACACGAGCACCGCGGCCACGATCAGCATGAGCACGGCGGCGAGGGGGATGCCGGCGATCCGCGTATCGCGCACGGCGACGACGAGCGGGTCGGTGACGTCGATGCGGCGGTTGCCGCTGACCACGCGCGTGATGCCCACGACCGCGACGTACACGGCCAGCGTCGCCAGGATCGACGACAGTCCCACCCAGCCGACGAGGATCGCGTTCAGCACGCCGAACAGGCTCGTGACCAGGATG
Organism: Microbacterium sp. Leaf436; assembly: GCF_001424715.1. Lineage (NCBI taxonomy): Bacteria > Bacillati > Actinomycetota > Actinomycetes > Micrococcales > Microbacteriaceae > Microbacterium > Microbacterium sp. Leaf436. The sequence goes on from NZ_LMRB01000001.1 coordinate 731,409, forward strand.
CCGAGGGCGAAGGCGACCGCGAACGGTGTGCCGTACGAGGTCAGCTGATCGCTGACGATCGCGGTCGCCAGCGCCGCGGTGGCGGGGATCGACAGGTCGATGCCGCCCACCACGACGTCGTCGCCGCCGCCGATGACGACGATCGCGAGCCCCATCGCGACCAGCGCGACCGGGGCCGCCTGGGTGAGGCTCGCGGTGACGTTGGCGAGGCCGAGGAAGCCCTTCGCCGTCACGGCGAGGTACACCGTCATCGCGAGGACGACGAGCAGGGGGCCGCGCCGGGCCAGCAGGCTGCGGATGCGGGGAGCGAGCGCGGGGCGCTCGACGGCGAGGGCGCTCACGCGGCATCCCCTTCCGATCGTGCGTCACCGCTGCCGGTGACGAGGGCGCTGAGGTGTTCGAGGGTGAGACCGTCGGTCGACACCTCGTGGGCGACGCGTCCGCGCTCGAGCACCACGATGCGGTCGGCGAGTCCGAGCACCTCGGCGGGGTCGGTCGAGACGACCACCACCGCGGTCCCGGATGCCGCGAGCTCGGCCAACAGGCGGTAGATCTCCTGCTTGGCGCCGATGTCGACGCCGACGGTGGGCTCGTCGAGCACGATGACGCGCGCGCCGGCGGCGAGGCTGCGGCCCAGCACGACCTTCTGCTGGTTGCCGCCGCTGAGCAGCCGCGTCTGGGCGGTCGTGTCGCGGGGGCGGATGTCGAGGCGCTCCGACAGCTCGTCGGCGCGCGCGCGGGCGGCGGGGGCGTCGAGGAGCCCCGCGCGGGCATCGGTCGAGAGCGTGGAGAGCGTGAGGTTCTGCTGCACCGAGAAGTCGAGCACGACACCGTCGTGACGGCGGTCGCGGGGCACGAGCACGACGCCGGCCTCGAGGGCGGCGGCCGGGCTCGACGGGCGGAAGCGGCGCTCGCCGAGGCGCAGCTCGCCGGTGTGGCGGTGAAGGCCCACGAGCGCCTCGCCGAGCTCCGAGGCGCCGGAGCCGAGAAGCCCCGTCACCCCGACGATCTCGCCCGGGCGCGCGTCGAGGTCGACGCCGCGCACCACGGTGCCGACACCGAGGCCGCGGGCGCTCAGTACGGCCGGCGCGGTCACCGGCGGACGGCGGGCGGGGTAGAGGTCGTCGATCTCGCGCCCGATCATGAGGCGGATCATCTCGCGGCCGCTGTCGGGGCCGACCGCCTCGAGGCGCCCCACGTCGAGGCCGCCGCGCAGCACGGTCACGCGGTCGCAGATGCGCGTGACCTCGCCGAGGTAGTGCGAGATGTACAGGCTCGAGATGCCGCGTTCGCGCAGGCGTCCGATGATGCCGAGCAGCTGCTCGGCCTCGGCGCTCGCGAGAGGGGCGGTCGGCTCGTCGAAGACGATGACGCGCGCGTTGTCGTCGACGAGCGCGCGGGCCACCTGCACGAGCTTGCGTTCGGCGGGCCCGAGGTCGCGCACGAGCCGGGTGGGAGAGAGGTCGATGCCGAGCACGTCGTGCAGCACCTCGGTCACCCGCGCCCGCATCGCGCGGCCGCGCAGCACCCCGCCCGCGCTCCGCTCGTTGCCGAGCCACACGTTCTCGGCCACCGTCATGTCGGGCACGAGCTGCAGCTCCTGGTGCACGAACCGGATGCCGGCGGCGTGCGCATCGGAGGGGGTGAGCCGCTCGGTCTCGGTGCCGTCGATGACGACGGTGCCGCCGTCGCGCTCGTACAGCCCCGCGAGGATCTTGATGAGCGTGGACTTGCCCGCGCCGTTCTCGCCGACGAGGCCGTGCACCTCGCCCGGGCGCACGTCGATCGAGGCGCCCCGGAGAGCCGGGACGCCCGCGAACGCCTTCGTGACGCCGGTCATGCGGAGCACCGGCGTCACGAGGGGGGAGGAGCTTTCGATCACTGGGTGTAGCCCAGCTCCTTCGAGACCTTCTTCGCCTCGTCGGGACCGGCGACGGGGATCGTGTCGACGTAGCTGACCTTGTCGACCGTCTCGCCCAGGAAGTACTTGCCGACGTTGTCGGCCGAGATCGTGGCGATCTTGCGCGGAAGCTGTGCGATGTTGCCGACGAACGGGCTGTTCGGCTCGCTCATGATCTCGAGGGTGTCGGGGCCGGCGTCGAAGGCCGTGACCTTCACGTCGGTGCGGCCGGAGTCCTCGATGGCCTGCACCACGCCGATGGCGGGCTGGTCCCAGCACGCCACGTGGATGCCCTGGATCGTTCCGACCGGGTACTTCTCGAGCAGCGCGAGCGTCTGCTGACGCGCGTCGTCGGGCGCGTTGGCGAACTGCTCGGCGAGCTCGGGCTCGATGAGCTTGACGCCGGGGTAGTCCGTCGAGAGCTCGTTCTTCCACGCGTCGTAGCGCTCGCCGCAGAACGACAGGCTCTGGCCGAACGCGTTGAACACGGCGACGTTGCCCTGACCGCCGAGGGCGTCGCCGGTGATCTTGCCGAGGGCCTCGCCGCCGACCTGGTTGTCGGACTGCGCGTTGTTGACGGCGTACTCCGAGGCGTGGTCCACCCCGAAGACGGGGATGCCGGCGTCGTGCAGCTGCTGCAGCTTCGGGTCGACCGAGGCGTCACCGAGGATCGTGATGACCGCGTCGACGTTCTGCGCGAGGAAGATGTCGTGGTTCTGCGCGTGCAGGGTGTTGTCGCGGTTGCCGTCGGTGGTCAGCGGCGTGCCGCCGAGCTTGGTGACCTCGTCGACCGCGCCCTGGAAGGCCTCGCGGTCCCAGAAGTGCTGCGTTCCGACGACCGCGATGCCGATGGTCTTGCCCGCGAGCGGCTGGCTGGCGTCGACGCCCTCGCCGTTGGGGGCCGCGCCGTCGGACGAGACGGTCGAACAGCCGCTGAGGGCGATGCCCGCCGCGACGACGAGCGCCGGAAGGGCGAGGAGGGACTTTCTCACGGTGGGGCTCCTGTGGGCCGGAGGGCGCTCGCGTCGGGGTGCGCGTCGCCGCTGATGCTGTGTGGGGTGCCGCCGGGGAGCGGACTCTCGAAGCGTAGGGAGGGGGCGAGACAACGTTCGACTCGGGCGTCACACGGTGAAATGAAGTCGTCACCGGTGACCGCGTCAGTAGGCTTCGGCCGTTCCCGACACCGAGGAGACCCATGTCGCAGTCCACCCGTGCGCTCGGCGGCCGTCGCGTCCTGACCGTGGGCCTCCACGTCGCCGACGTGCTCGGTCGCTACGTCGACGCCATCCCTGCCGGTCAGGGACTCGCCCTGCTCGACGAGATCCGCCTCACCGTGGCGGGCACCGCCGCCGCGACCGCCGTCGACCTCGCGCGCCTGGGCGTGCCCGTGGCCACGGTGGGAGCGGTCGGCGACGACGCGCTGGGTGTGTTCCTGCGTTCGACGATGGCCGCCGAGGGTGTCGACGTCGACGCCCTGGCGGTGCGGTCCGCGCACCCCACCTCGGCGACGATGCTGCCGATCCGCCGCGACGGCAGCCGACCGGCGCTGCACGTCATCGGGTCGAACGCCGCGATCCGCGCCGATGACCTGGCGGCCGTCGACCTCGACGAGGTCGCCGTGCTGCACCTGGGCGGCACGTGCCTGCTGCCCGGCATCGATGGGGCGCCGAGCGTCGATCTGCTCCGCCGTGCGCGTGCGGCCGGTGTCGTGACGACGATGGACTTCATCCCCACCGGCGCTCCCGCCGATCGTGACGCCGTGCTGCCGTGTCTGCCGTTCGTCGACTACCTCTTCCCCAGCGAAGAGGACGCGCTGTCGTTCGCGGGAGCGGCGACGCTCGACGAGGCGATCGCGTTCTACCTGGATGCCGGTGTCACCACCGTCGTGATCACGCGCGGGGCCGCGGGGGTCAGCATCAGCACGCGTGAGCGGCGCGATATGCGTCTCGCGGCATACGCGGTCGACGTGGTCGACACGACGGGCTGCGGCGATGCGTTCAGCGCGGGATTCATCTGGGGGCTGGTCGACGGCGCCGACGTCGTCGAGGCTGCCGAGCGCGGGCTGGCGTGCGGCAGCCTCGTGGCGACGGGCCTCGGGTCCGACGCGGGCCTGCACAGTGCGGCCGACGTCGACCGGCTTCGCGCCGAGGGTGTACGCGGCGCCGTGTAGGCGGCATCCGGGGTGTTCGCGGGGGCGCATCCTCCGCGATGCGCGCAACCTCCGTCGTCCGGCGTCGGATGCCGCGGAGGTTCTGCACATCGCGGAGCGTGTGGCCACGCCCCCGCGCAGCGCCGCTCGCGCCCTTGCGCGCCCGCGTGCGAGAATGGCCGCGGCGTGCTCGGATCGACCTTTCCCCGCACGGCGCCCCGGCGTCGTCGAGTTGAAGGGCCACCAGGCCCCAGGACAGCGTCCGCCGCACCTTTTCTCCGAGGAGCAGAGATGTCCGCTACCCCCACCGCCGCCACCGACTCGACCGCCGCCTCCGCGGCCGGAACCGAGCGCGTGCAGCAGCGCCGTCGCTATCTGATGTGCCGGCCCGAGCACTTCACGGTGAGCTACAGCATCAACCCGTGGATGGAGCCCTCGCGGCCCACCGACACGAACCTGGCCCTGACGCAGTGGCAGGCGCTGTACGACACCTACGTGTCGCTCGGGCACGAGATCGAGCTGATCGACCCCGTCGAGGGACTGCCCGACATGGTCTACACCGCCAACGGCGGCTTCGTCATCGACGGCGTCGCCTACGGCCCCAAGTTCCGCTTCCGCGAGCGCGCCGCCGAGGCGCCCGCCTTCATCGACTGGTTCGCAGCGTCCGGCTTCGAGGTCGCCGAGCCCGTCGAGGTCAACGAGGGCGAGGGCGACTTCCTGCTCGTGGGCGACACCATCCTCGCCGGCACGGGCTTCCGCTCGACCGGCGACAGCCACCGCGAGGTGGGCGAGGTCTTCTCGCGCGAGGTCGTGTCGCTGACGCTCACCGACCCGCGGTTCTACCACCTCGACACCGCGATCGCGGTGCTCGACCCCGTGGAAGGACCGGGGGGCGCCGAGAAGGCCAACATCGCCTACCTGCCGAACGCCTTCGACGAGAAGAGCCAGGCGATCCTGCGCGAGCGCTACCCCGACGCGATCCGGGTCTCGGATGCCGACGGCTCGGTGTTCGGCCTCAACTCGGCCAGCGACGGCAAGAACGTCATCATCTCGCCCCGCGCCGTGGGCTTCGAGGCCCAGCTGCGGGAGCGCGGCTACACGCCCGTGAAGGTCGATCTCTCCGAGCTGCTGCTCGGCGGTGGCGGCATCAAGTGCTGCACGCTGGAGCTGCGAGGCGGATCCCGATGAGCACCGCCGTCGACGACCTCGGCGCGCATCTGATCGCCGAAGAGGGCGCGCACCTCGCGCACAACTACCACCCGCTCCCCGTCGTCGTCTCGCGCGCCGAGGGCGTGTGGGTCACCGACGTCGAGGGCAAGCGCTACCTCGACCTGCTCTCGGCCTACTCGGCTCTCAATTTCGGCCACGGTCACCCCGCGATCCTCGCGGCGGCGCGCGAGCAGCTCGAACGCCTCACCCTGACCAGCCGCGCGTACCACAACGACCGTCTGGGTCCCTTCGCCACGGCGCTCGCGCAGCTCTGCGGCAAAGACCTCGTGCTGCCGATGAACACCGGGGCCGAGGCCGTCGAGACCGGCATCAAGGTCGCGCGCGCCTGGGGCTATCGCACCAAGGGCATCGCTGCGGATGCCGCGACGATCATCGTCGCGAACGGCAACTTCCACGGCCGCACGACCACGATCGTCGGCTTCAGCGACGACCCCACGGCGCACGACGACTTCGGTCCGTACGCGCCGGGCTTCGTGCACGTGCCGTACGGCGACGCCGAGGCCATCGCGGCGGCGATCGACGAGAACACGGCCGCGGTGCTCCTCGAGCCCATCCAGGGCGAGGCCGGCGTCGTCATCCCGCCCGAGGGGTTCCTGCGACGGGTGCGCGAGATCTGCACCGCGAACGATGTGCTCTTCATCGCCGACGAGATCCAGTCGGGTCTCGGCCGGGTGGGGACGACCTTCGCGTGCGACCGCGAGGGCGTCGTACCCGACGTCTACCTGCTCGGCAAGGCGCTCGGCGGCGGCATCCTGCCCCTGTCGGCGGTCGTCGCGAACGAGGACGTGCTCGGTGTCATCCGCGCCGGCGAGCACGGATCGACGTTCGGCGGCAACCCGCTGGCCGCGGCCGTGGGACTGCGTGTCGTCGAGATCCTGGCATCCGGTGAGTTCCAGACGCGCGCGGCGGCGCTCGGCGAGCACCTCGCCGGTCGCCTCGACACGCTCGTCGGCCACGGCGTGACGGCCGTCCGCATCGCGGGCCTCTGGGCAGGCGTCGACATCGATCCCGCCGCGGGCACCGGGCGCGAGATCGCCGAGAAGCTGCTCGCCCGCGGTGTGCTCGTGAAGGACACGCACGGGCAGACGATCCGCATCGCTCCGCCGCTGACGATCCGCGCGACCGAGCTCGACTGGGCGGTCGAACAGCTCCGGCACGTTCTCTCGTAACACGCGCGAGTCGCCGGGATTCGTCGCCCGGGCCCACCCGGGAGCGACAGATCCTGGCGACTCACGCGGTCGAGAGGGGGTCAGGTGACCGAGACCGTGAGCTCGTCCCAGCCGGTCGCGCCGTCGGGGGCGGGGGCGGCGACGTTCGGGGTCTGCGTCTGCCCTTCGGCCGAGATGGCGCGGCACCGCACGGTGTGATCGCCGCCGGTGGCGTTCCACGGCAGGCTCCACTGCACCCAGGTGTCGGACGAGATGGCCGTGGCCAGCGTCGCCGGCTGCCAGGCGCCGTCGTCGATCTGCACCTCGACGCCCGCGACGCCGACGTGCGTCTGCCAGGCGACACCGGCGATGACGGTGTCGCCCACCGGGACGCGCGCCCCGGCCCGCGGCACGTCGATGCGCGACGCGAGCTTCACCGGGCCGCGCGCCGACCAGCCGCGCGAGGTCCAGTACCCCTCGTCGTCGGCGTATCGCGTGACCTCGAGCTCGGTGACCCACTTCGTCGCCGACACGTAGCCGTACAGGCCGGGCACCACCATGCGCACCGGGAAACCGTGCTCGATGGGCAACGGTTCGCCGTTCATGCCGATGGCCAGCAGAGCGTCGCGCTCGTCGGTCAGCGCTTCGATCGGAGAGGATGCCGTGAACCCGTCGATGGAGCGCGAGAGCACCATGTCGGCCTCGGCGGTGGGCCGAGCCCGCGCGAGGATGTCGCGAAGCGGGACACCCAGCCACCGTGCCGTGCCGATGAGCGAGCCGCCCACTCCGTTCGACACGCAGACGAGGGTGGCGACGGTCTCTTTCTGGGGGAGCGCGACCAGGTCGTCCCACCGCAGCACGACCTCTTGCTCGACGAGACCGTGGACGCGCAGCGACCAGGTCGCGGGATCGACCTGGGGGACGACGAGCGCGGTGTCGATGCGGTAGAAGTCGGCCGAGGGCGTGAGGACGGGAGCGAGCCCGTCGATACCGAGTTCCGCGGCGGCGGGCACCGCGGTGGTGGTCACGGGTGTCGGAAGGCGCAGCGCGCTGCGCACGGCGGTCACGGCCCGTGCGCCGCCGCTCAGGGCGACGGAGCCGAGGGCGGCGAGGGCGCCGGCCAGGACGGCGACGCCCGAGAGGGCGAGGACGCCCCGGCGGGTGGGGCCTTCCGCAGGCGAGGCGGCGGGGGCCTCCCCGGTCGCCGGAGCGGCGGCCACCGCGGGCCGGCGCAGGCGGGCGACGAGCAGGGCGGCGACCACCGCGGCCGCCGCGCCGGCGACGAGCGACGGCACCGGCGAGAGCATCCCCGCGTCGGCGCGCGTCATCGCCACGATCGCGCCCACGACGCCCAGCGCCCCGAACACGACCCGGCCCCAGGGCGCCTTGCGGTGCTCCACGACCCCCGCGGCGCCGGCGACCACGAGCAGCAGCACCGCGATGCCGACGAGCAGCGCCAGCTTGTCGCCCGTGCCGAACAGGCTGATGGCCAGGTCTTTCGCCCACGCGGGTGCGATGTCGATCATTCCGCCGCCGATCACCGCGAACGGGCTCGCCGCGGGGGCGATGACGGCGGCAGCGAGCTCGCCGAGCCCGGCACCGAGGACGGCGGCCGAGATCCCGGCGACGGCGGCCGGGACATCCTGGGCTCGAGAGCGCGTGGGGGTCACGAACGGAGCCTAAGGAGCGTGGACGACCGCGGCGCCGTCGTCGCCCGAACTCACAGCCAACCGGCATCCGCCTCGGCCCCGCGGTCCCGCCTGGCACGCACCGTCGCGAGCGCGGGTAGCGTGCAGGCATGCGCGAGAGTGTGCGATCCCTCCGGCGCCCCGCCACCGACGAGGCGCCGGCGTTCGACCTGACCTACGTCCGCTCCGGTCCGCGCGGTGCCACGCCCGTCGTCGTCATCCCGGGGGGACCGGGCCTCGCGTCGGTGCTGCCGTACGCGGGGCTGCGGCGCTGGGCCGCCCGCGGCGGGCTCGATCTGATCATGGTCGAGCACCGCGGAATCGGCCGCTCGCGCAGCGATCTCGACGGGCGCCCCCTTCCGCCCGAGGCGATGCGCGTGACCGCCGTGCTCGACGATCTCGCCGCGGTCCTCGACGCCGAGGGCATCGACCGGGCCGCGATCGTCGGCTCCTCGTACGGCAGTTATCTGGCGATGGCGTTCGGGGCGCGGCATCCGCAGCGCGTGGCCTCGATGCTGCTCGACTCGGCCCTGCAGTCGACACACGACATCGGCCTCGAGCGCGCGCGCCTGCGAGAGCTGTTCTGGGATGCCGACGACGACATGGCCCGCGGTGTGAAACGCCTCGTGGCCGACGGCGTCGACGAGCGGGTCGTGCTCGACATCGTGCGCGCGGCGTACGAACTCGGCGGCACCGATCTCGTGCACCCGCTCGTGCGCCACGAACCGGGGTTCGCCTGGCGGGCGCTGGGCGCCTACGCCACGCGCGGTCGCTCGATCGCGCGGATCCCCGGCATCTACGACTTCGACCTCGTGGGCACCATCGCCTTCCGGGAGCTGCACTACGCCGGCACCCCCGACGGGCACCCGCTCGACCCGGCTCTGACCTACCTGCCCCTCGCGCACCGCTACCCGGCCTTCGCGGGGGAGCCCTACGACCTGGTCGAGGCGGTGCGCACCTTCGACTGGCCCCTCGTGGTGCTCTCGGGCGACCGCGACCTGCGCACCCCGGCGCCCATCGCCGAGCGCGTGGTCGCGTCGGCTCCGGATGCCGTGCTCGTGCGCATCCACAACGGGCACAGCGCCCTCGACACCCACCCCCTGGCGCTGCTCAACGCGACGCGTCGGCTGGTGCGCGGGCAGCAGGACCGCCTTCCCCGAGACGAGGCGGCCCTGGATCGCCTGCCGCGAAAGGGGCTGTCGGCGTCGTTCCCCGGGATGCTCGTGGGCCTGGCCCGCTTCGATGCGCTGGTGCGACGGCGGGTGCTGAAGCGCTGATCCGCGGCGCCCCGTGCACTGCCCGGGACGAGCCGCGGTGTCAAGGATCTGCCCGAATGTCGCTCCCGGGCGAATGCTGTCAGGGTGACCGACGACGGCGACCATCCCCCCTTCCCCCTGCTGGTTCCCGAGGACTCCACCGACCTCGACGACGTGCGCTCCGCGCTGCGGGGCGCGGATGCCGTGGACGACCTCGGCACCGATCTCGCCGCAACGCTCGCCTGGGTCGTCGCCGTGCCGCGGCCGCGGTCGCTCGCCGCGTCGTGGGAGCTTCTCGCCTCGGTCGCCGCGCGCGACATCGCCGCGGCGCGCGTGCTGGAGCCGCACCTCGATGCACTCGGCATCCTCGACGAAGCGGCCGCGGCCGGCATCGCCGTCGATCTCGACGCGAGCGGCTCGTGGGGCGTGTTCGCCGCCGAGGGGCCGGGGGTCCGGCTCGAGGCGCGGCAGGACGCCGGTACCTGGACGCTGCACGGGACCAAGCCCTGGTGCTCGCTCGCCGCCGACCTCGACCACGCGCTCGTCACGGCCTGGGTCGACGACGAACGTCGCCAGCTGTTCGCCCTCGACCTGCGCGACCCGGCCGTGGCCGCGCGACCGGGACCCTGGCACGCGCGCGGGCTCGACCGGGTGGTCAGCGCCCCGATCGACGTCGACGCCGCGGTCGCCGTGCCGGTGGGCGAGCCCGGGTGGTACCTGCGTCGCCCCGGCTTCGCGCACGGCGGCGTCGGGGTCGCCGCCTGCTGGTGGGGTGGGGCGATGCCGCTGCGCACGGCGCTCGCCGCGGCCGCCCGCGGCGAGCGTGCCGATCAGCTCGCCCGCGCGCACCTCGGCCGGGCCGACGTGGCCCTGTGGGCGGCGCGCGCCGTGCTGGCGGAGACGGCGACGGTCTTCGGCGCGGGGGGTTCGGCATCCGAGGGTCTGCGGGCCGCCCGCGCGCGAGCCGTGGTCGCCGACGCGGTCGAGGTGACCCTCACCGAGGCCGCGCACGCGCTGGGCCCGTCGCCGCTCGTCGCCGACGAGAGCCACGCGCGGCGCGTCGCCGACCTGCAGGTCTACGTGCGTCAGCACCACGCCGAACGCGACCTCGCCCGGATCGGCGGCGACGCGGCGACGGAGGGCGGGCGATGGTGAGCTTCGACCACCGCGACCCCGGCACCGCCGAGAGCGTCTGGACCGCGGCCCTCGCCGAGCGCAGCCTCGCCCCGCTCGACCTCGACGTGGACCGGGTGATCGTGATGGCCGCGCACCCCGACGACGAGAGCCTCGGTGCCGCCGGCCTGCTCGCCACGGCCGCCGCCCGCGGCATCGCGATCGACCTCGTCGTCGTGACCGACGGAGAGGGCTCCCATCCCGAATCGCCCACGCACACCCCGGCCACCCTCGCGCTGCGGCGCCGCCGGGAGCTGATCGAGGCGTCGGACATCGTCGGTCTCTCGACCGACCCGCTCTTCCTCGGTCTTCCCGACGGCGGCACCGACGAACACCGGGAGGTCATCGCCGCCGCGCTGCACGACGCCCTCGACCGCGCGGGCGATGAGCGCGTGCTGGTGCTGTCCCCGTGGCGCGGCGACGGGCACCGCGACCACCGCGTCGTCGGAGAGATCGTCGAGCAGGTCTCGGCTGCCCGGGGCGTGCGCTCGCGCGCTTTTCCGATCTGGCTCTGGCACTGGGGTGACCCGGGAGATGTGCCCTGGCCGCGCGCGGAGCGTCTGGACCTCGACGCCGCGGCTCAGGATGCCAAGACCCGCGCCGTCGACGCTCACGCCAGTCAGCTGCTCCCGCTGTCGGCCGCTCCCGGCGATGAGCCGATGGTGCACGACCGCATGCGCGCGCACTTCGCGCGAGAGGTGGAGGTGTTCGTCGCCCCGGACGCGGGAACGCTCGACGCGGACCCCACCGCGAGCACCGTCGGCCAGGAATACTTCGACGACATGTACGCCCGGCACGACGACCCGTGGGGCTTCGACTCGCGCTGGTACGAGGAGCGAAAGCGCTCCGTGCTGCTCGCCGCGCTGCCGCGCCGCCGGTACCGCTCGGCGTTCGAGGCCGGCTGCTCCACGGGCGCGCTGACGGCCGCGCTCGCCGCCCGGTGCGACCACGTCCTCGCGGTCGACCTCGCCCCGGCCGCCCTCGACCGGGCGCGAGAACGGCTCGGTCCGCGCGACGACGTCGAACTGGGTCGGGCGAAGCTCCCCGCCGAATGGCCCGAGGGTCGGTTCGACCTCGTCGTGCTGTCGGAGGTGGCGTACTACTGGGGTGCCGGCGACCTCGACCGCGGGCTCACGGCGAGCGTCGCGTCGCTGACCGCCGACGGCCACCTCGTCGCCTGCCATTGGCGGCATCCGGTCGCCGAGTACCCGCGCAGCGGAGACAGCGTGCACGACGCGCTCGCCGTCCGGTCCGACCTCGTCCGTCTCGTGCGGCACGAGGAGGAGGACTTCGTGCTCGAGGTGTTCGGACGCCCGGGGGCGTCGTCGGTGGCGACCGAGGCGGGACTCGTGCCGTGAGAGCGGTGACGGTGGTCGTCCCCGCGCACGACGAGGAGGCGCTGATCGGACGCTGCCTCGCGTCGGTGGCCCGGGCGGTGGCGCACGCGCGGGATCGCGAGACCGACCTGGTCGCGAGGGTCGTCGTGGTGCTCGACGCGTGCCGCGACACCACCGCCCTGCAGGTGCGGCGATGGGCGGTCGACACGATCGCGATCGACGCACGCAGCGTCGGCACCGCGCGCCGGGTGGGCGCGGCGCACGCGGTGGCCTCCGTCGACGTGCGCGCCGAAGACACCTGGATCGCGATGACCGATGCCGACACCGTCGTGCCGCGCGAATGGATCACCCACCAGCTCGATCTGATGCGCGACGGCGCCGATCTGGTGCTGGGAACGGTGCGCCCCGACTTCGCCGACCTCAGCGCCCGACACGCGGCGTACTGGCGCTCGACCCATCGCCGGGGCGAGCCCGCGGGCAACGTCCACGGGGCCAATCTCGGGGTGCGGGCGAGCGTGTACGCCGCGGCGGGCGGCATCCGGGATCTCGTCGAGCACGAAGACGTGGCGTTCGTGCAGGCGGCGCGGGCCGTGGGTGCGGTCGTGCGGGTGAGCGACGCCCACGAGGTCGAGACCTCGGGTCGCTTCACCGGGCGCACGCCCGCGGGATACGCCGCGTTCCTGCGGCGGGTGCACGCGTGGGTCGACGCTCCACCGCTGGCGGCACCCGGCGCGTGACCCATCCGCCGGGGTTCGTCAACCACCTCGGTCGCGCGAGACACGAGGCCGCAGACTGGGCGTCCCCCGGAATCGACGGAAGGCACAACGATGAAGGCACTGACCTGGCAGGGCAAGCGCAGCGTGAGCGTCGAGGAGGTCCCCGACCCGCAGATCCTCGAACCCACCGACGCGATCGTGAAGATCACCTCGACGGCGATCTGCGGCTCCGACCTGCACCTGTACGAGCTCTTCGGACCGTTCATCGACAAGGGTGACGTCCTCGGACACGAGCCGATGGGCGTCGTGGTCGAGGTGGGCTCGGCCGTGACGAACCTCGCCGTCGGCGACCGCATCGTCGTGCCGTTCAACATCTCGTGCGGGCACTGCTTCATGTGCCGCCGCGGCCTGCAGTCGCAGTGCGAGACCACGCAGGTGCGCGAGTACGGCAGCGGCGCCGCCCTCTTCGGCTACACCAAGCTCTACGGCCAGGTGCCGGGCGGACAGGCCGAGTACCTGCGCGTGCCGCTCGCCGACTACAACCACATCCGCGTCGGCGACGACCTGCCCGACGACCGCTACCTCTTCCTCAGCGACATCGTGCCCACCGCCTGGCAGGGCGTGAAGTACGCCGATGTCCCCGAGGGGGGCACGCTCGCGGTGATGGGTCTCGGCCCCGTCGGACAGTTCGCCGCCCGCATCGGCGTGCACCTCGGCTACCGCGTGCTCGCGATCGAGCCCGAGGCCGACCGCCGCGCCATGGCCGAGCGCCACGGCGTGCTCACCTACGACCTCACCGACACGGTGGTCGACGAGCTCGTCGACCTCACCGAGGGCCGCGGGGTCGACGGTGTCGTGGATGCCGTGGGCATGGAGGCCCATGGCAACGGCGGCATCAAGCTGGCGCAGAGCGCCATCGGCCTGCTGCCGGACCCCCTGGCGCGCACGCTCATGGACAAGGCGGGTCTCGATCGTCTCGCCGCGGTCTACGCCTCGATCGACCTCGTGCGTCGCGGCGGCACCGTCTCGCTCAGCGGCGTGTACGCCGGTGAGGCCGACGTGCTGCCGATGAAGACGATGTTCGACAAGCAGATCAGCTTCCGCATGGGCCAGTGCAACGTCAAGCGGTGGATCGACGATCTGCTGCCCCTGGTCGAGGACTCCGCCGACCCGCTCGGCGTGATGGACCTCGTCACGCACCACGCGCCGCTCGAAGACGCCCCCGGCCTGTACGAGACGTTCCAGAAGAAGGAAGACGGCTGCATCAAGGTCGTCCTGCGCCCCGGCTCCTGACCCGCACCCGTGGCGCGAGTCGCCCGAGGTTCGTCGCCCGGCGGATGCCGGAAGCGACGAATCTCGGCGACTCGCGCGCGTCAGGCGCGGCCGGCGTGCACGGCCTCGAGGGCCGAGGCGTCGGCGTCGGACATGCCCTCGATCGGTTCGCCGTTCCACACGATGTCGTCGCCGAGGGCGGCGAGGATCTCTTTACGGTCGCCGTGCGAGATCTTCGCGCCGTGCACGATGGTCGCGGGGCTCCACAGCATCGCCGCGCCGTCCCACCAGCCGGCGCCCACGTCGCGCACGTGCAGCAGGTCGTGCAGCGTCTTCGACAGGTGCGACAGCGGCTCGGTGAAGGCGTCGGCGAGAACCGCGAGGGTGATCTGCCGCTCGGTGCCGGCGATGGCGACGACGGGCTCGTCGAGCCGGCCCTCGATCGCCTTCGACACGTCGGCGGCCTCGAGCAGGATCACGCCGTTGGTGGGACGCGGGTTGCACTCGATGATCTTGTAGTCGGGCGCGGCCTCGCTGCCGTGGTCGACGAAGTCGAACGAGATCTGGCCCGAGAAGCCGGGGTCGAGCGCGTCGACGAGCTGCTGCGTGTAGCGCAGGGTGTCGGTGCTGTCGACGGCGATGAACGCGATGGCCGTGGAGTGGGCCCACTGCTCGGCCGCCTTGTACGTGGTGTGGGCGAGCACCTTGCCGTCGACGACGACGCTGTACGTGCAGACCATGGGCCCGTCGACGAAGGGCTGCACGAGCCACGGCTGCTCGGGGGTGGGCACGCACTCCTCGACGGGGATCTTGCCCGCGAGCGGACCCGTGTTGGTCAGCAGGCCCACGCCGCCGCGCGAGAAGGCCGCGCGGGCGAAGAAGCGGGGGAAGCTGTCGATGGCGGCGCGCAGCTCGTCGGGCGAGGTGACGACGACCGTCTCGGGGATGGGCACCCCGGCATCCTGGGCCAGGCGCTGGAAGCTGGCCTTGTCGTGCAGGCGGGCCAGGTCGGCGAAGTCCCCGGCGAACAGGCGCACGCTCGAGGGCAGGTCGGCCACGCGCGCGGCGAGGTAGAACACCTCCTCGAACGTGGGGATGATCAGGTCGATGCTGTGCTTTTCGACGTAGTCGGAGACCGCGGCGATGAACGCATCGGTCTCGAAGCGCGGAGAGGGCGTCGCGAGGTGCCCGGCGAGGAAGCGCGAGTGGTTTCCCACGGCCCCGTCGTAGGTGTCGCTGGCGAAGACGGTATGCCCGACGCTGCCGAGCTTGCGGATCAGGTCGAGAGCGAACGTGTTGCGGGAACTGGTGACGAGCACGCGCATGGAGGCACCCTTATCGTGGCGGCGGACGTTGGCGTCACTCTATCGATCGCCCGTGTCCGCGCACGTGTCACCGGCGGAGGAAACGTGTCGGCAACACGGCGCTGAGTAGAGTCATCGCATGGGTGACCTGTTCGACGGTTACGGCTCCACGCTGGCGCCGCGCAAAACCGCATCCGGCGTTCCGGCGTACGACGAGATGTTCGGCGGTCCGGCTGGTCCCGGAGACGCCGTGCCCTCGCGCGAGGCTTACCGGGAGCTGTACCAGACGCTCGCGAAGATGACGCAGCAAGAACTGCGCGGTCGCACCGAGTCCCTCGCGAGTTCGTATCTGGCGCAGGGCGTCACGTTCGACTTCGCGGGTGAGGAACGGCCCTTCCCCCTGGATGCCGTGCCCCGGGTCATCGCGTACGACGAGTGGTCGCGCATCGAGGCCGGCGTCAAACAGCGCGTCCGCGCGCTGGAGGCCTTCCTCGACGACGCGTACGGCAACCAGCACTGCGTGCGCGACGGCATCCTCCCCGCCGGTCTCATCGCGTCGTCGCAGTACTTCTATCGCCAGGCCGCCGGCATCCGCAGTGCCAACGGCGTGCGCATCCAGGTGTCGGGCATCGATCTGATCCGCGACGAGCACGGCGAGATGCGGGTTCTCGAAGACAACGTGCGCGTTCCCTCGGGGGTCTCGTACGTCATCTCGAACCGCCGCGTGATGGCGCAGACCCTGCCCGAGCTGTTCGTCTCGATGCGGGTGCGCCCGGTCGGCGACTACCCGAACAAGCTGCTGTCGGCGCTGCGCGCGTCGGCCCCGCCCGGAATCGACGACCCGAACATCGTCGTGCTCACCCCGGGCGTCTACAACTCCGCCTACTTCGAGCACACGCTGCTCGCGCGCCTCATGGGCGTGGAGCTGGTCGAGGGGCGCGACCTGCTGTGCATCGGCGGCAAGGTCTTCATGCGCACCACCCGCGGCCCCCAGCGCGTCGACGTGATCTACCGCCGCGTCGACGACGAGTTCCTCGACCCGCTGCAGTTCCGCGCCGACTCCATGCTCGGCGCCCCCGGGATCATGCTCGCCGCGCGGTTGGGCAACGTCACGATCGCCAACGCCGTCGGCAACGGCGTCGCCGACGACAAGCTGCTCTACACCTACGTGCCCGAGCTCATCCGGTACTACCTGGCCGAGGAGCCCATCCTCAAGAACGTCGACACGTGGCGGCTCGAAGACCCGGGCGCCCTCGAAGAGGTGCTCGATCGTCTGCCCGAACTGGTCGTGAAGCCCGTCGACGGCTCGGGCGGCAAGGGCCTGGTCGTAGGCCCCGACGCCTCGCCGGCCGAACTCGACACGTTGCGCAAGCGCCTGCTCGCCGACCCGCGCGGGTGGATCGCTCAGCCGGTGGTCATGCTGTCGACCATTCCCACGCTGGTCGAAGACGGCATGCGCCCGCGGCACGCCGACCTGCGTCCCTTCGCGGTCAACGACGGCGACGACATCTGGGTACTGCCCGGCGGCCTGACCCGCGTCGCCCTTCCCGAGGGACAGCTCGTGGTCAACTCCAGCCAGGGCGGCGGGTCGAAGGACACGTGGATCGTCGGCGGAGCGGCCCCCTCGCACGTCGAGTACGGCCAGGGTCAGGGCGTGTCGGGTCTCGTGGCCGATCAGGCCGCGGTCACCGAGTCGATCCCGATCATCTACGACGGCCAGCCCGCCCCCGCCACCTCGCCCCGCGACCAACGCCCGGGCCGCGATCAGCAGGAGCAGCAGCAACAGGACGCCGGTGTGCAGCACGGCCCCCAGGCCGAGCAGCAGCAGCAAGCGCGAGAGGTGCCGGAATGCTGAGTCGGATCGCCGAGAGCCTGTTCTGGATCGGGCGCTACATCGAGCGCAGCGACGGGACCGCGCGCATCCTCGACGTGCACCTGCAACTGCTGCTCGAGGATCCGTGGATCGACGAGGACACCGCCTGCCGGTCGCTGCTCAGCGTGATGGGGTCGGCCTGGCCCGAAGAGCTCGACACCGTGCGTCGTGACGACGTGCTCGCGCGTCTGGCCGTCGACCGCATGAACCCGTCGAGCATCGCCTACTCGATCACCGCGGCGCGCGAGAACGCCCGTCGGGCCCGCGAGATCGTGTCGACGGAGCTGTGGGAGATCCTCAACACCACGAACTCCCGCATGCCCCGCCGCCTGCAGACCGACAAGGTGCACGAGTTCTTCCAGTGGGTGCGCGAGCGCGCCGCCCTCGCGATCGGCATCGTCGACTCCTCGACGAACCGCGACGAGGCGTGGCAGTTCTTCACCCTCGGGCGCAGCATCGAGCGCACCGACATGACGGCTCGCCTGCTGGCCACCCGCTCGCTCACCGAGGTGTCGGGTCCGTCGTGGACGACGATCCTGCGCTCCTGCGGGGCGTACGAGGCGTACCTGCGCACCTACCGCGGCATGCCCAGTGCGCGCAACGCCGCCGAGTTCCTGCTGCTCGACCGTCTGTTCCCGCGGTCGATCATCTACTCGATCCAGCGGGCAGAGGACTGCATGAGCGCGATCGACCCCCGCGCCGACCGCGTCGGCCACTCCAACACGGTGCTGCGTGCCCTCGGGCAGATCCGCAACGACCTCGAGTACCGCCCGGTCAGCGACATCCTCGCGGAGTTGCCCGAACACATGCAGCGCGTGCAGACGGTCTCGCGCGAGGCGTCGGAGGCCATCCGCTCGCGGTTCTTCCCGACGCAGGCCGAGCCCAGCTGGATCGGAGAGATCTCGTGAAACGCCTCCGCATCGAACACCAGACCGGCTTCGCCTACCCGGGCGACGTCTCGGCCTCGTACAACGAGGCGCGCATGCTGCCGCACTCCACCGACAGTCAGTTCGTGCTGAGTTCGTCGCTCGACATCGAGCCCTCGACCTCGGTGAACCAGTACGTCGACTACTTCGGCACGCGCGTCGCGGCGTTCGACGTGCTGTCGCCGCACCAGGCGCTCACGATCACGGCGCGCTCGCTCGTCGAGGTGCGGCCGCGCCCGATCGAGCACGCCGACATCACGTGGGAGCAGTTGGCGTCCGAGTCGGCGCGCTCGATCACCACGGTCGAGCAGCTGACGCAGACCCGCCGCACGACCCCGCACGCCGAGGTGGCCGAGCTCGCCCGTGCCATCGCCGCGCAGCACGACCGCCCGGGTCCGGCCGCGCACGCCATCGTCGAGGCCGTGGGTGACGCGATCGACTACATGCAGGGCGTCACGGGAGTGCACTCCACCGCGGTCGACGCGTGGGAGGCCCGCAAGGGCGTCTGCCAGGACATCGCCCACATCGCGATCGGGGCGCTGCGCGAAGTCGGCATCCCGGCCCGGTACGTCTCGGGCTACCTGCACCCGAAGCCGTCCGCCGAGGTCGGCGAGGCCGTGACAGGGGAGTCGCACGCGTGGGTGGAGTGGTTCGCCGGCGACTGGCAGGGCTTCGACCCCACCAACAACATCGAGATCGGCGACCGTCACGTGCTCGTCGGTCGCGGCCGCGACTACAACGACGTGCCGCCGCTGCGCGGCGTGTACGCCGGCCCCGGCAAGAGCAACCTCAAGGTGAAGGTCACGATCACGCGCGAGACCTGACGCAGGTTCCCCGGAAATATACGCGCAGCGTATAGTTCCAGGGGTATAGGAGGGTTCATGGGCGCCGACGTCGACATCGCACGGTCGATCGCTGCGTCACCGTTGCGTACAGCCCGCCTGAAAGACCTCCCTCCGCTCGTTCGGAACACGTGGCGAACCGTCGAGAGGTTGACGGACCGTGGCGCGCTGGTGCGACTGTCTCATGGTGTCTATACCGCTCCCCCCGATGGGGAAGACGGGCGTTCTTGGCGACCGTCGCTCGAGTCCACCGCCTTGGCTATCGCTGCGGCACGGGTGGGTGGCCGGTCGGCCGCCCTCATGGGAATAAGCGCGGCCCGTTACTGGGGTGTCCTTCCCCGAGCGATCGGTGTAGCAACCGTCGCGGTCGACCGGGGGAAGCACTCGGCCTTGGAACCGGATCACGGAGGAACCGTCCTCTTCGTCCCTCGGCATTTCGATCTGCTCGATCTCGTCTTGGAGCGCACGAGCCTTGGGCGTGGGCTCGTCACGACGCCGGCGCAGACGCTTTTCGATCTGCTTTCGCGGCGTCCCGCTGATGGCCTCGAGAAAGAGATCGATGGGGCAGTCGACACTCTGATCGCTCGGGTCGAGGTCCCCGATTACGCGGATGTCCTCGCGCGCTCTGCTCGCCCGGGCAACGCTGCTCGTGCCGCACTCGAACGCCTGCGAGAGAAGTATGAATGAGGCGCGCCCGACGTTCGGTGATCGTGGACCGACCGTCGGTGTCCTCGACGAGGAAGAGCGGCGCGCGGTTCAACGGCTCTTCGGCGTCGCCGCAGAGCAGGTGGCCCGAGATCATGTCGTCTCCCATGCGCTGGCGGCCATAGCCGAGCTGGGTCCGGACCATCAGTGCCTCGTGCGGGTCACGCCGGACGTGGCCGTTGCTGTCGTCGAGGCGGCGTTGGAATCCGCCGCCGGGGGAGCCGAGGCGCCCACGCGCGAGACCTGAGCGGTCAGGCGCCGGCGGCTCGGCCCATCTGCTGCTGCACCTCGCGGTGCAGGTCGACCAGGCTGCTCGCCTGGCCGCGGTCGTGGCGGCGTGCCCACTCGTCGAGGGTCGTGCGCATCTCGAGGCCGGCGAGACCGAGCGCGGCGCGCACGTCGAGGTCGGGGCGTTCGAGGCGCTCGGCGATCTCGGGGATGAAGCGGTCGGATGACGTGGCCTCGCGGCGCACGGCCGCACCCAGCAGCGCGGGCTCGTGGCCGATGAGTCGGCGCACGCGGAGGAACCTCTCGCGCGCCTGAGGATCGGCATCCAGACCGCGCAGCTCGCGCGCGAAGACGGCACGCAGCGCGGTCGTGAGTGCGGCGATGTCGTCGCCCGGCGCGCCGACGCCGGCGAGCGCCTCGGCGAAGCGGCCGTCGTCGATGAAGACGGCGTCTTCTTTCGTGCCGGCCAGGCGGAAGAACGTGCGGGGCGAGACGCCCGCGCGCGCGGCGATCTCGTCGACCGTGGTGCCGGTGACGCCCTTCTGCTCGAACAGGTCGAGGGCGGCCGCGCAGATCTCGACCGCCGTCTCGCGGCGGCGTCGGTCGCGCAGACCTCCACCCGCGGGGGCTGACAGGGGGCTCATGTCCGATACAGTAGTCGATGTCTTATTGGCAGTAGCTGCCAAGTTGTCTCTTCCTGCTCAGATTGGTCCTCCATGGTCTCCACCGGAACCGTCCCCACCGCCCCGCCCGGCGCCGGCGTCAAGCCCGCCGTGCGCCCCGGCGCCGTCATCGCGCTGCTCGTCGTCGCCGCCTTCGTCGTCATCCTGAACGAGACGATCATGGGCGTCGCCCTTCCCGAGCTCATGCGCGAGCTCGACATCACCGCCGCCTCCGCGCAGTGGCTGACCACGGCCTTCCTGCTGACGATGGCCGTCGTCATCCCCACGACCGGGTTCCTCATCCAGCGCTTCCCGCTTCGCACCCTGTTCTTCACCGCGATGGGGCTGTTCACCCTCGGCACCGTGATCGCCGCGATCGCCCCCGGTTTCGGCGTGCTGCTGCTGGGCCGCGTCGTCCAGGCGTCGGGAACCGCGATCATGATCCCGCTGCTGTTCACCACCGTTCTGAACGTCGTTCCCGCCCACCGTCGCGGACGCATGATGGGACTCATCTCGATCGTGATCTCGGTGGCCCCGGCCGTCGGTCCCACCGTCTCGGGTCTGATCCTGTCGGTCTTCCCGTGGCGGGCGATGTTCATCGTCATGATCCCGATCGCGCTGGTCGCGATCACCCTCGGCGCCCGGTGGGTGCAGAACCTCACCGACACGCGCCGCGTGACCCTCGACGTGCTCTCGGTCGTGCTGTCGGCCCTGGCTTTCGGCGGCATCATCTTCGGCCTGTCGAGCATCGGCGAAGCGGCGAGCGGTCACGAGATCGTCCCCGTCTGGATGCCGTTGGTCCTGGGCGCCGTCGCGCTCGTGGCGTTCATCGTGCGTCAGCTGCGCCTCGGCGCGACCGACCGTGTGCTGCTGAACCTCGGCGTCTTCCGGCACTCGACCTTCAGCGTCGCCGTGGTGCTGGTGGTCGTGGCGATGACGACGCTGTTCGGCGTGCTCATCCTGCTGCCGCTGTACCTGCAGAACGTGCTGGGCCTCGGGACCCTGCCCACCGGCCTCATGCTGCTGCCGGGCGGTCTGCTGATGGGGCTCATGGCCCCGCTCGTCGGCAACCTGTTCGACCGGTTCGGCGCGCGCCCGCTCGTGCTGCCGGGCGCGATCGTGGCCAGCGTCGCGCTCTGGGGCTTCGCGACCCTCTCGACCTCGACCCCCATCGGCTTCGTCATCGCCGTGCACTGCCTGCTGAGCCTGGGCCTGGCGTTCATGTTCACGCCGCTCATGACCGCGGCGCTCGGATCGCTCCCGCGCCGGCTCTACCCGCACGGCTCCGCGATCGTGTCGACCGTGCAGCAGCTCGCCGGCGCGGCGGGCACCGCGGTGTTCGTCACGCTCATGACCGTGGGTGCGGCGTCGGCCGTGGCCGACCGGGGCGCATCGGCCGTGGATGCCACGGCATCCGGCATCCACACCGCGTTCTTCGTCGCGGCGTGCCTGTCGCTGGCGGTCATCGTGCTGGCGGCGTTCGTGCGGACGCCGGCCCAGGTCGACGACGCCGAGGCGATGCCGGCGCACTGACGTCTGTACGCCGCTCCCGCGCGGGCCGTCCGACGGTGCGCGCGGGAGCGGCGTTTCGTCGTGCTCGGGCGGCGCGCCGACGCCCCCGTTACGGCACCCCCGTCGACGCCCGCGTCACCAGCTCGGGCGCGAACACCGTCTGCCGCGTCGGGCGGTCGGGGTCGTCGGCCTCGTCGAGCAGGATGCGCATCGCGGTGCCGCCGATGAGGGCGCTGGGCTGACGGACCGAGGTGAGGGGCACCGCCGCGGCGGCGGCGAACGGGATGTCGTCGAACCCCACCACGGCGATCTCGTCGGGGACGAGCATGCGGCCGTCGACGACGAGTCCCTGCAGGAGTCCCAGGGCGAGCAGGTCGTTCGCGGCGAACACCGCATCGGGTCGGTCCGGTCTGTCGCGGGCGAGCAGGCGTCGACCGGCGGCGACGCCCTCGTCGACGGTGAGCGCGTGCGTGGGAACGACTTCGAGACTCGCGCGATGCACGCTGTTCTCGACGGCGCTGCGGGCGCCGGCCAGGCGGTCGGTCACCTGCCGGATGTCGAAGGATCCGCCGACGAACGCGAGGTGGCGACGCCCGGTCGCGAGCAGGTGCTCGGCCGCGAGTCGGCCCCCGGCGACGCTGTCGACCGAGACCGACGAGAAGCGCGCGTCACCCGAGAATCGGTCGATGAGCACCGAGGGGATGCCGCGCGAGCGCAGCCGGGTGAGTCGGGCGGTGACGTCGCCGAACGGGGCGATGAGCAACCCCCGCACCATCTGCTGTTCGAAGAGGTCGATGTACAGCGTCTCGCGCGCGGCGTCTTCGTCGCTGTTGCCGTGCAGGAGCGCCAGGCCGCGCGCGGTGGCCTCGTTCTCGGCGCCGCCGACGACGTCGGCGAAGAAGGGATTGCGCCCGTCGAGGGCGACGAAGCCGACGGTGGTGCTGACGCCCGCGCGCAGTTGCCGGGCGGCGTCGTTGCGCACGTACCCGAGCTCTTCGATGGCGTGGTTCACCCGCTGGATCGAGGCGGCCGAGACGGCGTCGGGTCTGTTGAGCACGTTCGAGACGGTGCCCACCGAGACGCCGGCGAGGGTGGCGACGTCGCGGATGCTGATCGACACGGCGCCTCCTCACGTCACGATCCGGTCTCGGCGCGATCCCGACTTGACCGCGTCGTCGGGCTCACCCTACAGTGACTGGCATCCAATCTGAAACGATTCAGATTGTGCCGGGCAACCGGCTCCACCCTCGATGAGGAGGCCGCATGGCTGACGCGATGGACGCGACACCCGCCACGCCCCACCACGCCCTCGAGCTCCGGCGCGTGATGAAATCGTTCGGCCCCGTGGTTGCTCTGCGGTCGGGGAGCCTCACGCTCGACCGCGGATCGATCCACGCCCTGATCGGTGAGAACGGCGCGGGCAAGTCCACGCTCGTGAAGATCATCGCGGGGCTGTACCGCCGCGACGACGGCGACTTCCTGCTCGACGGCGAGAGCGTCGACTTCGCCAGCACGGCGCAGTCCAAGGCCGCCGGCATCGCCGTGATCTACCAGGAGCCCACGCTCTTCCCCGACCTGTCGGTCACCGAGAACATCTTCATGGGACGCCAGCCCACCGGGCGTCTGGGGCGCATCGACCGGGGGAAGATGCGCGACGAGGCGACCCGCATCTTCGCGCGTCTCGGTGTCTCGCTCGATCCCGACCGGGTGACCGAGGGGCTCTCGATCGCCGACCAGCAGATCATCGAGATCGCCAAGGCCATCTCGCTCGACGCCCGCGTGCTGATCATGGACGAGCCCACCGCCGCCCTCAGCGGCGTCGAGGTCGAGCGACTGTTCGCGGTCGCCCGCAGCCTCCGCGACGAGGGGCGCGCGCTGCTGTTCATCTCGCACCGCTTCGACGAGGTGTTCGCCCTCTGCGACACCGTCACCGTCATGCGCGACGGCGCGTACGTGCACACGACGTCGTTGGCCGACACCACGGTCGACGACCTCGTGCGCCAGATGGTGGGACGCGACGTCACCGAGCTGTTCCCCAAGCTGCCGTCCACCCCGGGCGAGGTCGTGCTCGAGGTCGAGGGGCTGACGCGCCGCGGAGTGTTCCGCGACGTGTCGTTCTCGCTGCGCGCCGGTGAGATCGTCGGTCTCGCGGGACTCGTCGGTGCGGGCCGCAGCGAGGTCGCCCGTGCGATCTTCGGCGTCGACACCTACGAATCGGGCACCGTGCGGCTGAGCGGTGCAGTGCTGCCGAAGGGAAGCGTCCGCCTCGCCACCGCGCGAGGCCTCGCCCTCGTCCCCGAGGATCGCCGCAAGCAGGGCCTCGTGCTCGACGAGGGGGTCTCGCGCAACATCACCCTCGCGATCCGGACGAAGCTCTCGCGATGGGGTCTGCTGCGCACCACCGACGAGAATCGCGCCGCCCGCGAGTGGGCGAGCCGGCTCGAGGTGAAGACCGCCGCTCTGGATGCCACCGCGGGAACGCTCAGCGGAGGCAACCAGCAGAAGGTCGTCATCGGCAAGTGGCTCGCCACCCAGCCGCGCGTGCTCATCGTCGACGAGCCGACCCGCGGCATCGACGTGGGCACCAAGTCGGAGGTGCACAGGTTGCTCTCCGAACTCGCCCAGCAGGGGCTCGCGATCCTCATGATCTCCAGCGAGCTACCCGAGGTCCTCGGAATGGCCGACCGCGTGCTCGTCATGCGCGAGGGGCGTCTGACGGGCGAGTTCTCGCGAGCGGATGCCACCCCCGAAACCATCATGTTCGCCGCGACCGCCGATGTGGAGGCCACCTCGTGAGCACCGCCACCCCCGTCCGCCCGGGCACGAGCCCCGCGGCACGACTCGTCTCGCACGTCGCCACGGCGCGCGAGAGCGGCATCGTGCTCGCGCTCGTGCTGATCGTCGTCGTCGCGACGGTGAACAACCCCACCTTCCTCTTCTCTCCCGACGGCTTCCGCGACCTGCTGCTGACCCCCTCGCTGCTGCTGCTCGTGGCCGTCGGCCAGGCGATCGTCATCATCACGCGCAACGTCGACCTCTCGGTCGGCTCCGTCGTCGGCATCACCGCGTACCTCACCGGCCGGCTCTTCATCGACGTGCCGGGACTCCCGCTCGTCGTGGTGTTCCTCGCGGGCATCGTGGTCGGCGGCATCCTCGGATTCGTCAACGGGGCGCTGGTCGCCTACGCCAAGGTCCCCGCCCTGGTCATCACGCTCGGCACGATGTACATCTACCGCGGCCTCAACGTCGCCTGGGCGGGAAGCAACCGCGTCAACGCCGGCGACCTGCCCGCGGACTTCCGGGGACTCGGGACCGGGCAGATCCTCGGCATCCCGCTGCTGACGATCCTCGCCGTGATCGTGCTGATCGCCGCCGCCTGGTACCTGCGCAACCTGCGCAGCGGTCGCGAGCTCTACGCCCTCGGGTCCGACCCGGCGGCCGCCCACCTCTACGGACTCAAGGTCAACCGCCGCATCATCGGCGCCTTCGTCACGAGCGGTGCCCTGGCGGGACTCGCGGGGGTGCTGTACGCCGCGCGCTACGGCACCGTCGCCTCGAACGCCGGCTTCGGCTGGGAACTGCAGGCCATCGGCGCGGCCGTGATCGGCGGCGTCGCCATCTCGGGCGGCGTGGGAACGGTCTGGGGCGCCGCGATCGGCGCCTACCTGCTGCTCACGATCAACCGCGCGCTGCCGATCCTCGGCATCGACGACTTCTGGCAGCGGGCCGTCGTGGGTGCGCTCATCCTCGGCGCCATCGTGCTCGACCGTGTGCTCGCGGTCCGCCAGTCCCGCACGCTCACCGCACAGAGGGAGACGGGTCGATGACCTCCACCACCGTCGACGACCGCGCGCGCACCTACCGCGCGCACGCCCGCCCGTTCTGGCGTCGGGCCCTGCTCACCCGCGAGGCTGCCATCATCGGCATCCTGCTGCTGGTCATCGTCGTGTCGATCGCGACCGTGCGCAACTTCGACAGCCCACTGACGGTCACGTATCTGCTGCGCGACATCGCCCCGATCCTGCTCATCGCCCTGCCGATGACGCTCATCATCATCACCGAAGAGATCGACCTGTCGGTCGCGAGCATCGTCGGACTCTCGAGCGTCACGGTGGGGGTGCTCACCCAGGCCGGTTGGCCGTTCGAGATCGCCGCCCTCGCCGCGATCGTGGTGGGCCTCGTCGCCGGGGCGATCAACGGCTTCCTCGTCACCGTCGTGGGGCTCCCCTCGCTCGCGGTGACGATCGGAACCCTGGCCCTGTTCCGCGGCATCGCGGTGGGGCTCTTGGGCACCGAGGCCGTCACCGAGTTCCCCGAGACGTGGACCGACCTCGCCAAAGCCAACATCCCGGGCACGCCGCTGCCGCTGATCATGGTGCCCTTCGCGGTGCTCGCCATCGTGTTCGCGGTGCTGCTGCACCTCACCCCGTTCGGCCGCTCGCTGTACGCGATCGGCCTGAACAAGGAAGCGGCGCAGTTCTCGGGCATCGACGTCGCCCGCACCAAGTTCCTGCTGTTCGTGCTGAGCGGCGCGGTGTCGGGCTTCGCCGGGGTGTACTTCACCCTGCTCTACAGCAACGCCCGCGGCGAGAACGCCATGGGAATGGAGCTGCAGATCATCGCGGCGGTGCTGCTGGGCGGCGTGTCGATCTTCGGCGGTCGCGGAGCCCTGCACGGCGTGATCGCGGGCGTGCTGCTCATCGGCACCCTGGGCAGCGCCCTGCGCCTGGCCGGAGTCACCAGCGACATCATCAACGTCATCACCGGAGCCCTCCTCGTGCTCTCGGTGGTGTCCGCCAGTTTTCTCGCCTGGCTGCAATCTCGACGCGCAACCGCGCTCGGCAAGAGGAAGGGGTCACGCTCGACCGCTCCGGCGTCGACCGCCTGACCCGCACACCACCCGCGCCACACATCTGCACAACGGAAGGAAACAACGATGTTCGCATTCACTCGCAAGACCCGCGTCGGCACCGCTGCCGCCGCCCTCGCCCTGGCGGTCACCCTCGTCGCCACCGGCTGCTCCGGCGGCAGCGGCGGAGGATCCACCGGCGGAGGGGATGGCGGAAACCTGGCCATCACCTTCTTGCCGAAGAACCTCGGCAACCCGTACTTCGAGACCTCGAACAAGGGCGGCGAAGAAGCCATCGGCGAGTTCGGCGGCACCTTCGAACAGGTCGGCCCCAGCGAGGCGACCCCGACCTCGCAGGTGCAGTACATCCAGACCGCGGCCCAGCAGGGCGTGGGGGGCCTGGTCATCTCGGCCAACGACCCCTCGGCGATCTGCGATGCGCTCGACGAGGCCCGCAGCGCCGGCGTGAAGGTCGTCACCTTCGACTCCGACACCGACGCCGAGTGCCGCGACCTCTTCATCAACCAGGCCACGGCCGAGGGCATCGCCAAGGTGCAGGTCGACCTGATCGCCGAGCAGATCGGTGACTCCGGTCAGGTGGCCGTGCTGTCGGCGGCCGCGAACGCCACGAACCAGAACGCCTGGATCGAGCTGATGAAGACCGACCTCGCCGCCAACCACCCGAACATCGAGCTCGTCGACGTCGTCTACGGCGACGACGACGACCAGACCTCGTTCGACCGCACCGCAGCGCTGCTCCAGACCTACCCGAACCTCAAGGGCATCGTCTCGCCGACCACCGTGGGCATCGCCGCGGCCGGCCGGTACCTGTCGACCTCGGAGTACAAGGGCAAGGTCGCGCTCACCGGCCTCGGCACTCCCAACCAGCTGCGCGAGTACGTGCAGGACGGCACCATCACCGCGTTCGCGCTGTGGAACCCCGCCGACCTCGGCTACCTCTCGGCGTTCGCGACGAAGGCGCTGATCGACGGGCAGATCACCGGCGCCGAGGGCGACACGTTCGAAGCCGGCAAGCTCGGCGAGTTCACCGTCGGCGCCGACGCGACGGTGCTGCTGGGCGACCCGTACGTGTTCGATTCGGCGAACATCGCGGACTTCGACTTCTGATCCGAAGCCCCGCACCGGCCCCGGCCGCCCTCGTGGCGGTCGGGGCCTCGGTCGTTCGCGGCGTGGCGCGCGTGGCACCGGGGGAGACGAGCGCGGCGCCCGTCGCACCGGGGATCGGCGGGCACGAGCCCGCCTCTGGCGCTCAGCGGCCCACGAATCCCATGTGCTGCGCGTTGTAGCGGTCGCCGTGCACGCCGATGCGACGGGCCAGGCCGTCGAGGTCGGCCCTGTCGTCCGCCGAGAGGGCGATCTCGCTCGAGCGGGCATTCTCGTGGATCCGCTCGGTGCGCCGCGTTCCGGGGATGGGGGCGATGTGCGCCCCCTGGGCGAGCAGCCACGCGAGGGCGATCTGCCCGGGCGTGCACTCCTTCCGCGCGGCGAGCTCGCGCACGTGCGCGACGAGCGCCTGGTTCGCGGCGAGGTTGTCGGCCTCGAAGCGGGGGACGCGCGTACGGATGTCGCCGTCGCTGAACGTCGTCGAGGTGTCGACGGTGCCCGTGAGGAAGCCCTTGCCCAGCGGGCTGAAGGGCACGAACCCGATGCCGAGCTCGGCGAGGGTGGGGAGGATCTCGGCCTCGGGGTCTCGCGTCCACAGCGAGTACTCGCTCTGCAGCGCCGTCACCGGGAACGTCTCGTGGGCGGCGCGGACGGTGGCCGCCGAGGCTTCGGACAAGCCGAAATGGCGGACCTTGCCGGCGGCGACGAGTTCTCCGACCGTTCCCGCGACGTCTTCGATCGGGACGTCGGGGTCGACGCGGTGCTGGTAGAAGAGGTCGATCACGTCGGTGCGCAGGCGGGTGAGCGAGGCGTCCGCCACCCGTCGGATCTGCTCGGGGCGGCTGTCGAGCCCGGCCATCGCCCCCTCGCGGATGTCCCACCCGAACTTGGTGGCGATGACGACCTGATCGCGGATCGGCTCCAGTGCCTCGCCGACCAGCTCTTCGTTGTCGTAGGGGCCGTAGACCTCCGCCGTGTCGAAGAAGGTGACGCCCGCATCGAGAGCCGACCGGAGCACCGCGATCATCTCGTCGCGGTCGCCGGGGTTCGGGCCGTACGACTGCGACATCCCCATGCAGCCGAGCCCGACCGCCGAGACCTCGAGGCCCTGTCCCAGAGTCCGTGTGTGCATGCTGTCACTCCTCCCGCGCCGCCGCGGCGGCATCGTGTGCGAGTCCACCCCGGGACTCGGCGTCGGTCGTCGACGGACAGGCGGCGCTCAGCCGCATCCGCCCGGAACTGCTCGACTCCGGTACGGCGACGCGGACCCCGCGCCCGTCGGCCCTGTCGTCCATGCGGTCGACGCTACGCCCGAACCTGGCCGACAGGGACGCCCCGTCAGTACACCCCTCACCGGCGATTCCCTCGCCCGCGGCACCGCGAAGGGGCGGGCACGCGTCGAGGCGGCGACGGCCCGGCGGTCGAGAAGGCCGCAGCATCCGGCGACTAACCGCTCGACGCCCGCACGATCAGCTCGGGACGGAACCTCACCTGGCGCTCGGCGGGGTCGAGCTCGCCGTCGAGCTGACGCAGCAGCAGGTCGACGGCCGTGGAACCCAGCGCCTCGGCGGGCTGACGCACCGAGGTGAGCGGCACGACGGTGGCGGCGGCGAAGTCGATGTCGTCGTAGCCGACGAGAGCGATGTCGTCGGGCACGCGGATGTCGCCGAGCATCGTGAGGGCCTGCAGCACGCCGACGGCGAGCAGGTCGTTGGCGGCGAAGACGGCGTCAGGGCGGTCGGCGCGCTCGCGCACGCGCTCACCCGCGGCGCGGCCGGCGAGCACGGTCAT
This sequence comes from Microbacterium sp. Leaf436, assembly GCF_001424715.1. Taxonomy (NCBI): domain Bacteria; kingdom Bacillati; phylum Actinomycetota; class Actinomycetes; order Micrococcales; family Microbacteriaceae; genus Microbacterium; species Microbacterium sp. Leaf436. The sequence continues at coordinate 761,095 of NZ_LMRB01000001.1, forward strand.
GGCATCGGCCTCGATCACCTCGAGCTCGGCGCCGTCGACCTCGGCGACCGCGCGGCGGGCTCCGGCGAGGCGATCGGCGACCTGGCGCGTGGTCAGGGGACCGGCGACGAAGGCGATCCGGCGGCGTCCCCGTGCGAGCAGATGCGCGACGGCCAGGTGGCCGCCCTCGACGTCGTCGACCGAGACGGCGCAGACGTCGGAGCCGTGCATCTGCTCGTCGACGAGCACGACGGGGATGCCGGCGGCCGCCAGGCGTTCGACGACGTCGCCGTCGGCGTCGGCGGGGGTGAGCAGCACCCCGGCCACCCGTTGCTCTCGGAACTGGTCGAGGTAGAGACGCTCGTGGTCGGGGTCGGCGCCGCTGGAGCCGAGCAGCACGACGTAGCCGTCGTCGGCGGCGCGGGCTTCGGCGCCGCGGGCGACGGCGGCGAAGAAGGGGTTGCCGGCGTCGAGCACGATGAGCGCGATGCTGCGGCTGCGACCGGCGCGTAGCTGGCGGGCGGCGTCGTTGCGCACGTACCCGAGGGCGTCGATGGCCGCGCGCACGCGCTCGGCGGCGGCGGCCGACACCGTGGCCCGACCGTTGAGGACGTTCGACACGGTGCCCACCGAGACCCCCGCGCGCGCCGCGACGTCCGTGATCTTGACCGCCATGATCCGACGACGATATCGCACGCGCACACCCGCTGTGCTATCGTGCGATGAAACGATTCATTCTCGAGGAAGAGAACCCGCCCCATGTCCGCACAGACCACGCGCGTCTGCTTCGAACTCCGCGTCCGGCCCGAGCTGATCGACGAGTACGTCGCACGGCACACGCCCGTGCCGACCGAGATGCTCGACGAGATCGCCGCGGCCGGGCGACGCAACTACTCGCTGTTCCTCGGCGAGCACGGGCGGCTCATCGGCTACTACGAGACCGACGACGACGCGGCCGCCCAGGCGTACCTGGCCGCCTCGCCGATCGCGGCCGCGTGGGAGGCCGAGATGGCCCCGTTCTTCCTCGGCCTCGAGGGTCGTCCCGACCAGGCCGCCACCGCCCTCACCGAGGTCTTCCACCTCGCCGACCAGCTCGCATACGCGGGAAGGAACCCGTCATGACCACTCTCGGCCCCGAGATCCTCTCCGCCCTCGAACAGCAGGCGATCGAGCTGCCCTCCTGGGCGTTCGGCAACTCCGGCACCCGCTTCCGCGTGTTCCCGACGCCGGGCACCCCGCGCGACGCGTTCGAGAAGATCGCCGATGCCGCCGAGGTCCACCGCCTCACCGCCCTCGCGCCGAGCGTGGCCCTGCACATCCCGTGGGACCTGGTCGACGACTTCGGGGCGCTGCGCCGCCACGCCGACGACCTGGGCGTGCGCCTCGGCACGATCAACTCGAACACCTTCCAGGACGAGGACTACAAGTTCGGCGCCCTCACGCACCACGACGACGCCATCCGTCGGAAGGCCATCGACCACCACCTCGCGTGCATCGACGTGATGGATGCCACGGGCTCGCGCGATCTGAAGATCTGGCTCGCCGAGGGCTCCAACTACCCCGGGCAGAACGACATGCGCGGTCGCCAGGACCGCCTGCAGGACTCGCTGCAGCAGATTTACGCCCGCCTCGGCGACGACCAGCGCCTGGTGCTGGAGTACAAGTTCTTCGAGCCGTCGTTCTACCACACCGACGTCCCCGACTGGGGAACGTCGTACGCGCAGGTGGCGTCGCTCGGAGACAAGGCGATGGTCTGCCTCGACACCGGGCATCACGCGCCCGGCACCAACATCGAGTTCATCGTCATGCAGCTGCTGCGCCTCGGAAAGCTCGGCTCGTTCGACTTCAACTCGCGCTTCTACGCCGACGACGACCTCATCGTCGGATCGGCCGACCCGTTCCAGCTGTTCCGCATCCTCACCGAGGTCGTCCGCGGCGGGGGCCTGAACAACCCCGACGTGGCGTTCATGCTCGATCAGTGCCACAACATCGAGGACAAGATCCCCGGCCAGATCCGCTCGGTGCTCAACGTGCAGGAGATGACGGCGCGCGCGCTGCTCGTCGACCGTGACGCTCTGGCCGCCGCGCAGCAGGCGAACGACGTGCTCGGCGCCAACGCCGTGCTCATGGACGCGTTCTACACCGACGTGCGCCCGGCGCTCGCCGAGTGGCGGGAATCGCGCGGCCTCCCCGCCGACCCCATGGCGGCCTTCGCCGCCTCGGGCCACCTCGCCCGCCTCGCCGACGAGCGCGCGGGCGGCACCCAGGCCGGCTGGGGCGCCTGACCCGCCCCGCGGGGGCGACGCCCGCATCGCCCCGGCGCTTCTTCTCGCGCGGCCCGTCGTGCCGCCGTCCACCCCTTCGAATCCCGTGAGGACCGTCATGACCCGCTCCACCGCCGCCGACCTCGTCGCCCGCAGCAACCGCCTCGGCTCCGACCCGAAGGTCACCAACTACGCCGGCGGCAACACCTCCGCCAAGGGCACCGACATCGACCCCGTCACGGGTGAGCCGGTGGAGCTGCTGTGGGTCAAGGGCTCGGGGGGCGACCTCGGCACCCTGACCGAGAAGGGGCTGGCCGTGCTGCGGCTCGACCGCATGCGTGCGCTCGTCGAGGTGTACCCCGGCGTCGAGCGCGAAGACGAGATGGTCGCCGCCTTCGACTACTGCCTGCACGGCAAGGGCGGGGCCGCGCCCTCGATCGACACCGCCATGCACGGACTCGTGGATGCCGCGCACGTCGACCACCTGCACCCCGACGCCGGCATCGCGATCGCCACCGCCGCCGACGGCGAGGAACTGACCACGCGGATCTTCGGCGACGCGGTCGTGTGGGTGCCGTGGCGTCGCCCGGGCTTCCAGCTCGGACTCGACATCGCGGCCATCAAGGCGAAGAACCCGCAGGCGATCGGCACGATCCTCGGCGGGCACGGCATCACGGCCTGGGGCGACACGTCGGAGGAGGCCGAGCGCAACAGCCTCTGGATCATCGACACCGCCCAGGCCTACATCGACCAGCACGGGGTCGCCGAGCCGTTCGGCGGCGTGCGTGACGGCTTCTCGGCGCTCCCCGAGGCCGAACGGCGCGCGAAGGCGGCAGCCCTGGCTCCGACCATCCGTGGTCTGGCCTCGACCGACAAGCCGATGGTCGGCCACTTCACCGATGCCGACGTCGTGCTCGAGTTCCTGGCATCCGAGAAGGCTCCCGCCCTGGCCGCGCTCGGCACGAGCTGCCCCGACCACTTCCTGCGCACCAAGGTCAAGCCGCTGATCCTCGACGTGCCCGCCGACGCCTCCGTCGAGGACTCGATCGCGCGTCTGCGCGAGCTGCACGCCGCCTATCGCGCCGACTACCAGGCGTACTACGACGCTCACGCCGACGCCGACAGCCCCGCGATCCGCGGCGCCGACCCGCTCATCGTGCTCGTGCCGGGCGTGGGCATGTTCTCGTACGGTGCGAACAAGCAGACCGCGCGGGTGGCGGGCGAGTTCTACGTCAACGCCATCAACGTCATGCGCGGGGCCGAGGCCCTCTCGACGTACGCGCCGATCTCGGATGCCGAGAAGTTCCGCATCGAGTACTGGGCGCTGGAAGAGGCCAAGCTGCTGCGCGCACCGAAGCCCAAGACCCACCAGGGTCGCGTCGCGTTCGTCACGGGTGCGGCATCCGGGATCGGCAAGGCCATCGCGACCCGTCTGGCGGCCGAGGGCGCGTGCGTCGTCGTCGCCGACCTCGACCTCGAGAAGGCACGAGCGGTCGCCGCGGAACTCGGATCGAGCGACGTCGCCATCGGCGTAGCGGCGAACGTGGCGGATGCCGCGGGCGTGCAGGCCGCGATCGACGCCACCGTCCTCGCCTTCGGCGGTGTCGACCTCGTCGTCAACAACGCCGGGCTGTCGCTGTCGAAGCCGCTGCTGGAGACCACCGAGAAGGACTGGGACCTGCAGCACGACGTCATGGCGAAGGGCTCGTTCCTCGTGTCGAAGGCGGCGGCGAGAGCCCTGATCGCGCAGGGGATGGGCGGCGACGTCATCTACATCTCGTCGAAGAACTCCGTGTTCGCCGGCCCCAACAACATCGCCTACTCGGCCACGAAGGCCGACCAGGCGCACCAGGTGCGCCTGCTCGCGGTCGAGCTCGGCGAATACGGCGTGCGCGTCAACGGCATCAACCCCGACGGCGTCGTGCGCGGCTCCGGCATCTTCGCCGCGGGCTGGGGCGCCAACCGCGCCGCGACCTACGGCGTCGACGAGAAGGACCTCGGGCAGTTCTACGCCAACCGCACGATCCTCAAGCGCGAGGTCGTCCCCGAGAACGTCGCCGACGCGGTGTACGTGCTCACCGGTCCCGAGCTCACGCGCACGACCGGACTGCACGTCCCGGTCGACTCCGGCGTCGCCGCGGCGTTCCTGCGATGAGTCGCCCCCGCGCGGTCGCGGCCGTCGACCTCGGCGCCACCAGCGGCCGCGTGATGATCGGCCGCGTCGGCGAGGGCACTCTCGCACTCGAGCAGGTCGCCCGCTTCGCCAACGGCCCGGTGCAACGCGCCGACGGCTGGCACTGGGACATCGACGCGCTCTGGGAGCACGTGCGCGCGGGACTCGCCGAGGCGCTGCGCCGCGAACCCGCGATCGAGAGCATCGGCATCGATTCGTGGGCGGTCGACTACGGGCTGCTGCGCGACGGCGAACTGCTCGCCGAGCCGTTCCACTACCGCGACGAGCGCACGGCGCGCGGCGTCGACCTCGTGCACGCCACGGTGCCGTTCGACGAGCTGTACCGCCGCGCCGGCCTGCAGTTCCTGCCCTTCAACACCGTGTACCAGTACGCCGCCGACGCGCGTCTCGCCGAGGCCGAGACGAGCCTGCTCGTCCCCGACCTGCTCGCCCACCGGCTGACCGGGCACGCCGTCGCCGAGCGCACGAACGCCTCGACCACGGGACTGCTCGACGTGCACACGGGGGAGTGGGACACCGCGCTCGCCGAGGCTCTCGGCATCCCGGTGCGCGTGCTGCCGCCGCTCGTCGATCCGGGCGACACGATCGGCACGACCTCCGACGCCCTGGGCGCGCGGCCCGTGATCGCCGTCGGGTCGCACGACACGGCCTCGGCCATCGTGGCGGTGCCGCTGTCGAGCCCGAACGCGGCCTACATCTCGTGCGGCACGTGGGGCCTGGTGGGCCTGGAGCTCGACGCCCCGATCGTGACGGATGCCGCCCGCGCGGCGAACTTCACCAACGAGGGCGGGGTCGACGGGCGCGTGCGGTTCCTGCACAACGTCACCGGACTCTGGCTGCTGAGCGAGACGGTGCGCGCGTGGTCGGAGGCCGACGGTGCCCCCGTCGATCTGCCGTCGCTGCTGGAGGCCGCGTCGGCGGCGCCGGAGCCCCCGCACCTGTTCGACGCGAACGACCCGTCGTTGGCCGCCCCCGGCGACATGCCGACGCGTATCGCGGCTCTGCTCGGGGACGAGGTCCCGGGTATCGACGGGCGTCCGGCCTTCGCGCGGGCGATCGTCGAGAGCATCGCCGAGGCCTTCGCGGCGGCCCTGCGCACCGCGGGAGAGCTCGCCGATCGGCGCATCGACGTCGTGCACCTGGTCGGGGGCGGGGCCATGAACGCCCTGCTCTGCCAGGCCACGGCCGACCGCTCGGGACGCGTCGTGCTGGCGGGGCCGGTCGAGGCGACCGCCCTCGGCAACGTGCTCGTGCAGGCCCGCGCGCTCGGTGTCTTCGGCCGTGGCGCCTCGCTCGAAGACCTGCGTGCGCGGGTGGCCGAGGCGTTCCCGCCGCGGCGTTTCGATCCGCGTTCCTGACCCCCCTCCCGGCGACGTCCGGTTGGCCCTAGTATGTGGTCAGACCACACGAAGGAGAGCATTCCCATGGTTCAGCGACAGCTGCCGAAGGTCGGCGAGCTCCTCGAGCTCATGCAGTTCAAGAAGCCCGAGCTCGATGCGCGCAAACGGCGTCTCGACGCGGCGCTGACGATCGACGACCTGCGCTCGATCGCGAAGCGGCGCACGCCCAAGGCGGCCTTCGACTACACCGACGGGGCGGCCGAGGGCGAGCTCTCGCTCGACCGCGCGCGCCGCGCCTTCGAAGACGTGGAGTTCCACCCCGACATCCTGCGCCCGGCCGCGCACGTCGACACCTCGTGCCAGATCCTCGGCGGCCCGTCCGCTCTGCCGTTCGGCATCGCCCCCACCGGCTTCACGCGTCTCATGCAGACCGAGGGCGAGACGGCCGGTGCGTCCGCGGCGGCGGCGGCCGGCATCCCCTTCACCCTGTCGACGCTCGGCACGACCTCGATCGAGGGTGTCAAAGCGGCCAACCCCGTCGGGCGCAACTGGTTCCAGCTGTACGTGATGAAGGACCGCGCCATCTCGTACGGCCTCGTCGAGCGGGCCGCGGCGGCGGGCTTCGACACGCTGCAGTTCACCGTCGACACCCCGATCGCCGGCGCCCGCCTGCGCGACAAGCGCAACGGGTTCTCGATCCCCCCGCAGCTGACGGTGGGCACGATCGTCAACGCCATTCCGCGGCCGTGGTGGTGGGTCGACTTCCTCACCACGCCCAAGCTCGAGTTCGCCTCGCTCAGCACCACCGGCGGCACCGTCGGCGAGCTGCTGAACGCGGCCATGGACCCGACCATCAGCTACGACGACCTCGACATCATTCGCGCCATGTGGCCGGGCAAGCTCGTGGTCAAGGGCGTGCAGAACGTCACCGACGCCGCCCGCCTGGTCGACCTGGGCGTCGACGGCATCGTGCTGTCGAACCACGGTGGACGCCAGCTCGACCGCGCGCCCATCCCCTTCCGCCTGCTGCCGCAGGTGGTGCGCGAGGTGGGCAAGGACGCCACGGTCATGGTCGACACCGGCATCATGAACGGCGCCGACATCGTGGCATCCATCGCCCTGGGCGCGAAGTTCACGCTCATCGGGCGCGCGTACCTGTACGGCCTCATGGCCGGGGGGCGCCAGGGCGTCGATCGCACGATCGAGATCCTGCGCAGCGAGATCGAGCGCACGATGACGCTGCTCGGCGTCTCGTCGCTCGACGAGCTCGAGCCGCGCCACGTCACGCAGCTCACGCGCCTGGTGCCCGTCGCCGGTCAGGGGAGCGACGCGCGGGTGTGATCCGCGGGTGCGACCCGTGGGCCCGGGTCAGCGGGCGGGCGCCAACAGGCCGCCCAGCGCCCCGAGCACGTCGGCCAGGGGCATCGACGGCTCGAGCAGCCACTGCACCTGCAGGCCGTCGGAGGCGGCGATGAGCAGGGCGGCGACCTGGTCGGGGTCGAGGTCGGCGCGCACGAGTCCCTCGGCCTGTTCGCTGCGGAGGCGCGCGGCGAGCTCCCCGCGCAGGCGCGCGAAGCGCTCGGTGAAGTAGGCGCGGGCCGTCGCGCTGTCGTCCTTCAGCGAGGCGGCGACGAGCGTGGTGTACAGCTCGACGAGGCCGGGCACCGAGGTGTTGTGGGCGGCGGCGTCGGTCAGCGATGACAGCGCGGTGGCGTCGGGTGCCGGGGGAGTCTGGCGGTTGGCGTGGTCGTACACGGCGACGAGCAGTTGCTCGCGCGAGTCGAAGTAGTGCAGCAGGGCCGCGTGCGAGACGCCCAGGGCGCGCGCGATGCTGCGCAGCGACGCCCCCTCGGCGCCGCGTTCGGCGAAGACGCCGATGGCGCGGTCGAGGATCTCCTGCCGCCGTGCGACACCCTTCGAGTACGCGCCGGAGCGGCCGAGGCGATCGTCGGCGGCGTGGGCGGCGCCGTCGCCCGCCGGGTCGACCGGGTCGCCGACGTCGGGGGTCTCGTCTTCGCGCCGCATCCCGTCAGTGTAGACCGCTGAAAAGTGACCACTGGATGGTTTAATGGTAGCGTTCCCACCGGCGCCGGACACCCGCGCCGTTCGACGACGAACAAGGAAGGCCCGATGTCGCTCCCCACCTCTTCCGTCCAGCTCTACACGCTGGTCGACGAATTCCGTGCCGATCCGGCTCGCTCGCTCGATCGCCTCGCCGCGATCGGCCTGCGCCACGTCGAGGCCTTCGACTTCGTGAGCCGCCCCGCCGAGATCCGCGCGGCTCTGGATGCCAGCGGGCTCACCGCCCCGACCGGGCACGCGCCCCTGCTGTCGACCGAGCTGTGGACTCCCCACGGTTCCATCCCCACGCCCGAGCCCGAGGCCGTGCTGGCGGCGGCGGCGACCCTGGGGCTGAGCACCGTGATCGACCCCTTCGTCGAGCCCGCGCGCTGGGCGACCGTCGACGGCGTCGCCGAGATCGCCGATCGTCTCAACGCCGTCGCCGATCTGGCGGCCGGCTACGGACTCACCGTGGGGTACCACAACCACGCGCAGGAGTTCCTCATCGACATCGACGGCGCGAGCGCGCTCGAGTACGTCGTGGCCCACACCGACGAGCGCGTCGCCGTGGAGCTCGACCTGTTCTGGGCGCTCACCGGCGGCCAGGACGTGCCCGCCCTCGTGCAGCGTCTCGGTTCGCGTCTGCTCGCCGTGCACGTCAAGGACGGCTTCGTCCCGGCCGAGAACCCCTTCGCCCCCGACGTCGACCGTGCCGTCACCCGTCACCTCGACCAGCGCCGTCCGGGCGAGGGCGAGGTTCCGCTCGTCGAGGCGATGCGGGCGACGGATGCCGTGCGGTGGGCCGTCATCGAGTACGACCAGTCGCCCGGCGACGTGTTCGACGACATCGCCGCCAGCCACGCGTTCCTGCTCGAGAACGGCCTCGCGGCATGAGCGGGCCCGTGGGGGTCGGCATCATCGGAGCCGGCGTCATCAGCGACACCTACCTGAGCAACCTCACGGCGTTCCCCGACGTCGAGGTGCTCATCGTCGCCGACCTGGACCCGGAGCGCGCGCGGTCGCGCGCCGAGCAGTACGGCGTGCCCGCGTGGGGCACGGCCGACGACGTGCTCGCCCACCCCGACGTGCAGCTCGTCGTGAACCTCACCGTCCCGGCCGTTCACGTCGAGGTCTCGTCCGCCGCGATCGCCGCGGGCAAGCACGTGTGGACCGAGAAGCCGCTGGGGCTCGACCGCGAGAGCACCGCGCAGCTGCTCCGCGATGCCGAGGCTGCGGGGCTGCGCATCGGCTCCGCCCCCGACACCCTCCTGGGCCCGGGGTTCCAGTCGGCCAAGCGCGCCATCCTCGAGGGGGCGATCGGAGAACCCCTGTTCGCTCAGGCGTCGTTCCAGACGCAGGGGCCCGACCTCTGGCATCCGGGGCCGCAGTTCCTCTTCGCGCGCGGCGCGGGACCGCTGCTCGACATGGGGCCGTACTACGTCAGCGCGCTGGTCAGCCTGCTGGGACCGGTCGACCGGGTGGCCGCGGTAGGCACGCGCCCGCGGCGGCAGCGCCGCATCCACACCGGGCCCGCCGCCGGCGACGTGTTCGACGTCGAGGTCGCCACCACCGTGCAGCTCATCGCCGCGTTCGAGGGCGGTCAGCAGGCGCAGGGGCAGTTCAGCTTCGACTCGGCGCTCGAGCGCGCGGGCGTGCTCGAGATCCACGGCACCGAGGGCACGCTGGTGCTGCCCGACCCGAACCACTTCGAGGGCGAGATCGCCCGCATCGAACCGCTCGGGGTGCTGCTCGACGACGACAGGCCGGAGCAACCGCGGATCGCGGTGCCGCAGGAGGGCGTCGTCGTCGGGCGCGGGCTCGGGGTGCTCGACATGGTGCGGGCTATCGCCGAAGAGCGCCCCCACGTGGCGACCGGCGAGCTCGGACACCACGTGCTCGACGTGCTGCTCTCGGCCGAGGAGTCGGTGGCGGGAGCGGGCTTCGTGCCGGTGCGGAGCTCGCTGAGCGGGCCCGTGCCGGCGGTGCCGCGCGACTTCGACCCGTTCGCCCGCACCCTCTGAGTCGCACCCCGGCCGCCGACGGGCGGCCGGGGGCGCTCGGCGGCAGACCGGCCGCCCGGAAACGAACGGGCCGCCGTGACCGGAACCGGGCCAGCGATCCCGCCCGGGTGGTCTCAGGCCGTGTCGGTTTTCCCTGCTTCGTGGACCCGAGTCTCGTTGGGACGCCGACGAGAGCCGCCGGCACCGAGCGCGAGCGTCGACGCAAGGCCCAGGGTGAGGAAGCCCGCGGCGGTGAACGCGGCCGCCCGGGTGCCGTCGCTGAAGGCGGCGCGCGCGTCGGCGGCGGCGCCCTGGGTCTGGGGCGACTGGGCGAGACCGGCGATCGCGGCGCCCGCGCTGTCGACCACCTGCGCCACGATCTGATCGCGCTGATCGGCGGGGAGTCCCCGCTGATCGAGCGACGAGGCGAGCACCCCGGCCGTCGTCGAGAACAGCACCGTGCCGAGGATCGCGACGCCCAGAGCGGCACCCAACTGCCGCGAGGTCGACTGCGTGCCCGACGCCTGTCCGCTGGCTGCGGGCGGGACCTCGGCGAGGACGACCCCGGTGAGCTGGGCGGTGGCCAGGCCGACCCCGAGTCCGTAGACGAACAGCAGCGGGATGAGCGGTCCCCACGTGGCATCCGGACCGATCGTGAGGGCGACGCCGGCGACGCCGACGATCTCGGCCAGCAGACCGGCGCGCACGACCCAGACCGGGGCGACCCGGCCGCTGAGCGCTCCGGCGACACCGCTCGCGACGAACGAGCCCACGGCCAGCGACAGCAGCAGCAGGCCGGTCTGCAGGGCGTCGAAGCCGACGACGAACTGCAGCCAGAGCGGGAGCGCCAGGATGATGCCGAACTCGCCCAGCGAGACCACGGCGGCGGCGATGTTGCCGTTGCGGAACGACGAGATGCGGAAGAGGGCGAACGCGAGCAGCGTGGATCGTCCCTGCCGCTGTCGGTGCAGGCCCCAGGCGATGAAGGCGGCGAGGGCGACGAGCGCGAGGGCGAAGGCGAGGGGAACGGGCGACAGGGCGAACGGCCAGGTCCACCCGCCGACCTGCGGAACGGCGTCGACCGTCCACCAGCCGTAGGTGCGCCCCTCGATCAGGCCGAAGACCAGGGGAGCCATGGTCAGCACCGACAGCAGGGCACCGACGCCGTCGATGCGCTCGGCGCGATCGCTGCGCGATTCGGCGACGGTGAGCAGCACGCCGATGACGATGATCACCCCGAGCGGGATGTTGATGCCGAACGCCCACCGCCACGAGAACGCGGTGGTCAGCCAGCCGCCGAGCAGGGGGCCGACGGCCGCCATTCCCCCGATGGTCGAGCCCCACACGGCGAAGGCGATGCCGCGCTCCCGCCCGCGGAAGGTGGCGTTGATGAGCGACAGGGTGGTGGGCAGGATCATCGCCCCGCCGATCCCCTGCACGAGGCGCGCGGCGATGAGCAGCTCGCCCGTGGGGGCGAACGAGGCGGCGATCGAGGCCGCGGCGAAGACGACGACGCCGACGAGCATCAGTCGGCGTCGCCCGAACCGGTCGGCGAGGCTGCCGAACACGAGCAGGAGCGAGGCGAACACGAGGGTGTAGGCCTCTTGCACCCACTGCACCTCGGTCGACGAGATCCCCAGGTCCTCGACGATCGAGGGCACCGCGACGTTGACGATCGTCGAGTCGACGATGATCAGCGAGACGGCGATGCTGATGAAGACGAGCCCCGCCCAGCGGCGCCCGGTGCGGTTCCCGACGGTGTCCATGCGACGAGTATATCGCTAGCTTTTCTAGCTATCTAGCCCGTTTCTTGCGCACGACCCATCGCGCCGGGTGCCGCCCGGTGCCGTGGCTCCGGTGTTGTCACCCCGCGGCATGACTCGGCCGCCGTAACCCAGCCGCCGTAACCCAGCCGCCGTAACCCAGCCGCCGTGACTCAGCCGCCGTGGCGCGGGCGCGACGTCAGGCGCGGCGTGCGATCCGCCGGCGGAAGCGGCAGCGGCGTCGTGCCGGCCACCTCGTCGCTGAAGTCCTCGGGCTCGGGCGTGATGGTGTGCAGGGGCTGCGTCTCGTCCAGCGTGAGGCGGAAGCGCTTGGTTTCGTGCCGGTGCACGCGCCCCGAGGCGAGCGTCCAGACGACGCCGATGCCGCACGCGATCAGCGCAACGGCGGCGGCCAGGGCGATGGCCACGCGCGGGCCGTACTCGCTCGCGATCGCACCGACGATCGGGGCGCCCACCGGCGTGCCGCCGAGCAGGATCGCCATGTACAGCGCCAGCACGCGTCCGCGCAGCGCCGGATCGGTGGTCGTCTGCACGTAGCCGTTGGCCGTGGTCAGGGTGGTCACGACGGCGAAGCCGGTGAACACGAGCGTGGCGGCGTACGCGCCGTAGCTGGGGGCGAAGACCGAGAGGGTGGATGCCACGGCGAAGCCGCCGGCGCCCAGGATCACCACGCGCATCCGCGCGCGGTCGCGGCGGGCGGCCAGCAGCGCTCCGGCGAGGGAGCCGATGGCCACGAACGAGCTCAGCAACCCGAAGCCGTCGGCCCCGCGACCGAACTCCAGCGCCATGGTCGAGGCGAAGATCGGGAAGTTCATGCCGAACGCACCGAGCAGGAAGACCATGACGAACGTGACGATCAGGTCGGGGCGGCGCGCGACGTAGCGGAAGCCGTCGGCCAGACGCGCGGGTCCGCCACGGCGGTGGTGCACCACGAGCTCGTGCGGGCGCATGAGCAGCAGCGCGGCGATCATCGCGAGGAACGTCACCGCGTTGACGAGGAACACCCATCCCGTGCCGACGACGACGATCATCACGCCGGCCACCGCGGGGCCGATGAGGCGTGCGGTGTTGAACGACGCGGCGTTGAGGGCCACCGCGTTCGAGGCGTTCTCCTGCGCGACGAGGTCGGACACGAACGCCTGGCGCGCGGGGTTGTCGAACGCGGTGACGACGCCGAGCGCCAGGGCGAAGCCGTACATCATCGGCAGGGTCATCAGGCCCGTGAGCAGCAGTGTCCCCAGCGCGAGGGCGAGCAGCAGCAGCGACGCCTGCGTGCACATGATGAGCTTGCGGCGGTCGAACCGGTCAGCCACCCAGCCGGTCACACCCACCAGCAGCAGGGGCGGGGCGAACTGGAGCGCCATGGTGACGCCCATCGCGGCGGCGTCGTTGTCGGTCAGCTGCGTGAGCACGACCCAGTTCTGCGCCGTCGCCTGCATCCACGCGCCGACGTTGGAGACGAGGGCGCCGAAGAACCAGACGCGGTAGTTGAAGATCGACAGGGACCGGAACATCGACGTGCTCATCTCTCGGCCACCTTTCTCATGATCTCCGCGGCCTGGGCCAGCGTGCGACGGTCGTCGGGCGAGAGCCCCGCCAGGGCTTCTTCGAGCCAGGCGTCTCGGCGGCGTACGGTCTCGTCGACGACGGTGCGTCCGTCGTCGGTGAGGTCGATCGTGACCTTGCGTCGGTCGACCTCGTCGGGGGTGCGGGTCACGTACCCGGCCTCTTCGAGCAGGGACACCGTTCGATTCATCGACGGGGCGGTGACGCGCTCGCGGTCGGCGAGTTGGCCGAGGGTGTGCGCGCCGTGCACGGTGAGGGCGGCGAGCACGGCGAACTGCCCGTCGCTCATGGTGTCGACGGCCCGCTGTGCCCGCAGGCGCCGGGCGAGCCGGAACGTCGCCATGCGCAGTTGCGATGCCGCGGCGCTGAGATCGTGCGAGGGCTCAGCGCCGCGGGCAGAAGTCAGGTCGTGAAGGGGGGATTCGTCGACGCTGTCATTCATGTTCGTGATCGTTAGTCTAGCTCATTAGTCTTGCTAACGGTATGGCGGTCGCGTCACCCGGCCCGCCGGGAGCGTGCTCCGGCCCACCGATGGCGGGCGGACTCGGCCGGCCGATCACCCTCACCCCGCCCCTAGACTCACCCCATGCCGGAGTTCGTCGACGCGTACGGGATCACGATCGTCTACGACGTGCACGTCGCCGAGACGCCGCGGGCGATCGTGCAGCTGCTGCACGGCGTCGGAGAGCACGCCGGTCGGTACGGCGCCCTGATCGAGGCCCTCGTCGCCGACGGGTACACCGTCTACGCCGACGACCACCGCGGGCACGGGCGCACCGGACTGCGCCAGTGGGACGGCGATCACCGCAAGCTCGGCCGGCTGGGGCCCGGCGGTCTCGGCGCCGCCCGCGACGCGGTGTGGACGCTGAGCCAGCGCATCCGCGAAGAGAACCCCGACCTGCCCCTGGTGCTGCTCGGGCATTCGTGGGGGTCGTTCCTTGCGCAGATGCTGGTGGATCGGCATCCGGATGCCTACGACGCGGTCGTGCTGAGCGGCTCGGCCCTGCGGTGGCCGGGGGCGCTGAACGCCGGCGACCTCAACGCTCCATGGAAGCATCAGCGCGGGTCGGGCATGGAGTGGCTCTCGAGCGACGAGCAGGTGGGGCGCGACTTCGTCGCCGACCCGCTGACCACCTCGAAGCCCCTGCTCGCGCTCTTCGGCCCGATCGAGGCCGCGAAGCTGTTCGGCCGCCCGCGTCGGGATCTCGGCGTCGACCTTGCGCTGCTGCTCCTGGTGGGTCGAGACGACACCGTCGGCGGCCCGCGGAGCGTGCACCTGCTGGCCGACGCCTACCGCGATCGATCGGGACTCACCGACATCACGACGCTGGTCTACCCGGGCGCGCGCCACGAGATCTTCGCCGAGATCGATCAGGCGCACGTGCGCGCCGATCTGCTCGCCTGGCTCGACGCGCGCCTCCCCGCTCGCGCCTGACCTGGCGTGCGTGATCGGATGCCGAGATCACACGGCGTCGGCGAGATCACCCGTCGTGTCGTGGTGTCTCGACGACGGTGCGTGATCTCGCGCGGCGGGAAGGGGCCCGGGAACGACGGTGGGGCCGGACGCCCCCCGCGCCCGGCCCCACGCCCCCCTGCTCCCGAATGCCCCCTCGGGTCTCAGCGCCGGCTGAACGCCGCGTCGAATGCCTCACCCGACGGTTCGTACGACGACAGTCGTCGCACGAATCCGAGCGCTTCGGGTGCGCCGACGAGCCGGTCCATGCCGGCGTCCTCCCACTCGACCGACAGTGGTCCGTCGTAGCCGATCGCGTTCAGCATGCGGAACGCGTCTTCCCACGGCACGTCGCCGTGACCGGTCGAGATGAAGTCCCACCCGCGCCGCGGATCGGCCCACGGCAGGTGCGACGACAGCCGGCCGTTCCGGCCGTTGGTCAGACGCTTCTTCGTGTCCTTGCAGTGCACGTGGATGATCTTGTCCTGGAAGTCCCACAGGAACGCCACCGGGTCGATGTCCTGCCACACCATGTGCGAGGGGTCCCAGTTCAGCCCGAATGCCTCGCGGTGGCCGATGGCCTCGAGCGCCCGCTTCGTCGTCCAGTAGTCGTAGGCGATCTCGGACGGGTGCACCTCGTGGGCGAAGCGCACGCCCACCTCGTCGAACACGTCGAGGATGGGGTTCCACCGGTCGGCGAAGTCCCGGTACCCGGCCTCGACCATCTCCTCGGTGGCCGGCGGGAACATCGCGACGTACTTCCAGATGCTCGACCCGGTGAAGCCGGTGACGGTCTTCACCCCCAGCTTGGATGCCAGGCGCGCGGTGTTCTTCAGCTCCTCGGCGGCGCGCTGACGCACGCCCTCGGGGTCGCCGTCGCCCCAGACGCGGTCCGACACGATGTCGCGGTGGCGCTGGTCGATGGGGTCGTCGCACACGACCTGGCCCTTGAGGTGGTTCGAGATCGTCCACACCTTCAGGCCGTTGCGCTCGAGCACGTCGAGCTTGCCCTGGACGTACTCTTCGTCGTCCCAGCGCCACGGGTCGAGGTGATCGCCCCAGCAGGCGATCTCGAGGCCGTCGTACCCCCACTCGCCGGCGAGGCGGGCCACCTCCTCGAAGGGCAGATCGGCCCACTGGCCGGTGAAGAGCGTGATCGGTCGCGTCATCGCGTCAGTCCTCTCGTCGATTCAGGATGCCGCGAACGCGCGGCTGTCGGAGGCGGGGGCGCTCGCCCGGTCCACGCCGGTCCAGACGCCGTCGGCGCCGGAGCTCTGCGCGACGGCGTCGAGCACCCGCTGCACGTGCAGGCCGTCGGCGAAGGAGGGGCGGGGATCGCGGCCGGCGGCGACGGCTTCGACGAAGTCCTTCGCCTGGTGCGTGAACCCGTGCTCGTACCCGAGCATGTGACCGGTCGGCCACCACGCCCCCATATAGGGGTGCTCGGGTTCGGTGACGAGGATGCGGCGGAAGCCCTGTTCGGAGGCCGGCAGGGTGGCGTCGTAGAACTGCAGCTCGTTGGGGCTCTCGAGGTCGAACGAGAGCGCGCCGTCGCTGCCCGAGATCTCGACGCGCAGGGCGTTCTTGCGGCCGAGGCGGAAGCGCGACGCCTCGAACGAGGCGAGGGCGCCGTTCTCGAGACGCCCGGTGAACAGGGCGAGGTCGTCGACGGTGACAGGTCCGCGGTCCGCGCCCGCGGTGCCCGACAGTCCTGACGACGCGGCGAGCACCGGGCGCTCAGAGACGATCGTCTCGAGGACTCCCGCCACGCGGGTGAGGTGCTGACCGGTGATGTACTCGGTGAGGTCGACGGCATGGGCGCCGATGTCGCCCAGGGAGCCGGAGCCGGCCCGGTCCTTCTGCAGGCGCCAGGTGAGCGGCGCGTCGGCGTCGCTGAGCCAGTCCTGCAGGTACTCGGCCCGCACCTGGCGGATCGCGCCCAAGCGACCCGCGGCGACGAGGTCGCGCGCGAAGGTGGTGGCCGGCAGGCGTCGGTAGGTGAACCCCACCATCGAACGGATGCCGCGGGTGGCGGCGTCGTCGGCGGCCGCGGCCATGCGGCGGGCTTCGTCGACGGTGTTGGCGAGGGGCTTCTCGCACAGGACGTGCTTTCCGGCAGCCAGGGCGGCGAGGGCGATCTCGGCGTGGGAATCGCCCGGGGTGACGATGTCGACGATGTCGATGTCGGGGCGTTCGACGATCTCGCGCCAGTCGGTGGAGCTCTCGTTCCAGCCCCAGGTGTCGGCGGCATCCCGGGTGCGTGCGGCGTCGCGACCGACGAGCACGCTCATCTCGGGGGCGAGGGGGAGGTCGAAGAAGCGGGGGGCCACGCGCCACCCTTGGGAGTGCGCGGCACCCATGAATCCGGCGCCGATCATGGCGATGCGGAGGGGCGAGGTCATGATCGCGGCCTTTCGATGGGGGAAGGGGAGGGGGCGCCCGCGTCGGTCGCAGACGCCCCCGTGGTGGTTCGATCGATCAGGACTCGAACGACAGGTCGATGTACGAGTCCACGTTGTCCTTCGTCACCACCGGTGCGTCGAGCACGATGCGGTTGGGGACGCTCGGCGTGATCAGGTCGCCGGCGGTCTTGCCCTGCGCGATCAGGCGGGCCAGGGCGATGCCGTCGGCCGCCTGGGTCGAGGGGTAGATCACCGTCGCCTGCAGCGGGGTGTCCCCGGCCTGGATGGCCTCCATGGCGTTGCGGCTTCCCGCGCCGCCGACCATGAAGAACTCGTCGCGACCGGCCGCCGTGATGGCGGCGAGGACGCCGATGCCCTGGTCGTCGTCGTGGTTCCAGATGGCGTCGATCTTCGGGTTGGCCGACAGCAGCTGCGAGGTCGAGGCCTCGCCACCGGCCACCGTGAAGTCGGCCGCGACGCGCGGGCCGACGTCGAGACCGCAGTCCGCCAGGGCGTCCTTGAACCCGGCCGAGCGGTCCTGCGTGAGCGGCAGCGAGTCGATGCCGGCGATCTCGGCGACGACGGCGTCGCTCTGGCCGCTCAGCTGCTCGCAGATGTAGGTGCCGGCGCTGACGCCCATGCCGTAGTTGTCGCCGAGCACGGTCGAGCGGGCGGCGAAGGGGCTCGAGAACTCCCGGTCGACGTTGACGACAGGGATGCCGGCCTCCATCGCGCGGGTGGCGACCTCGGTGAGGGCGGCTCCGTCGCTCGGCAGCAGCACGATGGCATCCACCTTGTTGTTGATGAAGGTCTCGACCGCGGCGATCTGCGCGTTCACGTCGTTGGTGCCCTCGGCGACCTGCAGGTCGACGTCGGGGAAGCTCTCGGCGGCGGCGAGCGCACCGGAGTTGATGGCGCCGAGCCAGCCGTGGTCGGCGGCGGGGCCCGAGAAGCCGATGGTGACGGTGTCGCCGCTGGCGGCGTTCTCTTCGGTGGTGGTGCCCTGGTCGACGACGTTCTGGTTGTCGCCGCTCGAACCGGTGCAGCCGGCCAGCAGCCCGATGGCCGCGACGAAGGCGGTTCCCGTCAGGATGAGGCGGGAGCGCGAAGTCAGCTGTGAGCGCATGTCTTTCCTCCTTGAATGTGATGCGGCAGGTGCCAATGCGGCCCCGATCCGAGGAGGAGTCCACTTTGACGGGGCTCACGCTAGCAGAATGGTTCTTCCAATAGTCAACTTTTGTTCGAGACTCGTCAAAAGCGAAATGCGAGGGCCAAGCGCCGCAATATCGGGGCCATACGGTTCATCACCCCGGCGGATGCGCTGCCGTCGGCGCGGATGGAACGCCTCTCGCGTCCGGCGCGTGACCGTGTTATGTTCGCCGCGTGATCAAAGTTGACCATGAACAGTCATTACTCGTCGCCCGGGGCGTGACCAAGTCGTTCGGGGGCGTCCAGGCCCTGCGCGGCGTCGATCTCGACATCGTCCCCGGCGAGGTGCACTGCGTGCTGGGGCAGAACGGCGCCGGCAAGTCGACGCTGATCAAGACGCTCGCCGGCGTGCACCGTCCCGACGGGGGAGAACTCGTGTGGCGAGGCGAGACCGTCGAGATCGCCGACCCCGACGCGGCCATCGAGTTGGGCATCGCCACGATGTACCAGGAACTCGACGTCGTCGACGGGCTCACCATCGCCGAGAACGTCTTCCTCGGGCACGAGCTCTCGCGCGGCGGTTTCACCCATCGCTCCGAGGCCGCCCGGCGCACCACAGAACTGCTGAGGCGCCTGGGGCACGCGAACCTGTCGCCGCACACCGAGGTGGGAAGTCTCAGCGCCGCGAACAAGCAGATCGTGAGCATGGCGCGGGCGCTGTCGCACGACATCCGGCTCATCATCATGGACGAGCCCTCGGCCGTCCTCGACACCGAAGAGGTGAAGAACCTGTTCGCGGTCGTGCGCGAGCTCACCGCGGAGGGCATCGCCGTGGTCTACATCACGCACCGGCTCGAGGAGATCCGCGAGATCGGCGACCGCATCACGGTCCTGAAGGACGGACGCACGACGGCCGTGGGTCTCGCGGCCGCCGACACCCCCACCGCCGAACTCATCCGCCTGATGACGGGCCGCGACATCGCCAACGTCTTCCCGGAGCGGGCGCCGATCGAACCCGACGCCCCCGTCGTGCTGGACGTCCAGGGGCTCGCTCTGGCCGGGGTCTTCTCCGACGTGTCGTTCTCGGTGCGCGCGGGCGAGGTCGTGGGCCTCGCCGGCCTCGTGGGCTCGGGGCGCTCCGAGATCCTCGAGACGGTCTACGGGGCGCGCAAGTCCTCGGCCGGACGCGTGGCCGTGCGCGACGCGGTACTGCCCCGTGGATCGGTGCGCGCCGCGGTCGGTGCGGGCATGGGCCTGTCCCCCGAGGAGCGCAAGAGCCAGGGGCTCGTGCTCGACGAGCCGATCTTCGTCAACATCGCGCTCGCGTCGATGAAGCGGTTCGCGAAGGGCGGCTTCCTCGACGACCGCTCCGCCCGCCGCGTGGCACGCGAGCAGATCGACGCCTTCGAACTGCGTCCCGCCGACCCCGATCGCCCCGCCCGCACCCTGTCGGGCGGCAACCAGCAGAAGATCCTGCTCGCGCGGTGGCTCGTGCACGGCACGACCGTGCTGCTGCTCGACGAGCCCACGCGCGGTGTCGACGTCGGTGCCCGCGCCGAGATCTACACCCTCATCCGCGATCTCGCCGCCGCCGGCAACGCGGTCGTCATCGTCTCGAGCGAGATCGAGGAGGTGCTCGGCCTCGCCGACACCGTGCTCGTCGTCGCCGACGGTCGGATCCTCGACACCCTCCCCTCCCACCAGATCGACGAGCACGGCGTGCTCGACCTCGTCATGAAAGGATCCGCCGCGTGAGCGAGCCGACCACCCCGACCCGTGCACGCACGGTCCCCGCCGAAGCGGGACTCTCCCCGTCGGCCACCTCGACCCCGGCCTGGCGGCGCGTCCTGTCCGGTTCCGCCGGGCGCAACATCGGACTCGTCATCGCGCTGCTGGTGATGTTCGTCGTCGGAGCGATCACCGCGCCGGGCACGTTCCTCACCGTCGACAACGTCTTCGTGATCCTGCGTCAGGCCTCGATCACCGGGGTGATCGCGGTGGCGATGACCCTCGTGATCATCGCCGGGGGCATCGACCTCTCGGTCGGCTCGGTGACCGGGCTGGCCTCGGTGGTCGGCACCCTCGCCGTCGTGCAGGACCTCGCCGACTCGATGCACTGGATCGTCTTCGTGCTCTTCGCGCTCGCGGTGGGCGCGGTGGCGGGCCTCATCAACGGCATCGTCATCGCCTACGGGAACGTGGTCGCCTTCATGGCCACCCTGGCCATGCTCGTCGGCGCCCGCGGGTTGGCCGAGATCCTCGCCGAGCGGCGCACCCTCGTGGTGCAGGACCGCGGGTTCATCACCTTCATGAACGCCGACATCCTCGGGGTGAACATGCTCATCTGGATCTTCGCGATCGTCGCCGTGCTCGGGTGGGTGCTGCTCAACCGCACGACGTTCGGGCGTCGCACCGTCGCCATCGGCGGCAACCGCGAGGCCGCGCGACTGGCCGGCATCGACGTGCGGCGTCACGTCATGTGGCTCTACGTGCTCGTCGGGCTCGCGTCGGGCATCGCCGGCGTCATGTTCCTGGGCCGGACGACCGCGGGCAGCTCGACCAACGGGCAGCTGCTCGAACTCGACGTCATCGCGGCGGTCGTGGTCGGCGGCACCCTGCTCGTGGGCGGTCGTGGAACGATCACCGGCACGGTGTTCGGGGTGCTGATCTTCGCGACGCTGACCAACGTGTTCATCCAGAACAACCTGTCGTCGTCGGTCCAGGCCGTCGCGAAAGGTGTCATCATCGTCGTCGCGGTCCTTCTGCAGCAGCGCTTCTCCCGCCCGCCGGGCCGGGGCTGAGGCGCGACTCCTGCCGACGGTGACTGCGCTTTCCGTGCAGTCGCCGTCGGCTCGCGGATCGTGTCGATAGCAAGTGATGGTGTACTGAGGGCGTGAAGCGGATGAGCACAGATGCGGTGCAGACGGCCAACGGTGCCGGTCAGCTCTTCCAGTTGCTGCGTGATGGGATCCCGCGCACCCGGGCCGAGTTGGCGAAGACCACGGGTCTCGCGCGATCCACCGTCGCCGTCCGCGTCGACGAGCTCATGCGCATGGGACTGATCACCCCCGTGGCCGATGCCGTGTCGACCGGCGGGCGCCCGCCGTCGCAGTTCGCGATCAACCCGGCCGCCAAGGTCGTCGTCGCCGCCGACCTCGGCGCCTCGCACGCGACCGTCGCGATCGTCGATCTCGCCGGCACCGTGCTCGCCGAGACGAGCGCGTCGCTCGACATCGCCCTCGGGCCCGAGCCCGTGCTGACGTGGCTCGTCGACGGAGCGCGCGAACTGCTCGCCTCGGTGGAACGCACCGTCGACGACGTGGCCGCGATGGGCATCGGCGTTCCCGGGCCCGTCGAGCACTCGACCGGTCAGCCGGTGAACCCGCCGATCATGCCCGGATGGGACCACTTCGACATCCCCGCGTGGATCTTCGAGCACATGCCGGTTCCCGTGCTCGTCGACAACGACGTGAACATCATGGCGCTCGGCGAGCGCGGGCTCGCCTGGCCGGGGGTCGACCACCTCATGTTCGTCAAGATCGCGACCGGTATCGGCACCGGCATCATCTCCGACGGCCGCCTGCAGCGCGGCGCGCAGG
Source organism: Microbacterium sp. Leaf436 (assembly GCF_001424715.1). Classification (NCBI taxonomy): domain Bacteria; kingdom Bacillati; phylum Actinomycetota; class Actinomycetes; order Micrococcales; family Microbacteriaceae; genus Microbacterium; species Microbacterium sp. Leaf436. The sequence continues at coordinate 782,886 of NZ_LMRB01000001.1, forward strand.
GCATCGCCGGCGACATCGGGCACGTGCAGGTCGCGCGCGGCGCCGACATCCCGTGCCAGTGCGGCAATCGCGGATGCCTCGAGGCCCTGGCATCCGGTCCCGCCATCGCCCGCGCTCTGCGCGCACAGGGCATCGAGGCGCACACGGGCTCCGACGTGGTCGACCTCGTCAAGCGCGGCAACATCGACGCGATCCAGGCGGTGCGCCAAGCCGGCCGCGACATCGGCGAGGTGCTCACGACCTGCGTCAGCCTGATGAACCCGTCGGTCATCGCCGTCGGCGGGTCGATGGCGCGCGTGGGCGAGCACCTCATCGCGGGGGTGCGCGAAGTGGTCTACTCGCGTTCGACGCCGCTGGCGACGGAGTACCTCTCGATCGTGCAGTCGGTCGCCGCCGAGCACGCCGGTGTGCGGGGGGCGAGCATGCTGGCCATCGAGCACGCGCTCTCGCCCGAGTCGTTCACCGCCGCGTTCCTTCCCGCCTGAGGCGGGTCCGACAGCGGACGACGGGTGCCGCCGAACTCGTCGAGGGGCTTCCACCGTCGCGCGGCGCCTCAGCCCGCGGCGGCCGTCGCCCGTTCCGCCACCGTGCGCAGTGCACGCAGCACGTGCCGCACCGCGGCGTACGCCAGGGCGTCCGGGCGGGCGAGGACGTCGACGTGTCGCACGAGCTCGAGGTCGGCGAGGGGGCGCAGCACGAGTCCGTCGACGGCGAGGGGGAGCGCTGTCGTGCGGGGGAGCACGGCGATCGCCGCGCCCGTGCGCACCACCTCGGCCGTCACCGAGAACTCGTTGATGCGATGGGCGATGCGCAGCGGCCGACCGACGTGCGCCGCGAGGTGGTCGAGCACCCCGGCGAGCGGGAACCCCGGGTGCACCGACACCCACGTCTCCTCGACCAGGTCGATCGCTCGCAGGCGATCGCGCGCGGCGAGGGGATGCGCCTCGGGCAGTGCGATGTCGAGGGGCTCGGCGAGCAGCGCCGTGGCGATGACGCGGTCGCGCGGCCAGGGCGCATCGTGGGCGAGGCGGTGCGCGATGACGAGGTCGTGGTCGGCGGTGAGGCCCGGGAAGTCGCGGTGCGCGACGTCGGCGTCGGCGAGCTGCAGGGGCGGGGTGCCGTCGAGCTCGCGCAGCAGCGGACCGAACAGGGCCAGCCCCGCACTGTGGAAGGCCGAGACCCGCACCGGGCGATCCGCGGCGTCGAGGAACGCTCCGACCGCCTCGCGCGCGGCCGTGAGCGCCTCATCGACCCGGGTGCCCGCGGCGGCGAGGGCCTCGCCCGCGGGGGTGAGGGTGAGCACGCGCCCCCGGCGCACCGTCAGCGGCACCGGGGCGTGGGCCTGCAGGGTCGCGAGCTGCTGCGACACCGCCGAGGCCGAGATGTGCAGGGCGGCGGCGACCGCGGCCACGCTGCCCCGATCGCGGAGTTCGCGCAGCAGGCGGAGGTGAGCAGCATCCATAAGTCACAACTTACGCGACGGTGAAGACACTGCCCGTTGTTCTTCCGAGTGGGCACGACGACGCTGGAGACATGACCCGCCGCCCCGCCGAGATCGTCGTCGACGTGTTGCTGCTCGCCGTGGCGGCGGTGTGGGGGGCCAGCTTCCTCTCGGCCAAAGCGCTCACCGACGAGGTGGGCGTCGCCCCCGCCGTGGCGCTGCGCTTCGTCGTGGCCGCGGTGGCGCTGGGGGCGATCTGCCTCGTGCGGCGCGAGCGGATGCCGCGGGGTCGGGGCCTCGCCGTCGCCGCCCTGCTCGGCTGCTCGCAGGCGGCGGTCATCGGCCTCGAGACCGCGGGCGTGCACCTCACCTCGGCGACCAACGCGGGCGTGCTCATCAGCCTGGCCCTCGTCTTCACCCCCGTGCTCGAGAGCCTCGCGGCGAGATCGTGGCTGCCGCGGTCGTACTTCGTCGCGGCGGTGGCCGCGGTGGTGGGGGTGGCGCTGCTCGTATCGGGGGGAGGCCTGCGCGCCCCGACGATCGGCGACGCCCTCGTGATCGCGGCCGCCGTCGTGCGGGCGGTGCACGTCACCGCCAGCGCGCGCCTCACCCGCGGACGCTCCGACAGCTCCCTCGCCGTGGTGTTCGTGCAACTCGTCGTGTGCGCCGCGACCTCGTCGGCGGTGGCCGGCGCCGACCTGCCGCCGGCGGTCGGACGGCTCACGGCATCCGGATGGGCCCACGTGCTGTTCCTCGGCCTGATGTGCTCGGTGTTCGCCTTCGTCGTGCAGCTGTGGGCCGTGCGCCGCACCTCGGCGACGCGCGCGAGCATCCTCATGGGCACCGAGCCGGTGTGGGCGCTGGCGGTGGGGGTGGCGATCGGGGGAGAGGCGGTGGGGTTCCCCGGCCTCGCGGGCGCCGCGCTGGTGATCGCCGCGTCGTACGCGGGTCAGGCCATCGAGCGCCGACACCGCCGTGCGCTCGCCGAGCGGGAGCCCCGGGCGATGGACGGCCCCGTGCTCGTCGCGCCGCCGTCGCCGTAGGCTGAGAGCATGCACGGCGAGTACAAGGTCCCCGGCGGGAAGCTGGTCGTCGTCGACCTCGAGGAGCGCGAGGGCCGCATCCACGGCTTTCACCTCGCGGGCGACTTCTTCCTCGAGCCCGACGATGCCCTCGACGACATCGACGCGGCCGTCACCGGTCTGCCGGTGGAGTCCGACGTCCCCACGATCGCGGCGGCCATTCGCGCCGCGCTGCCCGAGGGGGCGCAGCTGCTCGGCTTCACCCCCGAGTCGGTCGCCACGGCCATCCGCCGCGCCCTCGTCACCGCCCCCGGCTGGGCCGACTTCGAGTGGGAGGTCGTGCACGACGCCCCCGTCTCGCCGCGCATGAACCTCGCCCTCGACGAGGTGCTCACCACCCGGGTGGGCGCGGGCCTGCGCAAGCCCACGCTGCGCCTGTGGGAGTGGAACGAGAGCGCCGTCGTCATCGGCTCGTTCCAGTCGCTGCGCAACGAGGTCGATCCCGCCGGCGCCGAGAAGCACGGCTTCGACGTCGTGCGTCGCATCTCGGGCGGCGGCGCCATGCTGATGGCCGCGAACTCGATCGTGACGTACTCGCTGTACGTGCCGGCCTCCCTCGTCGCGGGCATGACCTTCGCCGACTCGTACGCGTTCCTCGACGACTGGGTGCTGCAGGCGCTGCGCTCCCTGGGCATCGACGCGGTGTACCAGCCGCTCAACGACATCGCCGGCCCCCACGGCAAGATCGGCGGGGCCGCGCAGAAGCGCCTCGCCAACGGCGGGGTGCTGCACCACGCGACCCTGAGCTACGACATGGACGGCCAGGTGCTCACCGAGGTGCTGCGCATCGGCCGCGAGAAGCTCAGCGACAAGGGCACGGTCTCGGCCGCCAAGCGCGTCGATCCGCTGCGCAGCCAGACGGGCCTGCTGCGCGACGAGGTCATCGAGCGTTTCATCCAGACGTTCACGACCCTCTACGGCGCGACCCCCGGTCACATCACCGACGAGGAGTACGCCGAGGCCGAGGCGCTCGTGCAGTCCAAGTTCGCCACCGACGCGTGGCTGCAGCGCGTCCCGTGAGCGCCCCGATCCCCACCGACGCCCCCGAGCCGGGCGGCGTCGAGATCCACCACGCCGACAACCTGGCCGTCACCCCGGGCTACCCCGACGGCTCCTTCGCCCTGGTCTACCTCGACCCGCCCTTCAACACCGGGCGCACGCGCTCCAAAGCGGTCGAGTCGGCGACGCGCAAGGCCCCGGTCGACGAGACCCCGGATGCCGAGAAGCCCGAGGCGGCGGCATCGGTCGACGACCCGAACATGCTCGTGTTCCCCGAAGAGGAGCCGCCGCCGCCCCCCGTGGTGCAGCGCGGCTTCCACGGGCGCGAGTACGCGCGGTTGCGCGGTGACCTGCGCACCTACGACGACCGGTTCGACGACTACTGGGGCTTCCTCGAACCCCGGTTGGTGGAGGCCTGGCGCCTGCTGGCCGACGACGGCACGCTGTACCTGCACCTCGACTACCGCGAGGTGCACTACGCCAAGGTCATGTGCGACGCGCTGTTCGGGCGCGACAAGTTCCTCAACGAGTTGATCTGGGCCTACGACTACGGGGCGAAGACCAAGCGCCGCTGGCCCACGAAGCACGAGACGATCCTGGTCTACGTGAAGAACCCGCAGCGGTACTTCTTCGACTCCGACGCCGTCGACCGCGAGCCGTACATGGCCCCCGGGCTGGTGACGGCCGAGAAGGCCGCCCGCGGCAAGATGCCCACCGACGTCTGGTGGCACACGATCGTGCCGACGACGGGACGCGAGAAGACCGGCTACCCGACGCAGAAGCCCGAGGGGGTCCTGCGCCGCATGGTGCAGGCGTCGAGCCGCCCCGGCGACCGCGTGCTCGACATGTTCGCCGGCAGCGGCACCCTCGGCGCCGTCGCCGCGCCTCTCATGCGCGACGCGGTGCTCATCGACGACAACGCCGACGCGGTGGCCGTGATGCGAAAGCGTCTGCCCCACGCCTCCGTGCGCGGCTGAGGCGCGAGGGCGCCGACAGCGCCGCCCGTGGGGAGCGTTCTCGCCCTGATCGTCCTGAGCGGCTGCTCGGCGGAGCTCGCTGGGCGGAGAACGGTGTTCAAGCTGCAGCGGGGCGCATTCTGTGCGTTGGGTCGTTCCGCGACCGCCCCGGTGCACACTTCGCGCCCCGGTCGCGCCGCGCCCCGGCGTCGCGGCACCCCGGCCGCACCGCGCTTCGGTTGTCGTTCGTGGTGGGGTGTGCTGGGGAAGCGGGGCGTGTTTCGTGCACTGGGGCGTTTGGTGACCGCCCCGGCGCACGTTTTGCGCCCCGATGTCTGGGAGCGAGACCTGCAGTCGTGGAATGTCGACCCGCCGGGGGCGGGGACGACGCGACCTTCTGCGTGCGGGAGGGTGCCAAGTTAGGCTTGCCTAATGACGCACGAATTTGACCCCGACACCCGTCGCGCCGTCCTCGCGCACATGAACGCCGACCACCTCGACGACAACGTGTTGATCGTCCGCGCGTTCGGACCGCACCCGGTGGTGTCGGCCGCGGTCATGACCGGATTCGACGGCGACGGCGGCGACTGGGACGTCACCTCCGACGAGGGGGCGACGTCGTCGGTGCGGATTCCGTGGCCGGCGGGGTCGATCACCGAGCGCCGGGAGGTGCGCCGCGAGGTGGTGGCCCTGTACGACGCGGCCTGCGCGCGACTGGGTCTGACGCCACGCCCCCACTGATCGGAAAATGGAGGTTAGGTGAACCTAACTTCCTGCGTATGATGGCCCCATGAGCGACCTCGTCTCCTTCTCCACGGCTCTTCGTGAGCGCTCGCGCAGCGCCCACTCCACGAGTGAGCACGCCGGGTTCATGAACGACCTGATGAGCGGTGCCGGCACGCGGGAGGACTACGTCGCCCTCGTCGTGCAGCACTGGTTCATCTACGAGGCGCTCGAGGAGGCCACCGATCGCATGCGCCGCGACCCTGTGGCATCCGTGTTCCTCAGCGACAAGCTCACGCGCCTCCCCGCCCTCGAGGCCGACCTCGCGTTCCTGCTCGGGGCCGACTGGCGCGAGAGCATCACGCCGCTGCCCACCACCCAGGCCTACGTCTCGCGCATCCGCCGGGTCGCGGCGACCTGGCCCGGCGGCTTCGTCGCGCACCACTACACGCGCTACCTCGGCGACCTGTCGGGGGGCCAGTTCATCGGTCGTCTCATGCAGCGTCGCTTCGGGTTCGACACCAACGGGATCGGGTTCTACCTCTTCGGCGACATCGCCGACCCGGAGGCCTTCAAGAGCGTCTACCGCGAGCAGCTCGACGCCGCCCCCTGGGACGACGACGAGAAGGAGCGCGTCATCGCCGAGGTGCTCGTCGCCTACCGCTTCAACACCGAGCTGTTCGTCGACCTGGCGCGGGCCAAGGCCGCTCAGACCGCCTGAGCGTCCGCGGCGGGGCGACCCGCGTCGCGGCGGCGCATCGACCGTCGCACGACCAGGGCGATCGCGACGGCCGCACCCGCGACGAGGGCGATCAGGCCGTACAGGCTCCACGGCACGGCCGGGATCGCGAAGTCGGTGACCACCTCGCTCACGGCTCCGGCCCCGAGCCCGACGCCCGCGGGGGCGATCGTCAGCGTGCCGGTGATCCAGCCGAGCGAAAAGGCCGGCATCTCGCGCTCCATGTCGATCGTGGAGGCGGGGATGATCTCGGTCACCTGCGTCGGCGGGGTCGTCGTCGACAGCACCCCGGCCAGGCCCGAGGTGGTGACCGTCTCGAGGCCCGTCAGTCGGGTGTTCCCGGTGTTCTCGAGCGAGTACCGCACGATCAGGCGGCCCGAATCGAAGGGGTTCCACGAGCCCTCGTAGCTCGCGGTCACGCCCGTCACCGCCGCGGCGGGGGTGAGCTCCCCGGCGACGCGCAGGTTGATGCGGGTGCCGAGGCGGCGGTCCACCGACAACGTGCTCGATGCGTCCTGGCTCGTCAGCGACGTGACGATCCCGGCGGCGTGGTCGCCGGGGCGTGCGTCGGCGGGCACGCTGATCGTGAACGCGACGTCGGCGGACTCGCCCGGTGCGAGCTGCAGGGCCGTCGGGGGCACGGCGACCCACGTGCCGGCGCCGAGCGAGGGCGCCCCGTCGACGAGCACGTCGATCTCGCCGCTCGGCGCGGTGAACGCGTCGGCCGCGTAGACGGCCAGGGGCAGCGGCTCGGTGCCGGTGTTGACGACGACCATGGTGTCGGTCACGACCGCGCCGGGCTCGACGTCGTACGAGAAGTTGGCGCGTCCGGTGCCGTTGGCGTTGTCGGCGGTCTGCACGCTCCACGCCACACCGCCGTCGGCCGCCGCGGCGGGGAGCGGCAGGGTCGACAGTCCGAGGACGAGGGTGCCGGCGAGGGCGAGGACGCGAAGGGAGGGCGAGGCGGTCACGGTGTCTTCCGGGTCGATGGGAAAGGGGGCCCCGGCCGAAGCCGGGACCCCCGGGGAGTGTCTTACTGCAGGGCGGTGATGGTGAGCTTGCTGGTGTAGTCGCCCGCGGGGGTGGTGCCCGGGATGACCAGCGAGAGGTCGGCGCCCACGGTCGCGCTGACGGCCGAGGTCGACGAGGCCAGCACGCGCGAGGCGCCCAGGCCCGTGCCGCCCAGTCGCGTCGAGGTCACCTCGGCGCCACCGGCGACGCTGCTGCCCGCGGAGACCACCTTGGGCTTCCACCCCAGCAGTCCGCCCGAGAACGACCCGCCCGACGACGACGCGAAGTCGCCGACCTGGCCCGAGATGCTCCAGGTGTAGGGCGAGGAGCCCCCGGCGCGCGTGTCGGTCACGACGAGGTTGGTGAGCGATCCGGATGCCACGAAGTTCGCGCCGTCCTGCACGGCGGTGCCGAGGTTGGCGGGCGAGGTGCCCTCGAACGCCCAGCCGAAGGAACCGGTGGGGCTCTCGACCCACGCCGGAACCTCGACGATGACGTCGGACGACGAGGCGAAGGTGACGGGGGTGGCGGTCTCGAAGGGCGCGTACACGGCGCCGCTGCCGGCATAGGTGTAGATGCCGAACGTGCCCGCGGCGAGGTTCTGCGCCTCGGTGGTCGTGAGCGCCAGGTCGACCGAGAAGGTGCCGTCGGCGTTCAGCTCGACGGCGCCGCCGTTCACGCCGCCGATGGTCGCCATGCTCGCGGCGGGCACGGCCCACTTCTGGGCGATCACCGAGCGCGCCGACGAGGCGGCTCCGGCCGAGGGCTTCCACGTGTCGGCGAACTTGCCGAAGACGACGTACGTGCCGCTGAACTGCCCGGCGAGCGGCGGGCGCGTGCCGTTGGTGGCGGTGCCCGAGGGCAGGAACCCGCTCCCGCTGACGGTGACGGTCTCGCCCTGCGCGAGGCCGGAGGTCTTCGACACGGTGACCGTGGGGGTCGCGGCGACCGGGGCCGCGGTGTAGGCGACCGACAGGGCGCTGGCGGGCTTGCGCGCGTCGGCGGCGCCTCCCGAGGAGTACCAGTACGGTCCCTGGCCGGTCTTGCCCTGGAAGTCGACGAACGACTGCGGGAACGCACCGGCGTTCGCACCACCGGTGACCTGGGCGACCGAGCCCTCGGGCACGGTGATCGTGCGGCCGAGGTAGTCGGGGGTGACGGTGAAGCCGGTGGGGGTCACGTCGACACCGGTGAGGGTGGCCACGACCACGTTCGTCGCCGGGGTCAGGGTCTCGAACTTGTCGGGGTCGTCCATCGAGGTGCCGTAGCCGCCGAGCGTGGCGGTGACGGTGCCGGTGCCGTCGGAGGCGACGGTGAGCTTCGGGTCGGTGATCCACGAACGGGTCATGCCCGAGTAGTAGGCCGACGTGAACGAGCCGGTCCACTGGATGACCGCCGTGTTGGCGTCGACGTCGACCGTGCCGGTTCCGCCGGTGATCTCGGCGACGTGTCCGGAGTTCAGGCCGTTGCCGGTCGTGATGGTCGTGCCGGCGGCATCCGTCCGCAGTCCCGCGAAGGTGGCGGCGGCGTAGCTTCCGTCGGACTGACGCTTCAGGATCGACGTGTTGCCGTCGCTCTGCTTCCAGTTCGACGAGGTCACGCGGTCAGCGGCCGAGGTGGCCGTCACGATCCCGGCCGAGAGCAGGTTCACCGTGCCGGGGGCGAAGGCGGCGGCGTTCGACTCGGCGTTGATGCCCCAGCGGAACACGGCGTCGTCGATGCTCGTCTCGGCGGCGTGCGCGGGGGCCGCGACGAGAGCGCCCCCCAGGGCGAGTGCGGTGGTGGCGAGGGTCGCTGCCGAGAGGCGTGCGAACCGGTGCCTGCGCGTGGAGGAGTCCACGGTCATTCCCTTCTCTGTCCCCGGTGCGGCCCGACGGCGTGCGTCGATGCACCCGAGGGTGGGTGCGAGAGGACAGGTTAGCCTTACCTAAGCAGAGGGCGGGCGGCGGGGCAATGTTAAGGATAGGCTCACCTTACTTGGAGGTCTTTTCATGACTCGTCGAACGACCCGCGCCCTCGCCACGCTCGCCCTGGCGATGGTGGTCACCCTCGCCGTGACGGCATGCGACGCCGCCGGATCGGCGCACGGCGGCGAGGTCGCCGCGACGCCGCCGCTGGCCGAGGTGACGCCGCTCGGCGACCCGCTCGCGTGGGAGGGCCCGTCGACCGCGGTCGCCGCCTCCGCCCCCATCGACCCCGTCGCCGACGGTGCGCAGACGCTGCCGGCGACGGTCACCGACGCGCAGGGCACCGCCGTCACCGTCACCGACGCCACGCGCATCCTCACGCTCGACATCTACGGCTCGCTCTCGCGCATCGTGTTCGAACTCGGTCTCGGCGACCACGTCATCGCGCGCGACGTGTCCAGCGCCTTCCCCGAGGCGGCGCACCTGCCCGTGGTCACCGAGAACGGGCACGACCTCAACGCCGAGGCGATTCTCGACGCCGCCCCCACCGTCATCCTCACCGACTCGAGCCTCGGGCCGTGGGACACGATCCTGCAGATGAGGGATGCCGGCATCCCCGTCGTGGTCGTGGACTCCCACCGCTCGCTCGACTCGATCGGCTCGCTCATCGCGCAGGTGGGAACCGCGCTGGGCGTCCCCGAGCGCGCGGCGGCCCTCGCCGCCCGCAGCACCGCCGACGTCGAGGCCAAGATCGCCCAGATCGCGGCGGTGGCACCGGCCGACCCCGCCCGCAAGCTCCGCATGATGTTCCTCTACGTGCGCGGGCAGTCGGGCGTCTACTACCTCTTCGGCGAGGAGTCCGGCGCCGACAGCCTGATCGAGGCGCTCGGCGGCATCGACGTCGCCGGCGAGATCGGGTGGACGGGGATGCGGCCCATCACCGACGAGGCGCTCGTCGACGCCAATCCCGACCTGCTCATCATGATGACGAAGGGCCTCGAGTCGGTCGACGGCGTCGACGGGCTCGTCGAGCATCTGCCCGCCGTCGCGCAGACCGACGCCGGGCGCCACCGCCGCATCGTCGACATGTCCGACACCACCGTGCTGAGCTTCGGCCCCGCCGCCGCCGACGTGCTCGACGCGCTCGCCGTGGCCGTGTACGCGCCGGAGGCCGCGGGGTGAGCGCGGGCGTCGTCCCGCGCCAGCGGGTGCGGGTCGCCGCGCCCGCGGCGCGGTCCCGCCTGCGGATCCCCGCGGTCTTCGGCGCGCTGTCCGCGGCGCTGGTGGTCCTCGTCGTCGTCTCGGCCGGCAGCGGTCAGCTCTCGATCCCACCCGACCAGGTGCTGGGCGCCTTCGCACGTGCCTGGAACGACGGTGTGCGCGCGCTCGGGCTGGATGCGCTCGCGGTGGCCCCGGGGGCGGCGATCGCGCACGTCAACGGCGAGGCGACGCTGTGGCTCATCCGCATGCCCCGCCTGATCATGGCGGTGCTCGTCGGGGCCACGCTCGCCGCCGCCGGTGTGGTCATGCAGGGCGTCTTCCGAAACCCCCTGGCGGAGCCCGGGGTCATCGGCATCTCGTCGGGAGCGGCGGTGGGGGCCTCGGCATCCATCGTCTTCGGGCTGACGTTCCTCGGACCGCTCACCCTTCCGGTGCTCGCCTTCGCGGGCGGACTGATCGCGATCGTCATCGTGTACGCCTCCGCCCGCGCAGACGGGCGCACCGAGGTCGTCACGCTCGTGCTCACCGGCATCGCCGTCAACGCCGTCGGGGGAGCCGCGATCGCCCTGTTCACCTACCTCGGGTCGACGCAGCAGCGGGAGCAGATCGTGTTCTGGCAGCTCGGGTCGCTGAACGGCACCCGCTGGGACGACCTGGCGATCGTGGCGCCGATCGCCGCGGTGGGGATCACCGCGTGCCTGTTCCTGGCGGGCAGCCTCGATCTGCTCGCCCTCGGCGAGCGGCAGGCCGAGCATCTCGGCGTGCGCGTCGAGCGGCTGCGCGTCGTCGCCATCGTCGTGATCGCGCTGCTCACGTGCGCGGCCGTCGCCTTCTGCGGGATCATCGGCTTCGTCGGCCTCGTCGTGCCGCACCTCATGCGCATGGTGCTCGGCCCCGGGCACCGGCTGCTGCTCCCCGCCAGCGCGCTCGGCGGGTCGGTCCTGCTCGTGGCGGGCGACCTCGTCGCGCGCACCGCCGTACCGGGGTCCGAGCTGCCGATCGGCATGCTCACCGCCCTCATCGGCGGCCCCTTCTTCTTCTGGCTGCTGCGGCGCGCGCGTCGCCGATCGGGAGGATGGGGATGACGCCGGTGCTGCGCGCACGCGGAGTGTCGGTCGAGGTGGGCGGACGCCGGGTCCTCGACGGCGTCGACCTCGATCTCTCGGCGGGCGAGCTGCTCGCGCTGGTCGGACCGAACGGCGCGGGCAAATCGACGCTGCTCTCGGTGCTGGCGGGAGACCGGGCGCCGGTGGACGGCTCCGTCGAGCTCGACGGAGCGACGCTCGACGCCTGGCCGGTCGCCGAGCGCGCGCGGCGACGGTCGGTGCTCACGCAGAGCAACGAGGTGTCGTTCCCCTTCGCCGTCCACGACGTGGTGCGGATGGGGCGGGCGCCCTGGCGTCGGCATCCCGAGGCGGCGCGGGATGACGCCGCGGTGGCCGAGGCGATGGCCGCCGGCGAGGTCGAGGCGTTCGCCGAACGACCCGTCACCGCGCTCTCGGGCGGCGAGCGCGCCCGCACGGCCTTCGCCCGCTCCTTCGCCCAGGAGTGCGCGATCGCGCTGCTCGACGAGCCCACCGCGAGCCTCGACATCCGCCATCAGCACCGGGTGCTCGCGCGCACACGCGAGCGGGTGGATGCCGGGGGCGCCGCCGTCGTGGTGCTGCACGATCTGGGACTCGCCGCCGCCTACGCCGATCGCATCGCCCTGCTCGACGACGGTCGCGTCGTCGCCGCCGGGCCGCCGCGCGAGGTGCTCGATCCGGCCCTGCTCACGCGGGTGTATCGGCATCCGATCGACGTCATCGACGGACCTCGCGGCACGCTGCTGGTCGTCGTCGCCCCCTCCCTCGCCCCTCCCCCCGAGCCCGGAGAACGCATCGCATGAAGAACCTCACCCGCTCCCTCGTCGCCGTCGCGACCGCGTTGGTCGTGGCGGCGAGCGTCGTCGCCGTCACCGACGCCCCCGCGTGGGCCGCCGGATCCGTGTCGGTCACCGGCCCCTCCGGCTCGGCCTCGGTCGATGCGGACTACGCCACCGAGGTGACGGTGTCGGGGTCGGGCTTCCAGTCGATCCCGAACGGCTTCGGCGGCATCTACGTGCTCTTCGGCTGGGTCGACGACGCCGGCGGCGGGTCGTGGCGACCGAGCGCGGGCGGTGTCGTCGGCGAGGACTACCGATACGTCCCCGACGCGGAGTCCGCCGAGAACAACGGGTATCAGCGGTTCCTCGCCTTCCCCGGCAGCCAGACCGAGAGCTCCGCCAACGGCACGCTCGGCGCCGACGGGTCGTGGTCCATCGGCATGGTCATCCCGGGGGCGGTGTTCGAGAGTCAGGATCGCGAGGGGCGGGTCAGCGAGGTGGACTGCCGGCGCGTGACGTGCGGCATCATCACCATCGGAGCGCACGGCGTGAAGAACGCCAACAACGAGACCTTCACCCCGCTGTCCTTCCAGGCGGCGGCCCCCGCCGGGTCGACCCCCGCGGAATCGGCGCCGGCCGGGTCGGCGCCGGTGGCGGCGGGAGCGGTGCGCGTCGGCGTCGAGGCGGGGAGCGTCGTCGCCGGCTCCTCGATCGTCTTCACGGGGCAGGGGTTCACCCCCGGCGAGCAGATCGTCGCCGCCCTCGACGGCGGGCTCACGGCCGTGGGGCCGTTGACCGCCGGAACGCAGGGCGAGGTGGCCGCCGCCCTCCCGGTTCCCCGCGACATCCGCGACGGGACCCACCTGATCACGCTGCGCGGGGCGGGCTCCGGCGGTGTCGCCGAGGCGGAGGTGAGCGTGACGGGGGGAACGAGCGCGACCGTCGCCGAGACGACGCCGGTCGTTCCGACCTGGGCGATCGTGGTGCTGCTGGCGTGCATCGTGCTGTCGATGGCGCTGGTGGTCACGAGCGTCATCACGGCCCTCGTGCGCGCTCGCGCGCGCCGTCGGGCCCGCCGCGCGGCTCGGGTCGCGCCCACGGGGGCGTCGGCCCCGCCCGCGGGCTCGGGTGCGCCCGCGGCGTCGCCGACCGAACCCCTGCCTCTCTCGGCGGGAGCACCCCGATGAGGTCGATGACGATGCTGCGGGCGGGGATCGCCGTCGCGGTGGCCCTCGTGGCGGGCGTCCCCCTGTCGGCGGCGGCCGCGGGCCCGGGCGACGTGATCGTCACGGTGCCGGGGCCGACGGGATCGGGCGGGGGCGACGGCGCGATCTCGAACGCGCAACTGCGGTGGGGGCTGAACGCCGAGTCGGGCGGGGGAGCCTTCGCGGGCGGATGCAACTTCCTCAGCGCCGGACGCGCGGGCGACGCGGGGGGATCCCGGGTGTGGACGCGCGATGACGGGCTCTACCGCGCGCAGGAGGGGGCGGTGCGCGTCGAGAAGCCCACCGCCGACGGCGGGTTCACCACCGCGTCGTGGGAGACGAAGTGCCTCGACCCGACGGGAGCCGCCGTGACGGTGTCGTCGACCTCGAGCACGACGGGCAATCAGATCGTCATCGAGGGCGGGACCGGACAGCGCCGCGACGGAGCGCTCGACATCCGGTGGTCGGGGTCGTTCACCGTGGCCTTCTACGGCGGCATGACGTACTGGAGTGTGACCGACCCCCGGCTCACGCTCGACGCCTCGGGCGCGGGCCGGTTGGTCGCGACGACGAGCGGGTACGGCACGTCGATGGACGATGTCACGGTGTGGAATCCGATCGCCGAGCAAGAGGTGGTGCTCGCCGACATCCGCTCCGCCGACGTGGGCGCCGACCGGGGCTTCTCGGTCACGCCCGAGTTCCGGGGAGTGGTGAGCGTCGGAGCCGGCCAGGTGGCTCGCTCCGGGATCAACGAGGCCTACTGGGGATCGTTCCCGCAGTCGTTCGTCGACTTCCACCGGCAGACGGGGCAGCAGGGGTACTGGCTCACCACCGGGGGAGTCCGGGATGCCGCGAAGCCGGCGTCGCCGGTCACGGTGAGCTACGACGCCACCGCGCCCGTCGCGGCTCCCCCCTCGAGCGGGGGCGCCGGAGGGGTCGCCGGGGCGGCGCCCGAGAACCCGCTGCGCCGCGCACCGGCGAGCATCCCCGCCGCCGCGTCCGCGGCTTCGTTCCTCGCGATGAACGCCCCGGTGACCACCCAGCCGCAGGCCGCCGGTCTCGTGCCGCCCGCACGGGGTGGCCTGCCGCCCGTGGTCGCGCCGTTGCTGGGGGCCGCCGCGGCCCTGGGGATCGCGATCGTCGCCGTGCTGAGCATGATGGGCGGCCTCCCCTGGCAGCAGCGCCGGGTCGGGCTCTGAGCCTCGGGTCCGCGGGCTCCGGCCCGCGGCACCGCGGCGCCTCGCATCGGGGTGCGGCGGGACCCGGCCGGGGGGTGCGCGATGTCGGCGGCCGCGCCTAGGGTGAGCGCATGGAATTCGGCATCTTCGTTCCGCAGGGCTGGCGCTTCGATCTGGTGGGCATCGACCCCGCCGAGCACTGGCGGGTGATGAACTCGCTCGCGCAGAGCGCCGACGACGGGCCCTGGGCGTCGCTGTGGGTCTACGACCACTTCCACACCACCCCGGTGCCGAGCGCCGAGGCGACGCACGAGGCCTGGACGCTCATGGCCGCCTTCGCCGCGGCGACCGACCGCGTGCGCCTCGGTCAGATGTGCACGTGCATGGGCTACCGCAATCCCGCGTACCTCGCCAAGGTCGCCGCCACCGTCGACATCATCTCGGGAGGTCGCGCCGAGATGGGCATCGGCGGCGGCTGGTACGAGCACGAGTGGCGCGCCTACGGCTACGGCTTCCCGCCCATCGCCGAGCGTCTCGGGCGCCTGCGCGAGGGCGTCGAGATCATGCACCAGGCGTGGACCACCGGTGAAGCCACCCTGTCGGGCAAGTACTACGAGGTCGACGGTGCGATCGTGCAGCCGCGTCCGCTGCAGCCGGGCGGCATTCCGCTGTGGATCGCCGGCGGTGGCGAGAAGGTCACGCTCAAGATCGCGGCGAAGTACGCCTCGTACACGAATTTCGGCGGCT
Organism: Microbacterium sp. Leaf436; assembly: GCF_001424715.1. Lineage (NCBI taxonomy): Bacteria > Bacillati > Actinomycetota > Actinomycetes > Micrococcales > Microbacteriaceae > Microbacterium > Microbacterium sp. Leaf436. The sequence goes on from NZ_LMRB01000001.1 coordinate 797,959, forward strand.
CGCTCGACGAGTTCGACCACAAGTCCGAGGTCCTGCGCGGGCACTGCGAGGCGCTCGGTCGCGATGCCGGCGAGATCACCCGCTCGACCAACTTCAACACGATCGTCGCCGCGACCGAGGCCGAGGCGAACGACCGTCTCGCGGCGGTCGTCGCGCGGCTGCGCCCGCACGTGGGAGACGAGCGGGCCGATGCCATCGAGGCCGACTACCGCTCCTCCGACGGCTTCGGCACGCCCGAGCAGATCGTCGAGCGGTTGCGCGAACGCGCCGCCCACGGCCTCGGCTACGCGATCCACTACTTCCCCGAGGCGGCGTACGACACCTCGGGCATCTCGCTGTTCGAGCGCGCGGTCATCCCGCACCTCTGAGCCGGCGGCCGGCCCCGGGCGGGTCGAGCGCGGCCCCGCATCGCCCAGGGCGACGCGTCGCGACCCCGCACCTGCGGGCGAGCGGAACGTCAGACCAGCGGAGTCACCTCGGCGTAGGCGTCGAGCTCGACGGGTGGGACGGCTGCCGGAGCGTCGAACACGCGTGCGCGTCGGGACGCGGCATCCCAGGCCGGCCACCCGGGATCGCCGTCGCGCACCAACGCGATCGCGGCACCGTGCAGCTGGGCGGCCAGGTCGGAGGGCGGTGCGATCCCGGCGATGGTCGTGACCCCGTCGGCGTCGAGGTGGTCGAACCAGAATGGGACGTCGAGGCAGTGGCAGGCGACCCCGAGCTTCGGCGACGGCGACCGCCAGGCGAAGCGGTACACCCACGTGGCCGCACTGCTCCGCGCTCGCGCGACGCGGAGCACCGTCGCGCGGATCACCCGATCCGACGCGTAGCCGCCGAGCACCGCCGCGGCCCCGCGCCGCCGTGCGCGCGCGAGATACGCCCGACGTCTCGAACGGCCGAGCCCCAGGACGGCCAGGGCGAACGGCACCGGGACGAGGCGCAGCACTTGACGGAACCTCGCGGTCAGCATGGTGAACTCGTCGTCGGTCGATCCGATGAGGAGCGGCACGTCGGCGGCCACCCCGTCGGCGAGGGCGTCGAGCGGATGCCGCGGCACCAGGTCGCCGTCGATCACCGGGCCGATCGGCAGCCCGTCGTCGAGCAGCGCGGTGATCGAGGCCAGAACATGCCCGCGCTCCGGGGTGCCGGCCGCTTTCTGCAGGACGACGAGCCGTTCTTCCGGCAGCGACGCGAACCCCCGCCGATCGGCCGTGACGCCGCCGAGCGCGGCGACGCGGTCGGCGAAGCGTCGCGCCTGGTCGGCGTGCACCGCGCCGATGGCGGGCGAGAGGGCCAGGGCGGCGTGGAAGAGTCCGGATGCCGCGGGGCTCGTCATCAGCGCGAGCACCGACCCGCCGCCCGCCGACTGCCCCGCCACGGTCACGCGGGAGGGGTCGCCCCCGAACGCGCGGATCTCGTCGCGCACCCATTCGAGGGCGGCGATCTGATCGCGCAGGCCCCGGTTCGCGGGAGCGCCGTCGATGAGTCCGTATCCGTCGAATCCGATGCGGTACGAGATCACGACCGTGACGACCCCGTCGCGCGCGAACGCGTCGCCGTCGTACCAGCGGCTGGCGGGAGACCCCGAGGTGTAGCCCCCGCCGTGGATCCACACGAGCACGGGGAGGGCGGCATCCGGGGTCGCGTCGACCGGAGCGAAGACGTTGACGTTCAGCGTCGCGTCTCCGGGCACGCTCGGCTCGGGGATGAGGGTGATGCCCGCGTCGCCGCGCTGGGTGGTGGGGCCGTACGCCGTCGCGTCGCGTTCGCCTTCCCAGGGCTCGACCGGGGTCGGCGCGGCGAAGCGCAGGTCCCCGACGGGCGCCTGGGCGAACGGGATGCCGAGGAACACGGCGGTGGGCCCGCGTCGGAACCCGCGCACCGCCCCTCTCGAGGTCACGGCGAGGGGAGCGGCATCCATCCCCTCATCCTGCCGCGTCGCGCCCGTCCCCCGCACGCGAGGTGCCCGAAGCCCCGTCCCACCACCGCAGCACGCGCAGCGCGAAGAACGTCAGCCACCGTGACGGCTCGCCGGCGGGCACGTCGACGGGGAACCACTCCCGGCCCTCGGGCGGATACGCCTGATGCCAGGTGCCGTCGGGGTCGCGCGAGGCCCGCACCCGGTCGATCGCATCGGCGAGACGGGGGTCGGGCTCGTCGCCGTCGTGCAGCGCCGCGGCGCGGAAGTGGTCGAGCGCGCGCAGCGCGCTGTAGCGGAAACGGAAGGGATAGCCCAGGTGATGCGCCCAGACGTGCCGCTCGCCGGTGGACAGGCGGTGGAGCAGACGCCGTTCGAGCAGGTACTCCTCGGCCGCCTTGCGCGCGGCGTGCAGCTCGGGCGTTCCGCCGGTGCGCCACTCGTCGTCGAGGATGCCGATGACGGAGTTGATCGTCGAGTGGAACGACGACCGGGTCGACCCCTCGACCCACTCGCAGTTCCACCCGCCGTCGGGCAGCCGGTGGGCGACGAACCAGGCCCGGATGCCGTCGACGTCGGCTCCCAGCCACGCTCCGCTCGCGAGCGTGAACGCGTTGATGCACGCATCGACCTCGCCGTGCCAGAAAGGACGGCCCTCGTACTCCCAGCGGGCGTTGCGCTCCAGGAGGCCGGCGGTGTCGGGGCGCAGGGCCGTGGCATCCACGCCCCATTCGCGCAGGCTCATGAGCGACCACGACGTGGCCGTCCACGGCTGCGGCTCCTGCCCGGTGAAGTCCGCCGGGAAGTGCGCGCCACCGGCCCAGAGCCCGTCGTCGCCCTGGGCGGCGAGCAGGCGTGCGCCGAACCCCTCGTGGGCGACGCGGGCGCGGGTGGCCCGCCATCGCTCCTCGGGTGCGTCCAGCAGATCGCGCTCGACCTTCCATCGCAGGCTCGGGTCGCTGTCGGCCAGCCAGGCGCGCACGTCGTCGTCGTTCATGGTCCCTCCCGGTTGTCGGCAGGGTACGCCCGCGGCCCGGGGTGCGTACAGGCCCCTGCCACCACCCGCGGCAGGGTCGTCACGCGTCGCGGCGCGCGCCCTCCGACGGGGTCACCGTGAAGATGTTCGGAGCGCGGAACCCGGATGCCGCGAACGCGGCGCGCACGGCCTCGGTCGCCGCCGGGAGGAGGTCGGTGGAGATCAGCGCGATCGCCGCTCCGCCGAAGCCTCCGCCGGTCATGCGGGCGCCCAGGGCGCCCGAGGCCAGCGCCGTCTCGACGGCCAGGTCGAGCTCGGGGACCGAGATCTCGAAGTCGTCGCGCATCGAGACGTGCGAGGCGGTGAGCAGGTCGCCGATGGCGGAGGGACCGTCGGCGTCGAGGGCGGCGACGGTGTCGAGCACGCGCTGGTTCTCGGTGACGATGTGCCGCACGCGGCGGAAGGTCACGTCATCCAGGATCTCTGCGGCGCGGGGCAGGTCGTCGACGGTGAGGTCGCGCAGTGCCGGCACGCCGAAGGCCGCGGCGCCCTTCTCGCACGAGGCGCGGCGTTCGCGATAGCCGCCCGAGGAGTGCGCGTGCTCGACCAGCGTGTCGACGACGAGGATCGACAACCCCGCCTCGGCGAACCCGAGCGCCACGGGGCGGGTCTCGAGCGTGCGGCAGTCGAGGAAGGTCGCCGCGTCCGCGACGCCCAGCATCGAGGCCATCTGGTCCATGATCCCCGTCGGGGCGCCGACCGCGTCGTTCTCGGCCACGCGGCCGACCCGGGCGAGGGCGACCTTGTCGAGCCCGGCGCCCCACACGTCGTCGAGGGCGGAGGCCACGGCTCCCTCGATCGCGGCCGACGACGACAGTCCGGCTCCGACGGGGACCTCCGACGCCAGGGCGAGGTCGACGCCGCGGGTCACGGCATCCGGGGCCGCCCGCCGCAGCGCCCACGCGACGCCCAGCGGGTAGCCCGCCCAGTCGAGGCCGCCGGCGGCGATGCGCGCGTCGAGGTCGGCGAGCGACACCTCCACGGTGTCGTCGGAGAAGGTCGAACGCACGCGGATCAGGTCGTCGTCGCGCAGGGCCACGGCGGCGGCGGTGCGCTGGGCGATCGCGAAGGGGAAGACGAAGCCCTCGTTGTAGTCGGTGTGCTCGCCGATGAGGTTGGCGCGACCGGGGGCCGACCACACTCCCGCTAGGGGGCGATCGGTCAGCGTGGCGAGAAGGATGCGGGCGTCGTCGACGGCGGTCATGCCGTCACCTCCGGAACGGTGTCGAGGGCGGCGCGCAGACGCTCGGCCTGCGACTCGGGGGTCACGTCGCCGATCCAGGCGCCCATGGCGGCCTCGGATCCGGCGAGGTACTTCAGCTTGTCGGCGGCGCGGCGGGGCGAGGTGATCTGCAGGTTGAGGCGTACGGCTTCGCGTCCGCGCCCGACCGGGGCCTGGTGCCACGCGGCGATGTAGGGCGTGGGGGTGTCGTACAGCGCATCGATGCCGCGCAGCAGCCGCAGGTAGAACGGGGCGAGCTCGTCGCGCTCGGCGTCGGTAGTCTCGGCCAGGTCGGCGACGTGGCGGTGCGGCAGCACGTGCACCTCGACGGGCCAGCGCGCGGCGAAGGGCACGAACGCCGTCCAGTGCTCGCCCCGCAGCACGACGCGGTCGCCGGCCGACTCGAACTCGAGGATGCGCTGGAACAGATCGTTCGAGCTCCGCGAGATCGTGTCGAGCAGGCGGTGCGTGCGCGGGGTGACGTACGGGTAGGCGTAGATCTGCCCGTGCGGGTGGGCGAGGGTGACCCCGATCTCCTGCCCCCGGTTCTCGAACGGGAACACCTGGCGGATGCCGGGCAGAGCCGACAACGCCGCCGTGCGGTCGGCCCACGCTTCGATCACGGTGCGGGCGCGGGTGCGCGAGAGCGAACCGAACGAGCCCTCGTGCGCGGGGCTGAAGCAGACGACCTCGCAGCGACCGACCGAGGTGCGGGTGCGACCGAGTCCGAGGTGCTCGAGGTCGTCGTCGCCGCGCGGCGGGTCGACGGCGGCGGGAACGTCGCCGAGCGCGACGTCGAGCGCGGGACCGAACGACGGGGACTTGTTCTCGAACACCGCGACGTCGTAGAGCGACGGGATCTCCGATGGGTTCGTCGGCGTCTGCGGCGACAGCGGGTCGAGGTGCGCGGGGGGCAGGAACGCGCGGTTCTGGCGGTTGGATGCCACGGTGATCCAGTCGCCGGTCAGCACGTCCTGGCGCATGGTGGCGGTGGTCGGCCGCGGGTCGAGCGTGCGGGCGTCGACCGAGCGCTCGGCGCCGAGCGTGGTGCCGGGATCGTCGAAGTAGATGAGCTCGCGGCCGTCGGCGAGCAGCGTCGGGCGCTTGACGACTCCGGCGCCGAGAGGCACCGCGGAGGGGGTGTGCATGTTCACGATAACACGCTACAACGCGGCCATGCTATCGTCAACATCGAGGGAGAATCATGCGCGTATCCATGGCCGACGTGGCCGTCCGGGCCGGGGTCTCGGCGCAGACGGTGTCGCGCGTGGCCAACGGCAGCCCCCGGGTCGATCCGGCCACCCGCGCCCGCGTCGAGAAGGCCATGGCCGATCTCGGCTACCGCATGCACCGCGCCGCCCGCGCCCTGCGCACCGGCCAGACCTCGACCATCGGCCTCGTCGTGTCGACCCTCGCCTCGGTCGGCAACTCCCGCATGCTGCAGGCGATCTCCGAGGCGGCCGCGGCCCGCGACTACGCCCTCGCCGTCGTGACGGTCAAAGAACGCGGCATCCGCGACGCCTTCGCCCGGCTGCGCTCGCAGGGCGTCGACGGCGCCGTCGTGCTGAACGAGGCGACCGAGTTGGCGCGCGACGTCGAGCCCCCGGCCGACCTGCACCTCGTCGTCGTCGACTCCCCGCCCGACCCGCGCTTCTCGATCGTGCAGACCGACCACGCCGCCGGGGCGCGCGCCGCAACAGAGCACCTGCTGTCGCTCGGCCACGACACCGTGCACCACCTGGCCGGTCCGGTGCGCTCCTTCGCTGCCGCCGAGCGCGAGCGCGGGTGGCGCGCGGCCCTCGTCGAGGTCGGCGCCACCGTGCCCGAACCGGTCCGCGGCGATTGGACCTCGGCCTCGGGCCACCGCGCCGCGCGCGCGCTCGTCGAGGCCTCCGCCGTCTTCGTCGCGAACGACCAGATGGCCCTCGGGGCGCTGCGGGCCTTCGCCGAGGCGGGACGGCGCGTGCCCGACGACGTCGCCGTGATCGGTTTCGACGACATCGTGGATGCCAGCGAATACCGGCCCCCGTTGAGCACCGTGCGCCAGGACTTCGACGCCCTCGGCGTGCGTGTCGTCGTCGCGCTGATCGCGGCGATCGAGGGCGGCGAGCCGGTGGCGGAGTCGGTGCCGACCTCGCTGGTGGTGCGCGAGAGCAGCGTCGCGGGCTGAGACCGTCGCGCCCGTCGCGCCCCGGCTGCCGGGCAGCGGCCGGGGCCGGGTCGCGTGTGGGGCGCGATCGGTGCGGCGGGGCGGTCACCGTGCGCCCCGGTGCACGGAATGCGCCCCAAACCTGCTGAACCCGCCGCGACTGCCCGCTGCGCCTGCCCGCCCCGCCCGCGCCCGCCCCGCCCGCGGCGCCCCGCCCGCGCGCCGCGCCTGCCGCGCTGTAGCCGGTGCCGGGCCGCGTGTGGGGCGCGATCGGTGCAGCGGGGCGGTCGCCGTGCGCCCCGGTGCACGGAATGCGCCCCAAACCCGCCCCGCCCGCCCGCCCCGCCCGCCCCGCCTGCCTGCCGCGCCTGCCGCGCCTGCCGCGCCGGCCCGCCCGCCGGGCGGGGGCGCTCAGGCGGCCGGGGCCGTCGCGGGCAGGTCGAGGGTGACGGTGGTGAACTCGCCGGGCACGCTGTCGATGTGCACCGTGCCGCCGTGGGCGAGGGCGATGGACCGCACGTTCGTGAGACCGAGCCCGAAGCCCTGGATCTCGCGCGAGCGTGCGAGCGGGGTGCGGTAGAAGCGGTCGAACGCACGGCGCTGCTCGGCGCGCCCGATGCCGGGCCCGGTGTTGGTCACGGCGATACGCACCCGTCCCTCGCAGACCCCGTGGGCGACGGTGATGGGGCGGGAAGGGATGCCGAACTTCACGGCGTTCGTGAGCAGCTCGCGAATCGCGACCACGAGCTGGGCGCGGTCGGCATGGGCGAGCGAGGGGCCCGTCGAGGTCGTCTCGATCGTGTGCGCGTGCGTCTCGGCGAGCGAGGTGACACCGCGCACCGCCGCGGCCACAACATCGACCAGGTCGACGGAGGCGGGACGCAGGGTCTTCTCGCTCTCGCCCGCGGCGAACAGCTCGCCCACCCGCTGCGTCAGGTCGGCGGTGCGCCGCGTCGCGACGTCGACGTAGCGGCGCAGGGTGACATGCTCGGGGTCGATCGCCTCATCGATGAGGTCGAGGAACCCGGTGATGCTCGTGAGCGGGGTGCGCAGCTCGTGCGAGACGGTGTGCAGGAACTCCTCGCGCACCTCGATCGCCTCGGCGAGCTCGGTGACGTCGTGAATCACGACGACCGTTCCGAGGATGCGCCCGTCGGGTCGCCGCAGTCGGCTTGACGAGACGAGCACGGCGGCCTGCGACCCGGCCGCTCCCCACCACTGCAGCTCGTCGACGACGGCCTCGCCCGACAGGGCGCGGGGGAGGACCTGCGCCCGAGGGGGGATCGGCGTCGCGCGATCGGCGGCGAGCACGTGGGGTCCCGCGAACGGGCGGGTGTCGAGGTCGAACCCGCCCAGCTCGGCGAAGCGGTGCGCGCGGGTATTGGCGACCTCGAGCTGATCGGTCGGTCCGTAGAACGCCACCCCCGCGCTGACGGTGTCGACGATGGCGCTGGCGACGGTCTCGGCATCCCGTGCCTCCTCGAGGGCGGCGGCCTGTGCGCGATACGAATCGGCGAGGCGCCGGGAGTTGCGGCGGAGGTGCCGCGCGGCCACGAACACGATGACCGCGACGCCGACGATGAAGGTCGGCAGGGTGACGACGGTGACCCATTCGACGGCGTTCGCGGGCCACGCGCCCACGTAGGCGAAGCGGAACGAGGTGATGAACCCGGCCCCGAATACGGCGACCGCCATGCCGTACCAGGGGAAGCCGTAGGCGAGCCACAGCACGGGGAAGATCGCGAGGATCGTGACGCTGGGAAAGAGCGCGAGCAACTCGGCGCGCAGCAGGGCGACGGCGAGCAGGTCGAGACCCGCGACCGCCATCATCCACGCCAGGGGGAGGCGCTCCCACGGCACGACGAGCGCCGCCAGGGTCGCGACGAGGGTGACGGCGAGGCCGGCGACGACGACCCCGGTGGTGGCGATCGACGGGACCGCGAGACCGGCGACGCCGACGAGGAACGCCACCCCGAGCGTGAAGGGGAGCTGAGCCCGGAGGAAGACGCGGAACCGCCCCCGCGGGCTGACTTCCATCTCGAACAGCGGCACCGTCGTTTCCCCACTTCCGCTCGACGAGAGAGGCCTTCTCTGACCGTACTTCACCGGGAGCGCGGGGAAGTGGACCTGTCGTGTCGACCGGTCCGTCGCGTCGCGCGGACGTCGGCCGCGCGACCTACTCCTCGAGCGGCCCGAGCGACGGTGCCGTCACGAACCGTGCCACGGGCTCGAGCACCTGCTCGAGCTCGAGCACGACGATCTCGTTCGCGCCGGCCCGGGTGACGGGGGCGGGCACGTACATCGTGTTCTGCGGGACGGTGCGCCAGTACCGGCCGAGGAAGAACCCGTTGACGAAGGCGTAGCCCTTTCCCCAGGCCGCGGTGTCGAGGAAGAGGTCGGCCGGAGCGTCGAGCGAGAAGGACCCGCGCAGGGCCGAGCGGCCCACGACGCCCGAGTCCGAGCCCGAGCGGGCGGCCGCGATGGCCGTCACCTCGATCGGGGTCGAGGTCCACCCGGTGAGCGGCTGCCCGTCGATGGTCACGTCGCCGATGAGCCCCTTGGCCTCGCCGAGACGATCGGCGTAGTTCACGCGTCCCTGGTCTTCGACGAGCACCGTGAGGTGCGCGCCCGCGGGGATCGTGAGGGCACGCTCGTGCAACGACCGCGACAGTCGCCCGACCGGCACGCCGTCGACCTCGACCCACGCGAGGTCGCGCACCTCGCCGAAGACGAGGACCCCCGCTGCGTCATCGAACGCGGGCAGGTCGACGTCGTAGCGCACGAGTGCGCCGAGGTGGCCGAGCTGCTCGAAGCTGGCGGGGGCGTCGGTGATCGCGGCCTCGCCGGCCTCCGGCATCCACTCGCCCTCGCCGGTCAGGGCGACCTCGAGCGCGGGGGCCGCCGCACGCTCGGCGGGCACCTCGCCCTCGACGGGGGCGTACCGGGCGATGACCTCGCGGAAGGCATGGAACTTCGCCGTCGGGTGGCCCGACTCGTCGATGGGCGCGTCGTAGTCGTATGAGGTGACGATGGGATCGAAGCGGCCCTTGTCGTTCGCGCCGTTCGTGGTGCCGAAGTTCGTCCCGCCGTGCACCATGTAGATGTTCACCGAGGCGCCCGCCGCCAGCAGCACGTCGAGGTCGTGGGCGGATGCCGCGGGGTCGGTGGTGTGGTGGATGCTGCCCCACCAGTCGAACCACCCGTCCCAGAACTCGCTGCACATGAGCGGGCCGGTGGGCTGGTGTTCGCGCAGCGTCGTCAGACGCTCCTCGGAGCGCGAGCCGAACGAGCCGGTGAGGTGCAGCTCGGGCAGGCTCCCGGCCTCGAGCATCCAGGGCATCGGCTGGTCGACGGTGGTCAGCGGCACGGTGATGCCGGCGTCCTTCGTCACCCGCACGAGCTCGCGCAGGTACTCCTTGTCGGAGCCGTACGCGCCATACTCGTTCTCGATCTGCACGAGCACCACGTTGCCGCCGCGGTCGATCTGGCGGGGAGCGACGATCTCGTACACGCGGCGCAGGTACTCCGTCACCGCCGCGACGAACTGCGGTTCGGAGCGACGGATGCCGATCCCCGGCGTCGAGGTGAGCCACACCGGCAGCCCGCCGTTGTGCCACTCGGCGCAGATGTAGGGCCCGGGGCGCACGATGGCGTGCAGGCCCGCGTCGGCGATGAGGTCGAGGAAGCGTCCGAGGTCGTTGGCCCCGGTGGCATCCCATTCCCCCTGCACGGGCTCGTGGGCGTTCCACGCCACGTAGGTCTCGATGGTGTTGAGGCCCATGGCCTTGGCCGTGCGGATGCGATCCGCCCAGTGCTCGGGGTGGATGCGGAAATAGTGCAGCGTCCCCGAGATGACCTGGTGCGGTCGCCCGTCGAGCAGGAAGTCGGTCTCGCCGATGGTGAAGGTCGTCACGGTGTCTTTCGGGTGTCAGTCGACCAGCCGCGCGCGGATGCGCGCCCAGGCCAGGGCGGGGAGGGTCAGGCGCAGGATGCCGTCGTCGCCGACGCTCACGGGGAGCTCGGCGGGGGCGACGGGTTCGGCGTCGGCGGAGTTAGTGGTGTGGCGGTCGCCGCCCGCGGGGATCGTGACGACGACCGCCTCGACGTCGGCGACGGTGCCCAGATCGAGCGCGACCTCGGTGGGGGTGTCGAGGTCGCGGTGGGCGAGGAACACCGACACGTGGTCGCCGTCGATCGTGGCGACCGCGTCGACGGCGTCGACGGTGCCGTGGCGGGCGGTGTCGATCGTGGCGCCCTCGACGAGGGGGACCACGACTCGGCCCGATGCCGCTTCGGCGGTGAGCTTGAAGGGGTGGAACGTGCTCTGGCGCCAGACCGCTCCGCCGTCGGGCTCGGTGCGGATCGGGCCGATGACGTTGACGAGCTGGGCGAGGTTGGCCATCGACACCCGCTCCGACCGGCGGATGAGGGTGATCAGCAGCGAGCCCACGACGACGGCATCGGTCACGGTGTAGTCGTCTTCGATCAGGCGGGGGGCGATCGGCCAGTCGCCGGTGAACACGCGCGGCTTGTCGACCTCGTTCCACCGCGTCTGGTTCCACACGTTCCATTCGTCGACGCTGATGCCGACGGTGCCCCCGTCGGGGGTCGTGGCGCCGACCTCGTCGATGATGTCGGCGACGTCGCCGATGTAACGGTCGAGAGCGGCGGAGCTGGCGAGGAAGCTCGCCGGGTCGGCCGGGTCTTCCTCGTAGTACGCGTGCACCGAGATGTGGTCGATGAGACCGGCGGTGTGGGTGAGCACGCCGCGCTCCCAGGCGCCGAACGTGGGCATCTCGTGGTTCGAGCTGCCGGCGGCCACCAGCTCGACGGTGGGGTCGAGGAAGCGCATCATGCGGGCGGTCTCGGCGGCGAGGCGGCCGTACTCGTCGGCGGTCTTGTGGCCGATCTGCCAGGGGCCGTCCATCTCGTTGCCCAGGCACCACAGGCGGATGCCGAAGGGCTCGTCGCGGCCGTTCGCGCGGCGTCGTTCGCTGAGCGCGGTGCCGGCGGGGTGGTTGGCGTATTCGAGCAGGTCGGCGGCGTCGGCCACCCCGCGCGTGCCCAGATTTACCGCCTCCATCAGCTCGACACCGGCCGCGTCGGCCCAGGTGGCGAATTCGTGCAGACCGACCTGGTTGGTCTCGGTGCTGTGCCACGCGGCATCCAGCCGCACCGGTCGGTCGGCGCGGGGGCCGACGCCGTCTTCCCACCGGTAGCCCGACACGAAGTTGCCGCCGGGGTAGCGCACGACGGTGGCGCCGAGCTCGCGCACCAGCTCGAGCACGTCGGCGCGGAAGCCGTCGGCGTCGGCGGTCGGATGCTCGGGGGAGTGGATGCCGTCGTACACGCAGCGGCCCATGTGCTCGACGAACGAGCCGAACAGGCGGCGGGGGACGACGGCTCCGACAGAGGTGCGGTCCACGACGATGCGGGTGGGGGTGCTCATGGGTTCTCCAGGCGGGGGAACGGGTGGGGCGGGCCGCATGCGAACGATGCGACCCGCCCCCGGGAACTGCTTACTTGTTGACCGAGAAGCCCTGGTCGTTGCCGTACTGCACGAGCTGGTCCTGCCAGGCGGTGAGGCCGGCGTTCAGGTCGCTCTTGTTGGCGTAGGCCTGGCCCACGGTGTCGCCGTAGATGCTGTTGGCGTACACCTGGAACGGCAGGTAGCTCCAGCCCTCGCGCACCTCGCTCGAGGCCTGCGTGAGCACCTGGTTGATCTGCTGCCCACCGAAGTACTCCGACTCCTTGTCGACGAAGGCGGGGTCGCTCAGCTGCGCGGTGGTCGAGGGGAATCCGCCCGACTCGGCGAAGATCTGCAGGCTCTCCTCGTCGTTGTTCAGCCACTTGAGGAAGCCGGCTGCCAGAGCGGGGTTCTTGCTCTGCTTGGTGACGGCCTGGCCACCGCCGCCGTTCTCCGACGTCACGGCCGTGCCGTCGTAGGTCGGGATCGGGGCCACGGCCCACTTGCCCGCGCCGTCGGCGACCGAGGACTCCAGCACACCCGGCATCCAGGCGCCGATCACGAGCGAGGCGATCGAGCCGTCACCGAGGCCCTTGAACCACTCGTCGCTCCAGCTGGGGGTGTCCGAGATGAGGCCGCCCTCGATGAGGCGGTTCCAGTTGTCGGCGAACTTCTTCGAGCCGTCGTCCTGCAGGTCGATCGCGACGTCGGTGCCGGCGTCGCCCGAGGTCGTGAAGGGAGTGCCCCCGGCCTGCCAGATCATGCTCGTGGTGAAGCCCGAGTCGCCGGTGTCGGCGGTGATGAACTTGGTGGGGTCGGCGGCGTTCAGCTTCTGCGCTGCGGCGTAGTACTCGTCCCAGGTGGTGGGCACGGCGATGCCGAACTGATCGAAGACCTCTTTGTTGTAGAACAGGGCCATAGGGCCCGAGTCCTGCGGGAGGCCGTAGATCTTGCCGTCGAAGTCGACGGAGCCCCAGGTGCCGGTGCTGTAGTCGTCCTTCAGGTCGGCGAAGCCGTACGACGACAGGTCGACGAGCGAGTCCGAGAGCGCGAACTGGGGGAAGGCGTAGTACTCGATCTGCACGACGTCGGGGGCGCCCGAGCCGGCCTTGATCGCGTTCTGGAGCTTGGTGTACTCCTCGGTGTTGGTGCCCGCGTTGACGTAGTTCACCTTCACGTTGGGGTACTTGGCCTCGAAGGCGGCGACCTGCGCCTCGGCCGAGGGGGTCCACGACCAGTACGTGAGCTCGCCGCCGGCCTCGAGGGCCTTCTCGATGTCGTCGGCGGTGCCGGCGGCGGCGCCGCCGCCGGCGTTGCCACCCGAGCAGGCGGTGAGCGCGCCCACCGTCAGGGCGGTGGCGGCGACGGCGAAGACGGCCCGCCGGGCGGTGCCAGAACGCATGAATGTCATCGGATTCCTCTACTTCGTTGTTGTGGATGTGGTGCGGGTGCAGACGCGGTGCCCCGAGAGGGGCGCGCGCGTTCAGGGGGAGTCAGGGGGTCATTGCTTGACGCTGCCGGCGCTCAGGCCCGACTGCCAGAAGCGCTGCAGCAGCAGGAAGGCGGCCACGATCGGGATGATCGACAGCAGCGCTCCGGTGATCACGAGGTTGTAGATGGGCTGCGCGCCGACGCCGGTGGCCTGCGCGTTCCACTGGTTCAGGCCGACGGTGAGCGGGTACCACTGCGGGTCGCTCAGCATGATCAGGGGCAGGAAGTAGTTGTTCCACGTCGCCACCACCGCGAACAGCAGCACCGTGACGATGCCGGGGGTGAGCAGTCGGATCGAGATGGTGAAGAACGTGCGGAACTCGCCCGCGCCGTCCATGCGGGCGGCCTCGAGCAGCTCGGTGGGGATGGCGTCGGTCGCGTAGACCCAGATGAGGTACAGGCCGAACGGGCTGATGAGCGAGGGGATGATGATCGCCCACGGGGTGTTCGTGATGCCCAGCTGGCTGAACAGCAGGAAGGTGGGCACCGCCAGCGCCGTGCCGGGCACCGCGATCGCGCCGAGCACGACGGCGAACACGGCCTTGCGCCCCCGGAAGTTGTACTTCGCCAGGCCGTAGCCGGCGAGCGTGGCCAGCAGCGTCGCCCCGCCGGCACCGACCGCGACGTACAGCAGCGTGTTGCCGAGCCACCGCAGGAAGATGCCGTCGCGGTAGGTGAGGGTCTGCGCGATGTTGTCGAAGAGCGCGAAGCTGTTCCCGGGACCGAGCCCGAAGGTGGTGAACAGGTCGGGCTGGGTCTTGGTGGCGTTGATGACCAGCCACGCCAGCGGCACGAGCGTGTACAGCAGGTACAGGCCCATGACGATGCCCAGCACGATCGACTTCTTGCCCTGGGTGGGCGAGGTGCGGGCGAAGCGGCGGCGGCTGCCGCCGGCACGCGGGGCGGTCACCGAGACGGTGTCGGTGCGGGGTGCGGTCGCGGTGGTCATCGCGCCTCCTGACGTGAGCCGCGCAGCTGCACGACGTAGGCGATGACGGCGGTGATGACGCCCATGATGATGGCGATCGTGGCCGCGTAGTTGTACTGCTGGCCGGCGAACGAGAGGTTGTAGGCGTACATGTTCGGCGTGAAGAACGTCGAGATCGTGTTCGGGGCCAGCGGCTTGAGGATGTTCGGCTCGTTGAAGAGCTGGAAGCTGCCGATGATCGAGAAGATCGTGGCGATGACCACGGCACCGCGGACCGCCGGGATCTTGATCGAGAAGATCGTGCGCCAGGCGCCCGCGCCGTCGATCGAGGCCGCCTCGTACAGCTCGCCCGGAATGGTCTTGAGTGACGAGTAGAAGATGAGCATGTTGTAGCCCACGAACTGCCAGGTCACGATGTTGCCGATCGACAGCAGCATCCACTCGGGGAGGAACGGCTGGACGACGTTCCCGCCGAGCAGGTCGTTCAGGTTGCGGGTCAGGCCGAACTGGTCGCCGTAGATGTATCCCCACATGAGCACGGCCACGACGGCGGGCACCGCGTAGGGCAGGAAGATCACCATGCGGTAGAAACCGGCGGCGTGCAGGCGCGCACTGTCGATCGCGAGGGCGGCCGCGAGGGCCAGCACGAGCATGATCGGCACCTGCACGACGAGGAAGATCGAGACGCGGCCCAGGCCGTCCCAGAACTTCTCGTCGCCGAAAGCGGTGACGTAGTTCTCGAAGCCGACGAACGCGTTGCCGCCGACCAGCTGGTCGCGGAACAGGCTGAGGTAGATCGAGTACGCCAGGGGGGCGAGGAACACGAGCGCGAACACCACGGCGAAGGGGGCGACGAACAGCCAGCCGCGGTCGTCGATTCGGGTGCGCCGTTTGCGCCGCGGGGTGCGCAGCGCGGGCGGGGGTGCCGCGGTGGTCGTCATCGTCCAGTGCCTCTTCTTTGATGCGCATTCGAGCCGGGCGGCCGGAATGTTGACGTAAACATAACTCGACCCCCGCTAAGGTGTCAACGTCAACATCCCGAGGGGGCAGGCATGAGCGAGACGACGACGGCGTCGACCGCGACACCGGCGCGAGAGCGACGGCGCGAGGTGTCGATGGCCGATGTGGCCGCCGCCGCAGGGGTGTCGGGCCAGACGGTGTCGCGCGTGGCCAACGGCCGCACCAACGTCGATCCCGATACGCGTCAGCGCGTCCTCGACGCCATGGCGTCGCTCGGCTACCGCCCCAACAGTGCGGCGCGAGCGCTGCGATCGGGCCGGTTCCGCAGCATCGGCGTGATCATGTTCTCGCTGAGCTCCTACGGCAACACGCGCACGCTCGATGCGCTCGCGTCGATGGCCGCGGCATCCGGGTACTCCATCACCCTCATCACCGTGCACTCGGCCTCGCAGTCCGACGTGTCGGGGGCGTTCTCGCGTCTGCGCGAACACGCCGTCGACGGCGTGGTGATCCTGATCGAGACCCACCGCCTCGGCGAGAACGAGTTGTCGCTGCCCACCGGACTGCCCGTGGTGGTGGTCGACTCGAGCGCCGACTACCCGTACGCGGTCGTCGACAACGACCAGGCGCAGGGCGCCCGTCTGGCCACCGAGCACCTGCTCGACCTCGGTCACGCGACCGTCTGGCACGTCTCGGGACCGCCGGAGTCCTTCGCCGCCGAGCGTCGCCGTCACGCGTGGCACGCCGCCCTCGAGGACCGCGGATGCCGTGTGCCCGCGGTGCAGATCGGTGACTGGACCGCCGACTCGGGGCATCGCATCGGCGCCGCCCTCGCGCACGACACCGCCGTCACGGCGGTGTTCGCCGCGAACGATCAGATGGCGCTCGGCGTGATCCGCGCCCTGCACGAGGCCGGCCGCGACGTGCCGGGCGACGTCAGTGTCGTCGGCTTCGACGACATGCCCGAGGCGGCCAACTTCTGGCCTCCGCTCACCACCGTGCGCCAGCGCTTCGAGCGCGTCGGTGAAGAGGCGATGAGCGCGTTGATCGCCGACATCGAGGGCACCGGGGGAGAGCACGCCCGCACGCTCGTGCCGACGTCGCTCGTGGTGCGCGCGAGCTCGGGTCGCCGCGGCTGAGAGCGCCCTCCTCGTGCCGGGGGACGGGGGAAGAGCGGTGTCGTGGTGAACGCTCGTGACGAGACGGCCGACACGATCGAACTGCGTTTCACCGACGATGGGCCGCGTTATCGCGTCGAGCCGGCGAGCGAGCTGTGGGGGTGGGCGACGTCGCTCACGACGGCCCCTGAGGGCGTCGTGCGACCGCGGTGTGAGGGCAGTCGGGATCTCAGTCGTGCACGCGCGCCTGGGTGGCGTGGATGGGGAGCTCTCCCGCTGGGCGAACAAGGGCCGTCGGCCCGGGGTCGGTGAACCCGAACTGCTCATAGAGGCCGTGCGCGTCGCTCGTGAAAAGCGTCCAGCGGAAATGAGCGCCGGGGCCGTCGTCGATCATGGCCTTGACGATCCTCTTACCCAGACCGTTTCCGCGATGCTCCTCCAGCACGATGACGTCGGCAAGATACGCAAAACCGAGGCCGTCGGACACGGCGCGAGCGGAGCCGACCTGCTCGCCGCTTTGCGCGTCGTAGGCCCCGATCACTCGCCACGCCTCACGAATCTGAGTGGCGACGTCTTCTCGGCTGCGCCATTTCCCCCAGTAAGCCTCGCGCAGCGCACCCCAGACCATGTCCGTGTCGACACGGTCTCGGTCGTCGTCAACGAGGTAGCTCACCTTGGCACTTTAGAACGGGTTCAGCCGTCCGTCATCACGCGGGTTCCCCTTGGCTCGAACGGCTCGCCGCCGTTGTGCCGGACTTCTCCTCGAGCAACTTTCTCCGTGATCGCGTCGTTGGCGAACGTGCTCAGGATGGGGGCGCTCTCGAGTCGCTGTAGGACGAGCATCGCGGCGCGGGTGCACCCCGAGCCCTCCAGGTCCTCGTCGGTCGCGCCTCCCCTCATCACTCACATGAGGATCGTTCGGTGTCGAAAGTCGTTGCGCTCGTCGCCGGGGCTCGCCTAGGCTCGGTGTTGACGTCAACATGTTGACGTCAACATCCCCCCACAGGCCGCATCGGAGCGGCCGGAACGGAACCGACGATGACGTCTCGTGTCCTGTCCTTCACCTGCGCCGCGGCCCTGGTCGCCGGCGCCCTGACCGTCGGGTCGGCCTCCGCGCCGCCCCCCGCGCGCGCGGCCGACGACCCCGCGGCCGTGCGCATCACCCCGAATCCCGCGTCGGCCACCGAGGCCTTCGAGGGGTGGGGAACCAGCCTGGTGTGGTTCGCCAACGCCACCGGCAACTACCCCGCCGACGTGCGGCAGAAGCTCTTCGACGCCGTCTTCGGCGACGAGGGGCTGAACCTCAACATCGCCCGCTACAACGTCGGCGGCGGCAACGCCTCCGACGTGCCGCCGTACCTGCGCCCGGGTGGTGCGGTGCCCGGCTTCTGGAACCCCGAGCTGCCCGCGACCGACGCCGAGGGCGAGATCACCTCGACCTACGCCGACCGCGACCGCTACCGCGAGGCGTGGAACTCCGACGACCCGACCCACTACGACTTCTCGGCCGACTCGGCCCAGCGCTGGTGGCTCGACGCCCTGAAGGACAAGGTCACCCACTGGGAGGCCTTCAGCAACTCGCCTCCGTACTTCCTCACCGACAGCGGCTTCGTCTCGGGCGGGATCAACGACGCCACGAGCGAGCAGCTCGCCCCCGCCGACATGGACGCCTTCGCCGGGTACATGGTGAGCGTCGTCGACGAGCTCGAGAGAGCCCACGGCATCCGCTTCGACACCATCGACCCCTTCAACGAGCCGAACACGAACTACTGGCAGACGCAGATCCCCGAGGGCGCGACCTGGCCCACGGGCGGTCGCCAGGAGGGCGCGCACATCGGCCCCGAGCGTCAAGACGAGATGATCGGCGCGCTCGCCGAGCGCCTCGCCGCCGGATCGACCACCACGGATGCCGTGATCTCGGCGATGGACGAGACCAACCCGGGCATCTTCGCCACGAACTGGAACACCTGGTCCGAGGCGTCGAAGGATGCCGTCGACCAGCTGAACGTGCACACCTACGGCACGGGCGGGCGACCCGTCGTCCGCGACATCGCCAAGGCCTCCGACAAGCCGCTGTGGATGAGCGAGGTCGAGGGCAACTGGACCGACACCGACCGCGGCTTCGTCACCGACGACATCGAGAACGGACTCGGCATGGCCTCGCACATCGTGGGCGACCTGCGCGAGCTCGAGCCTGAGGCGTGGGTGTTCTGGCAGCCCGTCGAGGACCTGTACAACATGGAGAAGGTCGAGAAGCTCAACTGGGGCAGCGTCTTCATCGACTTCGACTGCAACGCCCAGGGACTCTCGGAGCGGCGCATCGCCGACGGTGACGCCGACCCCAGCTGCCAGGTGCTCACGAACGAGAAGTTCAACACCGTGCGCAACTTCACGCACTACATCCAGCCCGGCGACCGGCTCATGGCCACCGACGACACGAACTCGACCGCGGCCATCGACGCCGACGGACAGGGCGCGTCGATCGTGCATGTCAACGCCGACGATGCCGAGCAGGTCGTCGAACTCGACCTCCGCGGCTTCGGCGAGATCGCCGCGGGCGCGACGGTCACCCCGATCGTCACGACCCAGTCGACCGCTGACGAGCCCACCGTCAACGCGCTCCGCGCCGGCGACGCCGTGGCCGTGGACGCGGCATCCGGGATCGCGACCCTCACCGTGCCGGCGAAGTCGGTCGTCACGTTCGAGGTCGACGGCGTCTCGGGTGTGGCCGCGGACGCTCCGGCGTTCCGCGACCAGGACCGCGTGCAGCTCGTCGGCGTGCAGAGCGGACTCGCCCTGCAGGGCGGGTCGGCCCTCACGATCGACGAGGATGCCGCGACCCCCGAGGCCGCGAGGGCGCAGGGCTGGACCGTGCGCACCGTCGACGGCGCCGGGACGAACCGCCATCGCTTCACCCTCGAGAACGGCGACGGGCTGTTCCTCGGTTCGCGCGACGGGGCGACCGCCCTCGTCGACACCGACCCCGCCACCGCGGCGGCCGACCCGGCGACGCAGTGGATGGGCTCGACCCTCGACGGCTCGACGTACTCGGTGCTCAATGTCGCGGCCGAGCGCGTGCTCGACGTGGGCGGCGAGAGCCGCGAGCCGGGCGCCGGCGTGGGGCTGTGGACCTCGAACGGCGCGGGCAACCAGACCTGGCGTCTCGTGAGCACCACCGCCGTCGCGAGCGACCCGGTCTCGGTGGCGACCCCGGTGGGCACGGCTCCCGTCCTGCCCGAGACCGTCACGGTCCGCTACGCCGGGGGAGTGGGGCGCACGGCCGCCGTCACCTGGAACACCGACGGGCTCGATTTCGGGTCCGCCGGCACCGTGACGGTGCCCGGAACGGCCACCGAGGTGTTCGGCGCCACCGTCGAGGCCCGCGCCGAGGTCGAGGTGGGGGCGTTCACCGCCACCCGCCCCCGCTCGGTGACGGTCGTCGCGGGCAGCGCCCCGGCCGCCGTGCAGGCGCAGGCCGACGACACCGTGCTCGCCGAGATCCGCCCCTCGGGCGAGGGATACCCGGTTCCGGTCGAATGGGCCTGGGGCGACCTCGACGACGACGCCTTCGCCGAGCCCGGCACGATGGACGTCGCCGGTGCGACCGACGACGGGCTCGACGCGCGTCTGACGGTCATCGTCACGGCCGCCGTCGACCGCAACGTCGCACCCGACAGCACGCCCTCGGCCACGTACACCGAGACCGGCTACGGGGTCGAGCGCACCATCAACGGCGACCCGTCCGACAAGGGCTGGTCGAACTGGCGATCGGATGCCAAGAACCCCCGCGACACCCTCGGCTACGCGCTCGCCGCCGACGAGACCCTGCGCGGAGTCTCCGTGCAGTTCTATCGGGACGGTGGCCCGAGCTGGGCCGACACCGTGCGCGTCGACCACCGCATCGACGGCGGCGCATGGGTCGAGGGCGAGCCGGTCGCCGTGCCGGTGCCCGAGGCCGGTGCCCCGAGGGTCGAGGTGCCCGTCGAGGGTGCCCGTGCCGATGAGGTGCGGGTCGTGCTCGAGGCGCGCGAGAACGAGCACATGATCGTGTCGGAGGTCGAGATCCTCGCCGACGCCCCCGCGCCGGCCGGCCTCGCCGACCTGGCGCGCCTGACGGTGGGCGACGAGCCGGTGCCCGGCTTCGACCCCGTGGTCACGGAGTACTCCTCGACGGTCGAGGGCGACGCGCTGCCGTCGCTGTTCGCGCTCGCCATCGATGAGGACGCGGTCGTCGAGATCACGCAGCCCCGGGATGCCGCGGGCGTCGGCACCGTGCGGGTCACCGCCCCCGACGGCACGGTGCGCACCACCACGGTCACCGTGACCCTGGCCGAGCCGGGCACCCCCGGTGAGCCGGGGACGCCGGGTGAGCCGGGGACGCCGGGCGAGCCGGGGACGCCGGGCGAGCCGGGGACGCCCGGGAATCCCGGCGCTCCGGGTCAGCCGAGCGCTCCGGGTCAGCCGAGCGCTCCCGGTCAGCCGGGCGGCGGCGACGCGGGTCAGGGGCAGAACCCCGACGGCGGGGATCTGGCATCCACCG
Source organism: Microbacterium sp. Leaf436 (assembly GCF_001424715.1). Taxonomy (NCBI): domain Bacteria; kingdom Bacillati; phylum Actinomycetota; class Actinomycetes; order Micrococcales; family Microbacteriaceae; genus Microbacterium; species Microbacterium sp. Leaf436. The sequence goes on from NZ_LMRB01000001.1 coordinate 818,788, forward strand.
GTCAGGACACCGCGGGGATGACGGCCCTGTCCGCCGCAGCGCTGCTGCTGCTCGCCCTCGGCGCGGGCGTGCTGGTGGCCCGCCGCCGGTCCCGGGCCTGATCCCGGGCGCGTGAGGCGCCGGGAATCGTCGCTTCCGGAGTGTTCCGGGCGACGATTTCCGGCACCTCACGCGAACCCGCGGGAGCGCGAACCCGCGGGAGCGCGAACCCGCGGGAGCGCGGGCCCGCGGGTCAGCGGGGTGCGGGCTCGGGGCGGTGGATGCCGCGCGGGCGGTAGCCCAGGGCGTCGGAGCACTCCAGGAGGTCGGCGAGGTACCAGACGATGGCGAGCCACATCTCGGTGCCCTGCATTCCCGGATCGTCGCCGTCGAGGCGGAAGGCCATCCCGGCTCCCGCTCGCCAGCCGCTCAGCGCGTGGCGCAGCAGGTCGGCGGCCAGGGTGCGCACCTCGTCGGTGCGGTATCCGCTCGAGCGCGTGAGCCACAGGGGATGGGCGATGTCGAGCACCGTGCACGCGTCTCGGCGCTCGGGCCGCATCCAGCGGTCGTTGCGCGCGTGACGCAGCACCGTGTCGACGACCGCTTCGGGGTGGGCGACGTCGACGCCGAACTGCGCCACGGTGCCGCGCGCGGCGCGGTAGAAGCCGTTGACCAGCAGGCGCAGGTCGCCGTCGGCGCCCGGTCGGCCCCACATTCCGGTGCGGGCGTCGGCGCGTAGCGACAGCCACCCGAACAGGGTCTCGGCGAACGCCGGGGGAACGGCATCCGCCCGGCGCAGGCTCCAGTGCAGCGCGGTGCCGATCGCGTCGACGTGATGACCGGCGCGCCAGGGGTCGTCTCCCCACGGCAGGGCATCGAGGCGCGCGACGAGACCGGCGGCGTCGGCCGCGACGACGTCGGCCAGGGGGTGGGCGAAGCCACCGCCCAGCAGGTCGAGGGCGTAGCCGGCGCTCAGCACGCCGTACGCCGCGTCGGGGTCGTCCCACAGCGACGCCGCGTCGGTCATCAGCCCGGTGTCGGCGCGTTGCTGCGCCCCGAGCACGTCGATCCAGTCGGCGCGGTCGGCACCCGCGGGCGGGCCGCCGTGCAGCAGGGCCGAGAGCTCGATCGCGTCGCAGGTCGCCCGCAGCGACGCGGGCGCGTCGGGGCGATCGCGGAACCCGCCGTCGACGGCTCCCCGCTCGAGCACCGACGACAGTTCGGCGCGCGCCACGTCCGCGAAGCGCGCGAGGTCGTCACGGCGCGGATCGGCGACCGCCGTCGGAGCCACTCGCCAGCGCAGCACCCGGGCCGGGTTGCCCCCGACGATCGCTCCGGCGGCGACGTCTTTGGTGACCACGGCCCCCGCCGCGAGCACGGCGTGGTCGCCGACCGTCACGCCGTCGAGCACGATCACGTGCGATCCGATCCAGACGTCCGACCCGATCCGCACGCCGCGTGAGGTCAGCGGCTGGCGGAAGACCTCGGTGCCCGGTTCGAACGAGTGGTTGAAGCCGATGATCGACGTGTGCGCCCCCACGCGGACCGCGTCGCCCAGCTGCACGTCACCGCGCACGACCGTGTACGGGTTGATCGAGCAGTCGGCGCCGATGCGGACCGAGCCGGTGAGGTAGGCGCCGAGCGCGACGTACGAGCGGTCGCCGATCGAGAAGACGTCGGGGTCGACCCCGGCGTGCTCCGACACGAAGACGTCCTCCCCGATCCGCCAGTCGGGATGGGCCGCGCGCAGGGCCGCGAGGTGCGCCCGCCGGCGATCCCGGTCCTCGGGCGCGGCGTCGCCGTCGAACGTCCACGGCGAGAAGTCGTACGACGACGGCGCGGTCATGACCGCGGGGCCGCCGTGGAGGCACGCACGTTCAGGCGCGGGCTGAGCTGCACGCGATGCACGGGGCGATCGGGCTCGGCGATGCGCCGGGCCAGCAGCTCGACCGCCGCCTCGCCGACGCTCGCGCGCGGCGGACTGACGGCGGTGAGCGCCGGGGTGAAGAGCTGGGCGACCTCGTCGTCGTACGCGATGATCGACAGGTCGTCGGGCACCGAGATGCCGCGCGTCAGCGCCAGATCGACGAAGGCCATCGCCTCGGGGTCGGAGTGCACGAGCAGGGCCGTCACGCCGGTGGCCAGGGCTGAGTCCAGCGTGGCGTTGACCACGTCGGAGAAGTCGGGGCTCGTGCGGTCGGGCAGGGTCTGCTCGAAGTGGTCGGCGGGGGTGAGGGCGAGCTCCTCGCAGGCGGTCTGCCACCCGCCGGCGATCTTTCGCGAGGTGGGCGAGTGCCGCGAGAGGATCAGCCCCACCTTGCGGTGCCCGAGGGTCGCGAGGTGACGGGCGGCGAGCAGGGCGCCGAGCGCGTGGTCGGTCGTCACCGACTCCCTCGGGATGCCGCCCGCTCCCGGAACGGCATCGCGTTCGACCAGCACGCTCGGCACCGGGCAGTCGGAGAGCCAGCTCATGACGTCGGCGGCGTGCGCCGTGTCGGTGTTGGGTGCGACGACGAGTCCGCGCACGTCGCCGTTGGCGACGAGACGTTCCAGCACGGGCCGCTCGTCCTGCAGCTCGTACGAGGCGCCGCGCAGGAGCATCTTGTACCCCAGGCGCCGACCGGCCGTCTCCATGCCCCGTACGACACCCGGCCAGTAGTAGGCGAGCGACGGAACGAGCACGGCGATCGATCCGGTCTGCGTCTCGTCGGCCCGGGTGGCGGGTGCCGGGGTGTTCGCCCCGGCGACCGCGCCGCCGTGCACCCGGCGCAGCACCCCCTCTTTCTCGAGCTGGGCCAGGTCGCGCCGCAGCGTCACCGTGGCGACGCCCAGGTCGTCGGTGAGCTGCGAGATGCGCACGGCACCGTCGTTGTGCAGGGCGCTCAGGATGTGGGCGCGACGCTCGGCGGCGAGCGGCTGGTGCGGGGTGGTGTCGGTCATCGAAGATCCTCGGTCGGTGTGTCCAGTTCTACCGTGAGCTGCACGTGGGTGCGCGACGCCAGGGGAAGGGCGAGGCGGGTCAGCCGCTCGCCCCACACCTCGGTGAGCAGCGGATCGTCGAGCTCTCGCACCTCCGCCGTCGCCTCGATGTCGCTCGGCCAGCGCAGACGCACCGCACGAGCCCCCTCGATCGGGACGACGCGGGCGCCCCCGCGCTCGAGGGTCACCTCGCCCGCGACGAGCAGATGCACGCGCGTGTCGTCGGTGGTGGGGGCGTCGTCGGCGAAGCGCCAGGCGTCGTCGATCTCGATGCGTCCGCGGGTGCGGTCCAGCGCCGCGCGGCGCCGCCACGACGCGAGCCCCGCCTCGGGATAGGCGCCGGCGAGGTCGACGTGGAAGACGGCGAGGTCGTCGGTCGCCTCCGCGTGCGCGTCGCGGGCGACGGCATGCGCTCCCGCCGGTTGGGCGACGCCGCGCACGACGGGCACGTTGTGCCACGCGCTCTGCATCGTCCAGATGTCGTAGCGGTCGGGGCCGAACGTGGCGGCGGTGTAGGTCGGGCGCCCGGCGTCGACCAGGACGGGCACCCCGTCGACGGCGACGACGACGGCGCCCACGTCGTTGTGGTTGTGGTGCTCGCCGTTGTGCCCGCCCTTCGCGACCAGGGCCAACCCGTCGCTCGATCCGGCGCGCTCACGGGCGAGGAACACCTGCGTCGAGGGCAGCCAGACGTCGCGGGGGAGCGGGGGCGGGGCGGGGGATGCCGACACCCAGGCGGGATCGGTCATCCCGCGCAGCAGCCGGCCCAGGCCCTCGCGCTCGGTGGCGGCGGGGGTGCCCGGACGGCGGTGCGAGGCGGCGAGGTCTGCGGCCGCCGTGTCGCCGTGGCGCCGAGCGGCGCGATGCAACGCGTGCCACGGCTGGTCGGCGGGGGGTCGGGCCTGCCCGTCGGCGTGGTTGACGAACCAGTCGCCGCCGAGGTGCGAGCGATGGGGGAAGGCGACGGTTTCGCGCAGGGCCGTCACCGCGGTGGTGTCGACCGCGCCGTCGGTGGCGTGCGCGAGGACGTCGAGCGCCTCGAGGGCGCGCGCGGCCCCGTTCCACCAGTAGGCGTACCCCTCGTCGATGGCCCCGTCGGCGGGGAGGACGGCGACGTAGCGGTCGAGACCCTCGACGGCCAGGGCGACGATCCGGTCGCGCTCGACGGCCTCATCGGGCCGGTCGAGCAGGCGCAGGGCTGCGACGATGACGTTGCCGTGGATCCAGGGGTTCCAGTTGTGCACGTCGCCGTCGAGGCCGATCCAATGCCAATCGCGGCGTCGCTGGAACGGCGCGAACACGCGCGTGCGGGCTTCGTGGCGGATGCGCGCGCGGAGCCCGGGGGCGCGGGCGTCGAGCTGATCGCCGAGCAGGTGGTCGATCCAAGCGAGCTGCGCGACCACCTCACCGGCGCCGAGGTCGACGAAGGGATCGGTCACGGTGGCCAGCACCGAGCCGTGCACGCTCCGGGTGTCGTCGTGGGCGGGCCAGCACCACGAGCTCTGCTCGCACAGCAGCACGACGCCGTCGACGACCTCGTCGATCCAGGTCTCGTCGAGGGTGGAGGCGGCGGCGACCGCGGCGCGGCTGAGGCGACGCTGCCTCTCGAAGGCCGCGTCCTCCCAGGCGGTGCGGTCGCCGTCTCGGTGCACCCGGGCCGCGTCGCTCGCCCGGGGCTGCGGCCAGGGCGTCGCGCGCTCGCCGCCGGCGCGGGCGACGAGGTCGTCGATGCCGATGCGATCGGCCGATCCCGCCCGCGGGTCCCACACGGCGCGGTCGGATGCCGGGGGCACGGGCAGGGCCTGGGCGGGCGCTCGGAGCGTGATGCCCTCGACGAGCGTCGCGAGCGGCCCGCGGAAGGTGGCGGTGGGGAACGGCATCGGTCTCCTTCGAACGGGATGGTCCCGCTACAAACGATCATAAACGATCATGAAGATTCAGAAAAGATGTTGTGGTGTTGTTTTCTGATTGATACGCTCGCCAACGTTCACCACTCCCGTGTCGGTGAACGGACGGTCTTCGAAGGAGAACCCGTGGCGACTTCCGCCCTTCCCCGCCTCGCCGGCGGACAGCGCAGCGACTGGCTCGCCGTCGCCGATGCGCTGCTCACCGCCGCGCAGCGCCACGCGAGCCCCGGTCGCGGACGCATCGTCTTCCCCGGCGAAGAGGGCGGATACGGCGCCGCCGTCGACGGCCTCGAGGGGTTCGCCCGCGTCTTCCTCCTCGCCGGGTTCCGCATCGCCGGCGCGCGCGGCCAGGGCGTCGACGACCTCATCGCCTTCTTCACCGCCGGCGTGCGCACCGGCGTCGACCCCGAGGCCCCCGACCGCTGGGTGCGCATGGACGAGCACGCGCAGGCCAAGGTCGAGGCGGCATCGCTCGCCCTCGCCCTCGACCTCACGCGCGACTGGATCTGGGACGCCCTCGACGCGCGCACCCGCGAGCGGGTCATCGCCTACCTCGCCCCCGTCGTCGGAGACGAGACCTACCCGCAGACCAACTGGGTGTGGTTCCGCATCGTGGTCGAGACCTTCCTGCGCTCGGTCGGCGGCCCCTGGTCGGCGTCCGACATCGCCGCCGACCTGGCCCGGCACGACTCGTTCGCCCGCGCCGACGGGTGGATGTCCGACGGGGAAGAACGCGCGTACGACCACTACGTGGGGTGGGCGCTGCACGTGTACCCCGTGCTGTGGCCGCGCATGACCGGCGCCGACGCCCTCGCGGGCGACCGCGCCGCGGCCGACGTGGCGCTCCTGGACCGCTTCCTCGTCGACGCCGTTCGCCTGGTCGGCGCCGACGGCTCGCCGTTGCTGCAGGGACGCAGCCTCATCTACCGCTTCGCCGCCGCCGCCCCGTTCTGGGCCGGTGTGATCGCCGAGGTCCCCTCGACCGGCGCGGGGCGTCTGCGTTACGCGGCCGGCGCGATCGTCGACCACTTCGTCTCGCACGGGGCCCCCGACGTCGACGGCGTGCTCACCCTCGGATGGCACGGCGAGTGGCGCGCCCTCGCCCAGTCGTACTCGGGTCCCGGCTCGCCGTACTGGGCCGTCAAGGGTCTGATGGGCATCGCCCTGCCCGCCGACCACCCGGTGTGGGCGGCGCCCGAAGAGCCCCTCCCCGTCGTCGAGGTCGACGACCTGCGGGCCGTGGCCGCCGCCGGCTGGATCGTCTCGGGAACGCGGGCCGACGGGATCGTGCGCGTGATCAACCACGGCACCGACAAGGCGCGCCCCGGGGCTCGCAGCGCCGACTCTCCGCTGTACGCCCGCATCGGCTACTCCACGGCCACCGCGCCGCTGCTCGACGAGCTCGCCTGGACCGACCCGCTCGAACAGGCCGTCGCCCTGGTCGACGCGTCGGGCCGCGCGACCCACCGCACGGCGCTCGTGCCCCTGGGGGCGCACGTGGTCGACGGGGTGGGAGTCGCGGCGTCGACGTCGGACGTGCACACGGTGGATGCCGTTCCCACCGCGCACCGCCACGGTGCCGGTCTCACGGGCTCGGTGAACCACGTCGGCCGGGTGACGGTGCGCTCGCTCGTGCGCGGCGCCTGGGAGGTGCGCATCGCCTCGGTCGACGACCTCGCCCCCGGCATCGACGTCGACACCCTGCGGGTGCGCGTCGGCGGGTGGCCGATCGCGGGCGCCGACCCCGCGCACTCCACCGACACGGGTGCCGCCGAGGTGCGTTCGCACGGCCGGGTGTCCGGCATCCGGGCCCTCACCCCCGACGCCACCTCGCGCGTGATCGTGCGCCGCCACGCCAGCCCGCTCGGCGAGGTCGCCGTGGTGCCGGTGCTGACGTGGGACGCGCAGATCGGCCTGCCCTTCGTCGCCCTCGTCTCGCTGAGCGGCGACACCACGGCCGACACCCGCGACGCCGCGTTCGAGATCGAGGGCGACGAGCCCGTCGCCGTCGTCACCTGGCCCGACGGCCGGTGCACGCGCACCCCTCTCACAGACTCCGGAGCCTCTCGATGGGCGCACCGGCATTCACGGGCCCGCACCGGAGCCCCGTACGCAATCGCAAAGGAGCAGCACGTATGAAGCGCAAGATCGTCGTCGCGACCGGGATGGGCATCGTCGCCGCCCTGTCGCTGACCGCCTGCAGTGGGGGATCCTCGGACGCCGCCGCCGAGGGTGGCCCCGTCACGCTGTCGATGTCGGGATGGAGCCTCAGCACCACGCCGGAGTTCCAGGCCCTCGCCGACAAGTTCCACGAAGACAACCCCGACGTCACGATCGAGGTCAAGGAGTACGACTCCACCAACTACGACACCCTCATGACGGCCGACCTGGCCGCGGGCACCGGCCCCGACATCGTGACGCAGAAGAACCTCAAGACCTTCATCACGTACCAGGCCGGCGGTCAGCTCGCCGACGTCTCCGACGTGACGCTGCCCGACGGCATCGGCGGCGCCGACGCCTACGACGTCGACGGCTCCACCTGGGCCGTGCCGTACCGCCAGGACTCCTGGGTGCTCTTCTACAACAAGGACCTCTTCACGCAGGCCGGCGTCGCCGAGCCCGACGGGTCGTGGACCTGGGACGACTACGAGAAGGCCGCCGAAGAGCTGACCACCCAGCTCGGCGCCGCCGGCTCCGCCGCCCTCGGCACCTACCAGCACAACTGGCAGTCGACGGTGCAGGGCTTCGCCAACGCGCAGAGCCCCGACGTGAACATCCTCGACGGCGAGTTCGGCTACCTCGAGCCCTACTACGAGCGTTCGCTCGCCCTGCAGCAGGCGGGCGCGCAGGTGGAGTACAACACCGTCACCGCGAACAAGCTCACCTACCAGGCCGAGTTCGGCAAGCAGCAGGCGGCCATGATGCCCATGGGCACCTGGTACGCGGCCACGCTCATCGCCCAGCAGGCCAAGGGCGAGGCCGACGCCTTCTCGTGGGGCTTCGCGCCCATCCCGCAGTTCGACTCGTCGACGGCCGGCACCTCGAAGACGCCGGTGACCTTCGGCGACCCGACCGGGTTCGCGGTGAACAAGGCGGCGGATGCCACCAAGCTCGCCGCCGCGAAGAAGTTCCTCGCCTTCGCCGCCGGTGAAGAGGGCGCGCAGGTGCTCGCGGGCCTCGGCATCACGCCGGCCTTCACCAGTGACACCGTCGCCCAGACGTACTTCGCCGTGAAGGGCGCTCCCGCCGACGAGCTGTCGTCGTTCGCATGGTCGTCGCACGACACCAAGCCCGAGAACCCCACCTCGGCGAAGACCGCGGCCGTGCAGAACATCCTGCTCGATCTGCACACCGCCGTGATGTCGGGTTCGACGTCGATCGACGACGCCATCTCGACCGCCGAGAACCGCGTCAAGAGCGAGGTCGGCGTCGGCTGACGCGACCACCGGTGGCCGGCCCGGCGCCCACGTCCGGGCCGGCCACCCCTGAGATCCCCTCGAGATCTGGAGACACCATGGCGACCATCGCCGACACGCGCCCGCGGGCGCCGAAGACCGGGCGTCACGGCGAGCGACGCCGCTCGCGTCTGACGCTTCGCAGCACCCTCATCGGGTGGAGCTTCATCCTCCCCAACTTCCTCGGCTTCGCCGCCCTGACGCTCGTGCCCGTCGTGACGCTGTTCTACATGTCGATGACGAACTGGAACGTCTTCGGCTCGTCGGCGTTCGTGGGCCTGGCCAATTTCGAGCGACTCCTGGGCGACGGCAGCTTCCGCATCGCCCTGTTCAACACGCTCTACTACGCGGCGCTGCACATCCCGCTGACGATGATCGTCGCGCTGGGACTCGCGCTGCTGCTGAACAACAAGCTGCGCGGGGTCGCGTTCTTCCGCACGGCGGCGTTCTTCCCCTACATCACCTCGATCGTCGCGATCGCCGTGGTGTGGAACCTGCTGTTCAGCCCCGAGTATGGCCCCATCAACGAGATCCTGCGCTTCTTCGGGCTGCAGAACCCGCCCGGATGGCTCACCTCGTCGGAGTGGGCCATGCCCGCCGTCGTCATCATCAGCACCTGGCGCGACATGGGGTACTACATGATCCTCTTCCTCGCGGGGCTGCAGACCATCCCGCGCGAGCTGCAGGAGGCGGCCCGCGTCGACGGTGCCAACGTCTGGCAGCGCTTCGTGAACGTCACGCTCCCGTGCCTGCGGCCGACGACGTTCTTCGTCACCGTGATGCTCACCATCAACTCGTTCAAGATCTTCGACCTGATCCTCGTGATGACCCAGGGCGGGCCCGGGCAGTCCACGCTCGTGCTCTCGCAGTTCATCTACCAGAAGGGCTTCCAGGAGAACCAGTTCGGGTACGCCTCGGCGGCCTCGATCGTGCTCTTCCTGCTGTGCATCGTGGTGACCCTGGTGCAGTTCTTCCTCAACAAGAAGCGGGACGCCTGATGACCGACCTCCTCGTTCCCGACGCGACCCGCACGCTCGTGACGGCCGGCGCCAAGCCGCCGCGTCGCCGACCGGTCGCCGGCTCCGCGCGACCCGTCCGCCGGGTGGGGCGCATCGTCGGCTACGCCGTGATGATCCTCGCCGCGGCAGCGCTGCTCATGCCGTTCTTCTGGATGATCATGAGCTCGCTGAAGACGCCCAACGACGTGTTCAGCGCTCCCGTGAAGTGGTTCCCCGAGACGTGGGTGTGGAGCAACTACATCGACATCTGGACGCAGTCCGGCATGCTGACGTGGATCCGCAACACCCTCGTGCTGGCGGTCGTCGTGACCTTCCTGCAGGTGCTGACGGGCTCGTTCGCCGCCTACGGCTTCTCCCGCATGCGGTTCCCCGGACGCGACGTGCTGTTCCTCGTGTACATCGGCACGATCGCCGTGCCGTGGCAGTCGTACATGATCCCGCAGTTCATCCTGCTCTCCAACGCCAAGGTCTCGAACACCCTCTGGGCGATCATCCTCATCCAGGCGTTCGGCGCCTTCGGGGTGTTCCTCATGAAGCAGTACTACGACACCATCCCCGAGGACCTCTCCGAGGCTGCGCGTCTCGACGGCCTCAGCGAGTACGGCATCTGGGCGCGCATCATGGTGCCCCTGTCGGTCCCCGCCATCGCCAGCCTCACCATGCTGACCTTCGTCGGCACGTGGAACGACTACCTCGGGCCGCTGATCTACCTGCGCAGCCCCGACCTCTGGACCATCCAGCTCGGGCTGCAGAGCTTCGTCAGCACGCTGTACGACGCCAACTACGCCCTGCTGTTCGCGGGTCTGACGATGTCGGTCGTGCCGATCGCGATCGTGTTCCTCTTCGGGCAGAAGTACTTCGTCGAGGGCATCGCGACCAGCGGAATGAAGGGCTGAGCCATGCGCCGCATCTCTCACGACACCTACGCGAACATCTTCTCGACGGTCTACCTCGGGCTCATGGTCAATCTGCTGCTGCTGATCGGCTGCGCCCCCCTGGTGTTCCTGCTGCTCACCACCGACCCGGTGATGTCGTGGCCCCTGCTGGCGATCGCCGCTCCCCTCGCCGCGCCCGCCCTCGCCGGGGCTCTGACGGCCTTCCGCGCGCACGGCCTCGGCGACGGACGGGTGATCCGCACCTTCGGGGCGGGGTGGCGCGCCAGCGCCCCGAAGGCCTTGGTCATCGGCGCGCTCGTCGCGGTGGTGCTCGCGATCGTCGTGGTCGACGTGCGCGCCGTGTCGGCGGCATCCTGGGCCGTCGTGGTCGTCCCCCTCTGCGCGACGGTGGCGCTGCTCGCCCTCGCGACGACGCCGGTGGCGCTGACCGCCCTCGTCGAGGCCCCCGGGACGCCGCTGCGCGTGCTGCTCTCGACCGCCGCGGTGCTGGCGGTGCGCCGCTGGTACCTCAGCGCGGTGAGCCTGCTCGTGCTCGCGGGGCAGGCCGTGCTGTTCACCACCTCGCCCGCGCTGGCGCTCGGCCTCACCGCCGCGCCCGCGCTGTACCTCGTCTGGGCCAACGCCCGCTTCGCCCTCCGCCCCGTGCTTCCGGCCGACGCCACCGTCGCCGTCTGATCAGAAGGATTCCCCGAATGACGACCTCCCCTCCCACCGCGCGGGTGGACACCGACCGCGCCATCGCGCAGGTGCTGGCCACGATCCGGGCCAACATCGCCGCGTTTGGCACGCGCTACCCCGACGACACCACCCGGGACAACCGGTACGACCTGCGACCGGCGGTGCCCGGATTCGACGAGGGCGCCAACCGCGGGTGGACCACCAGCTTCTGGCCGGGCATGCAGTGGATCGCCTTCGACCTCACCGGCGACGCCGACTTCCGCGACGCGGCCCTCGCGCACGCCGCCGACTTCGGCCGCCGCGTCCGCGACGAGGAAGACCTCGACACGCACGACCTGGGGTTCCTATACACGCTGTCGTGCGTGGCCCCGACGCGCCTGCTCGCCGACGACGAGCGTGCGGGGGACGCCCGTGCCGCCGCGCTCTCGGCGGCCGAGCACCTCATGTCGCGGTACCTGCCGTCGGCCGGCGTGATCCAGGCGTGGGGCAACCTCGCCGACCCCGCTCAGCGCGGACGCACGATCATCGACAGCCTCATGAACATGCCGCTGCTCACCTGGGCGGGCGAGCAGACCGACGATCCCCGCTTCGGCGAGGTCGTCGCCCGGCACACCACCGAGCTGCGTCGACACATCCTGCGGCCCGACGGTTCGACCTTCCACACCTTCTACTGGGATGCCGCGACGGGCGAGCCCCTGCGCGGGGCGACCGAGCAGGGGGCGTTCGACGACTCGTGCTGGGCGCGCGGGCAGGCGTGGGGCATCTACGGCTTCGCGCTGAACCACCGTGCGACCGGCGACGACTCGCTGCTGGCCGCGTCGCGCACGTGCGCAGAGTACTTCCTCTCGCACCTCCCCGCCGACGACGTGCCCTACTGGGACCTCGTCTACAACGACGGCGCCGAGGCCCCCCGCGACAGCTCCGCGGGAGCGATCGCGGTGTGCGGTCTGTACGAGCTCGCCGCCGCCGATCCCGCGAACGCCGAACGGTGGCGCGCGGCGGCCGACCGCATCCTGGCCTCGCTCATCGCCCGCTACACCCCGGCCGAGGCCGCCGACGCCGACACGGTGCTGCTGCACAGCGTCTACGACCTGCCCAAGAACGTCGGAGTCGACGAGGGCACCCTCTGGGGCGACTACTTCTACTTCGAGGCGCTCGCCCGCGCCGCCCGTCCCGACTGGCGGCCGGTGTGGTGAGGCTCGCGCGGGTCGCCGCCGACGGCGGTGAGCGTTCGGTCGCCGTGCTGTCGGCGAGCTCCGGCGACCGCCTGCTCGACCTCGGCCCCCGGCCGCTGCCCGAGCTGTTCGCCGAGCTCGACGGCATCCGGGATCTCGTCGCCACCGCGGATGCCGAGACCCTGCCGCCGCTCGACCCCTCGGCGCTGCGCGCGCCGGTCGTGCCGCGCTCGCTGCTGTGCCTGGGGTACAACTACCGCGGGCACGTGCCCGACGGGGTCGACCCCACCGCCGACGACCCGGCCACGCCGGACGTGTTCGTGAAGACGGCGAACACGCTGGGCGGTCCGGCCGATCCCGTCGTGATCCCCGCCGTGGCCGACGACGTCGACTACGAGGGGGAGATCGCCGTCGTCATCGGCCGACGGGCGCACGGGGTATCGCTCGACGACGCCCTGTCGTACGTCGCGGGCTACACCCTGCTCAACGACGTGTCCGACCGGTCGTGGCAGCGCCGACAGAGCCAGTGGGCGCTGGGCAAGTGCTTCGACGGGTTCGCGCCGCTGGGGCCCTGGATGGTCACCGCCGACGAGATCGATCCGCAGGACCTCGTCGTCGAGGTCGTGCGCGACGGCCGGGTCACCGTGTCGCAGTCGACGGCGACGACGATCTTCTCGGTCGCCTTCGTCGTGCACTACCTCAGCCAGGTGCTGACCCTCGAGCCCGGCGACGTCGTCTCGACCGGCACGCCGCAGAAGCTGGCCGCCGCGCAAGCCGCGCACCGACCGCTCGCCCCCGGCGACGCCGTGACCGTGCGCGTCGCGGGGATCGGCGAGCTGACCACCGTCTTCACCTCACCCTCGGGAGCACCCGCATGATCCTCGACACCTTCCGCCTCGACGGCCGCGTCGCCGTCGTCACCGGCTCGAGCCGCGGCCTCGGCCAGGGTGCGGCCCTCGCTCTCGCCGAGGCGGGCGCCGACCTCGTGCTCATCGACCGCGGCGACGCCGAGCACACCGCCGAACTCGCTCGCGGGCTCGGGCGGCGCGTGCACACCGTGCACCGCGACTTCGTCTCGGCCACCCGCGACGAGCTCGCCGCGGCGATCGACGAGGCGGCCGACGTCCTCGGCCGCGTCGACATCCTCGTCAACAACGCCGGCACCATCCGCCGCGCCCCCGCCGCCGAGCACGGCGCCGCCGACTGGGACGACGTGCTCGCCGTCAACCTCGACGCCGTGTTCCACCTCTCGCAGGCCGCCGGCCGTCGCATGATCGCGCAGGGCTGGGGGCGCATCGTCAACGTCGCCTCGATGCTGTCGTTCCAGGGCGGCATCCTCGTGCCCGGCTACGCGGCCTCCAAGCACGCCGTCGCGGGACTCACCAAAGCCCTCGCCAACGAGTGGGCGGCCTCGGGGGTCACCGTCAACGCGATCGCCCCGGGATACATGGCGACCGACAACACCGCCCCCATCCGCGCCGACGCCGACCGCGAGGCCTCGATCCTCGCGCGCATCCCCGCCGGACGCTGGGGGACCCCGGGCGACCTGCAGGGCGCGTTCGTGTTCCTCGCCTCCGACGCCGCCGCCTACGTCACCGGCACGGTGATCCCCGTCGACGGCGGCTGGCTCGTGCGCTGACACCGCCCGCTCCGCCCCTCGCCTTCCCGACCCCGAACCCCAGGAGAATCGCATGACCGCCTCCATCCCCCAGCGCTACGCGACCCACCCCGCGCAGATCCCCGGCATGGACACCGCCGACCTGCGCGAGCGTTTCCTCATCGACGACCTCTTCGTCGCCGGCGAGGTGCGGTTGACCTACACGCACCACGACCGCATCGTGCTGGGCGGTGCCGTGCCGGCGGGCGCTCCGCTGCCCCTCACCGGCTATCCCGAGATCCGCAGCGAGTACTTCCTCGAGCACCGCGAGGTGGGCATCGTCAACGTCGGCGGGGCCGGCACCGTCACCGCCGACGGCGAGGTGTACGAGCTCGTCACCGGCGCGTGCCTGTACCTGGGACGCGGCATCCGCGACGTCGTGTTCGCCGACGCGGGCACCGACGCCGACGGGGCGCAGTTCTATCTCTTCTCGGCGCCCGCGCACACGAGCTACCCCGCGGCGCTGGTGTCGCCCGGTGAGGGAACGGTGCGCGAGCTCGGCGACCAGGTCACGAGCAATCGCCGCACGCTGAACCAGTACATCCACGAGAACGGCGTGCAGAGCTGCCAGATCGTCATGGGCGTGACCCAGCTGCACCCGGGCTCGATGTGGAACACGATGCCGGCCCACACGCACGACCGGCGCACCGAGTGCTACCTCTACTTCGACGTGCCCGCCGACGCCCGCGTCGTGCACCTGATGGGCGAGCGCGAAGAGACGCGTCACCTCATCGTGGGCGACCGCCAGGCCGTCATCTCGCCGAGCTGGTCGCTGCACTCGGGGGTCGGCACGGCGGCGTACTCGTTCGTGTGGGCGATGGCGGGCGAGAACCAGGCCTTCGACGACATGGATGCCGCGCCCATCACCGACCTGCGCTGATGACGGGGGTGCTGCTCGCCGTCGGCGAGACGATGGCGATGCTCGCGCCCTCCGACGGGGGAGGGGTCGTCGATGCCGCGGCCTTCCTCGTCGACGCGGGCGGGGCGGAATCGAACGTCGCCGCCCACGCCGCCGCGCTCGGGATGACGGCGCGCTGGCACAGTCGCCTCGGCGCCGACGCCCTCGGCGATCGCGTGCTGCGGCAGGTCGCCGCCCGGGGCGTCGATGCGGCGTCGGTCGTCCGCGACCCCGACCGCCCCACCGGTCTGTACGTGAAGGACCCGGGCCGGGGCGTGCGGTACTACCGCCGCGGGTCGGCGGCCTCGGCCCTCGCCGAGGACGACGCCGACGACCTGGCCCTCGCCGGGGTCGACGTGCTGCACGTCTCGGGGATCACCGCCGCCCTGTCGTCGTCCGCCCGGGCGTTCCTCGTCGCGGCGATGGCGCGGGCGCGTGCGCTCGGGGTCACGGTGAGCTTCGACGTGAACCACCGCGCGGCGCTGTGGTCGGCGGCGGACGCGGGCCCCGTCCTCGCCGACCTCGCAACGGCCGCCGACGTCGTCTTCGTCGGCCGCGACGAGGCCGAGACGCTGTGGGCGACCCCGCGCGACAGCGACGTGCGGGCGCTTCTCGACGGCGTCGCGGAACTCGTCGTGAAAGACGGTGACGTCGGCGCCACGGCCTTCCACGGCGAGGCGCGCACGTTCGTCCCGGCGCTGCGGATCGAGGTGCTCGACGCGGTGGGGGCCGGAGACGCCTTCGCCGGCGGGTACCTCGCCGCCCGCTCCCGCGGGCTCGGGGTCGCCGACCGGCTCGCCGCGGGGCACGAACGCGCGGCGCTGACCCTGCGCACTCTCGGCGACTCCCTGCACGACACGGCCGCCCTGCCGGCATCCACCCTTCGCCCTCTCGATCGGAGCGACCATGCTTTCCGCTGACGACACCACCGCCTTCTTCGACGCCCGGTTCGCCGGAGCCCCGCTCATGGCGATCCTGCGCGGCATGGGCCGCGAGCGGTCGCTCGCGGTGGCGGCCACCGCGTGGGACCTCGGCATCGACGCCGTCGAGGTGCCCCTGCAGACCCCCGCCGACGAAGAGGCGCTGCGGGCTGTGTGCGCCGCCGCGGCCGAGCGCGGGCTGCGCGTGTGCGCCGGCACGATCGTCGACCCGGCGCAGGTGCCCGTCGCCCGGGCCGCGGGCGCGGCGTACCTCGTCTCCCCGGGCCTCGACCCGGCGGTGGTGGCCGCGGCGCGGGCTCATGGCATCCCGATCCTGCCGGGGGTGGCGACGCCCAGCGAGGTGCAGCTCGCGGTGTCGCTGGGGCTTCGCTGGCTCAAGGCGTTCCCCGCCTCGTGGCTGGGTCCGGCGTGGTTCCGCGTCATCCGCGGGCCGTTCCCCGACGTGCGGTTCGTGGCCACCGGGGGACTCGACGCCGGCAACGCGGCCGAGTTCCTGGATGCCGGGGTGCGCGTCGCCGCGGTCGGATCAGCGCTCGAAGACCCCGCGCAGCTCCCGCGCCTCGCCACCCTGCTCACCCGCCCGTCCTAGCCCCCGCCCCCACCCCCGCGCGTGAGTCGTGGCACCTCGCGCACATCCGTGCAAGCCCGCGCCGACCTCGGCGTGCCCGGGGGAGGATGGATGCATCCGCATCGACCCCTCCTGAGGAGACCCATGCACGTCAACGCCTACGCGGCGTCGTCCGCGACTTCGCCCCTCGAGCCCACGACCATCGAGCGCCGTGACGTCGGCCCGAAGGACGTCCTGATCGACATCGCCTACGCCGGCATCTGCCACTCCGACATCCACACCATCCGCGGCGAGTGGGGCGACGTGCCCTACCCCCTGACGGTGGGCCACGAGATCGTCGGAACGGTCGCCGAGATCGGCTCCGAGGTCACCTCGCACAAGGTCGGCGACCGCGTCGGCGTCGGCTGCATGGTCAACTCGTGCCGCGAGTGCGACAACTGCCTCGCCGGCGAGGAGCAGTACTGCGAGAAGGGCAACATCGGCACCTACGCCGGTAAGGACGTCGACGGCTCGATCACGCAGGGCGGCTACAGCGAGAAGATCGTCGTCGACGAGCACTTCGTGCTGCGCGTCCCCGAGTCGATCCCCTACGACAAGGCCGCCCCGCTGCTGTGCGCCGGCATCACGACCTACTCGCCGCTGAACCACTGGAACGCCGGCCCCGGCAAGAAGGTGGCCATCGTCGGCCTCGGCGGTCTCGGTCACATGGCCGTCAAGATCGCCCACGCCATGGGCGCCGAGGTCACCGTGCTCTCGCAGACGCTGAGCAAGAAGGACGACGGCCTCAAGATGGGCGCCGACCACTACTACGCGACCAAGGACGAAGAGACCTTCACGACGCTGAAGAACACCTTCGACCTCATCGTCAACACCGTCAGCGCCCCCCTCGAGCTGAAGAAGTACCTCGGGCTGCTCACGCTCAACGGCACGATGGTCAACGTCGGCGCCCCGCCGGAGCCGCTGCCCATCCAGGTCTTCACGCTGTTCACGAACCGTCGCTCGTTCGCCGGTTCGTCGATCGGTGGCATCCGCGAGACCCAGGAGATGCTCGACTTCTGCGCCGAGAACGGCATCGCCCCCGAGGTCGAGGTCATCTCGGCCGACCAGATCAACGAGGCCTACGAGCGCGTGCTGAAGAGCGACGTGCGCTACCGCTTCGTCATCGACGCGGCGACCTTCGCGTCCTGACCCCGATCGCCCCGGCCCCGACGCTCCGCGGAGCGCCGGGGCCGCGGCATCCCGTCTCGGGCACGCGCGTGCGGCAGACGCCTTTGCTCGCCCCGCCCTCCGGCGCGCGGGCCCCGGCCACCGGCGCGCGGGCCTCGCCCTCCCGCGCATAAACGCTCTTCCTGCGCATAAACGCGCAGGCGTCGTGTTTATGCGCAGGAACGGCGTTTATGGATGCCGTAACCCCGGCCCGCGACGCGCCCCGGCCTGCGACGCGCCCCGGCCCGCGAGCAGCAAGCCAAAGCGGCGCCGCCCCGAAGGGCGACGCCGCTTCCTCGCGCGTCAGGCCTGGCCGAGAGCGGCGGACACGACCGCGCGGGCCTCTTCCTGCACCTCGCGCAGGTGGTCTTCGCCGCGCAGCGACTCCGCGTACAGCTTGTAGACGTCTTCGGTGCCCGAGGGGCGCGCGGCGAACCAGGCCGACTCGGTCTGCACCTTGAGGCCGCCGATCGCCGCGCCGTTGCCCGGAGCGTGCGAGAGCTTGGCGACGATCGGCTCGCCGGCCAGCTCGGTGGCGCTCACGGCATCGGGTGACAGCTTCGACAGCGTCGACTTCTGCGCGGGCGTCGCGGGAGCATCGACGCGCTGGTAGGCCGAGGCGCCGAACTCGGCCTCGAGCTCGGCGTACCGCTGCGACGGCGTCTTGCCGGTGACGGCGAGGATCTCGGCGGCGAGCAGGCACAGCAGGATGCCGTCTTTGTCGGTGGTCCAGACCGTGCCGTCCGTGCGCAGGAACGACGCCCCGGCCGACTCCTCGCCGCCGAAGGCGACGGAGCCGTCGAGCAGCCCCGGCACGAACCACTTGAAGCCCACGGGCACCTCGAGCAGCGTCTTGCCGAGCGAGGCGGCGACCTTGTCGATGATCATCGACGACACGAGCGTCTTGCCGATCGCGGCGTCGGCGGGCCAGCCCGGACGGTGCGAGAACAGGTAGTCGATCGCGACGGCCAGGTAGTGGTTGGGGTTCATCAGCCCCGCGTCGGGCGTCACGATGCCGTGGCGGTCGGCATCGGCGTCGTTGCCCGTGAGGATGTCGTAGTCGGCGCGGGCGGCGACGAGCGAGGCCATGGCCGAGGGCGACGAGGGATCCATGCGGATCTTCTCGTCCCAGTCGAGCGTCATGAACTTCCAGGTCGGGTCGACCTCGGGGTTCACCACGGTGAGGTCGAGGCCGTACACCTCGGCGATGAGCGCCCAGTACTCCACCGACGCCCCGCCCAGCGGGTCGGCGCCCATGCGGACGCCCGCGCTCTTGATGGCGTCGATGTCGATGATGGATGCCAGATCCCGCACGTACGCGTCGCGGAAGTCGTACTGGCCGAGGTTCTCGAGGTCGATGTCGGCGTGGCGGGTGCGCTGCACGCCCGACAGGCCCGCGGCGATCAGTTCGTTCGCACGGTCGGCGATCCAGCCCGTGGCGTCGGTGTCGGCGGGGCCGCCGTGCGGCGGGTTGTACTTGAAGCCGCCGTCGCGCGGAGGATTGTGCGACGGGGTCACGACGATGCCGTCGGCGCGGCCCGGGTCGTCGGCCGCGCGGCCCGTGTTGTAGGCGAGGATCGCGTGGCTGAGAGCGGGCGTCGGCACCCACGCGTCACGGGAATCGACGCGCACGTCGACGCCGTTGGCGACGAGCACCTCGATGGCGCTGCGCTCGGCGGGCAGCGACAGTCCGTGGGTGTCGCGGCCGAGGAACAGGGGCCCCGTGATGCCCTGCGCCGCGCGGTAGTCGACGATCGCCTGGGTGGTGGCGAGGATGTGGTCTTCGTTGAAGCTGGTGCTCAGCGACGAGCCCCGGTGACCACTGGTGCCGAAGGCGACGCGCTGCTCGGGCACCGCGGCATCCGGTTTGCGGTCGTAATACGCCGCGATCAGTTCGTCGATGTCGATGAGATCGGATGCCTCTGCGGGCTGCCCTGCGCGACTGCTCATGCGCCCAGTCTGCCCGCTGCGTCCGACATGCGCACACGCCGTGACGCAATTCTGCGGGAATCCCTTGCTCGGTGCACCGCTTCCGATCGTGCGCACGACGCTCGCCGCCGGGCCCGTTCGACGGTGAGGGGGCGGCCGAATCGCGCCGCCACAGACCGACACCCCACTCGACACCCGTCGTCACTACACTCCGACCATGAGACGTATGTCGTGGGGGGCCCGCTTCGTCGGGATCGGACTTGTCGTGGCGGCGATCGTGGCGATCGTGAAGGGGAAACCGAGCGGAGTGACCGCGCCGTCGGTCCCCGTTCCCGAGAACCCGCTGTGGAAGGGCACGACGAAGCCCGCTCCCGTCCCCGAAGAGAACGTCGTCCTCAGCCTGCCGAAGGACATGTACCGGCACGCGGGGGCTCCGACCGAGTGGTGGTGGCACATCGGCACCCTTCGGGCGGGCGATCGCGTGTTCGGCTTCGACATCAACGCCGCCTCCTTCACCGGCCAGCACTTCGGGATGTCGCAGATCTCGCTCAGCGACGTCGAGGGGGGCCGCCACTACGAGCGCACGCAGGTCTACGGACCCTCGCCGATCGGGGTGTTCGACGTCAACTCCTGGGCCGAGGGCGACCCGTCGAAGCCGTGGTACGCGCGACTGGGCGACCCGTCATGGCTGGTCGGCGGGTTCAGCGTCACGAACACGGGCTCCGGCTACACCGAGGCGCCCTCCGTCCACTTCGAGGGTGACGGCACCGGGGCCTCCGCCGTCGCGATCCTCGACGACAAGGGCGGAGTGACCCAGATCATCCTGCTGAAGCCCGGGTCGGGGTACACGACCACTCCGACCGTGACCCTCGTCGGCGGCGGTGGTTCGGGAGCCACCGCGGTGGCCGTGCGTCATTCCGTCGTCATGACGGCGCCCCAGGCCGACCCGACGCGCGACATCTCGGTCACGGCCGTCCTCCAGGACGCCAAGACGCTGGACGAGGTCGAGTTCGACCTCACGTTCTCGCAGCAGGGCCGACCGATGTTCGTCTTCGGAACGGGAGTGGAGCCCAGCGCGACGAGCCAGAGCTTGAAGAAGGACAACTACTACTTCTCGTTCACCCGGCTGAAGGCGACCGGCACCATCACCTTCGGGGGCGAGACCTTCGAGGTGACCGGCACCACCTGGATGGACCACGAGTACGGGTTCTTCGGCGGCAACTCGTCGGACACCCGCGTGCGCTGGCTGCTGCAGGACATCCAGCTCGACAACGGGTACACGCTGTCGACCGCCGGCATCATCGGCGAGGGGTACAAGCCCGAGATCGGGGTGTCGGTCGACGCGTTCGCCACGATCCAGGAACCGGACGGTGAGATCTACTACGTCGCCAGCACGATGACCCCGGTCGGCGAGCTGTGGACGAGCCCCTCGACGGGCAACAGCTACGCGCAGCAGTTCCGGGTGCAGATCCCGTCGTTCGACGCCGACATGCTGATCTCGACGCGGCTCCAGGATCAGGAGTTCTCGGCCAGCGGCGCGCCGATCTACGAGGGCACCGCCGAACCGACGGGCACCTTCCTCGGCGAGAGGGTCTCGGGAGACGCGTGGATCGAGCAGGCGTTCTAAACGGACCGCCGACCTCGTCGGGCGGGCGGCGGCGTGCCGATCGCGGAGGACTAGGCTGAGCCGGTGCTGCCCGACACGGAACACCCGCCCGCCCGCCGTACCTACAGCTACCTGGGTCCCGCGGGAACCTTCACCGAAGCAGCCCTCGCCCAGGTGCCCGAGGCGCGCGACCAGATCTGGCGGCCGGTGCGTAATGTCGGCGAGGCGCTCGCCGACGTCGTCGAGGGACGCTCGGATGCCGCGATGATCGCCATCGAGAACTCCGTCGACGGGGGCGTGTCCACCGCGCAGGACGCCCTGGCCACCGTGCCGGGCCTGCGCATCGTCGGCGAATACCTCGTGCCGGTGAACTTCGTGCTCGTGGGCCGCCCGGGCGCGACCCTCGCCGACGTCTCGCTCATCGCCGCGCACCCCGTCGCGTACGGGCAGTGCCTCGGCTGGCTCAGCGACAACGTCCCCGCCCACGCGCACCTGCCCGCCGAGAGCAACGTCGCCAGCGCCCTCGGCGTGCTCGACGGCACGAGCGGCGCCGACACGGCGATCGCCGCCCCCGGCATCGTCGCCCACCACGATCTCGCGGTGCTGGCCGAGAACATCGGCGACAACCCCAACGCGGTGACCCGCTTCGTGCTCGTCAGTCGCACCGTCGCCCCGGCTCCGCCGACGGGCGCCGACAAGACGTCACTCATCGTCGAGCTCCCCGAAGACCACCCCGGCGCCCTGCTCGAGCTGCTCGAGCAGTTCGCCACCCGGGGCATCAACCTGAGCCTTCTGGCATCCCGTCCCATCGGCGACGCCCTCGGCCGCTATCGCTTCGTCATCGACGCCGACGGGCACGTGCTCGACGAGCGCATGGCCGACGCGCTGCTGGGCCTTCGCCGCTTCAGCCCGAAGGTCATCTTCCTCGGCTCGTACGCGCGCGCCGACCGCGCCATCGTGCGGTACCCGCAGCGCTACAGCGACGACGTGTTCGTCGAGGCGCGCGACTGGCTGCGCGGCCTGCTGAGCGGCGAGCCCGAGGCCTGACGCCCGCGGTACGCCACCCGCCGAGATCGCTGCCGCCCCGCCGCGACGTGTCGCCGCGCCGGAGCCCGCCCCGGGTCAGGCCGCGACGGCCGCCTTCTCGGCGATCAGCTCCAGGGTCTGCGCGCGACCCTCGACCGAGTCGAGCGCCTCGCTGTCGTAGGCGCCGGCGACGGGCGAGACCATGATCTCGTCGACCCCGTACTGCGCGGCGAAGGCAGCCAGCTGCCCCTGCACCTCGGGGCCGGTGCCGACGAACCACTTCTGCCGGGTGGACGCCATGATCGACTCCGCCATCGCGTCGAAGGGATCGGCCTTGGCCTGCTCCACGGTCTCGAGCGGCACGAGCGGACGGTTGGTGCGCAGTCGCGCCATCATGCGCAGCTGCGGCAGCGCGCGCTCCTCGGCCTCTTCGGCGGTGGGGGCGGCGACGACGTTGGCGGTGACGAACGTGCGCGGGCCTTCGCCCGAGTCGTTGGGTCGGAACTGGTCGCGGTACAACCGCAGCGCGTGCTCGAGCCCTTCGCCCGAGAAGTGGTTCGCGAACACGTAGGGCAGGCCGAAGCTGGCGGCGAGCTGCGCGGAGTAGTCGCTGGAGCCCAGCAGCCACACCTGCGGCATCCCGGATGCCGCGGGTGTCGCCTTCACCTGGTACTCGGTGCCCGAGGTGAACCGCACGGTGGCGCCCTCGGGGGAGGTGAGCGCGATGATGTCGGTCACGTGGTCGGGGAAGCGCGAAACGTCGCTCGTGGTGCCCGATCGGTTCAGCAACTGCGTGATGACGGGGTCGCTGCCGGGGGCGCGGCCGATGCCCAGGTCGATGCGTCCCGGGGCGAGGGCCTCGAGGGTGGCGAACTGCTCGGCGACGATGAGGGGGGAGTGGTTCGGCAGCATGACGCCCCCCGAGCCCACACGGATGCGCGACGTGCGCGCCGCGGCGGCCGCGATCAGCACGGGCGGAGTGGTCGAGGCCACGGCGGGCATGTTGTGGTGCTCGGCGAACCAGTAGCGGGTGTACCCGAGGCGGTCGGCGCGCTCGACGAGGTCGAGGGCGGCGCTCACCGCCTGCGCGCTGGTCTGCCCGTGCCGCACGGGCACGAGGTCGAGAACAGAGAGGGAGGGGATCGCGTCGGTCACCTCGACGACAACCTCCGTGGGCCGCCCGCTATTCCGTCTCGAGAAGAGCCGCAACCCCCGTCCGTGATCCCGTTCATCGTGCCTAGCGTCCCGCTATGAGCGAATCGCACTCCGCGGGGACGCCGCTCGACGGCCCGCAGACGGATGACGTGCAGGACACCGACGCGCACACGATGGTGCGCGCTCAGATCGTCGTCGACGACGCGACCTTCTCCCTCGCACAGGGGCAGGATCTGGCGGATCTGCAGCAACGCATCGAGAGCGCCGTCCACAGCGGAGGGCGATTCGAGAGCTTCGTCGTGGTGGGCAACCGCCGGATGAGCGTGCTCTGCACGGCCCATACGCGCGTTCTGTTCGCCGTCGAGACCGTGCAGTACGACCCCCGCGACACCGGTGATTCCGAAGACCCGTTCGGCGGCTTCTTCGACGTGTGAGCGGTGCTCAGCTTTCTCTCAGGAAGAAAGTCGTGACGAATCGGTCGCCCGCTGCGTCTCCTCTATGACATCGCGGGACAGACGGTCCCGGAGACGACGGAAGGAAGCGCTCATGGCTGACACCATCACCACCGCCACCCCCACCACTGCCAAGAAGGACGGCGGCTCCACGGTCATCGTCGACGCCGTCGTCGCCAAGGTCGCCGGTATCGCCGCGGCCGAGGTTCCGGGCGTCCACGCCCTCGGCGGTGGCGCGGCTCGCGTCATCGGCAACATCCGCCAGGCCGTCGGTGCCAAGGACCACGCGCAGGGCGTGAGCGTCGAGGTGGGCGAGACCGAGGTCGCCGCCGACATCTCGATCCAGGTGGACTACCCCGAGCAGCTCCAGCGCGTCGCGTCGAACGTGCGTGCCGCCGTCTCGCAGGCCATCACGGAGCTCGTCGGCATGAAGGTCGCCGAGATCAACGTGACCGTGGTCGACGTCTTCATCCCGGGCGAAGACGACGAGGAGCAGGTCGACGACACCCGCGTCAACTGACGATCGCTTTCGAAGGGGCGTCACCGAGAGGTGGCGCCCCTTTCGCGTGCCCGGATGCCGACACCCGGCGCATCGCGACGGTGCCGACGCCCGGGGACGGCCGGCCCGCCCGCGTCAGTGCCCGTGCCGGGTCTCGGCGTAGGCGTCGAGCGCGCGACGCCGGGTCTCGCCGAGGTCGACCATGGGCTCCGGCGGATTCTCGCCGAGATACTCCGGCGCCCACTCGCGCACGTACTGGTCGTGCTTGTCGAACTTCTTGCGCTGCGTGTCGGGATTGAACACGCGGAAGTACGGTGCGGCGTCGGCGCCGGACCCCGCGACCCACTGCCAGTTGAACGGGTTGCTCGCGGCATCCGCGTCGACCAGGCAATCCCAGAACCACTGCTCGCCCTCACGCCAGTCGATCAGCAGGTTCTTGATGAGGAACGACGCCGTGACCATGCGCACGCGGTTGTGCATGACCCCGGTTCTCCACAGCTGGCGCATGCCCGCGTCGACGACGGCGACCCCGGTGCGACCCTGCTGCCAGGCCTCGAGGTGCGACCGATCGAGCGGGGGCCACGGGAAGGCGTCGTACTCGCGACGCCAGTTCTTGGTCGCGATGTCCGGGGCGTAGAAGGTCACGTGCCAGGCGAACTCCCGCCACACGACCTCCGAGAGGAATCCGCTCGCGCTCTTCGCGTGTTCGCCCGATCCCCGGTGCTGAACGGTGTCGTGCCACACCTGGTACGGGCTCAGCTCGCCCCAGCGCAGTCGCGGTGAGAGGTTCGACGTCGCCCCGCCCGCGAATTCGTCTCTGTACTGCGAGTACCCGCCGAGGTCGTCTTCGAGGAACTCCTTCAGTCGCGCCTTCGCCGCGGGTTCGCCCGGTTCCCACGTCTCGCGCAGGCCGCCGGCCCAGTCGGGCGTGGTCGGCAGCAGCGACCAGTCGCCGAGGTCGTCCCCGTCGACGCGCCCGTCGAAGCCAGGGACCTTGCGCGCCTCGGCCATCGGCGGGCGCGGGGCCGGCAGCTTCTGCACGGCGCGGGCGAAGGGCGTGTAGACGCCGTAGGGCTTGTCGGCCTGCGTGCGCACCGTCCAGGGCTCGTAGAGGAGGTTCGCGGCGAATGACGCGACGGTGACCCCGCCGTCGCGCAGGGCTTCTTTGATGCCCGCGTCGATCTCGCGCTCGACGCCGCCGTAGCGGCGGTTCCAGAACACCGCGCCGGCGCCCACCTCGTCGACGACGGCGGGGACCACCTCCGCCGCGCGGCCGCGGCGCAGCACGAGCTGGGAGCCGCGTTCCGCCAGGCGCTCACCGAGCGAGGTCAGCGACCCGTGCAGCCACCAGCGGGCGGCCCCGCCGATCTCGCGGACCCCGTCGGACTCCTCGTCGAACACGTAGAGCGCCACGATCGGTTCCTCGCGGTCGAGGGCCGCACGTAGCGCCGGGTTGTCGGTGAGCCGGAGGTCGTCGCGGAACCAGACGATCGAGGGCGTTGCCATTGTTCGACGCTATCCGCCACGGCATCCGTGCGTCCGGGCTTGACACTCGCCCGCCGCCGCCGCCGCCGCCGCCGCCGCCGCCGCCCGACGAAACCGCACACGTTTGTCGAGACCGCATCCGCCGGTCGCCGAACGCGTGCGTCCTCGACGAACGGGTGCGTTCTCGACGAGGGGCCGCGCGCGGCGCGCGCGTCAGAGCGTCGAGACGTCGTGCCCCTTCGGCAGCGCCACGGAGAGACCTCCGGCGATGATGCGCGTGTAGATGCGTGTCGCCTCGCCGAACTCGTCGCCGTCCAGTTCGATCGGCTGTGCGGGGGACGTCGCCAACTCGATGCCCGTGCCGCGCAGGTAGCGCACAGAGGTGTCCTTGCGGCGTTCGAGCACGCGGCGCCCCGCGCGGAACTTGCGCAGGACGGAGTTGTCCCACACGATGCTCCGCCAGACACCCAACCAGCCCAGCACGCCGCTCGGCTGGAGGACGGCCACGTCGAGTCGGCCGTCGGCGACGGAGGCATCGGGGATCAGCGCCACGCCGCCCTGCAGGGCGCCGCAGTTCGCGAACAGCACGCTCTGCACCTTCGCCGAGTGCAGACGGTGTCCGTTGAGCTGGTACATGACGCGGAAGGGCTTCGCCGAGACGAGCGACCGCGCCGCTCCGTCGACGTACGCGACCCAGCCGACCTGCTTCTTCAAGTCGTCGCGCGTGTTCTGGATCATTGCGGCGTCCAGGCCGATGCCGGCCATGACCGAGAACCCGTGCTCCTCGATCTCGCCGTCGGCCCGGCGGATGCGGGCGAGTCCGGTGTCGATGGGGAGGATGTCGCCTTCGAACGTGGCGCGGATCATCGCGTCGGTGTCGCTCAGCGGAAGGTTCAGGTTGCGGGCGAGGAGGTTCCCCGTGCCGCTCGGCACGATCGTGAGGGGGACGCCCGAGGAGGTCAGCGCCTCGGCGACCGCGCGAACCGTGCCGTCGCCGCCGGCTACGACAACGGCATCCACTTTCTCTTCGAGGGCGGCGCGCGTCGAGTCGTCGCCGAGGTCGTCGACGGTCGTCTCGTAGAACAGAGGCTCGGCCCAGCCCGCCGCGGCGGCCATCTCGGCCACGCGCGCACGCAGCTGCTCAGGCTCGACCTTGGTGGGGTTGTAGATCAGCGCGGCGCGCTTCTTCGCGGTGGGCTCGGCGTCGATGGGTGCCTCGTCGCCGTCCGCCGAGACGCGCTGGGCCTCGCCGGAGCTCTCGTCCGAGGTGTCCGGCTGAACATCCTCGGGCTGGTGGATGACGTCGTCGGGCTCCGCGGCGTCCTTCGGGTCGGGAGCGTCCTTGTGAACGTGGTCGTCGACGTCGTCGCCGAGTCGCGCGGCGTGGAAGTCGTCGCTCGAACCTTCGGCCGCAGCGGCATCCGCCTTCACCTCGGCGGGGGCATCGGCGGGGACGGTCTCGGGGGACTCCGCGTCGTCACGCGGCTCGTCAGGGGCGGCCATGGGTCCACCCTAGGACCGCGGTGGGCCGCGACCCGGCTGCGGGACCGGGCTTGACGGGGGGATGCCGATGGCCCATGCGTCACGGGGCGTGCACGCGCCGTTCCGCGGCCGACCGCCTGCCGTTCACGGTCGAGGTCGGGGCGGATCCCCGGGGGATGCCGACCATAGGATGGACGCGTGATCGACCTGACTCTGCTGCGTGAAGATCCCGAGCTCGTGAAGCGCTCCCAGATCGCCCGCGGGGAGTCGCCGGATTCGGTGGACGACGCCCTCGCCGCCGACCGCGACCGCCGCGCCGCCATCACCGCGTTCGAAGAGCTGCGTGCCGCGCAGAACGCGCACGGCAAGCGCGTCGCGCAGGCGCCGAAAGACGAGAAGGCCGCGTTGGTGGCCGAGGCGAAGCAGCTCAGCGAGCAGGTCAAGGCGGCGCAGCACGCGGTGGGCGAAGCCGAGGCGGCCGCCGACGCGGCCCTCGCCCGCATCGAGAACATCGTGCTCGACGGGGTGCCCGCCGGCGGCGAAGAGAACTTCGTCACCCTGCGCACCCATGGAGAGATCCCCACGTACGACTTCGAACCGCTCGACCACCTCGCGCTCGGCGAGAAGCTCGGTGCGATCGACATGGAGCGCGGCACCAAGGTGTCGGGCAGTCGCTTCTACTTCCTCACCGGCATCGGCGCGCGTCTCGAGCTGGCGCTCATGACCCTCGCCCTCGACCGGGCGCTGCAGGCGGGCTTCACCCCGATGATCCCGCCGACGCTCGTGCGCCCCGAGGTCATGCGCGGCACGGGGTTCCTGGGCCAGCACGCCGACGAGGTGTACCACCTGCCCAAAGAAGACCTCTACCTCGTCGGCACGAGCGAGGTCCCCCTCGCCGGGTACCACATGGACGAGATCCTCGACCTCGAGCGGGGCGCCAAGCGCTACGCGGGCTGGTCCACCTGCTACCGCAGCGAGGCGGGTTCGTACGGCAAGGACACCCGCGGCATCATCCGCGTGCACCAGTTCAACAAGCTCGAGATGTTCGTCTACACCGACCCCGCCGACTCCGAGGCCGAGCACGACCGCCTCGTCGCGATGCAGGAGGGCATGCTGCAGGACCTCGGCCTCTCGTACCGCGTCATCGACGTGGCCGCGGGTGACCTCGGCTCCAGCGCCGCGCGCAAGTTCGACATCGAGGCCTGGGTCCCCACGCAGGACTCCTACCGCGAGCTGACGAGCACGTCGAACTGCACCACGTACCAGGCCCGCCGTCTCGAGACTCGCTTCCGGCCCGAGGGCGGGGGCAAGACGCAGCCCGTGGCGACGTTGAACGGCACGCTCGCGACCACCCGCTGGATCGTCGCCCTGCTCGAGACCCATCAGCGGGCCGACGGATCGGTCACGGTCCCCGAGGTCCTGCGCCCGTACCTCGGCGGGCTCGAGGTCATGGAGCCGGTCGCGTGAGTCGCGAGGCCGCCCTGCCCGAGACCGGTGACGTCGAGATCGCCGCGCAGCACGAGGCGGTCGACGTCGTCGAGCGCATCGCCGACGATGCACCCGTCGGGCGCATGCTCATCGCCCTCGACATCGACGGCACCGTGCTGCTCGAAGACGACACCCTCAGCCCCGGCGTGGTCGAGGCCGTAGCCGGAGCGCACGCGGCGGGCCACGAGGTCATGCTCGCCACCGGGCGCAGCTGGGACAGCACCCACCCGATCATGGAGCGCCTCGGCATCCAGCCCGAGTACGCGGTGTGCTCGAACGGCGCCATCGTCATGCGACGCGTCGGCGACGGCAACGCCGCGGTGTACGAACGCGCGCACGTCGAGACGTTCGACCCGACCCAGGTGCTCACGCTTTTGGGCGAGCACCTCTCGGGCGCCCACTTCTTGGTCGAACTCCCCGACGGCTCGCGGCTGTTCACCGACTACCTCGACGACTGGAACCTGCAGGGCGCCAACAAGGTGAGTTTCGCCGAGCTGTCGAACCAGCCCGTGTGCCGCGTCGTCGTCGTCGCCCCCGAGCAGACCGATCAGGATTTCCTCGAGCTCGTCGAACGCATCGGCCTCACCCAGGTCTCGTACGCGATCGGCTGGACGGCGTGGCTCGACATCGCGCCCCAGGGCGTCGACAAGTCCACCGCCCTCGAGTTGGTGCGCGGGTGGCTCGACATCGCGGCCGGACGGGTCCTCGTCATGGGCGACGGACGCAACGACATCGAGATGATGCAGTGGGCCCTGCGCCACGGCGGCCGGGCGATCGCGATGCACCAGGGGCCGCCCGAGGTGCACGCCGCGGCCGGCGAGGTGGGCCTGTCGGTGAGCGAGGGCGGCGTCGCCGCGGTACTGCGCGCGCTCTAGATCTCTCCGCGGAGGTTCCCGAGCCTGTCGACGGTTCCCGTAGCTCGGCGGGTCCCGAGGCTCAGCGACCCCACGCCTCCCGCACGGCCGCGCGCAGCATGCGCGTGTCGACCGTGTCGAGGTCGCGCCGGCTGCGAGCGAACGCCGCGCGGGCGGCATCGCGGAACACTCCGGCGCGCGCGGGAGCGGATGCCGCGAGCGAGGCGAGGCACTTCTGCAGGCGCACCTGCACCTCGACGTCGGCCGCGCCGTCGCGCGCCAGCGGACGGAAGGCGTCGTCGACGAGATCGGTGAGCATCGGGGCGGGAACCCGGACCCGCTCGTGCGCCACGTCGGCGTCGGGTTCGGCCGCCAGCGCTCGGGTGAACACCCGCTGCAGCGAGGCGATGACCTCGATCGCCGTGCCCGGGTCGTTCGTCGCAGCCGACAGGGCGCGGCTGCCGATCTCGGTCAGGGCGATCACGCCGAATCGGGGGTCCTGCTCGAACGTGCGGTGGTTCTCGATCCGGAATGCACGACGAAGGCCGGCGCGCACGGAATCGTCGACCGACCCTGTCACGGCCGCGAGCGGCACCCGGGCATCGGCGATGCGCCCGGGTGTCGCGCGCACGTGGATGTCGAGTCCGTGCCGGCGGGCGAGGCGGTCGAGCGCGGCGACGTCGACGTGCGTGACGTAGCCGACCTTCTCGGCGTGGACGTGCACGGCATCCGGGGGCACGGCGACCGCCGGCCGCGCGCCGAGGGTGGGGGCGGCGGCGTGGAGCTCGAGCGACGTGGTCGCGGCCCGTTCGACGCGATCGATGACATCGGACATGCGCCCGAACGTCGACAGGTGCGAGATCCAGCGCAGCAGGGTGAACACGACGATGCCGATGACGACGAGCGTGGCGACGAAGAGGATCGTGCGCCCCTGCGGCAGGTAGTACCCGGTCGACAGGGCGACGATGCCCACGAGCGAGAAGGTGAACGCCCCGATGAATGTCGAGACCGCGTTCTGCGACGTCGGGTCGGCGATGAGCAGGGGCGTCGAGCGGGGCGTCGCCGTGGTCGTGGCCGCCGAGAACGCGGTGACCATCGCCGTCACCGAGAAGGTGCTGACGGTGAGCATCGCCGTGGCGATGATCTGCAGCAGCGACCCGACCGAGTTCTGCGCGAGGTCGATGCCGAACTCGAAGGGCAGCAGCGGCCCGAGGACGTTCGCGGCGAGGGCGACGACGACGGCGGTCAGCGTGAAGATCGCCGCGCGCACCCAGACCTGCCGCCCGAGACGGAGGAAGAAGGATGCCAGGGAGCCGCGGATCGTCATCGCCATGCGGTCGACGATATCCAGCGAGCGCCACGGGTGACGGGGGATGGACGCGGGCGGGCGCACTGCCGGTGCGGCGACGGCTCGCGCCGTCGATAATCGTCACCATGGCATCGCGCGCACGACGGAACCGCCCTCCGCGCGAGACTCCGGGTTCTTCGCGGGTGGACGTCAGCGTGGCCCTCCCCGTGGCGGCGATCGTGCTGGCGGGGCTCGTCGTGGCGGCGGTTCTGCTGCTGTTCTTCGACCCGAGCGCCAACGACGGTGCGGCGTCGATCATCGGCGCCGGTGGGGTGCCCCTCGCCGTGTCGGCGCTGACGATCCAGATGGTTTTCCCGGCCGTGCAGGCGAAGACCCGCCTTCGCCGGTCATTCCTCTGGTGGCCACTGGGCGTGCTGCCCGTCGGCATCCTGGCGTTGTCGGTCCCCGGCATCCTGCGCGATCCCGAATACTTCGAGGGCGTGGTGGGTGGCCTCGGCGCCACCCTGTTCCTGGTGGTGATCGGGCTGCTGCTCGGCGCCGTCGCGTGGTTCTTCGTCGTGCTCCCTGTAGCGCTGCTCGTGACCGCCGTGGGGCGGGTCCTGCGAGGTGAACGGCCGGCTGCCGCGTGGTTCCTCGTGCCGCTCGGGGCGCTGGCGCTCGATGTCGCGATAATGCTGAGCGCGACCGCCGTCGACCCGGTCGGCGTGCGCGGGCGGGCCGGAGGAGTGCGCACGGTGCTCGCGATCCTCGGAGCGACCGACGGGGTGCGCGTGGAGTCGGAACCCGCCCTGTGGTCCGCGCGGGCGTTCTGGCTGGTCGCCCTCGGTTGCTTCGCGGGGGCCTGGTGGACAGCGCGACGGGCCGCGCGCACCACGGTCGCGCCCGACGCCGAGTGACGACCGGACGCACGCGCAGGTTCACACGCTCGGTAGACTCGAACGACCGGGAGGGTTGTCCGAGCGGCCGATGGACCTGGTCTTGAAAACCAGTGGGCAGAGATGTCCCGTGGGTTCGAATCCCACACCCTCCGCCAGATGGTGCTTACTCGAACCCCGCCCGAACGAAAGTTTGGGCGGGGTTCTTTCGTCCCCGTGCTTCGTTCGCGGAAGTTGAGGAGAACGGCAGGTGAGTTCGCCGCCGCTAGGGAGGATTCCCCACGCGGGGACGGGCATGACTCGCTCGGGGGCGTCCTCGCGAACGGGTCGACCTGCAGCGGCGGGACGCCCCCTCCTCTTCACATGCTGACGAAGCGCACGTCCGCTCGATCAACGGCCTCCCGTAACGATGAACCAGCGATGCTCGTCCGAACCGCGGTGTCGTGCGCTGGCCACACCATCTCGATCGTCAGGTCACCGCTCAGAGCAGCTAGGTCGATGGGGAACCAGATGTCAAAGGATGCGGAGTGGACCGTGCCGTTGGTTCCTCCCCCACCCCTGCGCAGGTGGGCATATGTCCTCGCGCCCCGTTCGCCGGCAGAGTCCGAAGGAGTGACCCACACGTCCACCGCACCCTCTACCCGCCGATGTTCGGCAAAGGCGTAGACGGTGGTGACACCGTCCGGTACCCGTGCGGCGGTGCGCAGTGTTGCCGACAAGCCGAAGGCAGAGCAGGCGAACCCCGTCAGGGACGCAGTCGCGCACTCGACCTCCAGACGCAGCTCGGATGCCCCAGAGACGGCCGCGGGAACTTCGCCGAAGGGCGGATACTGTCGGCGTATCGGTCGCTCAGCTCTGTCCATGTTCTTAGTCGTAGCAGGCCTGGGTGAGATCTCGCGGATCCGTCGTGTCGAACGCTACAATTCTGTACATGACCACCCTCTCTCTCGCCGACGCCCGGGCGAACCTCTCGAAGCTGGTCGAGTCGGCCGTCACGACGCACGAGCGCTTCGACGTCACCCGGAACGGTGACCGTGTCGCAGTGCTGCTCAGCGCTGATGACTACGACGCTCTCCTCGAGACGGTCGACATTCTCAGCCGCCCGGATGAGGTTGCAGCGGTGCGTGAGGGGCTGGCCGATCTTGCCTCCGGAGAGACGTCTTCTCTCGAAGACGTTCGGGCGGCGATGATCCGGCGCGGACGCCTGTCTTCGTGAACCCCGAGTACGACGTCGTCTTCACGCGGGCCGCCCGGCGCGCGCTCGAATGCGACCTGCCCGAAAAGCTCGCCGCTGCGGCATTCGAGTTCATCGCGGGCGCTTTGCGCGAGAATCCGCGGCGAGTGGGCAAGCCGCTGCGAAAGCCGCTCGCGCCGCTGTACTCCGCTCGCCGCGGCGAGTATCGAGTCCTCTACCGGATCGTCGACCAGAAGTTGGTGATCGAGATCGTGTCGATCGCGCACCGCCGTGACGCCTATCGCGGGTGATGTGCCTCGCGCCTCCCGACAGTCACGGCATTCTCAGCCGCGCGTCCCTAGTATTACTGCGACCTCCTGCCCTGCGGCGGAGTCGACGTGCTGCCGGGCCGGTGGCATCCGTTCGAGAGGACCCGAGTGAGCAAGACCACACCGCGCGGTCAGAAGACCATCGCGCGCCACGGCCGGCTGACGTCGCCGGGGCCGCTGGCGCAACTGTTCCGCGGCCTCGCCATCGTGCTCGCCGTGCTGCTGGTGTCGGGCGGTGCCGTTCTGGCCTACGCCGCGATCGACCTGACCCGCAGCTTCACCGCCGACGCGGTCGAGCTGAAGAACCAGCCGGCCGTCCCGCCGGACATCGGGGAGTTGAAGGGCGGGGTGAACATGCTGCTCATCGGCACCGATGAGTGCGAGCCCGAGTTCGCCCAGCTCTTCGGGGATCGGTGCACGGGCGACGACGCCGAGGGCAGCCTCAACGACGTCAACATGCTGGTGCACATCTCCGACGCCCCTCGTCGCGTGACCGTCATCTCGTTCCCGCGCGACCTGATGGTGCCGATCCCGGCGTGCACCGACAAAGACGGCTACGAGAACTCGGCCATGAGCAAGCAGCAGATCAACAGTGCGTTCTCGTACGGCGGGCTCTCGTGCGTCGTCGAGACGATCTCGCAGCTCAGCGGCCTCGAGATCCCGTTCGCCGCGAAGGTCAGCTTCGGCGGCGTCATCAACATCACCGACGCGATCGGCGGCGTCGACGTCTGCATCGCGAACGGCATCAAAGACCCCTACACCGGCATCGACTGGCCCGCCGGAACGCGCACGGTCGTCGGCCTCGACGCCCTGCAGTTCCTGCGCACCCGCCACGGTGTCGGAGACGGCGGCGACCTCGGGCGCATCTCGAACCAGCAGCAGTACATGTCGCGCCTCGCCAACAAGCTGAAGAGCCAGGAGGTGCTGTCGAACCCGGCGACGCTGTACAAGCTCGCCTCGACCGCGCTGCGCAACGTCGACCCGTCGACCTCGCTGACCAACCCCCTCACGCTGGTGCAGATCGCCTCGGCCGTGAAGGACGTGCCGTTCAACGAGATCGTCTTCGTGCAGTACCCCACCTACACCGACCCGTCCGACGCGAACCGCGTGGTCCCCGACCGCGAAGACGCCGACACGCTGTGGGCCGCGCTCGCGGCGAACCAGCCGTTGCAGCTCTCGGGCAACCTCAGCGACGGCGACGGCGTGGTGGTCGACGAGAACGGCGCCCCGGCTCCGACCGAGACCGCAGCCCCCGCGCCCACCGACGGAACCGAGCCGACCCCGGCGCCGACGTCGGAGGCGATCGTGCTGCCCTCGGGCATCGCCGGGCAGACCGCCGCGCAGGCCACCTGCTCGAACGGCAACGTGCGCTGACCCCCGCCGCCCGGCATCCGGATCGTGGTTCGGATGCCGGGCGGCGACCGGTTAGTATGGACCGGTGTGTTCGTGCCGCAAGGCGTCGATCACCTGGAGACGTCGCATAGTCAGGCCTAGTGCACCACCCTGCTAAGGTGGAGTCCCCGTAAGGGGACCGAGGGTTCAAATCCCTCCGTCTCCGCCAGACTCAACGCCCTCGGAACCGCGAAAAAACGCGGCGCCGGGGGCGTTTCTCGTTGCGGTCAGGCGTCCCGTGGCAACGAGGCGGCAACAACCCGCGTCCCGATCGCCTCATCCAGACGGGTCGTGAGCGCCTCTAGGTCGTCGTCGAACAGGTCGGCGTAGACGTCGAGCGTCATGGCCGCGGAGGCGTGCCCGAGCATTCGCTGGATCGCCTTGACGTTCGCGCCGGCAGACACGGCGAGCGATGCCGCGGTGTGCCGGAGGTCGTGCAGCACGAGCGGTTCGACGCCCGCCGTGGCCAGCGCCGACACCCACCACGACCGCGACCCGGCCGATGCGCGCGTGCGGCGCATGTAGCCGCCGTGGCCGTCATCGAAGATCAGCGCCTCGGGGGCTTTCCCGTCGACCGCCGCGGCGAGCTGCTGCAGCACGGCCGCCGGGACGGGCACCTGGCGGGACTCGTGCGTCTTCGGGGTGCCGGGGTGGAACTCACCGTGCACCTCGACGACGTTGCGGGTGACGGCTATGCGGCGCCGGAGGAAGTTGACGTCACGGACGCGGAGGGCGACGAGCTCGCCCCACCGGAGGCCGCAGTAGCCGAGGGTGAGCACGAGCGCCGGCCGTCCCGACGCCGCGGCCACTGCCCACAGTTCGTCGTGTGTGAGGTAGCGGCGATCGCGTTTCGTGACCTTCCGGGGGAGTCGAACGCCGCGCGCCGGGTTGGCGAGGATGCGACGGTCCTTCTCTGCGACGTCGAGGATCCCGGCGAGGATGCCGTACGCGCGTGCGACGACGGTCGGGCTCATGCCGATCCCGGCCACCCACGTCTGCACCTCGGAGTGCCGAATGCCCGCGATTGCGCGCGGCCCCCACGCGGGCTCGACGTAGTTCTTCCAGGACGCGCGGAGGGGCGCGTACGACGACGGCTTGAGCAGCGCCGCCTTATCGGCCAGCCATGGTGCCGCCAGCTCGCTCACGGTGGCCCTAGCGGCGCTCGCGGCGATGTAGGTCCCGTCCGCCTTGTTCACCGTCTGGCGGGCGATGTGTTCCTCGGCGGCGCGCTTTGTCGGGAAGCCTCGCTTGGACGTCTGCCGATTCAGTGGGTCGCGCCACACAGCCCGCCACAGACGCTTGCCGGCGTTCGTTTCGTACGGGTAGACACTACCCATCTTCTTGTTGAAGCAGCGTCTGTAGGCGGGCCTCCGCGTGGTCGATCTGCGCCTGAACCCGCTCGCGGTTTCGCTCCGCCCAGAGCCGCGCATCTCGATACGTCGCGGCTTTCTCCATGCGGACGGCTTCACTCAGCTCATCCTGCAATTCGATCGAGCGTTGCAGCCAGTACGCCTCCCGAGACCTCGGGCTTTGCGAAATCTCCGACCGCGCCCAGGCGTAAAGCTCCCGACTGTCGGTCATGTCTGGGTTGAGCCCAGTAGGCGGGTCGACCGGATCCTCCGACGGGAGTAGGAGCTGAAGCGGCGTCACACTGAGCGCCGCTGAGAGTGCAACCAAATCATCCACGCTGACACGCCTCGCGCCGGCCTCAATGCGCCGCAATCCGAGAATCGGGATGGGCCAGCCTCTGTCGCTTAGCAGGTCGGATAACGCTTTGTAGGTCAAGCCTCTTTTGTCGCGCGCTGCCGCGATCGCCGCCGCCGCGTGCCGGCCTGTGGGGCCAAGCGCCAGAGGTTTCATGCTGACGGACTCGCTCATGCTGCAACCCTAACGAATCGAAATGATCCCTCGCGTGTCGGGATTGACGCATGATCCGTTGCGTGCTCTAATCGATCCCACCAAGAATCAAAACAAGTTTAAGAGGCATCAAATTGATCGGAGAGACCATGGCGGAATCGATTACCTACATGACCCCGGCGCAGGTGAACGAGCGATGGCCCTTCCTCTCCGTGAGACACCTCGCGCAACTGCGCTTCAAGGGCGCGGCTGAACGGGGCCAGGGACCGAAGTTCCTCAAGCCCACCCCTAAGACCGTTGTCTACCGCGAGAGCGACGTCATCGCGTGGCTGGAAGCTTCCGAGCGCACGAGCACGGCCATGGCCTCTTGAGCCCCCACGACCACACCAAGAGAAATGGCCTGGTCACTGCGTCAACAGTGCCAGGCCGATGAATCCCAGGGAGAGATTCGATGTATGAGAACAACGTAGCGCAAGCATCGGGCGAGCGCCACATCATGACCCGAGAAGATGCGGCCCGCGCAGCTGCGCAGCTGCGGCCGGCGTGGAGCGATCACTGCCTCACCGAGACGGTGATCGAGCCGGGCGCGCCGACTGCGGTGCGGTTCGCCGTCGAAATGGACGGGGTTGAGGCCCACCAGTGGGCCGACGAAGTGGACGGGATGCTCGTGCTCACGGGCTCGCCGGCCATCGGTCTCACCCGTCGCGCGGGAGAGGTGAGCGACCGGTCGCTCACCGACGCCAGCGAGTTGGGCGCCACCCTGATGCGGGTATCCCAGTACGTCGCGCTCGCCAACGACGTCGCCACCGATGTGTCCCGTCTCCGCATGAGCGACCTGGCACGCATCGCGCGTCTGCGCAGTGTCGATGCCGTCGACCTGTTGATGGCCGTGAACCGACGAGCAGAGGAAGAGACCGCGGCGGAGGTGCCGGCATGAGCGCGCTGACTATCCACGAAGCCGAACAGCTCGTGTCGCCCCCGTCGTGGGCAACCGCCCCCGACTACCAGCGCAGGAGCGACTTCGACGGCAGCTCCCACGACGTGTTCATCCTGGAATCCGCCACGATCGTCAACACCCCTCTCGTGACGGTGCAGGCCGAATGGCAGACCACCGTCCGCGCCAACGGATCCGTGGAGCCCACGCTCGAGTCCGTGAGACTGCTCACTTCGGGAGATGACGGCTACATCGAGTCCCCGGACGTCGCCGCCGTCATCCTGGCGCTCACTGAGGCGTCGCAGCTCATGGGGGTCGCGTCGTGAGCAAACCTCTCATGCGCGAGCACGTCGGGCGGGTGAGCATGCTGCCCCAGGTAGAGACAGCCCTGCGCCAGATGCACAACGAGGGCATGACCACCGCGCAGATCGCCGTGCGCCTCAAGGTGAACCCCCGAACCATCAGCCGGTGGCGCGTAGCTATGGGGATCGCCAAGCCACCCGCCGTCCGGCTCACCGCAGAGGAGAAGCGGCATGCGCTCCACCTGCTGACAGACGGAGCGTCATACAACGAGGTCGCCCGGACGATCGGACGCTGCGCCCCGACAATTGCGCGCCACTTTCCCGGTTACGGGTGGACCCGCCTCGAAGGCAGCCAGTTCGGCGCCCTCATTGCCAAGAAGTACCCAGAAGGAAGCGTGACCCAGCGATGACCACCATCACCATCCCCGACGTCGACGAGCAGCTCCGCGATCGAGACGTCTAACCGCGCACACCTCAACTCCGGGAGCCCGTAGGGCACGACGGGCTCCCGGGTCCCCAACCGAAAGGCACACCAGACATGACGGGAGCTCGCGTTGTCGCAGACGACGAACTCGTCTGGTGGGCGCTCACAGTGCCCATCCCAGAAACCAGCCACCGCATCGGCGAGGACCGAATGAACCGCGTGCTCGCGGCGCTCGCCATGCACGCCAACATCGACCGCATCGCGTGGCCTTCCTCGGAGAGTCTCGGGAAGAGCCTGTCTCTCAACCGTCGCACCGTTCGCAACGTTTTCGACGCTCTCGTCGAGGCGAAGTTGATCGAACGTACGCCCTCTCGCTCACGCTCGACCGCATGGCGGATTCTCGCCCCGGTGGCGAGCATCCTCGCCACTTCACGATCCGCCGACATGGCGAGGATCCTCGCCACTGGGCCTGTGGATAACTCATCTCGACCTGGCGAGCTAACTGGCGAGCCAACTGGCGAGCTAACTGGCGAGGATCCTCGCCACGAAGAGAAGAGAAGAGAAAAGAACAGGAATCTGAGAAACAACGGGGTGACGTCGATCGACTCGTACCGACTGCCGGCGAAGACCCTCGTGACCACCCAACCCGGCGAGTACTGCCCACCCGGTCAACACCGCATCCTCGGCGACGGCACATGCATGAACTGCGAGATGAGACCCGAGAGGGGGAGCGCATGACCAGCGAAACGTACGCAGACCTCGGCGGTGGCGCGGTCGCATCCCAAATGCGACCGGCGTTCGGACACGACGGCCACCGACACCGCTTCGACCCTCTCTCCGGCTGGTGCGTATGCGGCACCCGCGACGACGGCCATGTGGCGGAGTACAGCCCCGCGTGGCGCGCAGCGCGACGAGAGCAAACCGATCGCGCTGGAAACGCGACCGCGCGCATTTCGGATGCGACCGCCGGAGGTTCGATTTGAGATCCGAGGTCGCGTTTCCAGCGCGACCTAACCCCCTCGTAGCTCAGCGGACAGAGCACCCGGTTTCTACCCGGCGCAGCGCAGGTTCGAATCCTGCCGAGGGGACGGGGCGGGTGTGGCCATCTCCGACAGAAACCACACCCGCCCTCCCACCACAGAAAGGACCACCCATGTCGACACCCATCGCGCTCGTCCGCACACAGTTGGACCTCCTGCGCCGGCACGCGCACCCCATCGCGGTCGCGGCCGTCGCTGACCAGCTCGACGCCGCCGCACGAGACGCCCCCGCCAGTGACCTCGTCACCCGTGCAGCGGCCGCGACAGGGCGCGCGGCCGCTGCCCTCGCCGCCGATCGAACCCCGGAGGCTGCCGAGCAGATGGGAATTTGTGTTCGTACTTTGAGCATCATTTCCGGCTCAGCGCGCCTCTGACAATCGAACCTTTGAACTGGTAATCTGGACACCAGCACCTCCCAGCGGGTCGGAGCGCGAAAGCGGTGCAGGTACACACCAACCGCACACCAGCCTGGCCATCACCGGCCACGTCAAGCGCTCCCACCACGCGCGATCCTCGCGCACCACCGCTAAGGAGAAACCCCCAATGCCTTCCAAGGTTGAGCAGCTGCAGGCGCAGCTCCGTGAAGTGTCGTCCAAGGCACTCGCCCTCGTCGACGACGACAAAAAGACCATGAAGACCAAGGCCGCCGAGCTGGCCCCGCTCGAGCAGCAGATCGCCCACCTCGAGTCCGAGATCAAGGACTACGCGTACGTCGCCCAGAAGCGCGCCAGCCTCGCCGCCGGCGACATGGGCGCCGAGGGCCACCAGATCCCCAGCGAGCTCCCCGAGCGCCGCAACTCCTCGACCATCGCGAAGGCGTGGGGCGAGAAGGTCCAGACCGCGATCGAGGCGCGCGTGCGCAACGTCGGCGGCGACACCAAGGCCCTCATCAACGGCCAGATCGACATCCCGAGCATCATCCGCGAGACCACGCAGATGCCCGGCCGCCCGTCGACGATCCTGCAGCTCATCCCGCAGACCCCGCCGCGCCGCAGCCGTGACGACAGCAAGAACGACGGCAACGTGTTCGGCTACCTCGTCCAGACCGCCCGCAACCTCAACGCCGGCGCCGTCCCGGACGGGGCCCGCAAGCCCACCTCCGGCA
This sequence comes from Microbacterium sp. Leaf436, assembly GCF_001424715.1. Taxonomy (NCBI): domain Bacteria; kingdom Bacillati; phylum Actinomycetota; class Actinomycetes; order Micrococcales; family Microbacteriaceae; genus Microbacterium; species Microbacterium sp. Leaf436. The sequence continues at coordinate 858,863 of NZ_LMRB01000001.1, forward strand.
TCACCTTCGAGGAGAAGGAAGACCGGTACCGGGTGTACGCGCACCTGACGGACCCGATGCCGAAGCGCTACCTGGACGACTACCGCAACCTGATCGCGATCCTCAAGACGCAGCTGGGCCTCGGCCTCATCGAGTCGCTCGAACGGGACGTCCTGCTCGGAACCGGCGTCAAGATCCCCGAGGTCGTCGACGGCAACGGCAACGTCACCACACAGGGCGAAGACCCCGTGCTCGGCATCCTCAACACCCCGGGCATCCTCACCAAGGCGTGGGCATCCGGCACGACCCCCCTCAAGCAGCTCACCAGCGGCCGCTACCAGCTCGAAGACACCTTCGTCACCCCGAACGCCTGGATCATCAACAGCAAGGACTACCAGGCCCTCGTCGAGCTGCGCGAGAACGGCGACACCGGCGCCCTCCTGTTCGGCACCGGCCGTACGTCCCTCGACCAGCTCCTCGGCGACTACGACCGCATCATCAGCCCCCTCATCCCGCAGGGGACGGCGCTGCTCGGAGACTTCCAGCAGACGGAGCTCATCCCCCGCGAGGACGACCACCTCGACATCGACGGATCCGGTCCCCTCTTCGACCGCAACCAGGTGAAGCTTCGTCACGAGGGCCGCTACGGCTTCGCGACGAACCAGCCCAGCGCGTTCATCAAGGTCGCCCTGAAGGCGTCCTGACACAGACCGCGGTCGGTACGCGCGTGATGCGAGTTCTCTCGTCTTCCCCCTCCTGGGACACGCTGCGAGTGTGAGGGGTGGTGCCCTCACCCGCCGACCGCCGTGCGGCCCCCGTTACTGCAGACGGGGGCCGCACACCCTTCACGCACCACAAATGTGCCCCCGCACCCCCGAAGGGATTCAGACCCATGACCACAGCCACAGAGAACGGTTGGTCGCTGACCGTCAACGACGCGATCACCGGCAGGTTCCGCGCGCACATCGAGTCCGCCGACTCCACCTGGTCGACGAGCATCCAGGGAGACGGCACCAGCACGGAAACGATCGTCACCAACGACGCGGATCGACCGTGGGAGCCAGGCGAGATCGACTCCACGTTCGAGGGGAACAGCCGACTCATCGTCCGATGGTGGGGGGACACCCCCGTCTACGCGCACAAGATCGACGAGTACGACTATGACCTCGACGCCGGGAAGCTCAAGGTGCAAGCCTCGGATCTCATCGGGGAAGCCGATTGGCGCCTGATCGACGGAGTCGGCGCCGACAAATTCTCGGCCCTGACCGTCGTCAACCGGTCCGCTTCGGGCGCGCTCCGAGCGATTCTCGCGCGGATGATGCAGTGGGGACCGGACTGGGAATACCCCATCGACCTCCCCCCGGACGGCGCGGGGGACATCTCGGCGACCTGGGAGTTCTGGGAGAAGTACCGCATCTCCGACCTCATCGGACAGATCGAGGATCGCTCCAACTCCGAATTGTTCCTCCGCGTGTACAGCCCGGGTGATCGGGATATCCGGTTCGAGGCGGTCGTCGGTGCCCCCATCGTCCGCGACCGTGTCAGCTTCAAGCTGCACGCCGACGAGACGCCCCTGAGCGGGGTGAAGTACCGCAAGAGCCGGCGCAGCCAGGTCACCGGCATCCACGGCGTCGGCAACGGCACCGGCGTCGACCAGGAGACACGGTGGGCGGGAGAGCCGCGCGGCCCCATCCGGGACACCAAGCAGACCTTCCCCGACCTCACGGGGGAGGCCCTGCAGCAGACCGTCACGCGCTACTACCAGGCGAACGCTGACCCCCGCGCGCAGTGGACGGTCGGGTCGTTCACGATCAGCGACGAGTACCCGCCCATGCTGGCACTGCCCGGTACGCGCTGGGATATCGAGTCGATCGGGCGACAGCCAATCCCGGACGGCGACCACGCCATGCGAGTCATCAAGCTTTCGGGTGGCAACGGCTACGAGCTCAAGACGGAGGTGCAGGATGCTGCTGCGTGACATGTCTGATGCGTTCTACTGGATCCGCCGCATCATCCAGCGTGTCGACCGCCTCGAGAGCGGAGCGATGCTCGAGAACGCCTCCATCCTCCGCGGCCGCCTCCGCATCATCGGCGGATTGCTGCTCGTCGACTCCGGGGGAACCCTGCAGGTCGTCGGCCACTTCAACGGGGAGGGCGACTTCGAGTGGTCGGGGCCGTGGAAGTTCGACTCCGGCGATGGCGAGATCGCCGGGGACGTGAAGCTCACCGGCGACTTCGACCTGACGGGCAAGCTGACCGCCGGGAACGTCCGCGTCGAGGACGGCAAGATCCACGTCGGCGACGGCATCGTCATCGACGGCGCGACGAGCAAGATCTACGTCGGCCGCGGCGCAGCGCAGATCGTCATCGACGGCGCCACGGGCAAGATCACCGCCGGCAACATGACGATGGACCCCACCGTCGCCGGCGGCGCCCTGACCTTCGAGAACGGCGCGCAGGTGTTCACCGACGCCAACACCGTGCAGGTCTACAAGGGCAACAGCGTCGTCCAGGTGAGCAACGGCTACGCCCGCATCCAGAACGGCGGCAACGTCGTCCAGATCGACGCGAACGGCATCCGCATGTCACCCGGCGCCGTTTCCCCGGTATCCGGGATGGGGCTGCCCGCCGGAGTGATGATCCTCGGCGCGGACGGCTACGTCCTCAAGACGGACGGGAGCTAGGGGCAGATGGTCTGTTTGGCGACAGCGCCGATGCGGGCACTGTCCTGGTAGTACCCCGCCCCGTCTTTCTGCTCGCCGTCGATCACGGAGACCATCGTCGAGTCGGCCCCTCCGGCCATTTGCTCGCAGGCTTCCTGAGCGGCGGCGAGCAGCTGCGTGTCTGTCGCGTTCGGGATCGACGTGTCATCCGGGAGAATGTCGCGGATCTTCACTAAGAACACACCCTCCGGCGTGGCAGGAGCCCCGCTCGCTGCCTCGGAGGGTGTCTCGGCGGTCAGCGGGGCAACGGGTGATTCTGAGGCTGTCACCACCGCCGCAGCACTGGGTGTCACACCTTCAGACTCCGCAGGGGCCGAGCACCCGGCCAGAGCCACGACCAACAGCACGGCAACGGGGACAACAGCACGCCTCATGTTCGACAACCTAGCCGACCGCGCACGGGGTAGGGGGCCTCGGAATCCCTACCACTAGGGCGCCGTCAGTCCACCGGGTGTGATCTGTCCCCCTCCGCGGGCTCGTGTCCCACCTTGGCTGTCCCACATGTCCCGTGTCCCGTGTCCCACCTCGCGCCCCAGATGCCCCGCCGATCGCAGTCGCTGACAGGGATCGCGGGGCATCGGCGCTCCCCGAGGGCGGGACAGGACGCGGGACACAAAGTGGGACAAGTGGGACAGCTTTTGATCCGAGATCACCGTCTGTTGCGGTCCGATCTGGGATCCGACCGCCAGGTCGCGTCCGAAACGCGACCTGCCATCCCTCATTTGAAATGCGGGATGCGAACCACCCCGGCCCCCTTCGAGGGGTGTCGATTGAGCCGACACCCCGAGGGCATGCCCACTGTGCACCCCCTTCGCCAGGGGGGTAGCGATCCGCGAGCCCCTCACATGTCGGGGATCCGACACATGCAACCACGGTTGCAGATGGGGTCCGCTAGGCGTACCCCACGCCCACAGGGGTACGTCAAATTCGCGTACCCCTGTGGGTACTCGGGTAGCGAGTACCCCTGCCCCCTTCGTCCGTGGCAACAGAATGGCAACAAACGCCGAGAGTGGCGATAGTTCAAAAGGTGCTGACGTGACCCGAGATGTGCGGAATGACGGGGCACTCTTGCGACCTCCCCGTCACGTCGCGAGCGTGGCGGGAGTTCAAATCCCTCCGTCTCCGCCGAAAAAGCCCCGGTTCGCCGGGGCTTTTCGCATTCCCCGGCGTCGCCGTGGAGCGCGGCCGTCAGGCGCCCCCGAACCTCTCGGTGCGCACCGCCGCGGGAGCGTGTCCGTCGTCGACGAGCCAGCCGGCGACGGCCTCGACGAACGGCGTGGGCCCGCAGACGTAGACCCGGGGCCGCTGGGCGGCGGGGAACACGGCTCGTCGCAGCCCCTCGGCGGTGAGACGCCCCGGCGGTGCCGAGCCTCCCGGCGGGGCGGTGCGCGTGTAGACCAGGTCGAGGGGCAGACCGCGATCGGCGAGCGCCTCGAGCTCGGGGCGGAAGAACACGTCGCCCGGCGAACGCACCGAGTACAGCAGTCGCAGCGGGGCGGCTTCGCCGCTCCGCGCGTGGGCCGCGGCCATCGCGTACAGCGGCACCACTCCCGACCCGCCCGCGATCAGCTGCACGGGGGCCGGGTCGTCGGAGGGACGCCACACGAAGAACGCCCCCAGCGGGCCGTGGAGCTCGATGCGGTCACCGACGCGCAGATCGTGCACGAGGAAGGGCGACACCTCGCCGTCGGGGATCTCATCGACGGCGAGCGTCACGCGCGTCCCGTCTCCCGACGAGGCGAGCGAGTAGGAGCGCGACGCCTGGTAGCCGTCGGGTGCGGTGAGGCGCACGTCGACGTGCGCCCCCGCGTCGTTGCCCGGCCACGTGGGCACCTCGAGTTCGAGGCGGCGGGCCGTGGTCGTCTCGGCTCGACTCTCGACGACGGTCGCGACGTGCCAGGCGGGGCGGCGGCTCACTCGTACCGTTCCTCGCGCCAGGGATCGCCGTGGGAGTGGTAGCCGTTCTGCTCCCAGAAGCCCGGCGAGTCGCGGGGCATGGTGACCAAGCCCTGCACCCACTTCGCGCTCTTCCAGAAGTACAGGTGCGGCACGAGCAGCCGGGCGGGGCCGCCGTGCTCGGCGGTGAGGGGTGCGCCCTCGGCCTCGAACGCGATCCAGCTCTTTCCGCCGAGCAGATCGTCGAGCGCCACATTGGTGGTGTACCCGCCGAACGAGTGCACCATCGCGAAGCGGTGCGCGGTCTCGACCTCGGCGAAGACGCGGTCGAGCGAGACGCCCCGCCACGCCATGTCGAGCTTCGTCCAGTGCGTGACGCAGTGGATGTCGACGGTGACGTCTTCGACCCCGAGGGCTTCGAGCTCGGCCCGGTTCCACCGGTGCACGCCGTTCTCGGTGCCGATCACGAACTCCCACGCGTCGTCGGCGACGGTCGGCGTGGGCCCCGCCGAGAGCACGGGCCAGTCGGCCATGAGCGTCTGCCCCGGGGGCAGCCGAGGATCGCGCTCGCGGCGCCGGCCCGAGAAACCGCGGGTGATGAACGACATGGGACTCCCTGCTGGACGCGTCTGCCCACCCTAGCCAGAGCCGCCTCCCGACCGACAGGGTCGTGATGCCGGGTGTCGCGGGGTGTCGGGCCCGGGGCGAAGCCGTGCGCACGGCCGGTCTCGACGCGCGGCCGCGGACGTTCGCGAACCGGCCACACGGCGGGGGACCGTCTCGCGCCCGCTAACCTCGGGGCTGTGGGCCGTTCGCGCCCGCACCCTCGTACCCCCGGGAGAAACGCACATGTCGGTCGGTCTGCTCGCCGTCGTCGATGACATCCTCAGCGCCGCCATGCGCGCCAGCGCGAAGACCGCGGGAGTCGTCATCGACGACGCCGCCGTCACGCCGCAGTACGTACAGGGGCTCACCCCCGCGCGCGAACTGCCCGTGGTGTGGAAGATCGCGCTCGGCAGCATCATCAACAAGTACGTGATCATCATTCCGATCGCGCTGCTGCTCACCGCGTTCGCGCCGTGGGTGCTTCCCTACCTGCTCATCATCGGTGGCGGGTTCCTGTGCTTCGAGGGCGCTGAGAAGGTGCTCGAGTGGTTCGGCGTGCATCACGGCGCGCACGACGACGACGGTCCCCGCGACGAGAAGAAGCTCGTGCTGGGTGCGGTGCGCACCGACCTCATCCTCAGCACCGAGATCATGCTGATCGCGCTGTCGAGCCTCGACCCCGGCTTCGGCATCTGGATGACGCTGGGCGCCCTGCTGGTGATCGGCCTGGCCATGACGGTGGTCGTCTACGGCGCGGTCGCCCTGCTGGTGAAGGTCGACGACATCGGCCTGCGGCTGATGAAGAGCGCCTCACGCGGGGTGCGTCGCTTCGGCGTGCGGATCGTGGCATCCATGCCCGCGGTGTTCCGCGTGATCAGCGTCATCGGCACCGTCGCGATGCTGTGGGTCGGTGGGCACCTGGTGCTGCAGAACCTCTCCGAGACGCTGTGGGCAGGACCGTACGAGGTCGTGCACCTCGTGACCCACGCGATCGAGGCCGCCGGCGCCGTGATCGTCTGGATCGTCGAGACCGCGATGTCGGCGGTGTTCGGCCTGATCCTGGGGCTCATCATCGTCGGCATCATGACCGGGGTCACGCGCCTGGTGAAGCGCGACGCCCCCGCCGACGCCGCCCACTGACCCGCCCCGGCGGTCGCACGGTTCGCCGCGCGCGTGCCGCGGCAGCGACGGCTACGCGCGGGACTCGCCGGCGGTGACGGCGCGGACGATCCCGCCGATCAGCTCGGGCCAGAGCTCGGGGGCGATGAAGTGCCCCATGCCGGGGTGCACCTGCAGCTCGGCGTCGCGGAGCGCCGCGGCCATGTCGACCGCCGCGTTCCAGTGCAGCACGTCGTCGTCGCGGCCGTGGAAGACGAGGGCGGGAACGTCGAGGGCCCGCAGTGCCTCGAGCCGCTCGGGCGCGCGCAGCAACGCCGACCACTGCCGCGAGAAGCCCTCGGGGAAGTACCCGCGGTCGAACGCCTCGCCCGCCGCCCACGCGTTCCATTCGACGTCGAGCGGGTAGCGCTCGCCCGCGGTCGCGGAGGCGAAGGCGGCGGCCCCGGCGGTGATCTCGGCGCGCGAGTACCGCAGCGGAGCCCGCATGAGCTCGGGCCTCTCGTCGTGGAGCACGTAGCGGGCATCGCGCCCCGGGATGGTCGACAGCAGACCCAGGCTCCGGACCCTCTCGGGATGCCGGATCGCGGCCATCTGCGCCATCATCCCGCCCATCGAGTGCCCGACGAGGTGCGCCGCGTCGAGGCCGAGATCGTCGAGCACGCGCACGACGTCGTCGCCCATCTCTTCGAGGCCGTACCCGCCGTCGATGTCGTCGGGTCCGCCGAAACGGGCCGAGAGCCCCACGTCGCGGTTGTCCATGCGCACGACGTGCAGACCCCGCTCGACCAGTCGGGCGACCAGGTCGACGTGCCAGGCGATGAGCTGCGCGCCGCCGCCGGCGATCAACACCACCGTCGGGTCGTCGGCGTCACCGGCGGTGTCGTAGAAGATCGCGGGGTCGGGGGTGAACGGCATCCGGGGTCCTTCGTTCGGGGTGCGAGCGACGATAGCCGCGTCAGCGACGCGGCGGTATGGGCGCAACGCCCATCGGGGCGAGGGCGGGAATGGATGCCGAGCCCGGGGCGTGCAGGTCGGCGGAGAGCTCCGCGGCGAGGGCGCGGGCCGCGGCCTCGAGGCCGGCGAGGCGCGGTTTGACGTTCTCGGTCGCCCCGACGATGCAGGCGGCGGCGGCGACCTGGCCCGCGGCGTCGCGCACGGGGGCGGAGATCGAGGTGATGCCGAACTCGTCGATGGATTCCATGGTCAGCACCCCGTCGGCGCGCACGCGCTCGACGCGTCCGGTGAACTGGGCGTACTCGGCGGCCCCGTGCCGGCGGGGGAAGAGCGCGCCCAGCTGATCGAGGGTGAAGTCCATCGCGAGGGTGGGGCCTCCGTCGGAGCCGACGAGCGGATGCGGGCGGCCCAGCCAGGGCGCCATGATCAGGCCCTCGGCGAGGGGTTCGATGTGCTCGACCAGGGTGAAACTGCGCATGCCCTTGAGCGCGGTGACGAAGACGCAGGCCTCGGCGCGGGCCGCGGTCGCGGCGGCACGGGCGGGGCCGGTGCGTGCGAGGAGGGGCTCGGTCGCTGCGCGATACCAGGCGTGCAGGGCGAGGTCGAGATGCAGGCGGTCGGATTCGGCGTCGTGCGCGACCGCTCCCGTGCGCACGAGGGCGTCGACCATTCGACGCGCGCGATCGGGGCGGAGTCGCGCGGCGGGCGCGATGCCCGCCACCGAGTCGGGGCCGTCGGCGAGGTGTTCGAGCACGCGCGTCGCCGCCTCGAGGGCGCGGGTCGGCTCGACGGCGGCGGCGTCCCCGCGGCCGGGCCCGACGTGCGCCTCGGCCAGAGCCTGCTCGAACGCGCGCCGCGCATCGGCGAGGACGCGGCGCACGCGGGGGCGGGCGCGGGCGGCGCGATAGACCGGGAGGCTCACCGCCAGGGCGGCCACCGTGCGCCCGTCGGGTGTCGTGAGCCGGACGGCGATCTCGACCGCTCGGCCGAGCTGCGACTCGACGAGGCCATCGCCGCCGCGCGAGGCCCGCACGAGGGCGCGACGCTCGTCGGTGACGAGTTCGCCGAGGGTCACGGGCACGTGCAGGGTCCACCCCGAACCGACGGTCGCGAGCACGCGTGCCCCGCCCGTCTCGGGGGCCGCGAGGACGACCGTCTCGGTGGTCTCCTGCGCGATGCGGTGCAGCTCGAACCGCACGACCGGGGCGAGCGCCGCGGACGCCCGACCCGACAGGGCGAGGGCGCGGGATCCGACGCGATAGCTGCCGTAGTCGTCGGCCCGGGCGAGCAGGCCGATGTCGGCGAGCTCGGCGCACAGCCTCGACACGGTGCTGAGGCTCGCCCGTGCGCCGCGGGCGATCGACGACAGCGGAAGCGGCCGGGTGGGGTCGGGGCGTGCTGCGACCGCACGCAGGGCGGCGATCGCGTGCTCGATCCTCGCGCTCACGGCATCCCTCCCCCCGCGATCGCAATCTCGACCGTGGCGTTTTGCATCTCACGGCGACCGTAACAGCCCCGCCGCGCGGGGTTCGAATAATGGCTGACATTCGCCGGGCACCCGACCGGCCCCTCGAAAGGACCCGCCATGGAGCAGTTCGACGTCGCCGTCGTCGGTCTCGGAGCCCTCGGCAGCGCCGCCGCGTACCACCTGGCCGGCCGGGGCGCGCGCACGGTCGCCTTCGAGCAGTTCGAGCTCGGGCACGTGCGCGGCGCCTCGCACGACACCTCGCGCATCGTGCGCACCTCGTACGGCTCGGCCGCGTACGTGCGCTTCGCGCAGGCGGCGTACCGCGAGTGGGCGGCGCTCGAGGCGGCCACGGGGGAGCGGCTGCTGAGCATCACCGGCGGCGTCGTCTTCATCCCCGACGGCGGCCCGTACGACGCCGCCGACTTCGCGCGTAGCCTGACCGACAACGACGTGCCGTTCGACCTGCTCGGCCCCGACGAGGTGCACGAGCGGTGGCCGCAGTTCTCGGTGCCCGCCGGTGTCACCACCGTCTACACGCCCGACTCGGGAATCGCCCACGCCGCCCGCACGGTCGCGACGCTGCAGATGCACGCCCGGGTGCGGGGAGCCGACCTGCGGGACCGCACGCGAGTCGACCGCCTCATTCCCGACGGCGACGGCGTGATCGTCTCCACCTCGTCCGGCGAGGTGCGCGCTCGCCGCGTCGTCGTGGCCGCCGACGCGTGGACGAACACGCTGCTCGAGCCGCTCGGCATCCGGATTCCGCTCGAGGTCATGCAGGAGCAGGTGAGCTACTTCGCCCCGTCCGAGCCCGAGGCGTTCGAGCGCGACAGGTTCCCCGTCTGGATCTGGGAGGACGAGCAGTGCTTCTACGGCTTCCCGACCTACGGCGAGCCCACCATCAAGGCGGCGCGCGACGTGTCGGAGGTGCACATGTCACCGGCGGAGCGCACGTTCGTCCCGTCGGAGGAGCGCACGGCCGAGCTGGCGGCGTTCCTCTCGGCGACGATCCCCGCGAGCGGCCCGGTGCTGCGCACCGTCACCTGCCAGTACGCGCTGACCCCCGACCGTCGCTTCGTCATCGGCCCCCTCGTCGAGCAGCCCGACATCATCGTCGCGCTGGGCGCCGGGCACGCGTTCAAGTTCACTCCGGCGATCGGTCTGGCGCTGGCCGAGCTCGCGATGGGCGGCGACACCACCGACGACCTGTCGGCGTTCGCGGTCGACGCGACCGTCGCCCCGGCGATGTGAGGACCCCCGTGCAGATTCAGCGCCGCGGAGACGGCCACCACGATTGGACCCTCTACGAGGGGGAGGGGCGCGTGGGCATCGAGTGGTACTTCCCGGATGCCACGGCCCTCGGCGCCCAGGTGATGCTCTACCACCTGGCCCCCGGTGCCTCGGAGGGCGAGCACCGCCACCTCACCGGCGCCGCCGACAGCTGCTCGGCCGACAGCAGCGACGAGATGTACGTCGTCACCGCGGGCGAGATCGTCTTCACCGCCGACGGGGTGGACCGGGTGCTCAGGGCGGGAGACGGCGCATACGCCCCGGCGGGCATGGTGCACGGCGTGCGCAATGCCTCGGACGCCCCGGCCGAGCTCGTGCTGATCTTCGGTCCGCCGACCGCCGCCCCGGAGGAGACGCCGTGAGACACGCCCCCGACTACGCCCTGACCGACCTCGACGCGGTGCGCGAGCTGGTGCGCGAGAACCCCTGGGCCACGCTGGTGAGTCATGTGCCCGGGCGGGGGCTCGTGGCATCCCACTATCCGGTGCTCGTCGACGACGCGGGCGACGGGTTCTCGATCGTGAGCCACGTGGGGCGCCCCGACGAGGCGCTGCACGAGCTCGGCGCGCACGAGGTGATGGTGGTGGTGTCGGGGCCGAGCGGCTACGTCTCGCCCGGCTGGTACGACGTGTCGCCGGCCGTGCCGACGTGGAACTTCGTCGTCGCGCACCTGTACGGCACGCCCGAGCTGCTGAGCGACCACGAGAACCTCGCGGTACTCGACCGGCTCGTCACGCACTTCGAGGCGCCCTTGCCGAACCCCTTCCTGATGCACCGGAGCCTCGAGAACACCGCCTACGCCGAGCGGATCGTGCACGGGACGGTCGGGTTCCGCCTGCCCGTCACACGGTTCGAGGCGAAGCAGAAGCTCAGCCAGGACAAGCCCGCCGCCGTCGTCGACCGCATCGTCGCGGCGCTGCGCGCTCCCGGCCCCTATGAGAACCCGGCCCTGGCCGGTCGGATGGATGCCATCCGCCAACGAGAGGAACGAGAAGAACGATGACCGGATTCGTAGGCGTGGATGCCATGGTGCGCTGGGTCGCGACGAACGGAGCCGAGCGGCTCATGACCGACATGGTCGCGTACCTCGAGGCCGACTACCGTCGCTGGTCGTCGTTCGACAAGGTCGAGCGTATGGCCAGCCACACCCCGTTCGGGGTGATCGAGCTCATGCCCATCAGCGATCCCGACACGTACGCCTTCAAGTACGTGAACGGGCATCCCTTCAACCCCGGCCGCGGGTACCAGACCGTCACCGCGTTCGGCGTGCTCGCCGACGTGCACAACGGCTACCCGGTGTTCCTGTCGGAGATGACGCTGCTCACGGCGCTGCGCACCGCCGCGACCTCGGCCATGGTGGCGCGCCGACTGGCTCGCCCCGACGCGCGCACGATGGCGATGATCGGCGCGGGGAGTCAGGCCGAGTTCCAGGCCCTCGCGTTCCGCGGTGTGCTGGGCGTGGATCGTCTGCGCGTGTTCGACGTCGATCCCGCGGCCACCGCCAAGCTCGTGCGCAACCTCACCCCGCTCGGCTTCGACATCGAGGTGTGCGACTCGGCGGCCGAGGCCGCTCGCGAGGCCGACATCGTCACGACCTGCACCGCCGACAAGGCGGCGGCGACGGTGCTCAGCGATTCCAACGTGGCAGCCGGAATGCACATCAACGCCATCGGCGGCGACTGCCCCGGCAAGACCGAGCTCGACCCCGCGATCCTGTCGCGCGGGCCGGTGTTCGTGGAGTACACCCCGCAGACCCGGATCGAGGGCGAGATCCAGCGGGTCGCCGCCGACTTCCCGGTCACGGAGTTCTGGGAGGTGCTCACCGACCGCGCGCCGGGGCGCACCTCCGACGACCAGGTGACCGTCTTCGACTCGGTCGGCTTCGCGATCGAGGACTTCTCGGCGCTGCGGTTCCTGCGCGACAGCGTCGCGGGCACCGAACTGGCGCTCGAGATCGACCTCGTGGCCGCCCCCGACGATCCGAAGGACCTCTTCGGCCTCGTCGGCGCCCCGGTGCCCGCTCTGTGAGCGCGCTCACCCTGCGCTCGGGCCGGCCGTACGGCGGCGAGCCCGTCGACGTCGTCGTGCGCGACGGCCTCATCGCCTCGATCGTCCCGGCCGGTTCCGCGCCGGCCGAGGGCGAGGTCGTCGAGCTCGACGGCCGCGCGATCGGTCCCGGCCTCTGGGACGCCCACGTGCACTTTTCGCAGTGGGTCATCTCGAGCCGCCGCGTCGACGTCGCCGGCACGCACAGCCCCGACGAGGTCGTGGATGCCGTGCGTCGGGCGCTCGTCGCCGGGGCGCCGCGCACCGACGGCGTCCTCGTCGGCTACGGCTACCGCGACGGGTTGTGGACCACTCCGACGACACTCCGACTCCTCGACGACGCGTTCCCCGACGTTCCGGTGGTGCTCGTGAGCGGCGACCTGCACGCCGGGTGGATGAACTCCCGCGGGGCCGAACGCCTCGGCCTCCGCCCCGACGCGAGCGGCGTCGTCGCCGAGTTCGAGTGGATCGCCGCCCTGCAGCGGTTCCAGCAGGCGGCATCCATTCCGGTCGAGGCATATGGCGAGGTCGCCGACGCCGCGGCCCGGCGCGGTGTGGTCGGCATCGTCGACTACGAGAACGTCCCGAACTTCCTCGAGTGGCCCGAGCGGGTCGCCGCGGGCGTGCACGCGCTGCGGGTCGACGCCTCGGTGTGGCCCGACCGACTCGAGCAGGCCATCGCCGCGGGCCTGCGGACGGGCGACCCGCTCGACGCCGACGGACTCGTCACCATGGGCCGGCTGAAGGTCGTCGTCGACGGCTCCCTCAACACGCGCACGGCGTGGTGCTGGGACCCGTACCCCGGTGCCGACCCCCTGCACGCCCACGCGTGCGGCGTGCAGAGCGTCTCGGTCGACGAGCTGCACCGACTGCTCCGACGCGCGAAGCAGGGCGGCATCCTCCCCGCCGTGCACGCCATCGGCGACCGCGCGAACGCCGAGGTGATCGGTGTGTTCGAGACTCTCGGCATGCCCGGCATCATCGAGCACGCGCAACTCGTCAGTGACGGCGATTTCGCCCGATTCCGCCGGGCGGGCCTCATCGCCAGCGTGCAGCCCGAGCACGCGATGGACGACCGCGACATCGCCGACCTGCACTGGTCGGGACGCACCGACCGGGCCTTCGCGTTCGGCTCTCTGCATCGGTCGGGCGCGGCCCTGCGCCTCGGTTCCGACGCCCCCGTCGCCCCGCTCGACCCGTGGCACGCGATCGCGTCGGCGACCTCGCGCAGCCGCGGTGACCGCGAGGCCTGGCATCCGGAACAACGCCTTCCGCTCGACGTCGCGCTGGCGGCGAGCAGCCGCAGCACCCTCGCCGTCGGGCAGCCGGCCGACCTCGTGGTGCTCGAACGCGACCCCTTCGCGTGCGACCGCGACGACCTGCGCGAGATGACCGTGGCGGCGACCCTGCTCGGCGGGCGGTTCACGCACCGGGCGGTGTGACCGGGCTCGTCGGGGGCGGCGGGTCGCCCCCGACAGGCCAGCCGTCGCGCGGGGCCGTCGCGTGCGGACGCTCGACGATCCGGCGCGTGCGCGAGCGCGATCCCCGCGCCCGGTCGACGCGTTCCCGCCCGCGCGGAGCGTTCAGGCGTTCAGGCGTTCAGGCGTTCAGGACAAGCGTCTCTCCCGCACGAGCGCGCGAGACGCACGGGTAGATGATGCGGGACTCGTCGTCGACCGTCAGCGAATCGCGGTGGTCCACCGCCCCATCCAGCACGGGCACGGCGCACGAGCCGCAGACCCCGCGCAGGCAGGAGCCGTTCATCGGCACCCCGGCGCCCTGGAGCGACTCGAGCAGCGACCGGGTCGCGGGCACCTCGACGGTCACACCGGACCGGGCGGCGGTGGCGGTGAAGGCCTCGTTCGGCCCGAACTCCCGCTTCCGGGGCTCGAAACGCTCGAGATGGATGCCGGACCCCTCGGGCAGTGTCGGGCTCAGCGCCCAGAGCGCGTCGACGAACGACGCCGGCCCGCACGCGTAGACGTCGGTGCCGGGGGCGATCCCGCCCACGACCGCGTCGAGGTCGAGACGCCCCCGCTCGCGGCTGACGTGGACGGTGGCGCGATCGCCGAGGGCGGCGATCTCGTCGGCGAAGGCGACGCCGTCGCGATCCCGGGCGACGACGATCATCCTCCAGTCGGCGTCGACGGCGGCGAGGTGACGGGCCATCGACAGGATCGGCGTGACCCCGATCCCGGCGGCCAGCAGCAGGTACGCGGGGGCCTCGCCGAGCTCGAACAGATTGCGGGGCGGGCGCACCCAGACGGTGCTGCCCTCGCGCAGGAACGCGTGGATGTAGTGCGAGCCGCCGCGCGACAGTTCCTCGCGGCGCACGGCGATGCGGTACGACGCGGTGTCGGCGGGGTCGCCGCACAGCGAGTACTGCCGCTCGTGGCGCGTGATCAGCTGCAGGTCGATATGGGCGCCGGGGTTCCAGGCGGGGAGGGGGGATCCATCGACGTTCTGCAGGCGGATGCTCACGATGTCGGGCGTCTGGCGGATGATCTCGCGGACCACCAGGGGTATCAGTCCCTCGCGGCTGCGCACCTCAGTACAGCGCCCGGTAGGCGCCGGACATCGCCTCGTCGATGACGTCGCCGACCGCGGCATCCCATCCCGACGTGCTCGCCCAGATCTGGCCCGAGGTCGGCACCTGCGTGGCCAGGTCCTGCATGTCGGCGTCCCAGATCCCGCCGCGCAGCAGAGCGCGCCCGCAGTGCAGGTACACCTGCTCGATGCGCAGCACGATCGCGAGGTCGGGCACGGTGTGGTCCTGCTCGAGGGAGCGCAGCAGGGTGGGGTCGTCGGTGACGAACGCGGTGCCGTTGATGCGCAGCGTCTCGCTCATTCCCGGCACGAAGCACAGCAGGGCGGCGTGGCCGTTGTCGACGATGTTGCGCATCGAGTCGGCGATCTTGTTGCCGAGGCGGTCGGGAAGCACGACGGTGCGGTCGTCGATCGCCCGCACGAAACCGGGGTAGTCGCCGCGCGGCGAGCAGTCGCACGTTCCGTCGCGATCGGCGGTGGCGAGGGTGGCGAACGGCGAGTGGGCCAGGAAGCGCAGGCAGTTCTCATCGAGGTGGTCGGTGATCTTCTGCAGCGAGGGACCCTCCGGCTCGCCCAGCGTGCCGCGGATGTCCTCGAGCCCGAGCGCGCGGAAATCGGTGGAGAGCATGCCGTCGACGCTACCCCGGGGTCCACCGAACCTCATCGTCGCCCGGGCACAGGATCACCGGGTCGAAGTGTGCCGTCGGCACAGCGGGCGCCCGGGTGATGGAGGGCCACCGCCCCACGCCGGCGCCGCGATCAGGCCCCGACGCCCTCCTCAGCGCCCCGAGCCGAGCAGGCGCACGCGGCACGCCAGCTCGACCGCGAAGCGGGTGTCGGGGTCGTCGAGGTCGACCCCGAGCAGCTCGCGCGCGCGTCGGATGCGGTAGCCGACCGCATTGGGGTGCAGGTTCAGCTCGCGCCCGGCCTGCGCGAGCGAATGACGGTGGCCGAGGTACGACAGCAGCGTGCGCACGGCCGTCGTCGCCTTCTCGGGGCCCAGCACGTCGAGCGGGTGGAGGATGTCGTCGAGCAGGTTGCGGCTCACCGGCGAGGCGTAGAAGTCGAGCAGCAGACGTCGGAGCCCGGTCACGTCGGTGAGCTCGATGGCATCCAATCGACCGCCGGCGATGGCGGAGTCGGCGGCGACGCGCGCCTCGGCAGCCGACTGCCGAAGACCCGCGGCTCCGGTCTGCGGGGTGCCGAGACCGACCGTGTACGTCCAGTCGTCGCCGATGAGACGGCGTGCCTGGGACTGCACGCGCGACACGACGTCGCGCAGGCGCCGCTGGTGGTCGCCCGCACCGTGGTCCTCGCTGCTGACGACGAGGACGTCGTCCTGCAGGAAGGCGATGTGCCACAGCTCGGGGCGGTCCTCGATGAGCTGCAGGGTGAACAGCTCGAGCGCGGCCTCGACGAAGCGCGGGGCGCGCAGCCCCGGGTCGGTGCGGTGCTGCGGACGCATCCACGCCACGGCGTGCGAGAGCTGCAGCGGCAGACCGAGGCGTGCGGCCGGAGCGACGAACCCGTCGACGCGACCGGCCTCGGCGAGGATCAGCTCGACGATGAGGTCGGCGCGCGACTGATTCGGGGCGAAGCGGTCCTGCAGGTGCCGCTGCATGGCCCGCGACACGAGCGAGGCCACGACCGGCAGGGCGACGGTGGCGGCCGGGTCCGACGTCTCGGCGACCAGCCGGCCGATGGGCACTTCGCCCGCGAAGACGGCGTCGGCGTCGGTCCACGAGGTCACCAGGTCTTCGCGCAGGCTCACCCGCACGCCCAGGGCGGTGCCCGCGGCGTCGAGGATCGCCGCCACCGCGTCTCCCTCGCCCGCAGCCGCGGCCTGCGTCGCCTTCTCGACCGCGAAGGCCGCGCGGGTCATCGACTCGGCCGCGCCCCCGCTGATCACCCGGTCGATCGCCACGGCGAGGTCGGGAGCGGGCGCCGCGAGCGACACGAGCACGGGAACGCCGCCGCGCAGCGCCAGCACGGTCGCGGTCTCGGTCGCCGTGAAGCCCGCGGGCATGACGAGGCCCGCCAGCCCGCGCGCGCTGGCCTGGCGCAGGGCCACGTCGACGAGGTACGGCGCGGGCGGGTCGTCGCCGGCCACGACGGCCAGGGTGCCCGCGGTCAGGCCGGGCAGATCGGCGAGGGTCGACACGTCGACGCGTTCGATCGTCGCTCCCCCCTCGGGGCCGGCGGCGTGCGCGATGCCCAGGCGTTCGGTCTGAGCGAGAAGGTCGGAAGTGGTGAGCTGTGCCACCAGCACAATGTACGCCGATTCCCTGTCTGCTCACCACATTGTCGCTCGCGGGGGCGGTGCTTAGTGTCGTGTCATGGCACTTCCGTCTCCCGTCACGCCGACCGCGGCCCGCGCCCCCGAGCACGTCACGGCCGACGACATCGCCGCGCTCGCCGCGGGCGCGGCGATCTTCGGCACGGGCGGCGGCGGCGCCGTCTACACCTCGCAGCTGACGACCGAGCGCGCGATCCGCGAGCACGGGCCGGTGCGGCTGCTGAGCCTCGACGACCTCGGACCCGACGACGCCGTCATCATGATGAGCGGCATCGGCGCACCGACCGTCGGCATCGAGATGCTCTCGTCGGTGCAGCAGGTCGAGACCCTGCTGCGCGAGGCCGAACGCGTCGCCGGGCGCACGATCACCGCGATCATGCCCGCCGAGATCGGCGGCAGCAACGGCGTCTCGCCCGCCGGATGGGCCGCTCGCCTGGGCGTCGCCCTGCTGGATGCCGACGGCATGGGCCGCGCGTTCCCGGAGGCGACCATGATCTCCACCAACGTCGCCGGCGTCCCGTGCGAGTTCGCGGTGCTCAGCGACGTCGTCGGCAACGTCGTGACCCTGCGCACGGTCGACCTCGGCTGGCTCGAGCGGCACGCCCGCGCCGTCACGGTGGCCGCCGGGGGAATCTGCCTCGGCGCCCACTACCTGCTCACCGCCGAGACGGCTCGCGGAGCGGTCATCCCGGGCACGATCAGCACGGCCATCCGCGTCGGACGCGCGCTGCTCTCGGCCGCCGAGCCGGTGGCCGCCATCGCCGACGAGCTCGACGCCGACGTGCTCATCTCGGGCAAGATCGTCGACGTCTCGCGCCGCACCGAGGGCGGGTTCGTGCGCGGCTCGATCACGATCGCCGGGATCGGCGACGACCGCGGGCGCCTGCAGCGCGTCGAGCTGCGCAACGAGAACCTCGTGGTGCTCGAAGACGGCGAGGTGCTGGCGACCGTGCCCGACCTCATCACCGTCGTCGACCTCGAGACCGGTCACGCCATCTCGACCGAGATGCTGCGCTACGGCCAGCGCGTGTCGGTGCTGGCCTGGGCGTGCGACCCCCTGTGGCGCACCGAGCGCGGCCTCGAGATCGCCGGCCCCCGCGCCTTCGGCTACGACCTGCCCTACGTCCCCTTCGAGCGGAAGGACGCGCGATGATCGCCGTTCGCGACCTGTCCATCGGCGTCGACGTCGGCGGCACCAACACCGACGCGGTCGTCGTGGATGCCACGGGGTCGGTGATCGCCTGGACGAAGCAGCCGACCACGGCCGATGTCATCGGCGGCATCCGTGCCGGTATCGCCGCCGTGCTCGCGCAGCTCGCCGAGGACCGCGACCGGGTGTCGCGCGTCATGCTCGGCACCACCCACGCGACCAACGCGATCGTCGCCCGTCGGGGCCTGGACCGCGTCGCGCTCGTGCGGCTCGGGGCTCCCGCGGCCACCGAGTGGCCGCCGCTGACGGGCTGGCCGACCGACCTCAGCACCCAGGTGCTGGCGGGGGCGGCCATGCTCGGCGGCGGGCACATGGTCGACGGCACGCCCATCTCGCCGCTCGATCGCGACGGCATCCGGCGGTTCCTCGACGGCCTCGACGGACGGTTCGACAGCGTCGCGGTGTGCGGGATCTTCGCCCCCTCGTCGCCCGAGCAGGAGCGCGACGTCGAGCAGCTCGTGCACGACCACATCGGCGAGAACGTGCCGGTGTTCCTCAGCCAGGACATCGGTCCCGACGGGTTGCTCGAGCGCGAGAACGCCACGGTGCTCAACGCGGCCCTGCGCGGCGTCGCGAGCGAGGTGACCCGCGCCCTCGTCGACGTCGTCGCCGAGGAGGGTCTCGACGTCTCGACTTTCTTCGCGCAGAACGACGGCACCCTGATGTCGCTCGACTACGCCGTGCGCTACCCGGTGCTGACCATCGGGTCGGGGCCGGCGAACTCCCTCCGCGGAGCCGCCTTCCTCTCGGGCGCCCAGAACGCCATCGTCGTCGACGTCGGCGGCACCACGAGCGACCTCGGCGTGCTCGTCGACGGATTCCCCCGCGAATCGACCCTGCCCCGCGATATCGGCGGCGTGCGCACCAACTTCCGCATGCCCGACATCCTCAGCCTCGGCATCGGCGGGGGCACGATCATCGACCCCCGCACCGGCGCCGTCGGCCCGGGATCGGTGGGGTACCGCATCGCCGAAGAGGGACTGCTGTTCGGCGGTTCCACCCCGACGCTCACCGATGCCGCCGCGGCCGCGGGGCACGGCATCCGGGGTCGTTCGCTCCCCCCGCTGTCGGCGGGTCACCGCGACATGCTGGCCCGCGCCCTCGCCCACGCGCACGAACGCATCGAGGAGGCCGTCGAACGGCTGTCGCTCGGCCGCGTCGACCTGCCGCTGATCGTCGTCGGCGGCGGCGCCCAACTCGTTCCCGACGATCTGCCGGGGGCCGGTGACGTGCTCCGCCCCGACCGGGCCGACGTCGCCAACGCCGTCGGAGCGGCCATCTCGCTCGCCGGGGGCCGCGCCGACCAGATCTCCGACGCCGAAGACCGGGATGCCGCGATCGCGGCCGCCTCGGAAGCGGCGATCGCGAAGGCCATCCAGGCGGGGGCCGATCCCCTCGCGGTCGAGATCGTCGACGTCCTCGAGACGTCGCTGTCGTACACGACCCGCCCCACCCTCAAGGTCTCGGTCAAAGCCGCCGGCCCCCTGAGCCATCTCGCCGCACCCATCCCCGCGCGCTGACACCTGCACCACCCCTGCACCACCGTCGCTTCCCCCGAATCAAGGAGCATGGCAATGAAACGCAGCACTCTCGTCCCGGCCGCGGCCGGGGTCGTCCTTCTCGCATTGACACTGGCGTCGTGCGCGGCGCCCTCCGACAGCAGCGGGGGAGGGGGCTCGGTCGTCTCGGGCGGCACGTTCGTCAAGGCGATCAGCGACGACCCGGGCGACCTCGACCCGATGAAGGCCGTCTCGCCCGACACCTTCGACGTCGTCACCATCGCCTACGAGTCGCTCATCTACGTCACCCCCGACGGCGAGTACGAACCCTGGCTCGCCGAGAGCTGGACCGACGAGGGCACCTCGGCCACCTTCACGCTGAAGGACGGCATCACTTGCGCCGACGGCTCGGAGTTCACCGCGCAGACCGTCGCCGACAACCTCAACTACAACGCCGACCCGGCCAACGCGACCTTCTCGTACGGCACCGTCATCACCGAGGCCGTGTCGGCCACGGCCGAGGGCAACGTCGTCACCGTGACCAGCACGGTCAACGACCCGTTCCTGGCCGTCAACCTCGGCACGATCATGATGGTGTGCGATGCCGGTCTCGCCGACGTCGCTTCGCTGTCGGACACCACGAACGGCACGGGCATGTTCCAGCTGAGCGAGGCGCGCGCCGGCGACGCGTACGTCTTCACCCAGCGCGACGGCTACACGTGGGGCCCGTACGGCGTCACGAACGAGACCGAGGGGCTGCCCGAGACCATCGAGGCGCGCATCGTGTCCGACCAGAGCACCGTGACGAACCTGCTGCTCTCGGGCGAGCTGAACTCCGGCGTGGTCACCGGCCCCGACCAGGACCGCCTCGAGGGCGCGGGCATCACCTACGCGGGCGTGCGCAACCCGGTCGGTCAGATCCTGTTCAACGAGCGCGAGGGCCGGCCCTTCTCCGACCCGCTCGTGCGCGAGGCCCTCTCGACCGCGATCAATCGCGACGAGGTCGGCCCGGTCATCGCCGGCGCCACGGGTCTGCCCTCCAGCGGGCTCGTCATGAAGACGCCGCTGCTGTGCGTGCAGGACCCGCCGAGCTGGAGCCTGCCGGCCACCGACCTCGATCGCGCCGGCGAACTGCTCGACGAAGCCGGCTGGACCCTCGGCAGCGACGGCATCCGTCAGAAGAACGGGCAGCCCCTGAACGTGAAGTTCATCTACGACGCCCCCACCGCCTCGCACGCTCCGGCCGCCGAACTGGTCAAAGAGACGTGGGACTCGCTGGGCGTGGTCACCGAGCTGTCGGCCAACGACGCCGCGGCCTGGTCCGACCAGCTCTACACGAGCTTCGACTGGGACACCGGGTGGGTGCAGATCGGGCCGGGAAGCCCCGTCGTGCTCGACCTCTTCTTCGGGGGAGCGACTCCCGACCAGGGTGGCTTGAACTTCATGTTCGTCGACAACCCCGAGTACAACGCCCTGGCCACCCAGGCCAAGACAGCCACCCCCGACGCCGCGTGCGGACTGTGGCAGCAGGCCGAGAAGGAGCTCATCGAGCGCTTCGACACCTTCCCGGTGATCGACAACATCCTGCCGAACTACATGAGCGGCGCGACGTTCGAGCAGCCGAACTTCCTCAACCCCACCTCGATCCGGATGCAGGGCTGATCCCATGACCGCCACCCCTCCGCCCGTCGTCGCCGACCTGGCCGGCGCCCCCACCGCCGCCCTGGCGGTGCGGGCGGAGGGGCGCGGCCGCGGTCCGCGGCTCTCTCCTCGCGCGGCGTTCCTCGTGCGACGACTGGGGCGACTGCTCGTCTCGCTCGCCGTCGTCGTCGTCGCGTCGTTCTTCCTCATCCACCTCGTGCCGGGCGATCCGGTGCGGGCGGCCCTCGGCATCCAGGCTTCGCCCGAACTGGTCGCGGCCACCCGCGCCGAGCTCGGTCTCGACAAGCCGCTGCCGCAGCAGTTCTTCGACTACGTCGCGCACCTGCTGCGCGGCGACTTCGGGGAGTCGATCCGCACCGGCCGGTCGGTCTCCGAGACCATCGGTCAACGTTTTCCGGCGACCGTCACGCTGGGGGTGCTGAGCTTCCTGCTCGCCCTGGTCGCCGCGGTCCCGATCGGCATCGGCGCCGCCGTCGCCCTGCAGCGTCCGGGTCGCAAGGTCGCCGACGCGCTCATCTCGGGCGTGCTGGGCATGCTCATCGCGGTGCCCGGCTTCCTGCTCGCCGTCGGGCTCATCGCCCTCTTCGCCGTGCAGCTCAAATGGCTCCCCGCGGCCGGATGGGGAAAGCCCGAGGATGCCGTGCTGCCGGTGCTCGCGCTCGCCCTCGGGCCCCTCGCCTACCTCGCCCGCATCGTGCAGGTCGAGATGTCGGGTGTGCTGGGGGCGACCTACATGACCACCGCGCGGGCGAAGCGTCTTCCGGGGCGGCTCGTCTACCTGCGCCACGCGCTGCCGAACATCATCACCGCCTCGCTCACGGTGAGCGGGCTGCTGCTGAGCGGCATGATCGCCGGCACCGTGCTGATCGAGACGGTCTTCGCGATCCCCGGAATGGGCGGGGTCATGGTCCCGGCGGTCGGGGCGAAGGACTACCCGATCGTGCAGGGGCTCGTCGTGGTCTACGCGCTCATCATCCTCGGCGTGAACCTCGTCGTCGATCTCATCCTGGTGACCGTCGACCCGCGGTCCTCGATCACGGAGGGCTGACCCATGACCTGGCGCTCACGACTGCTGTCTCCGGCCGGCATCGCCGCTCTCATCGGCGTGCTGCTGTTCCTGTTCCTCGCGACCGCGGGACCCACGCTCTTCCTCGCCGCGGCCGAGACCTCGGACGTCCCCGCACGGTTGCTGCCGCCGAGCCTCGCGCACCCGTTCGGCACCGACGACCTCGGCCGCGACATCTTCGCGCGCGTGCTCGTCGCCGCCCGCATCTCGCTGCTGTTGACCCTGGGTGCCACGGTGGTCTCCACGGTCGGCGGCATCGCCTACGGCCTCATCGCCGTGATCCTGCCGCGGCACGCACGTCGACTGGCCACCGGCCTGCTCGACGTGCTCCTCGCCTTTCCCTGGCTGCTGATGGTGCTGTTCTTCACCGTCATCTGGGGCGCGAGCGCCGTGACGGCGATGCTCGCGATCGGTATCTCGGGCATCCCCTTCATGGCGCGTCTGGTCTACAACCTGGCGTCGTCGGTCTCGGGCCGCGACTACGTGCGGGCCGCCCGCGTCGTCGGCGTCGGACCGTTCGGCATCCTGGTGCGCCACATCCTGCCCAACATCGCCAACCCGCTGTTCGTCAACGCCGCGGCCACCGCCAGCGTGACGCTGCTGTCGTTCGCGGGGCTGTCGTTCCTGGGTCTCGGTGTGCAGGCGCCCGAGTACGACTGGGGGCGACTGCTGCAGGACGGCATCACCCGCATCTACGTCAATCCGCTCGCCGCGATCGGCCCCGGCATCGCCGTGGTGCTCGCGGGCCTGGTGTTCACCTTCGTGAGCGAGGCGCTCGGCGACGCGCGCGGCGGGGGCCGAGCGGCCGTGGCCCGACGCGCCCTCGGCGCGGTGGCCCCGCTGCGTCGCTCCGGGGTCGGCGCCGCCCCCGCACGACCGGCGGCGACGGCGGGTGAACCCGTCGCCGAGATCGCCGACCTGCGCATCGCGTTCGCCACCCCCGACGGCGGCGAGGTCGAGCGCGTCCGCGGCGTCGGGCTGCGCATCCTCCCGGGCGAGGTCGTGGGCATCGTGGGCGAGTCGGGCTCGGGCAAATCGCTCACGGCCATGGCCCTCGCGGGTCTGCTCGGCACCGATGCGCGGATCACGACGAGCGCCCACACCTTCGACGGCATCGACATGACGCGCCCGCTCACCGCGGCCGATCGTTCCACGCTCGGTGTGGAGCTCGGCATGGTGTTCCAGGACCCGCTCACCTCGCTGAACCCCGCGCTGACGATCGGCCGCCAGCTCACCGAGGTTCCCGAGGTGCACCTGAAGATGTCGCGCGCCGATGCCCGCGCGCACGCGGCCGCCGCGCTCGAGGCCGTCGGGATCGCCGACGCGAAGCGGCGCCTGTCGCAGTACCCGCACCAGTTCAGCGGCGGGATGCGCCAGCGCGCGATGATCGGTCAGGCCCTCACCGGCCGACCGAAGCTCATCATCGCCGACGAGCCCACCACCGCCCTCGACGTCACCGTGCAGCGACAGGTGATGGGCGTGCTCCGCCGGGCGCAGCGCGACACGGGCGCGGCGATCGTCTTCATCTCGCACGACATCGCGCTCGTCTCGGCGTTCTGCGATCGCGTCCTCGTCATGAAGGACGGCCTGATCGTCGAGGAGCTCGACGCCCAGCGCATCCGCGACGACGCCACCCACCCGTACTCGCGCGCGCTGATCGCGTGCCTGCCCGACATGACGTCCGACCGCACGCGCCCTCTTCCGGTCATCCCGCCGGAACTGGCCGCCGCTGCCCTCGCCGAGGAGGTGGGGGTGTGAACGCCCTCGAGATCGACCGCCTGTCCGTCCGATACGGCCGGGCCACTGTCGTCGACGACGTCTCGCTCGTCGTCCCCGCGGGACGGACGCTGGGCCTCGTGGGCGAATCGGGGTCGGGCAAGAGCACGATCGCCGCGGCCGCGGTGGGCCTCGTGCCGCCCGCCGCCGGAGAGGTGCGGGTCGGCGGGGTCGTGGCATCCGGTCGGGGAAAAGACGCACGCGAGGCGCGTCGCCGTCTGCAGCTCGTGTTCCAGGACCCGTTCTCGGCGCTGGATCCGCGCATGAGCATCGGCGAGTCGATCGCGGAGGCCCTCCTCGCGAGCGGGAAGTCCTTCTCTCGCGATGCCCGCGTCGCGCGGGTGCGGGAGCTGCTCGGGCTCGTGCACCTCGATCCCGACCGTGCCGGCGACCTGCCCGCCGCGTTCTCGGGCGGCCAGCGGCAGCGCGTCACGATCGCCCGCGCTCTCGCGGGCGAGCCGAGCGTGCTCATCGCCGACGAGGTGACCAGTGCCCTCGACGTGTCGGTGCAGGGCTCGGTGCTCAACCTGCTGCGCGAGCTGCAGGAGCGCTTCGGCCTGTCGATGCTCTTCATCTCGCACAACCTGGCCGTCGTCCGCTACGTCAGCGACGAGATCGCCGTCATGCGTCACGGGCGCATCGTCGAGTCGGGCCCCACCGAGCAGCTGCTGGCCGCGCCCACCGAGAGGTACACCCTCGACCTGCTCGACGCGGTGCCGGTGCTCGGCGTGCGGATGACGACGGACTGAGCGATCCCGTGATCCACCCCGACCGGTCCGCGGACGCCGTCGGCAGCGAGGTCGAGGGACTGCGTCGCCGGGCCGGCGAGCTCGCGGCCCTCTACGCCAGCGCGCGCGAGCTGGCCGCGATGCGCGACGCCGACGCCGTTCTCGAGCGTCTCGTCGAGCGGGCGCAGGAGCTGCTCGCCGCCGACGTCGCCTACCTGTCGGAGTTCGACGGCGTCGACGGGGCGCTGCGCGTGCGCGCGACCCGCGGGGCGGTGACGGGCGCGCTGCGCGACCTCGAGGTCCCCCCGGGGCGCGGCCTGGTGAGCGCGATCGCCGAGACACGGCTGCCCCGGGCGGTGCGGCGGTACGACGCCGTCGCCCCCGAGCGGCACGCCTCGGGCATCGACGCCGCGGTCGAGGCCGAGGGAATCGTGTCGCTTCTGGGCGTTCCCCTGCTCTCGGACTCCGCCGTGCTGGGGGTGCTCTTCGTCGCCGAACGGCACGAGCGCGCTTACACCCCCGACGACATCGCGCTGCTGGCCGCCCTCGCCGCCCATGCGTCGGTGGTGCTGCAGACGGCGGCGGCGCTGGCCGATGCCCGCACGCAGGCGCTGCGCGCCGAGGCGGCGGTGGCCGAGCTGACCGCGCACGTCGCCGCGCGCGACCGCGCCAACCGCGTGCATCGCGAGCTCGTCGACGCGGTGCTGGCCGGGGGCGGACTGGCGCCCGTGGCCGCCACGCTGTCGACGGCGTTGCAGGCGGCCGTGACGATCGTCGACGCCGCGGGGGGCGTGCGCGCCGGCGGCGACGAGGCGGCGACCCCGACGGCGTCGGTGCAGCGCGCGCTCGACCACAGCCGCGCCGAGGGGAGACCCATCCGGCTCCCGGATGCCGGGATCGTCAGCGCCGTCGTCGCCGGCGGTCGGGTGTTCGGGGCGATCGTCGTGGGCCCTCCGGCACGATCGCTCGACGAGGTCGACCTGCGCACCGTCGAGCGGGCGGGGCAGGTGGCGGCGCTGCTCGCCCTGTCGGAGGAGGCCGTCGCCGAGGCCGGGCACCGGCAGCGCTCCGACCTGCTGCTCGATCTGGTCACGGCCTCGCCGCAGCGTCGCGCCGACGTCGCGGCGGCCGCGCGGCGCGCGGGGATCGACGAGACGGCCGTGGGGGCGGTGACGGCGTTCGCCGTGCCGGCGGAGCGTCGTCCCGAGATCGCCCGCGTGGTGGCCCGGCGGCTGGGGCCCGCCGCCCTGGTCGGTGAGCTCGACGGCCTGGTGCTGGCCGCCCACGGCGATCCCCTCGACCCCGTCTCGTACGAGGCGGTGCGCTCCCTCGTCGACACCGAGGTGCTGGCCGTGACCGTGCGCGTCGAGGCGGGAGCCCTCGTGCGGGCGGCCGCCGACGTGCGTTCCGCCCTCTCCCTCGCCCAGGCCCTGGGCATCGACGACGCACGGGTCCCCGCCGACGACCTCCTGCCGTACGCGGCGACCATCGGTGCCGACCGGCGGGTCCTCGATGCCTTCCTCGACACGATGCTCGGCGCCGTCCGGCGGCACGACGCGTCTCGCGGCAGCGATCTGCTCGCTACCCTGCGGGCCTTCGTGCGCCACGGCGCCAGCCCCACGCGCACGGCGCGGGCCCTCACCTTCCACACGAACACGATCCTCCAGCGCCTCGAGAAGCTCGACGCGCTGCTGGGCGAGGGGTGGCGCGACGACGAGCGCTTCTTCCGCCTGTCGACGGCGGTTCGCCTCGACGAACTGCGCGAGCGGCTGGGGTCGCGCGGCGATGGGTGATCGACGCAGTGGGGGAGTCATCCGGTGTGTCGGCGGTCCATATGCCGCCACCGGGTCTCGATTTAGCGTCGAAGGGACGCCGCGGTCGACGCGGCGGCATCCCGCCCGCGAAGGAGCCCCCGTGACCACGAACAGCCGCCTCCCGGGCCTCCGCGACCACGAGCCGCTCGATCGACGCGCGCGCGTCGCCGAGGCCGCCGGTCTGTCGGCCGACGACCTCGCGGCCCTCGATCCCCGCGACGGCCTGTCGCTGTCGCAGGCCGACCACCTCGTCGAGAACGTGGTGGGACTCATCGGCATCCCGGTCGGAGTCGCCACGAACTTCCGCGTCGACGGCGTCGACCGGCTCGTGCCGATGGCCACCGAAGAGCCCTCCGTCGTCGCGGCCGCCTCGAACGCCGCGCGCATCGCCCGCGAGACGGGCGGTTTCTTCACCTCGTCCACCGGCGACGTGATGATCGCCCAGGTGCAGGTGCTCGACGCCGTCGATCCCGAGGGGGCGTGCCTGCGCCTGCTCGAGGCGCGCGACGAGCTGCTCGCCCTGGCCGACGCGCAGGACCCGATGCTCGTGTCGCTCGGCGGGGGAGCGGTCGACGTGTCGGTGCGCACCCTCGCCACCCGCGCCGGGGTGCAGGTCATCCTGCACCTGCACGTCGACGTGCGCGACGCCATGGGCGCCAACGCCGTGAACACGATGGCCGAGGCCCTCGCCCCCCGGATCGCCGAGATCGCCGGAGCCCGCACGCTGCTGCGCATCCTCACCAACAAGGCCGAGCTGCGCCTCACGCGCGCTCGCGCGGTCTTCCCGGCCGACCTGCTCGGCGGGCCGCGCGTCGTGGCCGACATCGTGGCGGCGAGCGCGTTCGCCGAGGCCGACGCGTACCGCGCCGCCACGCACAACAAGGGCATCATGAACGGCATCTCGGCGGTGGTGCTCGCCACCGGCAACGACACCCGGGCGGTCGAGGCCGGATGCCATTCGCACGCCGCTCGCAGTGGCGCGTACCGCGCCCTCTCGCGGTTCGAGCAGAACGCCGACGGCGACCTGGTGGGCACCCTCGAGGTGCCGCTCGCGGTGGGGCTCGTCGGGGGAGCGACGCGCGCGCACCCCGCCGCCCGTGCGGCCGTGCAGCTGCTGGGCGTCGGCTCGGCGCGCGAGCTCGCCGCCGCCATCGCGGCGGTGGGGCTCGCCCAGAACCTCGCCGCGTGCCGCGCGCTCGCCGCCGAGGGCATCCAGCGCGGTCATATGACGCTGCACGCCCGCACGATCGCCGCCAGCGCGGGGGCGGCGGTCGACGAGGTCGCGGCCGTCGCCGCCCGCATCGTCGCCGAGGGCCGCATCCGCGTCGAGGACGCGCGCGAGGTGCTCGCCGAGCTGCGCGGAGCCTCGTCGTGACGAGCCCCGCGCCCCGCTCGTTCCCCCGCGTCGTCGCCCGTGCGGGAATGCCTGCCGAGGTCACCGTCTACGAGGTGGGTCCCCGCGACGGTCTGCAGGCCGAGACCGACGTCGTTCCCACGGCGGTCAAGGCGGAGCTCTGCCGACGCCTCTACGCCGCGGGCGTCACGGCGCTGGAGCTGACCAGCTTCGTCCCGCCCGCGTGGATCCCGCAACTCGCCGACGCGCGCCCCCTCGTGGCGTCGGTCGCCGTCCCCGCCGCGAGCCGCGCGGTGGCCCTCGTGCCCAATCGCCGCGGCCTCGACGACGCCCTCTCCGCCGGGATCCGCGAGGTCGCCGTCGTCGTGAGCGCCACCGAGTCCTTCGCCCGCGCCAACCTCAACACCGACCGCGCCGGGGCGGTGTCCCGGGCGACCGACGTCGTCGCGGCCGCCCGGGCCGAGGGGGTCCCGGTGCGCGGCTACGTCTCCATGGCGTTCGGCGACCCGTGGGAGGGCGACGTCGACCTCGCCGCCGTGGTCGACGCGGCCTCGGCGCTGCACGATTCCGGATGCCGCACCCTCGCCCTGGGCGACACGATCGGGGTGGCCACGGCGGGCCACGTCGAGGCGGTCATCGAGGCGGTGGCGGGTGCCGGCATCCCGCGCTCCGCCCTCGCCCTCCACCTGCACGACACCTACGGTCAGGCCCTCGCGAACGTCCTCGCGGGGGTGGAGAACGGGGTGACCGAGTTCGACTCCTCGGTCGGCGGCCTCGGCCGCTGCCCCTACGCCCCCGGCGCCACCGGCAACCTCGCCACCGAAGACCTGGTGTGGATGCTCGAGGGTCTCGGCATCCGCACCGGTCTCGACCTCGTCGCCCTCGCCCGCACGAGCGCGTGGCTCGCGGGCGTCCGCGGGCGCCCGCACGTCTCCCGCGTCGCGGCCGCGCTCACCCGCACCGCCCCCGTCCCCCTGGAGGAGACCCCCGCATGAGCATTCCCCTGGCCCCCGGATCCGGCTCCCTCGCGGGTGTGGTCGTGCTCGACCTGTCGCGCGTGCTCGCCGGACCCTACGCCGCGCAGACGCTCGCCGACCTCGGCGCGACGGTCATCAAGATCGAGAACCCCCGCGATCCCGACGTGTCCCGCGGCTTCCCGCCGTACCTCACGCACGGCGACGAGGAGTTCAGCGCCTATTACGCGCAGTACAACCGCGGCAAGCTCGGCGTCGGCCTCGACCTCGCCGCCCCGGGCGGCACCGAGACGCTCCTCGACCTCGTGCGACGGGCCGACATCCTGGTCGAGAACTTCCGGCCCGGCACGATGGACAAGCTCGGCGTCGGCTACGACGTGCTGCGCGCGGCCAACCCTCGCCTCGTCTACGTCGCCGTCTCGGGCTACGGCCAGACCGGGTCGCGCAGCCGCCGCCCCGCCTTCGACAACACCGCTCAGGCGGCCGGCGGCATGTGGTCGATGAACGGCTACCCCGGGCAGCCGCCCGTGCGCGTGGGGGTGACGATCGGCGATCTCTCGGCGACGTTGTTCGCCGTCATCGGCACGCTCGCCGCCCTCCGGCACGCGGAGCGCACGGGCGAGGGCCAGCTCGTCGACGTCGCCCAGGTCGACAGCATCCTGGCGCTCACCGAGACCGCCGTCGTGGACTACACCGTGCGCGGGGTCGAGGCCCAGCCCGCGGGGAACGAGCACGCGTGGGTGCGGCCGTACGAGCTGTTCGACTGCGCCGACGGTCAGGTGTTCTTCGGCGCCTACACCGACAAGCTGTGGCGCGCGAGCTGCGAGCTGTTCGGGTCGCCCGAGGTGGCCGACGATCCCGAGATCGACACGATGCGCAAGAGGTTCGACGCCGAGGTGTACGCGCGCCGGGTGAAGCCGGTGGTGGCGGGGTGGCTCCGGGACCGCACCAAGGCCGAGCTCGAAGCCCTCGCCGGCGACGTCATCCCCCTCACCGCCATCAAGACGATCGGCGAGGTGGTCGACGACCCCGGCATCGCCGAGCGCGACATGATCGTCGAGGCCGACTACGGCGACCTGGGGGTGCTGCGCATGTTCGGGCAGCCCATCAAGCTCAGCGCCACCCCCGCCACGCCGGCGCGCGTCGCGAACCGCTTCGCCGAACACTCCGATGCCGTGCTGACCGGTCTCGCCGGGTACGACGCCGACCGGATCGCGGCGCTGCGCGCCTCGGGCGCGCTGTCGTGAGCATCACCCGCACGCAGATCCTGGATACCGTGCCGGTCGAGGCCTTCCGCGGCACGTTCGCCCCCGCCGACCCGGTGCGTGCCGAGGGCGCGACGCTCCCGCCCGGGTGGGAGGGCGTCTTCTTCCCCTTCGCCGTCGCGCTCGACGACCTGCGCCCCGACGGGACGCCCGCGCGCGATGGCATCCTGCCCGAGATCGATCTGCCCCGGCGGATGTACGCGGGCGAAGACACGGTGTTCCCCGGCGTCCTGCGTGTGGGCGACGTCGCGACGCAGACGGCGACCGCGGGCTCGCTCGTCGAGAAGACGGGAGCAAGTGGCCGACTGGTCTTCGCCGACATCGAGCGCGCGATCGCCGTGGGAGGCGAGGTCGTGGTGCGCAGCACCTGGCACGACGTCTTCCTCGGAGCGGCCTCGGGCCCCGCCCGCCCGCCCCGGACCGACCCCGCGGCCGCCGCCGAGGCCGCGTGGATCGACGAGGTCACCCTCGACGCCCGCCAGCTCTTCCGCTTCTCGGCGCTGACGTTCAACACCCACCTCGTGCACTACGACCGCCGCTGGGCGCGCGACGAGGAGGGGCTCGACGACCTGCTCGTGCACGGTCCGCTGCTGCGCATCCTGCTCGTCGACGCCGCTCGCCGTCATGCCCCCGATCGGCGCATCACGGCGCTGCGCGTGCGCATGACCGCGCCGGCCTTCGTCGACTCCGCGATCCGCCTGTGCGGCACCGCCGACGCCTCTCGCGTGGTGGCCCTCGGCCCCGGTGAGGTCGTGCTCGCGACGGCCGAGGTGACCTGGGCCTGACGCGGGTCGTCACCGCGCCGCCTAACGCTCGCGCGACCGCGCCGCCCGCCGGCCGCCAGACCGCGCCGCCCGCCGCACTCGCGAGCTCACACGCTCCGCTCGAGCGCACACGTGACGGCGTGTGTGCTCGGCGACAACGTGTGTTCTCGCGGCTGACGGCGCACCGCGCGACCGTCGCCCCGGCTCAGTCGTCCAGGCGGGAGTGGTCGCCGAGGCGGTGCCAGGCGCGGTTGTGGTAGACCAGCGCGGCGCCGGACTCGCCGGGTTCGAGGTCGCGTTCGACGTCGACCTGCAGGGCTTGAGCGGCGATGACCGTCGAGCCGCCGGCATCCATGCGGCTCACGATCCGGCACCGCAGCCACGCGCGCACCCCGTGGTACACGGGCTCGCCCGTGGCCAGCCGCGACCAGGTGGAGGTGTCGGCGAAGCGGTCGAGACCGCTCGTGGCGGCCGTTCGCGCGAGCCCGATGTCTTCGGCGTCGAGCAGGTGCACCACGATCGTGTCGGCCGCGATGATCGTCGGCGTCGCCGACGACAGCGCCGAGACCGAGAAGATCAGCAGCGGCGGGTCGGCGCTGACCGATGACACCGATGAGGCGGTTAGGGCGACGGGGCCGTTCTCGCCATAGGCCGTGATGACCGCGATGCCGCCCGGGTGGCCCCGGAACGCGCGCTTGAAGTCGTCCGCCGAGACGGTGGTGCCGATCGCGGGGGTGCTCTCGTGGTCCCCGTGCGGAAGCGAAGTCATGACTACGACGCTAGGCGCTTACGCGGGTATCGGCATCGTCGGCGCAACACGGCGAAACCGTCGACACCCCGCCGGGCGGCTCAGTGTGAGGCTTCACATTTATCAATCCGTGACTTTTCGCGGCGGGAAATCGCTTGACACTCCTGGTTGTGTGAGCGCTAACATTCAGCAACGGCTCACCCGAGGGGCTGCATCACATGAACCGGCATCGCAGCCGGCGAAACGAGGAGGTTTCATCATGAAGGCGAACAAGATCATTGCGGGCGTGGCCCTGGTCGGCGCCATCGCATTCACCGCGACCGGCTGTGCCGGCGGCGGGGGCGCGGCGGGCGGTGCCGGTGGCGGCAGCGGCGACACCATCACGGTCGGCTTCGCGCAGACCGGCTCCGAGAGCGGATGGCGCAGCGCCAACACCGAGTCGATGAAAGAGGCGTTCAGCGAGGCCAACGGCTTCAACCTCATCTTCAACGCGGCCGACAACAAGCCCGAGGCGCAGATCGCCGCGGTCCGCAGCTTCATCAACCAGGGCGTCGACGCGATCGTGCTCGCGCCGATCGTCACCGACGGCTGGGACGACGTGCTGCAGGAGGCGAAGGATGCCAACATCCCCGTCGTCCTCGAAGACCGCACCGTCTCGGCATCCGAAGACCTCTACGCCAGCTGGATCGGCCTCGACTTCAAGAAGGAAGGCGAGACGGCCGGCAAGTGGGCCGCCGACAACTTCGGGGACAAGCCCACCAACCTCGTCGTGCTCGAGGGCACCACGGGCTCGTCGGCCGCCACCGACCGCGCCGAAGGCTTCGACTCCGCGATCGCCGGCACCGACATCAAGGTGCTCGACTCGCAGACGGGCAACTTCACCCGCGCCGACGGCAAGACGGTCATGGAGGGCTTCCTTCAGAAGTACGGCTCCGAGATCAACCTGCTCTTCGCCCACAACGACGACATGGGTCTCGGCGCGCTCGAGGCCATCAAGGCCGCCGGCATGACGCCCGGCAAGGACATCCAGATCGTGACGATCGACGCGGTGAAGGACGGCATGACCGCTCTGGCCGCGGGTGAGTTCAACTACATCGTCGAGTGCAACCCGCTCCTGGGTGAGAAGACCGCCGAGGTCGTCAAGAAGGTCGTCGCCGGCGAGTCCGTCGACAAGAGCTACGTCGTCGAGGACCAGGCGTTCGACCAGGAGCAGGCCGAGAAGGTCCTGGACAGCCGCCCCTACTGATCCGTTCGGATCCCGTCGCCGAGCTCCCCCTCGGCGGCACCCCGTCCGATCGCCCCGGCATCGACGGAACATCCTCCCCGGCGTGCGGGGTCGGCGAGTCCGACCCCGCACAGAAAGCGATCGAGCATGACAACCGAACGTGCGCCCGTCGTCGCGATGCGCGGGATCAGCATCCAGTTCCCCGGGGTGAAGGCGCTCGACGGCGTCGACTTCACCCTCCACGCGGGCGAAGTCCACTCCCTCATGGGAGAGAACGGCGCCGGCAAGTCCACTCTCATCAAGGCCCTGACCGGGGTCTACGGCATCGACGAGGGCACCATCCTCGTCGACGGGCAGGAGCGGCAGTTCCGCTCCACGGCCGATGCGCAGTCCGCCGGCATCGCCACCGTCTACCAAGAGGTCAACCTCTGCCAGAACCTCACGGTCGGCGAGAACGTGATGCTCGGCGGCGAGATCCGCCGCGCCGGCATGGTCGACTGGAAGGCGACGCACGCCGCCGCGGCCACGCACCTGGCGGGCCTGGGGGTGCACATCGACACCCGCTCGATCCTCGCCAGCCACTCGATCGCCGTGCAGCAGCTCGTCGCGATCAGCCGGGCGATGGTGGTCGACACCAAGGTGCTCGTCCTCGACGAACCCACCTCGAGCCTGGACCGCGGCGAGGTCGAGCAGCTCTTCGGCGTCGTCCGCGACCTGCGCGACCGCGGTGTCGCGATCCTCTTCGTCTCGCACTTCCTCGACCAGATCTACGAGATCTCCGACCGCCTCACGGTGCTGCGCAACGGAGCGCTCGTGGGCGAATACCCCATCGCCGAACTCGGTCGCGAACAGCTCGTGGCCAAGATGATCGGCCGCGAACTGGGCGAGTTGGATGCCATCTCGGCCAGCGCCGAACGCCCGATCGACCGGTCGGGCACCCCGGTGCTGCGCGCCCTGTCGCTCGGGCGCAAGAACGCCCTCGAGCCCGTCGATCTCGAGGTCTTCGGGGGCGAGATCGTCGGGCTCGCGGGCCTGCTCGGCTCGGGGCGCACGGAGCTCGCGCGCCTCATCGCCGGCGCCGACCGGCCCGACGGCGGATCCATCGAGGTCGGTGGCACCGCCACCCGCACCGGGTCTCCGCGACACGCGCTCGACCGCGGCATCGCCTTCTCGTCCGAGGACCGCCGCGCCGAGGGCATCGTCGGCGACCTCACCGTCGCCGAGAACATCGTCCTGGGCATCCAGGCGCGTCGAGGTGCGCTGCGCAAGGTCGGCGCCGCCGAGACCGCGGCCATCGTCGACGAGTACATCACCGCCCTCGGGGTGCGCCCGGCCAACCCCCACGCGCTGATCCGCAACCTCTCCGGCGGCAACCAGCAGAAGGTGCTCCTGGCACGATGGCTGGCCACCGCGCCCGAGCTCCTCCTGCTCGACGAGCCGACCCGAGGCATC
The DNA here is from genome assembly GCF_001424715.1 of Microbacterium sp. Leaf436. NCBI lineage: Bacteria > Bacillati > Actinomycetota > Actinomycetes > Micrococcales > Microbacteriaceae > Microbacterium > Microbacterium sp. Leaf436. The sequence continues at coordinate 893,324 of NZ_LMRB01000001.1, forward strand.
GACGTCGGCGCCAAGGCCGACATCCAGCGCAAGGTCGCCGAGCTCGCCGCGAAGGGCCTCGCGGTCGTCTTCATCTCGTCGGAGCTCGAAGAGGTCCTGCGTCTCGCTCAGCGCGTGGCGGTCCTTCGCGACCGTCGTAAGATCGGCGAACTGGCCACCCGAGACGTCGATCTCGATGCGCTGGTGTCCTACATCGCCGAGGGCCAGCCCACCGCCGCATCCCCCACCGCCCCCGAGACACCGTCGTCCGATCGGGAGAAGATCGCATGAAGAAATTCTTTTCGCACCGCCTCGTGTGGCCGATCGCGGCTCTCGTCGCGCTCATCGCCGTCAACACCATCTCGCGGCCGTCGTTCCTCAGCATCACCATGCAGAACGGTCAGTTCTACGGCTCGCTGATCGACATCCTGCGCAATAGCGCGCCGCTCATGCTCGTCGCGCTCGGCATGACCCTCGTCATCGCCACCCGCGGCATCGACCTGTCGGTCGGAGCGATCATGGCGGTGTCGGGGGCCGTCGCGCTGACCGTCATCGAGGCCTCGCCCGAACCGGGCAACCTCGGCGTGGTGTTCACCGCGATCGCCGCTGCGGTGGGCGTCGCTCTGCTGCTGGGGGTGTGGAACGGCTTCCTGGTCTCGGTCCTCGGCATCCAACCGATCATCGCCACCCTGGTGCTCATGCTCGCCGGTCGCGGTGTGGCCCTGCTCATCACGGGCGGGTTCATCACCACGATCAACAGCGACCCCTACAAGTTCATCGCCGGCGGGTACGTGCTGGGCCTTCCCTTCGCCTTCTACGTCTCGATCGTCGCGGTCATCCTCATCGGCGTGATCGAGCGCCGCACGGCCCTCGGCATGCTGACCGAGGCGGTGGGCATCAACCCCGAGGCCAGCCGCCTGGCCGGCGTCCGCTCCCGCGGCATCATCTGGGGGGCCTACATCGCCAGCGGCGCGCTCGCGGGCATGGCCGGCATCCTCTACAGCTCGAACATCATGGCGGCCGACGCCAACGCGGCCGGTCTGTACATCGAACTCGATGCCATCCTCGCGGTCGTCCTCGGCGGCACCTCTCTCGCCGGCGGCAAATTCAGTCTCGCCGGAACCGTGGTGGGCGTGTTCACCATCCAGACGCTGAAGAGCACGATCACCTTCCTCGGCGTCCCGCCGGCGGTCAGCCCGGTCTTCATGGCCGCGGCCGTGCTCATCGTGGTGCTGCTGCAGTCGAGCCGCTTCCGCGCCTACTTCCAGATCCGCTCCCTGACCCGACGTCCCGACGCAAAGGTGCTGTCCTGATGGCCACTCTCACCGAAGAACGACACGGCTCGGCGGCACCGGCGAGCACGTACCGCCGCTTCCTCAGCCGTCACATCTCGTGGGTGCCGGTGTTCGCCGCGGTGATCATCCTCGTTCTGATGATCGCCGGGTCGATGTGGTACTTCCCGAACTTCCAGCTGAACCGCATCATGTCGTCGATCCTGCTCGACAACGCCTATCTGCTGGTGCTCGCGGTGGGCATGACCTTCGTCATCCTCACCGGCGGCATCGACCTGTCGGTCGGTGCGGTGATGGCCTTCACCGGCATCCTCTGCGCCAAGATGCTCGGCGACGGCGTACCCGTCGCCGTCGCGCTGCCGGCGATGGTGCTCATCGGCGCGGCGATCGGCCTGCTCATCGGCATCCTCGTGCAGTTCTTCGACGTGCAGCCGTTCATCGCCTCGCTCGTGGGGATGTTCCTCGCCCGTGGCCTCGCCTTCGTGGTGAGCCTCGAGTCGATCAAGGTCGAGAACGAAGGACTGCTCTGGCTGCAGTCCACGCGCTTCTCGTTCGCGGGCTGGTACATCACCCCCACGGGGATCATCGCCCTGCTCACGGTCGCGCTCGCCGCGTTCGTGCTGCGCTACACCCGCTTCGGCCGCACGGTGTACGCCGTGGGCGGCAACGAGCAGTCGGCGCGGCTCATGGGTCTGCCGGTGGTGCGGGCGAAGCTCTCGGTTTACGTCATCAGCGGGGTCTGCGCGGGACTCGCCGGGATCGTGCTGACGGCCTACTCGGGCGCCGGCTACCCCCTCAACGGCGTCGGCACCGAGCTCGACACGATCGCCGCGGTCGTCATCGGCGGCACGCTCCTCACCGGCGGCAGCGGGTTCGTCGTCGGCTCGATGATCGGCGTCTTCGTGTACGGCCTGATCCGCACCATCATCTCGTTCTCGGGAGCCGAACAGTCGTGGACGCGCATCACCGTCGGAGCCCTTCTGCTGCTGTTCGTGGTGGTGCAGCGCGTGATCGTCTCCCGCTCCGCGCTCAGCCGCTGAATCAGCCGGGTCGTGTTCGCACTCCCGCGTCGGCGCGGGCATGATTGAGCCCATGTCCGCCGTCGCCCCGCCCCTCCTCGAGGTGCGCGGGGCGACGGTGCGTTTCGGCGTCGAATCCGCGCTCGCCGACGTCGACTTCCGCCTGCTCCCCGGCGAAGTGCATTCGCTCATGGGCGAGAACGGCGCGGGCAAATCCACGCTGATCAAGGCCCTCACGGGCGCGATGCGTCTCGACGCCGGCTCCATCCTGCTCGAGGGGCACGAGATGCGCTTCGCGTCTCCGGCCGACGCGCAGGCGGTGGGCATCTCGACGGTCTACCAAGAGATCGACCTGCTCCCCAACCTCACCGTCGCCGAGAACATCTCACTCGGGCGCGAACCCCGCCGCTGGGGAGTGATCGATCACCGCGAGATGCGCGCGCGGGCCGAGTCGGCGCTCGCCGCTCTCGGGGTCGACGTCGACCCGGCCTCGGTGCTCTCGTCGCACCCGCTCGCCGTGCAGCAGCTGGTGGCCATCGCCCGCGCGGTGTCGACCGAGGTGAAGGTCCTCGTTCTCGACGAGCCCACCTCGAGCCTGGATGCCGACGAGGTCGCCGAACTGTTCCGCGTCATCCGCGATCTGAAGTCGCAGGGCATCGCGATCGTCTTCGTGTCGCACTTCCTCGACCAGGTGTACGAGATCTGCGACCGCGTCACCGTGCTGCGCGGCGGTCGCCTGGTCGGCGAGTACGGCACGCGCGAGCTGCTGCGCATCGACCTGGTCGAGAAGATGCTCGGCGCGACCGTCGAGACCCTCGCCCCGCTCGGGCAGCGCGAGGTCGAGGCCGCCGACGGGCCGAGCCTGCTCAGCGCCCGCGGTCTGGCATCCGGAAGCCGGCTGCGCGCCGCCGACCTCGACATCGCCGAGGGTGAGGTCATCGGGGTGGCGGGACTGCTCGGCTCGGGCCGCAGCGAACTGGCTCGGGCCCTCACCGGCGTCGACCGCCCCGACGCCGGCGACCTGCGCATCGACGGCGAGACCGCGCAGCTCGGCAACCCGCGCGAGGCGATCCGTCGCCGGGTGGCGTACTCGTCCGAGAACCGGCGCACCGAGGGCGTCATCGGCGACCTCAGCGTGCTCGACAACATCACGCTCGCACTGCAGGCGCAGCGCGGGGTGCTGCACCGCCTCAGCACCGCGCGTCGACGCGAGCTCGCGATGAGCTGGGTCGAGGCGCTGCACATCCGCCCCACCGACATCGATCGGCGGGTGTCGACGCTGTCGGGCGGCAACCAGCAGAAGGTGCTGCTCGCGCGGCTGCTGGCACTGTCCCCCCGCCTCATCGTGCTCGACGAACCGACCCGCGGCATCGACGTCGGGGCCAAGGCCGAGATCCAGCGGCTGGTGGGCGAGCTCAGCGACAACGGTCTGTCGATCGTCTACATCTCGGCCGAGCTCGACGAAGTGCTGCGCGTCGCGCACCTGGTGGCGGTCATGCGCGACGGCGTGCTCGCGCAGATCGTGCCGGCCGCCGACCTCACCTCCGACGCGTTGCTCGCACTGGTCGCGGGGCACACGAGCGGGGACGAGGACCTGGGTGGCTGACGACAAGGCCTCGCGCACCGCCAACATCTTCGACGTCGCCCGTCTGGCCGGGGTGTCGCATCAGACGGTGTCGCGCGTACTGAACAACATGCCCAACGTGCGACCGGCGACCCGCGCGCGCGTCGAGCAGGCCATCGCCCAGCTGCGGTACAGCCCCTCGCCCGCGGCGCGCGCGCTCGTCACGCGGCGTACCCGCACGATCGGTCTGGTCACCCCCGGCACGGTCGACTACGGCCCCTCGTCGATCGCGACGAACTTCAACTTCGCCGCCCGCGCCGCGCGGTACAACGTCGACGCGATCAGCTCGCCCCAGAGCGACGTCGCCCCGGTGCGGGCCGCGATCGACGGGCTCCTGAAGCAGCGCGTCGACGCCATCGTGCTCGTCGTCGTCGACACCGAGGTGCTCGCCGCCGTGCAGGCCCTCGACCTCGACATCCCCATCGTCGCCGCGGCCGCCAGCGCCCGCCCCCACCCGCGCCTGGTCGCGATCGACCAGTACCGGGGCGCGCGCGGGGCGGTGCGCCACCTGCTCGAGGCCGGGTACGAGACGGTTCGCCACATCGCGGGTCCGGCCCGCAACCCCGACGCCGTCGAGCGGATCCGCGGATGGCGCGAAGAGATCGCCGCCGCGCGCGCGCAGTCGACGCCGGCGGTGCACGGCGACTGGTCGGCGGCGAGCGGGTACCGCATCGCGTCCGAGGCCGACCTGTCTCCCGGTGAGGGCATCTTCGTCGCCAACGACCACATGGCGATCGGCGTGCTCTCGGCCCTACGCGAGCGCGGGCTGCGCGTGCCCGAAGACATCGGGGTGGTCGGATTCGACGACGTGCCCGAGGCCGCGTTCGTGTACCCCTCGCTGACGACCGTGCGGCAGGACTTCGCCGCCCTCGGCGAGATCCTCATGCAGAAGGTCCTGCTGCTGGTCGAGGAGCCCGACACCGCGACCGAGAGCACCCCCCTGCCGACCCGTCTCGTCGTGCGGTCGTCGGCGCCTCTCGCGCGCTGACGCCGTCAACCGAGAAGACCCCGGATGCCGAGGCATCCGGGGTCTTCGTTCGAGCACGCGGTCTCAGCCCAGCAGCGGCACCGCGCCCACCAGCACGCCGACGCCGAGCATGACGAGCGAGACGATCGTCGCGCGCCACAGCACCTTCTTGTGGTGGTCGCCGAGGTTGACGCCGGCGAGCGAGACGAGCAGCAGGATGGCGGGAACCAGCGGGCTCTGCAGGTGCACGGGCTGGCCGGTGATCGAGGCGCGCGCCATCTCGACCGGGGCGATGCCGTAGTTCGCGGCGCTCTCGGCGAGCACGGGCAGAATGCCGAAGTAGAACGCGTCGTTCGACATGAAGAACGTGAACGGGATCGACAGCACCCCGGTGATGACGGCGAGGAACGGGCCCATCGACGTCGGGATCACCTCGGTGATCCACGAGGCCATCGCGGTGACCATGCCCGTGCCGTTGAGCACGCCGACGAGCACGCCGGCGGCGAGCACCATCGACACGACGCCGACGATGCTGGGCGCGTGGGCGACGATCTCATCGGCCTGCGAGCGGAGCTTGGGGAAGTTGACGATCAGGGCGACCGCGGCCCCGACCATGAAGACGAACGCGAGCGGGAACAGGTCCATCACCAGCAGCACCATGACGGCGGCCGTCAGCGCGAGGTTGAACCAGATGAGCTTCGGGCGCAGGGTCGCGCGGTTCGGGTCGAGCATGGTGTCGGCCATCGCGGTGTCGGCGGTGTCGACGAGCTGGGTCGCGGCGACGGCGTCGCGCCCGCCGCGGACGGTGACGATGTTGCCGGTGCGCAGCGACGCGACCGCGCCGGGCTTGTGCTCCGCGCCGCGGAAGATCTTCGGGGCGCCGAGGCGACCGAATCCACCGGGGGCGTCGAGCTTCGAGGTGTCGACCGAGCCCGCGAGACGCTTGCGCTCGGACAGACCGAGGAACCACGCGAAGGCGAGCGCGACGACCAGGCCCGCGATCAACGAGGGGATCATCGGCACGAACACGTCGGTGGGCTGCAGGCCCAGGGCGGTCGCGGCGCGCACGGTCGGGCCGCCCCACGGCACGATGTTCATGGTGCCGTTCATGAGTCCCGCGACGCAGGTGAGCACGACGGGGCTCATGCCCAGCCGCAGGTACAGCGGCAGCATCGCCGAGGTGGTGATGATGAAGGTGGTCGAACCGTCGCCGTCGAGCGACACGGCGGCGGCGAGGATCGCGGTGCCGAGCACGATCTTGGCCGGGTCGTCGCCCAGCACGCGCGTGATCACGCGGATCAGCGGGTCGAAGAGCCCCACGTCGATCATGATGCCGAAGTACATGATCGCGAACATCAGCAGGGCCGCGGTGGGCGCCATCGTGCTGATCGCGTCGATGACCATGTCGCCGAGGCCCAGGCCCGCGCCGGCGATGAGGCCGAAGACCGTGGGAACCACGATGAGGGCGACCATGGGGGTCAGGCGCCGCGTCATGATCAGCGCCATGAACGACAGGACCATGAGGAAGCCGAGGGCCACGAGCACCCCGTCGGCGGGCGTATAGCCCACCGGGTACTCGGCCGCTTCGGCCGCAAGGATCAGGGGGGTCATCGCGACTCCTTCGTCGTGACGGGCGCGGCTCTCGCGCTCTCGATCCGGCGACACTACGGATGCCGTGCCCCCGGGCGCGCGCTTGCTCGCATTGCGGCGGGTTATGCGCGTACCGTGTGTTCTGCGCATTTCGCGCAGCACGAGCCCGGAGGTGCGTATGCGATTCGCCACCCGGATGCTCGTCGTGCAGGTCGCCACGCAGGTCGCCGTGGTCGCGGTGTGCACCGCGGTGTTCGCGTGGCTCGGCGTGCAGCAGCTGAGGGCCGAGGCCGACTCCTCGGCCCTGAACATCGCGCGTTCGGTCGCCGAGTCGCCCCAGGTGCGCGACCTCGTCGCCGAGTACTCCGCCGACCCCGGCACGCCGGTCGCCGCGACACTCCGCGACGGTGTCCTCCAGCGGTACGCCGCCGACGTCACCGCGCGCACCGAAGGGCTGTTCGTCGTGATCACCGACGATCACGGCATCCGTCTGGCCCACCCCGATCCGGACCGCCTCGGCGAGGTGGTGAGCACGAGCTTCACCGACGCGCTCGCGGGCCGCGAGGTCGTGACGTGGGAGGTCGGCACCCTGGGGGAGTCCGCCCGCGCCAAGGTCCCCGTCTATCCGCCCGCCGGCGGTGCCCCGGTCGGCGAGGTGAGCGTCGGGTTCGAGCGCGCGAGCGTCTTCGACGACCTCCCCGCCCTCCTCGTCGGCATCGCGGTCGCGGTGCTGCTGGCCGTCGCGATCGGCGCGGCCGTCGCGCTGCTCATGCGCCGCCGGCTCGAACGGCTGACGCTCGGGGTGCAGCCCGAGGAGCTCGTCGCTCTCGTGCAGACCCAGACCGCCGTGCTCGAGGGCGCCGACGAGGGGGTGCTCGCGCTCGACGACGCGGGGATCGTGCGGGTCTGCACCGCCGCGGCCGAACGACTGCTCGGGATCACGGATGCCGTCGGCCGCCCCCTCTCCGCCCTCGCCCTCGCGCCCGCCGTCGCCACCGCCCTGGCCGGCACCGGCGCGAGCACGGGGCTGCCCGTCGGCGGCCGGGTCGTCTTCATCGACGTGCGCCCTGTCCGCCGCGGTGCGCGCACGCTCGGCCGCGTCGCGGTGCTGCGCGACCGCACCGACGTCGCCGCGCTGTCGGGGCGTCTCGACAGCGTCCGGGCGATGGGCGACGCCCTGCGCGTGCAGCGGCACGAGAATGCCAACCGTCTGCACGCGGCGGTGGGCCTGCTGGATGCGGAGCGTACGGCCGAGGCCCGCGCCTTCCTCGCCGACCTCGTCGACCGCGGTTCGGTCGACTGGGCGGTGCCGGGGATCGACCTCGTCGGCGACGCGATGCTGCAGTCCTTCCTCGGGGCGAAGGCGCTCGCCGCGCGCGAACGCGGGGTGACGTTGAGGGTCTCCGACGACACGTTCCTGCGGGGCACCGTCGACGACGTCGAAGACGTCGTGGCCGTGCTCGGCAACCTCGTCGACAACGCGGTGACCGCCGCGGCCTCGGCCCCCGCGCCGCGCGGAGTCGAGGTCGCCGTGCTGGGCGACGGCGACGCCATCGTGATGACCGTGGCCGACACGGGTGGGGGCATCGCCGACGTCGATGCCGTCTTCGCCCCCCGCGAGCGCGACGACGACCCGACCGCGGTGCACGGCCTCGGGATCGGGCTGCCGCTCTCGCGCGAGTTCGCCCGCCGTCGCGAGGGCGAGGTGTGGGTGGTCGACCCGGGTGGTGACGGCCACGGTGCCGTCGTGGCCGCCCGCTTGCCGGGAGTCCTGCGAGGAGAGAACGAATGACCGACATCCGCGTCCTGGTCGTCGACGACGACTTCCGTGTGGCGGGGTTGCACCGCGACGCCGTCGCGGCCCGCCCGGGCTTCGTCGCCCTGGAGCCGGCGCGGACGGTCGGCGAGGCCCGCGCCGCGCTCGCCGAGCACCAGCCCGACCTGCTGCTCGCCGACGTGTACCTGCCCGACGGCGACGGTGTCGACCTCGTGCGCTCGGTCGGCGTCGACGCGTTCGTGCTGTCCGCGGCGACCGATGCCGCGACCGTCCGCCGCGCGTTCACCGCCGGGGCGCTGGCCTTCCTCGTCAAACCCTTCGACACGCGCGTGCTGGCCGAGCGTCTCGACCGCTACGCCCGGTACCGCAACCTGCTCTCCAGCTCGCGGCCGCTGTCGCAGGACGACATCGACCGCGCGGCATCCGTGATGCGCGGGGAGCGCGAGGGGCCGTCGCTCGCCCGCTCGGCGACCGAGCAGACCGTCCTGGCGGCTCTGGGCGCCGACGAGGCCTCGGCGAGCGAGGTGGCCGAGCGCATCGGCGTCTCGCGCGCGACCGCGCAGCGGCACCTGACGGCCCTGGCCGAGCGCGGCCTGGTGCAGGTGAGCCTCCGGTACGGCTCGACGGGCCGCCCCGAGCACCGCTTCCGCGTCGGGGCCTGAGCGGCTGCGTCGCCGCTGCGTCGTCGTTGCCACGTCGTCGCCGCTGCTGCTGCGTCACCGCGGCGCCGTCGCCACGTCGCATGTCCCACTTCGTGCAGCTCCAGCCCGCCGAACTCGCACGTTTCGGGACATGCCCGGCGGGAACGAGGTGGATGCCGCTAGTCAGGCCTCCAGCACCGCCCACCCGTGCGGGCCCAGCTCGAGCCGCCCGTCGGCCGGGGTGCCCTCGCCGGCGACCACCGTCCGCCCGTCGGCGACCGGCAGGGTCACCGGCTCGTCGCCGATGTTCAGCGCCACCACCACGGCGTCGTCGCCCACGGCCGTCCGCAGTGCGACGGCGGTGTTCGTCACCTCGATGACGTCGGTGTGGGCGCGCCAGAGCCACGGCTTCCGACGCCGCAGAGCGATGAGCGCCTGGTGCGCCTGCAGGATCCGCGCGTCGGCGTCGACCTCGCCCGGATCGGCGGGGAACTCGGGCCGCACCGCGTCGTCGCCCCCGAGGCGTTGCTCTTTCACCCCGGTCCACCCGAACTCGTCGCCGGCGTAGACCGACGGCGTGCCGGCGACGGTGAACAGCACCGCGAGGGCGTGGGGCACGAGGTCGGGGCCCACCGCCGAGGCGATGCGCGTGACGTCGTGGTTGCCGACGAAGGTCTGCGGCACGAAGGTCGCCAGCAGCTCGTCGTGACGCTCGATCGCGTGGCTCAGTTCGAACAGGTTGCGGTCCGAGATCCCGTGCCAGACGCCCTGCCACAGCTCGTACTGGGTGAGCGCGTCCATGCTCGAGGCGCGAACGATCTCGGCCGCGTCGCCGTGGATGACCTCGCCGACGACCCACACCTCGGGGAACCGCTCGCGCACGCGGGGGAGCACCCGGGCCCAGAACTCCGGGGGTACCGCGTAGGCGGCATCCAATCGCCAGCCGTCGATGCCGCGCTCCAGCCAATGGCACATGACCTCCACGACGAGATCGGCCACGGCCTCCGAGGAGTGGTCCAGCGCCACGAGCGCGTCGTGCCCCTCGAAGACGTCGGCCTCGACCCGGCCGTCGACGCGACGAGCGCGGAACAGCCCCGGGTCGTCGCCGCCGTCGGCGAAGGCGCGGAACGCCGGGTGCCCGCGGCCGACGTGATTGAAGACGCCGTCGAGCAGGATCCGGATGCCGCGCTCCCGCGCCGCCGACACGAGACGGTCGAAGTCCTCGTCGTCGCCGAGGCGGGGATCGATGCGGAAGTGATCGACGGTGTCGTAGCCGTGCGTCTCCGACGCGAACACCGGGCCGAGCAGCAGGCCGTTCAGTCCCAGCTCGATGACGTGGTCGAGCCACGGCTCGAAGCGGTCGAGGCGGTGTGCGGGTTCGGCATCCGGGTCGACGTCGTCGCGGATGGGAGCGCCGACGAATCCCAGCGGGTAGACGTGCCACCAGAAGACGTGCTCGGGCCACGCGGGCATCCGGTTTCCTCTCGATCGGGAATGAGACGGTCCCGACGCTATCCGCAGCGCCGGATCCGGCGAGGGGGCTTGCCGCCGCCCGACCTCTCGTCGTGCGGTCGGCGGCGGCTTCAGATGCCGCGGCCCGTCACCCTCTCTTCGCCCGAGGGTCTCCCCGTCACGCCCGCGCGCGATCGGCGGGCAGGGCGAAGGCGGCGAGGTCGAGGGCGTGCGTGCGGGCCGTCTCCACGGCCGCGGCCACGGCCCCGATCGACACGATGTCCGCCCCGAGGGTCGAGGCGACGATGCGCGGGGCCGGCAGGTGCAGCGACGCGGGCAGGGCGCCGATGGCCGCGTCGATGATGGGTCCGGCTCCGGCGGCGATCGCGCCCGAGACCACCACGCGCTCCACGTCGAACAGGCTGCCGAACACCGCCGCGACCCCGGCGAGCGCCGGACCCACCGCCCGGGCGACGCCGAGGGCCCCCGCGTCGCCGGCGGCGGCGAGGTCGAGCACGGTCTTGGCGTCGAGGGTGTCGGGGTCGATGTCGCGCAGCGCGCTGTCGAGGGGGAGGGATCCCGAGGCCAGGGCCTCGTGCGCCGCGTCGACGCACCGCGGTGCGAGGCCCCAGGCGCTGCCGACCCCGTCCACGCGATCGAACGCCACGGTCTCGCCCGCTCCGCCGTGCGCGCCGCGCAGCAGGCGTCCGTCGACGCTGATGCCGGCGCCGAAACGCTCGCCGGCGAGCAGGGCGACGAAGTCGTCGCTGCCGACCGCGGCTCCGTGCGTGCGCTCGGCGACGGCGGCCAGGGTGGCGTCGTTCTCGACGCGCACCACGGGTGCCCACGCGGCGAAGCTGTCGATGAAGTCGGGGTTCATGCGCGCCCAGAAGCCGTCGTGGTGCACGGGCGAGCGCCCCGAGCGGGCGACGGGGGCGGGCACTCCGACGCACAGGCCGATGATTTCGGTGCGCGCGCGTCGTGCGCGGGTGAGGGCGGCGTCCACCGTCGCCTCGGCCGCGCGCCGGCGTCGCTCGGGCGAATCGAGCTCGGGGTCGACGGTCAGCCGCGAGGTGGCGAGTGCTCGTCCGCGCAGGTCGGCCACGGTGGCGGTGAGGTGGCCCCGGCCGGCGTCGACGCCGACGACCAGGCCCGCGCCGGGGTCGAAGGCGAAGCGTCGGGCCGGTCGGCCCTTGGAGTACTCGCCCACCGCTCGGGCGTTCGGCATCTCGGTGAGCAGGCCGCGGGCGGTCAGCTCGTCGAGCACGTCGATGGCGGTGGAGCGCGTCACGCCCACGGCCTGAATGACGTCGCTCGCGGTGAAGGCGTCGGCGTCCCAGACGTAGCCCAGGACCGCATCGAGGTTGTGGCGACGCAGCGACGGCGTCGTCGTGATGGCATCCATCGACACTCTTGACCCCCTTTCGTTCTCCTGCAATACTGCCTGCACGACATTGATTTGACGAGTAGATTTACTCGACGGGACAACATGTTCGCAGTGCAGCGAAGGAGGAACACGTGTCGACGAAGACCAGAGCGGGCCGACGATGGGTCGCCGCGGCGACGGTGGGGGTGCTCGGGATGGCGATGCTGGCCGGCTGCTCCTCCGACGGCCGCGAGACCATTCGATTCACCTTCAGCAAGCGCGAGGCGCTGTCGTTCATGAACGACGTGGTCGCCGAGTACAACGCCTCGCAGGATCGCGTGCGCGTCGAGATGGACAGCTCCGGCGTCGACGTCGTGTCGGCGAGCTTCGTGCGCGGCAATCCGCCCGACATCATGCTGGCCAACTACAACTACGAGGTCGCCCGGTTCGTGCAGCGCTGTGCGCTGAGCGATCTCAGCGGCACCGAGGCGGCGGGCACCGTGCGTGAGGATCTGCAGCCGCTCCTCGACCAATACGGTTCCTGCGCGGGGCGCACCAGCGCGCTCCCGTACTCGGTGATGGCGGCATCCGTCATCTACAACACGCAGATGTTCGAGCAGCTGGGACTGTCGGTCCCCACCACCTACGACGAGCTCCTCGCCGTCGCCGACACCCTGAAAGCCAACGGCATCACGCCGTTCTACGGCACCTTCAAAGACGACTGGACCGTGGCGCAGGGCTGGTACGACTACTCCGTCGGCGGCTCGCTCGACGTCCTCGACTTCTTCGACGGCCTCGCCGCGGAGGGCGCCGAGGTGGGACCCGAGTCGCAGGTCTCGTTCGCCAAGGACTTCACCGAGCCGATGGATCGCATGCTCGAGCTCGCGCGGGACTACACGAACCCGGATGCCGAGAGCCGGGCCTACGGCGACGGCAACCTCGCGTTCGCCCAGGGTGAGGCCGCGATGTACCTGCAGGGCCCCTGGGCACTCGGCGAGATCGCGAAGACCGCGCCCGACCTGGCGGTCGGCACGTTCCCGCTGCCGATGACCGACGACCCCGACGACCTCGCCGTCCGCGTCAACATGGATCTTGCGGCGATCATCCCCGAGGCCTCCCGGCACCAGGATGCCGCGCGCGACTTCCTCGAGTACCTGTACCAGCCCGAGATCATCGAGGCCTACAACGAGTCGCAGCTCGGCTTCGCGCCGACGAAGGACGCCCCGTCGCCGAGCGACCCTCGCGTCGCCGGGATGATCCCGTACTACGACGAGGGCCGCATCTACCAGGGCGCCTCGGTGCTCGTGCCCAAGACCATCCCCACCTTCAACTACGCCCAGGCGATGATCTTCGGCGCCTCGCCCGAGGCCACCCTGCGCACCATGGACGAGGACTGGTCGCGGCTCGCGTTCCGCCAGCCGCCCGCGTCCACGACCGACGCAGCCGTCGAGGAGGACGCGCGATGACCACCACCACCACGATCGTGACGGGCGGGAAGGCGACCGCTCGGCGCAGCAGCCGCCGCGTCGAACCGATCTACTACCTGTTCCTGCTGCCGACCCTCGTGCTGTTCACCCTCGCCATCACGGTGCCGGGCATCATCGGGATCTTCTTCAGCTTCACCGACTCGATCGGCCTCGGCGAGTGGAACTTCACCGGGCTGACGAACTACATCGCGATCTTCAGCGACCCGGCCATCCTGCAGAGCTACCTGTTCACCTTCGGTTTCTCGGTCGCGACGGTGATCGTCGTCAACATCGCGGCGTTCCTGCTGGCCGTGGGACTGACCTCGCAGATCCGCTTCAAGAAGGCGCTGCGCACGGTCTTCGTCATCCCGATGGTGATCTCGGGCATCATCATCGCCTACGTCTTCAACTTCCTCTTCAGCAACTCGGTGCCCGAGGCCGGAGCCTCGCTCGGCATCCCGTGGCTCGAGACCTCGCTCCTCGCGAACCCCGACCTCGCGTGGGTCGCGATCGTCATCGTCACCGCGTGGCAGGCGATCCCCGGAACGCTGCTGATCTACATCGCGGGGCTGCTGTCCGTGCCCGGCGACGTCTACGAGGCCGCGGGCCTCGACGGGGCGAGCAAGACCCAGCAGCTGCTGCGCATCACGCTCCCGCTGGTGGCGGGGTACGTCGTCATCAACATCATCCTGGGCTTCAAAGGCTTCCTCAACGCCTACGACATCATCGTCGGCCTCACCGGCGGCGGTCCCGGCACCGCGACCCGCAGCGTCGCGATGTCGATCATCCTCGGCTTCAACGGCGGGGACTACGCGTACCAGATGGCGAACGCGGCGCTCTTCTTCGTCGTGGCCATCGTCATCTCGCTCCTGCAGCTCTCGCTGACCCGGGGAAGGAACACCCTCTCATGACCGCTCTCAACCAGCCGGCGCTCGCGTTCGAGCAGGCCGAACTCGCCGTCCCCGCCGACCAGCCTCAGAAGCGCCGCATCCGTCGCGTCGGGATGGAGCGCATCAACTGGTCGACGACGACCATCCTGGTGCTCTGCTCCCTCACCGTCCTGCTGCCGCTGTACGTCACCGTCTCGATGGCGCTGAAGAGCGGCACGCAGATCGTCGACGGCAACGCGTTCTCGTTCCCCTCGCCGATCAGCTTCGACGGCTTCGTGCAGGCGTGGACGCTGACGAAGTTCCCCGTGGGCCTCGCGATCTCGCTCCTCGTCACGGCCGGCACGGTGGTGGCGACCATCGTCCTCGCGGCCTTCGCCTCGTACGCGATCGCCCGCAACTGGGAGCGCAAGCTCTTCCGCTACTCGTTCTTCTACCTGCTCGCGGCGATGTTCATCCCGTTCCCGGTCGTCGCCCTGCCGCAGATCCAGCTCACCGGCCGGGTGGGCCTCGACAACCCGTTCGGCGTGATCATCCTCGCCACGATGTTCCAACTGAGCTTCAGCGTGCTGCTGTTCACCGCGTTCCTGCGTTCCATCCCGCTCGAACTCGAAGAGAGCGCGCGGATCGATGGCGCGACGACCTGGCAGACCTTCTGGCAGCTCATCTTCCCGCTGCTGGCTCCCATGAGCGCCACGGTCGGCATCTTCGCCTTCCTCTACGCGTGGAACGACTTCATGATGCCCTCGCTCATCATCAGCGACCCGACGCTGCAGACCCTTCCGGTGCGGCAGAACCTCTTCCAGACGCAGTTCAGCAACAACTACAACGTCGCCTTCGCGTCCTACCTCATGGCCATGGCCCCCGCGATCGTCGCCTATCTCTTCACCCAGCGCTGGGTGATGGCGGGCGTGACCCAGGGCGCCGTCAAGGGCTGACACCTCCCCTCCCCTCCCCTCGAAAGGAACCCTCCTCGTGACGACCGCATCCCCCTCCGCCCGTACCCGCGAGCTGTCCGACGCCCCCGACTGGTGGCGTCAGGCGGTGGTGTACCAGGTGTACCCCCGCAGCTTCGCCGACAGCGACGGCGACGGCCTCGGCGACATCCGCGGCATCACCTCGCGCGTGCCGTACCTCGCCGAGCTGGGGGTGGATGCCGTCTGGCTGAGCCCCTTCTACCCCTCCGATCTCGCCGACGGCGGGTACGACGTCGCCGACTACCGCGACGTCGACCCGCGACTGGGCACCCTGGCCGACATGGACGAGCTCATCGCGCAGCTGCACGCCCACGGCATCCGGGTGGTCGTCGACATCGTCCCCAACCACACCTCCGACAAGCACGTCTGGTTCCAGGAGGCGCTGGCGGCGGGCCGGGGCTCGGCGGCGCGCGAGCGTTACGTCTTCCGCGAGGGGTCGGGCGTCGACGGCGCCGAGCCGCCCACCGACTGGGTGTCGCTCTTCGGCGGGTCGGCGTGGGAGCGGGTCGCCGACGGGCAGTGGTACCTGCACAACTTCGACGTCTCGCAGCCCGACCTGAACTGGGCGAACCCCGAGGTGCGCGCCGACTTCGTCACGACGCTGCGCTTCTGGAGCGACCGCGGGGTCGACGGGTTCCGCATCGATGTGGCGCACATGCTCACGAAGGACCTCAGCGAGCCCCTGCGCTCGCGCGCCGAGCTCGAGGCCCTGCCGCACGACGGCACCCACCCGATGATCGACCGCGACGACGTGCACGAGGTCTACGCCGAGTGGCGCGCGGTCTTCAACTCCTACGACCCGCCGCGCACCGCCGTCGCCGAGGCATGGGTGCACCCCTCGCGCGTGCCGCTGTACGCCAGCGCCGACAGCCTCGGCCAGGCGTTCAACTTCGACCTTCTCGAGGCCGACTTCGACCCCGCGCAGTTCCGGCGCATCGTCGCCGACAACCTCGCGCTGGCCGCGGAGTCGGGCTCATCGACCACGTGGGTGCTGTCGAACCACGACGTCGTCCGCCACGCCACGCGGTACGGACTCCCCGACGCCGAGCGCGCCGCCGACGGGCGTCCGACCCTCAAGCACGGCAACGAGTGGTTGCTCTCCGGCGGGCAGTCCCCGGCTCTCGACTCGCGCCGCGGGGAGCGCCGCGCCCGCGCCGCCGCGGCCTTCGTGCTGGGCCTTCCCGGCTCGGCGTACCTGTACCAGGGCGAGGAGCTGGGCTTGCACGAGGTCGCCGAGATCCCCGACGCCGACCGTCAGGATCCGACGTTCTTCCGCAGCCCCGGCGTCGATCAGGGCCGTGACGGATGCCGCGTGCCCCTGCCCTGGACCGAGCACGGCCCGGCGTTCGGCTTCGGTTCGGCGGGCGCCCACCTTCCGCAGCCGGAGTGGTTCGGCACGTACGCGGTCGACCTGCAGGACGGCGACCCGGCCTCGACGCTGTCGCTCTACCGCCGCGCGCTCGACCTGCGGCACGAGCTGCAGACCGACGAGCAGATGGAGTGGATCGAGACGGGTCGCGACGACGTGGTGGCGTTCGCCCGCCCGAACGGCTGGACGGTGGTCACGAACTTCGGCACCGAGCCCGCGGCGTTGCCCGCGGGCGAGGTGCTGCTCGCCAGCGTCGCGCTCGACGGCGACACGCTGCCCGGTGAGACCACGGTCTGGCTCCGCAGCGCCTGACCCGCCCCGAAAGCCCCGGCGTCCGCGCCGGGGCTTTCCCGCGCCCTCCGCCCCGCCCCGCGGATACCCGTTGAGTGTCCAAGACACGCCGTAGCGCGCCGCACGATGGCGGCGTGTCCCGGACGCTCAACGCCGTCACGCCCCGGCTCAGCGCACGCGCACCCAGCCGTCGCCGCGGCGCTCGATGGCCCCGGCCGCGGCGAAGGCGTCGAGCCATCCCCCCATCGGCCACGCTCCCCACCGCTCGCAGAACGTGCCCCCGTTGCGCAGGATGTCGTCGAGGTGCTGCCACGGGGGAGAAGAGACCGGATGCCACTGGTGGTACGCGTCCGCCCCGCCGACCCACTGCATCTCGACGCCCGCAGCGCGAGCCGACCAGGCGAGGTCGGTGTCTTCGGCCCCGTACCCCTCGTACCCGGGGTGGAAGCCGCCGATGCGGTCCCACGTCGCCGGGTTCACGGCGAACGACAGCGACCAGAACAGGTCGTACTCCCCGTCGGTGGCCCGCCGCGTCTCGCCGGGTCCGAGCGCCGGGCGAGCGCGGTGCGGGCGGGTGAGAAAGGGCAGATCGTCGAGGTTCTCCGGCCGTTGCACGCTCGACAGGTAGGTCACCGCTCCGCAGAGCACCGCGTCGGGGTGCGCGCGGGTGGCGGCGCGGTAGGCGGGCAGCAGGCCGGGCCCGGGCAGGCAGTCCACGTCGAGGAACACCAGCAGTTCGGCGCCGGCGGCGATCGCCGCGTCCGCCGCGCGGTTCCGCCCCTCGCCCACCCGCAGTCCGTGCGGCCCCGGGGGCACGAGCACGGTGAGCGTCCCCGCCTCCGCGACACCGTCCGGCGGCGTCTCGTCCAGCCACGCCTCGACGCGCACGATGTCGTCGGCGAGTTCGGCGATCACGCGGCGCTGGCGCTCGAGGTGTTCGCGCCGCGCCGCCGAGGCGACCGTGATGAGCGCCGTCCTCACGGCCGCACCGCCTCGAGGGCGGCGGCCATGCGGTGGGCCGCGCCCGCGACCTGCCAGCGCGACCAGTCCGGTTCGGTCGAGGCGGCCCGCTCGACCAGATCGACCAGGTCGGAGGCCGAAACTGTGTCGTCCGCCCGCTGCGCGAGGCCCCAGCGGGCGAGGGCGTCGGCGGTCGCACGCTGCTCGTCGAAGGGGCGGTCCTGCGCGATGACGACGGCGCGGGCTCCGGATGCCGCGAGGTCGGCGACGCTGTTCTGGCCCGCGGCGCTCACGACCACCGTGCTGCCGGCCAGCAACGGCCAGGGGTCGTCGACGCGGGAGGCCTCGTCGTGCCCGATCGCGGTGACCCGCCAGCCGCGAGCGGAAAGACGTGCGGTGGCCTCGTCGCGGACCTCCGGCTCGAGCACACGGCCGAGCAGCAGCACTGACCGCTCGGTCGCGGACTCGGGCGGGGTGCGTCCGTCGTAGCGCGAGATGCCCCCGGTCCACACCACGCGGTCGCCGTGCTCGGCGAGGGCGGGGGTGGGCACCGCGCCGTGCGCCCAGGGGGCCACGATGCGATCGGCCAGGGCGTAGGCGAGGGCGTGGGGCGCGTCGGTGCGCGCGCCGGGTTGGGTCACCGCGACGGTGCGGAGCCCCAAAAGTCGCGCGAGGGCCACGACCTCCGCGCTGACGTCGACGACGAAGACGTCGAGATCGAGGTCGACCGCCGCGGAGGCGATCATGGCCAGTCGTGCGCGGTGTCCCGGGTGCCCGTGGGGCGCCCAGTGCAGCTTCCCCCGGGCGGTCGGTTCCGCCTCGCGCGGGTCGAGCACCGTGCCGTCGGCGGCCTCGACCACATCGGCATCCGGAGGAAGCTCGATCCACTGGGTCTCGGGGGCGAGGCCGGCGGGGCGGGCGAGCGACGAGAACGCCACGACGGGGGTCCGCAGGTGCGGGTGCACGGCGAGAAAACGCGCGATGTGGCCGAAGCCGTGGTGGTGGACGTACCAGCCGATCACCGCGACACCGCCGGCACGCGGCGCGCGGCGACGGGCTGGGCGGTGTGGGTGAGCACCCGCTCCACTTCGCGGTAGCGCTCCGTGAGCGAGTGCTGTCGCACGGCCGCCCGGCGGGTCCAGACGCGGGTGAGGGGTTCGCGCGCGCCCTGCGCGGCGAGCTCGGCCGCGGCCTTGCCCAGCGCGACGACGTCGCCGGGCATGACCGTCGCCGATCCGGGCATGCCCGCGAGCACCTCGGAGACCCCGCCGATGTCGAAGGCCGCGACGGGGGTGCCGGTGGCGAGCGCTTCGGCGATGACGAGGCCGAAGGGCTCCTCCCACATGGGCGTGACCAGGGCGACGGCCGACGATCCGACGAGGCGGCAGAGGTCGGGCTGATGCAGCGGGCCCACGTAGCGGGCGTGCACGCCGAGCCGGGGCACGACTTCCTGCTCGAAGTAGTCGACGTCGCCGATCCGGCCGGCGAGCACGATGTGGGCGTTCGCCGAGCGGGCGGCCTCGATGGCCAGGTGCGGTGCCTTCTCGGGCACGACGCGCCCCGACCAGACCCACGACGGTCCGCCGGCGCCGCGCGTCCACTGGTCGGTGTCGATGCCGTTGGGGAAGACGAAGGCGTCGACCCCCTCGACCGACCACGCGCGCGCGGTCGCCTGGCTCACGGCGATGAAACGGTGCGGGCTGTCGCGCACGTCGGCCGCGGCCTCCAGCATGTGTTCCAGGGGCGGCGTGTGCAGGGTCGTGACGACCGGGATGTCCGCCTCGCGGCTCCACCGGATGGGCGCGGGATGCAGGCTGTGGTTGTCCACGACGTCGTACAGGTGGCGGTCGGCGATGAGGCGGTCGCGGGCCGCATCGAAGGCGGTGTCGACGGCCGCCGCGTACCCGGCCGGGTACTCGGTGTCGGATGCCGCCTCCGGCCGCGTCCAGGCGGGAGCGGGCAGCGAGAACTCCGGCGTGTCACCGAGGAAGTCCGAGCCCTCGGCGGCGCACAGGGTCACCTCGTGCCCGCGCGCGCGCAGCCAGCGCACGCGGTCCCAGACGCACGCCTCCAGTCCGCCGGCGTGCGGCTGACGCAGGGGGTAGCGCGAGGGGGCGACGACGAGCACCCGCAGTGACCGTGCGCCGCGGATCATGCGGCCACCTCCGTGTCGAGTGCGCGGCGGTACACGGCGACGTGCGCGGCACGCACCTCGCTCCGTTCCGCGAGACGTTCGGCCCGTCGCCGGTCCACCTCGGCCGTGCGCGGCGTCGATCCCGGCGTCGACCAGGCCGGAGCCGTGGCCTCCACCATCGCGCGTGCGAGCGAGAGCGGGTCGCCGACGTCGAAGGCGTGGAAGTCGCCGGGATGCTGGGCGGCGATGTGGCCGATGCGGGTGCCGACGACCGGAACGGCGAGGTCGTAGCAGAGCTCCGCCCAGCCCGACTGGGTGCCGTGCCGATACGGCAGCACGCACGCGTCGAGGTCGGCGAGCCACTCGGCGAGGGCGTCGTCGTCGAGACGGGCTCCGCGCTCGACGCTGACACCGTCGGCGTCACGGACGAGGAGGTCGATGGATGCCGCCGCCTCGGCGTCGCGCACCCGCTCGTTCATCCGCACGACGGCTTCGATCCGCGCACCCTCCGCGCGCAGGGCGGCGACGGCGCGGACGAGGGTCGCGGTGGTCCCCACCCCATCGATGTTGGGGCGGAGATCGCGCAGGTGCACGCCGATGCGGGCGACGTCGTGGACGTGACCGGTGGGGCGTGGTGCGTCGCCGAGCAGCGTGGGGTGAGCGATCACCGTCGTCGGTCGGTGGACGATCCCGCGCACCTCGGCGTCGGCCGTGTCGGTGAGGGTGACGAGGGCGTCGGCGCCCGCGGCGAGGACGGCGAGCGACGCCCGGTGCGCGTCCTGCTCGCTCAGCTGCGGGTTCTCGAGGTCGTGCACCGTGTAGACGAGGGGTCGCCCGATCCGCCGGAGCGTCTCGACCGTCGCGCGCAGTTCGTCCGGGCTGTACGACTCGATGCCGAAGTGCACGTGCACCAGGTCGAAGTCGTCGGCGTGCGCTTCGAGCCACGAGGGCAGCAGCACCTGCGGCGGCCACCATTGGCCGGCGGGGGCTCCCGGCGGCGGCGGGTCCGACAGCAGCGTCACGTGGTCGCGGTCGGTGATGGCGGCGACATAGGGGTGGGCCGAGGGGACGGCCGCGACCCGGACCGGGGGGACGGTGGTGACGACGATCTCGTGTTCTCCTCGTGCTTGCGTGCGTGACGGTGCGCGTACCGCATCGCCAGGCACATCGCAATGCAACGGGGCGGTTGGGACGACGATGACACCGACGGATACCTTCACATCATGGGTGGTGAGAGGGCGCGACTGCGAAGCCTTGCGGACCACGGCGACGCGGTGATAGCGCGCCGTCGCCACTACGCCGAGTTCTTCGGCGAGAAGGCCCCGGCCGACGGTTTCGGCCTGGTGGTGGGCAATTGCCAGGCGGAGTCACTGCGGCTGGTGATCTCGTCCGAGGTTCTTCCCGCCGTGCGCGTCCCCGCGGTGCACGAGCTCACCGCCGACGATGCCCGGCGCCTGCACGCCCTCCTCGCCGATGCCGCCTTCCTGGTCGCGCAGCCGATCCGCGACGACTACCGCGGCCTTCCGCTGGGCACCGCCCAGTTGCGCGCCGCTCTTCCCGCCGCAGCCCGCACCGTCACGGTCCCGGCCGTGCGCTTCGCCGGACTGCACCCGTTCCAGGCTGTTCTGCGCCTCCCCGACTTCCCCGAGGATCCGCCGCTCGTCGCGTACCACGACGTCCGGATCGTCGCCGAGGCGTTGGGTGCTCCGGTCGCGTCGAGCGTGCCGGCCGCCACGGTCCGCGCGATCGCCGACGCCTCGATCGCGGAACTGCGGCGCCGCGAGGCCCGGGGGCTCGACGTCGCGGCATCCGATCTCTTCGCTCCGGTGGTCGACGACCTCGCCCGCACGGTGAATCATCCCGGGAACGCGCTCTTCCTCCCCCTGGGGGAGCGCATCGTCGCCGCCCTCGCGGCGCCCGGCCGGGTGGTCGACCCGGGCCGCCCGATCCTCGCCGCCGTCCGTGCGCCGCTCGAGAGCTGGGTCGTCGACGCGTGGGATCTCGACACCGCCCCGCGGCCCGATTGGATCGTCGACGGCGAGACGGTGCCGGCCGCCCTCGTGCGCGAGGCGCATCTCGCGTACTACGCCGAGCGCCCCGCGCTGCTCGCCGCCGTCGCGGAACGTCTGGCTCCGCTGCTGCGCACGTGGGCGGAGGCCGCATGACGACGTCGATCCCGGATGCCACCCTCCCGGTGCTTCTCGCCCACCCGGGGCCGCACGGCGTCGCCGTGTACGCGCGCGAGATGGCCGCCGAGGTCGTGCGCGGCGCCCCCGGGGTGCGGGTTATCACGCCCGACGAGGCGGCATCCCTTCCCCCGGGCACGCCCGTGCACGCGCACATCACCGACCGACTCTGGGGGGCCTCGCCCGAGGAGGCGACGCGCACCGTCGAGGCGCTCGCCCGGCGGCATCCGCTGACCGCGACGCTGCACGACGTGCCGCAGGTCTCCGACGGGGAGCGCAACCGTCCCCGGCGTCGGGCGTTCTATCGCTCCGTGACCGAGGCGGCGCGCGCCGTCGCCGTCAACAGCGCGCACGAGCGGGAGCTCCTGCGGGAAGAGGGGGTGTGGGACGGCCCGGTGACGGTTGTGCCGCTCCCCGTCGCGAGCGTTCCGCCCTCGGTCCCCGCTCCCTCCGATGGCGCGGTCGGCGTCCTCGGCTACTTCTACCCCGGCAAGGGGCACGACGAGGCACTCGCCGCGACCGCCGCCTCGGGCCTGACGCGGTTGAGCGTGCTCGGGCGCGCGTCCGAGGGCCACGCGGCCGACCTCGACGCGTTCGTCCGCGCCGCGGCCGCCGCCGGTGTCGCCGTCGAGGTGACCGGGTGGCTCGACGACGCCGACATGATCGCGCGGGCGCGGCGGGTCGCGGTCCCGGTGATCGCGCACCGTCACGTGTCGGCGTCGGGGTCTCTCGCCTCGTGGATCGGGTGGGGCCGCCGGCCGGTCGCCGTGCGCAACCGCTACGTCGACGAGATGGCCGCCCTCCGGCCCGGAACGCTCGACGTCGTCGAGCCCGAGCAGCTCGCTTCGGCCGTCGCGGCCGCGCGCGCCGATGCCGGCCGCACCTGGCACGGCGTCGACCCGGTCCCGTTCGGCCGCGCCGATGCCGCGCGGGCCTACCGCCGATGGTGGTCGGACGTGTCGTGGTGAACGCGGACGACGGCGGATGGAACGATCGGATGCCGTGGGTTCCGGGCAACCGGTGGGACCTGGTGTCGCATCGCGAGCCGGATCCGCCGCGGGTCAGCGTGATCGTCACGCATTACGCGCAGCCGCAGGAGTTGGCCCGCACCCTCGCGGCGCTGCAGCAGCAGGACCACCCCGCCGACCGGCTCGAGATCATCGTGGCCGACGACGGCTCGCCCGAGTCGCCCGTCGTCCCCCGCGGCGTTCGGCTCGTCCGCCAGGACGATCGGGGTTTCCGTGCCGCGGCCGCACGCAACCTGGGGGCCGCCGCCGCCACGGGTGAGGTCCTCTGCTTCCTCGACGCCGACACGACGCCCGAGCCCGAGTACATCCGACGGATGTCGCGCCTCCCGGCTCTGCTCCCCGACGCGGTGACCGTCGGACGCCGTCGTCACGCCGATCTGTCCGAGGTGCCCGCCGGCCTCCCGATCGCCGAGGTCGCCCCGCCGCGGGAGCTGGCCGAACCCGAGTGGCTCGTCGAGGCGTATGCGCGCAGCGCGAACCTCCTCCACGCCGACGACCGTTCCTACCGGTATGTCATCAGCGCGGTCGTCGCGTGTTCCCGCGCGTTCTTCGACGAGATCGGGGGATTCGACGAGTCGTTCTCCTCCTATGGCGGTGAGGACTGGGAGTGGGCGCATCGTGCCTGGCAGGCCGGCGGAGTGCTCGCACACATTCCGGATGCCGTGGCCTGGCACGACGGTCCCGACTGGGCCGCACGCGACGACCGCGACCGCGCGGCCGAGGGCAATCGTCAGACGCAGGTCCTCGCCGCGAAGATCCCGGTGCAAGGGTCACGGGGGAGGGGTCTTCTCCCCTCGGTACCCGACCTCCTCGTCCGTCTGCCCGATGCGGTCACCCCGTCGGCGGCCTTCCTCTGCGTCGATTCCTTCCTCGCGTCGTTCCCGCAGGCGTCCGTGGCGGTGGATTCTTCCCTGCGCGAGTACGCATGGACGGCCGATCCCCGCGTGCTCTTCTCCGGCGACGCCTCCACCCCCGACGCGCGGATCACCCTGCACCTGACCCGGGCGGTGGTGATCCTGGATGCCACCACCCTCATCGACGCGGTGGCATCGCTCGATCACGGGGAGATCGGCTCGCTCGACCTGGTCACCGCGGAGGGCGTGCGATTCGGACTCGCGGAGTCGCGTCGGTCGCGTCGGCGCACCCACCGATGGGGAGCGTCGGCGGCCTTCCGCCGAGACACCCGGGTCGCTGACGGAGTGCATCCGACGAGGGACGAGCCCCACCTCGAGGCGTGGGTCGGCGGGTGGGGCGGCGTCGACCGCTTCGTCTGATCGGCCCACACCCGCGTGTTTCCGGGGGTGTGGGGGTGCGACACGCCCGGGATGTGGCTGGATTGGCTGAGTCGGGGTGTCGCACGTAATCTTTTACTTGTTCGCCCCACAGGGGAGAGCGGAGCGGCCGAAAGGCCCCGCAGCCCCTCATGTAGCGAACCACTTCCTGATCTGTGGTCTTGNCGTAATCTTTTACTTGTTCGCCCCACAGGGGAGAGCGGAGCGGCCGAAAGGCCCCGCAGCCCCTCATGTAGCGAACCACTTCCTGATCTGTGGTCTTGAGAGTTTCGGTTCTCTGGTCTAKGGTTGGGATCCTGCCACTCGGCGTGTACATCCTTCACTGTTCGTCTTCGGGCGTGGTGTTGTGGTTGTGTCGGTGGTGTTAGGCGTATTGCCTCACGGGTAGGTCGAGAGATTGTTTCTGTGGGTGCGTCCGTTCCTTGAGAACTCAACAGCGTGCACTTGTCAAATGCCAATTTTATCCTCGTTGGTCTTCGGATCGCGAGAATTCCTTTGGATCAAAGTCCAATCCTCTTTTTGGGGGTTGGCATCTGGATAGTCAGTTTTGACTTCCTGTTTGGTCAGATTNGGTCTTCGGATCGCGAGAATTCCTTTGGATCAAAGTCCAATCCTCTTTTTGGGGGTTGGCATCTGGATAGTCAGTTTTGACTTCCTGTTTGGTCAGATTGAACTCGCTTGCCTTGACCTTATTCCGGTTGGGTGGGCATTTTTCTTTTACGGAGAGTTTGATCCTGGCTCAGGATGAACGCTGGCGGCGTGCTTAACACATGCAAGTCGAACGGTGAAGCCAAGCTTGCTTGGTGGATCAGTGGCGAACGGGTGAGTAACACGTGAGCAACCTGCCCTGGACTCTGGGATAAGCGCTGGAAACGGCGTCTAATACTGGATATGAGACGTGATCGCATGGTCGTGTTTGGAAAGATTTTTCGGTCTGGGATGGGCTCGCGGCCTATCAGCTTGTTGGTGAGGTAATGGCTCACCAAGGCGTCGACGGGTAGCCGGCCTGAGAGGGTGACCGGCCACACTGGGACTGAGACACGGCCCAGACTCCTACGGGAGGCAGCAGTGGGGAATATTGCACAATGGGCGGAAGCCTGATGCAGCAACGCCGCGTGAGGGATGACGGCCTTCGGGTTGTAAACCTCTTTTAGCAGGGAAGAAGCGAAAGTGACGGTACCTGCAGAAAAAGCGCCGGCTAACTACGTGCCAGCAGCCGCGGTAATACGTAGGGCGCAAGCGTTATCCGGAATTATTGGGCGTAAAGAGCTCGTAGGCGGTTTGTCGCGTCTGCTGTGAAATCCCGAGGCTCAACCTCGGGTCTGCAGTGGGTACGGGCAGACTAGAGTGCGGTAGGGGAGATTGGAATTCCTGGTGTAGCGGTGGAATGCGCAGATATCAGGAGGAACACCGATGGCGAAGGCAGATCTCTGGGCCGTAACTGACGCTGAGGAGCGAAAGGGTGGGGAGCAAACAGGCTTAGATACCCTGGTAGTCCACCCCGTAAACGTTGGGAACTAGTTGTGGGGACCATTCCACGGTTTCCGTGACGCAGCTAACGCATTAAGTTCCCCGCCTGGGGAGTACGGCCGCAAGGCTAAAACTCAAAGGAATTGACGGGGACCCGCACAAGCGGCGGAGCATGCGGATTAATTCGATGCAACGCGAAGAACCTTACCAAGGCTTGACATATACGAGAACGGGCCAGAAATGGTCAACTCTTTGGACACTCGTAAACAGGTGGTGCATGGTTGTCGTCAGCTCGTGTCGTGAGATGTTGGGTTAAGTCCCGCAACGAGCGCAACCCTCGTTCTATGTTGCCAGCACGTAATGGTGGGAACTCATGGGATACTGCCGGGGTCAACTCGGAGGAAGGTGGGGATGACGTCAAATCATCATGCCCCTTATGTCTTGGGCTTCACGCATGCTACAATGGCCGGTACAAAGGGCTGCAATACCGTGAGGTGGAGCGAATCCCAAAAAGCCGGTCCCAGTTCGGATTGAGGTCTGCAACTCGACCTCATGAAGTCGGAGTCGCTAGTAATCGCAGATCAGCAACGCTGCGGTGAATACGTTCCCGGGTCTTGTACACACCGCCCGTCAAGTCATGAAAGTCGGTAACACCTGAAGCCGGTGGCCCAACCCTTGTGGAGGGAGCCGTCGAAGGTGGGATCGGTAATTAGGACTAAGTCGTAACAAGGTAGCCGTACCGGAAGGTGCGGCTGGATCACCTCCTTTCTAAGGAGCATCTGGCATCACGGGTTCTTTGGAGCGTGTGGTGTCCAGGCGCCGGATCAGACCGAATGTGTCTGCCGGTAGCTCATGGGTGGAACATTTGATGAGGTG